>SXOB01000037.1 GCA_005776945.1 Pseudomonadota bacterium
ATGGTGAAGTCGACGTGTCCGGGCGTGTCGATGAGCTGAAGCTCGCAGTCCCGCCAGGGGCACCGGCTCACTGCGGACGTGATCGTGATGCCATGGGCCTGCTCTTCGGCCATCCAGTCCATGTGGGCGGCACCTTCGTGGACCTCGCCGATCTTGTGGCTTGCCCCCGTGTAGTAGAGCACACGCTCCGACAGCGTCGTCTTTCCGGCGTCGACGTGCGCGGCAATGCCGAAGATGCGCATCCGCTCCAACGGAAATGGTGCGGGACCGCTCTCTTTGGCCACGAGAACCTCGGCCGCGCCGCTATCCTAGGCTTGCGGCGCGCGTCGAGCGCCGTTTCCCCACGGCGCAGGCGACCCACCACCAGCCCCGATTGCGACCGTCAGCGTGCACCGGCCCGACGCCGGAGCCACCAAGCGGCGCCAAAGGCCCCCGCGATGGCCCACGGGATGAGCCCACCGCGATCGAGGCGCTCGATGTCGCGCACGTTCCGGAAGCGTACCGCCCGATCGTCGCGCAGCGGGTCGACGCCGTCCGTCGCGCGCGCCAGTCGGCCCTCATTGCGCGTCACCCAGGCCTCCATGAGCGGCCGGTCGGCCCCCAATTGGTCGAGTTCCGGCAGTCGGTCGGTCGCGGCCAATTGAAGTTCGGCGGTGCCCACCGGCCCCTCGGTCGACGACACCTTGGCCATCACGCGCCAAGACCCGACGGCTTCGACCGGAATCTCCGCCACGAAGGTGCCGCCCGAGTCCGTCACGCCAACCTGGCTTCCCGTCCCCGTCGGCCCCTCCCACGTGACGACGACCTCCGCGCCCGCCATGGGTTCGAAGCCCGGATCCCGGGCCAAAGCGACGACGTGCGCGACCTCCCCGACTCGGACGTCGTCGGAGTGCGCGTCCAGCGCCACCCGAGAGAGGGCGGGGTCGCGCAGCAGCCAGCGGACGGCATTCTTCCAAAAGCGAAGGTAGGCCTGATTGCCGCGTCCTGCGGCCGCTTCCGTGACCGACCACCGCCACGAGCTGTCCACGGCGAGGGTCATCGTCCGCCCTTGGCCCACCTCGCGGACGGCGAGCACGGGGGCTGGGCCGCCCCCTTCTCCCTCGCGCCCGGGATGCCCCAACAACACGGCGGCACCCGCAGCCGGCGCACCCACGGCATTCATGCCGTCCAGGGGCGGAAGGCGCGACCAGAAACGCTCGTTCTCGACTGGATCGGCGACGAGCCGCGTGAGTGGGTGACGGGCGCCTTCAGCTGTCAGGGCCGGCGCAAACGCCGCCTCCCAAGGCTGCACGGACGGCGACGGCAGCGCCACGGGCAACACGTCGGCCAGCGGCGTCTCACCGTACCCGGCGAGGCCCATGCTCCGATCGCCTCCGACCATCACGAGGCCGCCTCCAGCACGCACCCATTGCGCCAGGTTCTCGAGCAACGGCGTCGTCCCGTCGCGAAAATAGGGTTCGGGGTCGAAATTGTGGAGGATGACGACGTCGAAGGTGTCCAGCTGCGCGTCGAACAAGTCCTCGTAGGGAAACTCGATCAGGGACAGGTCGTCGGGCTCCCAAGCGCCGAGGTCGTCCTCGCGCGTGCGAAGAATGTAGAAACAAACGAGGTCGACGGACGGATCCCCCTTGAGAAAGCGCCGGAGGAACTTCACGTCCCAGCTCGGCGCGCCCGCCACTTGCAAGACGCGCATTCGGTCGCGCACCGTGCGCAAAACCAACGCGCTTCGGTTGTTGGAGGGCAGTGCGTCCCCGGCCATATCCGGCACCGCAACGGTGAGGACTTCCCTCCCGGCCCGAGACGGGGTCATCGTCAACGTGACCGAACCACGGCCCTGTGCGTCCAACTCTGCCGTCGCGGTCGCGACCACGGCGCCGTCGCGCAAGAGCGTAACGGGCACTTTCGCGCCTTCGAAACCCGATCCCCGCAGGTGGGCAACGACCGAAACAGGCGTTTGCGCGTAGGCAAAGCCAGGGCTGTCGACGCGGTCCACGGCGAGGTCGACGGCCGGAGGGCCGTCCCCCACCAGGTAGACAGTGAGCGGACCCGGCAGCGTCGGACCGGCACCGCCGTCTTCCACCATCGCACGCAAGGCTCCACGGTCCCGTCCGTCCGTCACGACAACGAGCGAGGCCAGGCGTTCGCTCCCAAGCCGATCGCGCAGCTGGGTGAGCGCGGTCGCGAGATCCGTTTCCCTTCCCGTCCGTTGGGTCGGAAGGCCCGCGTGGAGGCCACCGTCAAAGTGGTGGACCTCGTCGAAGGTCGGAAGCCGCAGGAGGAGCGACTCCACCTCCCGTTGGGCGTCACCCACGCCCATCGACGCCGAGGCGTCGACCAACATCACGGAGCGCGGCGGCACCGGCTCCGTCCACGTCGTCTCGATCCGGGGACCCGCCGCAGCGAGCGCCAATCCAGCCCACGCCGCCGCCCCCAACAGCGTCTCGAGGACGGCCGAACGACCGACCCGGCCACGAAGCCCGAGCCCAAGCGCCACCAAGCCGAGGACGGCGACGATGGCACCCAAGTATGGCGTGGACCACGTCATCGCGCGATCCGCCCCTCTTCGAGCAGGCGCTTGACGTGCACCTGGTCCTTCTTGTAGTCGGACGTCAGCGTGTACATCACGAGGTTGACGGCGAGTTGGAGGGCGCGCTGCCGCTGCGTTTCGCCACCAGGGATGCAAGCCGCCATGGCGCCATCCGCGCTGCGATCGAGCGCACCTCCCATGTCGTTGCGGCTGACCACGAACGGCGTCGCGTCCCCGGAAATCACGCCCGTCAACGGGTGGCGGTCCAGCCGTCCAACCGCGCGACGGACGAGGAAGAAGGAGCGGTAGATCGCGTGGTCCGACGGCAATTGCGCCAGCGGTCGAGCAGGAAAGAGCACCGCTGCGAGTCGCCGGATCGAGAGGTCGATCGCGGGGTCCTCGCCCCCTGAAACGTCGTCGACGAGCAGGAAGCCACCGTAGCTGAGGTATCGATTCAGCGCCTCGACGGCCGTCGGAATCTCGAAGGCGGATGCGACGGACAACACGCAGAACGGGTGGTCGAAGAGTGCAGCCTCGTCGGGTCGGACGCGGGCGATTCGGCTCGACGTCGACACGCTCGTCGACGCGTCCATCTCGTACAACACCCGCTCCCACGCGCGCGGCCGAAAGGCCGAAGGCGCCCCGAGATCCAACTCGGCAATGTTGACGCGCGTGGCCTCACCGAAGCCCGCCAACAGAGGCACCGTCAGGCTCCCAGCGAGAAATGTGCGGCGTTTCATGTCAGCCTCGCCCGGCCGGAAACGACCGATGCCATCAACGCGAGCGCGACGGCCGCTGCCCAGGCCGCCGAGGAGAGGTCGACGTGCCTCGTGGACCGTTCCGGCGCGGCGCGGGCTTGAACTTCGCGAATCGTCAGCGGCACGCTCAGATCGGATTCGGACGCCGCGACGGCGGCGAGGATGCGCAGCCGATCGGCCCCGTCGGCACCAACGACGCGCCAACCGCCGGCGTCGGCCATCGTCCGGCCCACCCGCCCGTCAGACACGGACGCGGCTTCCTCGACGCCATCCGGCCCGATCCAATTGAGTCGCTCCGTCGCGTCGGGAACGCGCCAGCTGCCAGGGACACCCACCTCGACGTCGAACACGGCGGCTCCGACGGTCGGGCCACCCCCGGCACGCCGAGAGATTCCGTGGACGAGCGGTAAAAACGCCCCTTGCAGCGCCATGTCTGACCAGGCGAGGTCCACCGTACTCGTCCAAACGATGACCCGGCCATCGCCCGTGGTTCGCTCAACGAGGGCCGCGCGTCCCCCCTGGTAGGTCAACCAGGTCGCGAGGTCGCCACCCTCCGCGTAGGGGTCCAGGGAAAGGACCGTACGGGCGCGAGCACGCGAGAAGGCCGACGGGTCCAGACCCAAGGGCCACGGAAGTTCCGCGACCGGCCGCGCAACAGGTTCGCCACGTTCTCCGACCGCCGCCAGCGCGACGGCCGGGCGCAGCGCCGATGGCAGCAGCGTGCCGAAGGTCGCGTTGAAGGCGTCGACGTCGACGTTGTCGCCGCCAGCGATGACGACGGTTCCGCCCCCGCGAACGAAGGCGAGCAGCGGCGTGGCCCAGGGCCGGGGGTCCCCGACGTTGGCCAGCCACGCCACTCGGTGGACGGCGGGATCCAGCGTCGCCAGGCCCGCTGGCGGAACCACGGACACGGCAAGGTCTCCGCGAGACCCGCCATGTGGCGCGAGTGCACGTTCGAGGAAGTAGACCTCGGATTGGGTCGGAGTGTCGCCGGGATCCCCGTCGACGACAAGGACCTGAGTCGCCGCGGCGTCGGGCACGGCCCAGGGCCTCAGGTCGTCGCCGGGCATGTCCGCGTCGACACATCGCACGCTTCCCAACCCTCCCGGGGTGCCGACGGGCACGGCAATACGCTCCACGACCCGCTTGCCGGGGATGACATCGACGAACAATACGGCCTCAGCTCCCCCGGGGTGGACGACGGCGCAAGACACCTCCCGGGCGGACCCACCCCATGCGGCCACCTCGACCGCGAGTTCGCCCCCGTTGGCACC
The DNA here is from genome assembly GCA_005776945.1 of Pseudomonadota bacterium. Taxonomy (GTDB): domain Bacteria; phylum Myxococcota_A; class UBA796; order UBA796; genus SXOB01. The sequence continues at coordinate 4,560 of SXOB01000037.1, forward strand.
TTCGCTCCACACCGCCGAAACGACGCCTACGTTCTGAGCGCCCGTCGGCAGCGGCATGGGCAACACCCCGTGGCCGTCGCCCAACAGGCGCTCCATGCGCTCGACCGCAACGCCCACCGCTTCGGGTCCAGCTTGATCGGACCAGATCGCGACTTCGCCAGGTGCGTCGGCGAGCAGCTCCCGCGCAACGTCGAAGGCCGCCGACAGGCGCGTCGCGCGGCGCGTGACGGCGACGCGATCGAGCGCAGCCAAGGCGACGTCGGGGTCGACGAGGCCGTCCGTCAAGACCTCGGCGTCCGCGTCCGCGGCGACGACGGCGACCCTGGCGCCCTCCGGGAGGGCGGAAATGGCCTGAGCTGCGGCCGCCCGCGCGTGTTCCAACAGCGTCTGCCCTTGCACGACCGCGCCCATCGATGCCGAACGATCCAGGACGACGACGACCCGGCCCGAACCTCCGACCGGCGGCAGCACGCCCTGCAGCTTCAAATCCAAGCCCGCAGCGGCCAGCGCGACGGCCAAGACCGCCAATACGCGAATCGCGAGCAGCGCGCGGTCCTCGAGACGGCGGCTCGCACGGACCTGGTTGGGCAACCGTCGCAGCAGGAGCAGGATGCCTGAAGGTACCGGGATCGTTGGCGGCCTCCGCATCCGGTGGGCCAGGATGGGGAGGGCGATGAGCGCAGAGGCGGCGAGCGCCCACGGCGCGACAAAGGCCCAACTCATGATGCGCCCGCGCCGACAAGCGCGCCAGCCAACGCGCGGGCGACCGGACCCGCGACTGGAATTGGGAAGCGCCGGGCGCCCACCGCCGCGAGCCCCGCTTCCAACTCCCGGTCGAATGCGGCTGCGGCCTCCGTCAGACCTGCGCGCGCGACGGTCGCATCGACGACGACTTCACTGCCGTCTTCGGGCGACACGAGACGCGCGAGGTCCACGCCATCGAGCCGTCGCTGCGACTCATCGACGAGTTGGATCACCCGCAGTTCCACGCGACGTGAGGCGAGGCCACGCAGCGCAGGGAGCCAACTCGCCGGATCCTCCATGCCGTCGGTGATGAGGAAGACCATCGAGCGGGGCGGCCAACGGCGCGCCAAGGCCGGGAACGCCTCGCCAAGGTCGGCGCGTCCGCCCGTCCGAGCGCGTGCGAGCGCGGCGAGGAGTGGACCCAAAGCCGCGTTGCCCGGCCGCGGGGGAAGGTGGCGTACAGGCGCGTCGTCCCCGGCGACGATGTCTAGACCAACGGGGTCGCGCCATCCTGCCGCCCAAACGGCAAGCGTGCCCGCAAGCACGATGGCGAGCCCCGCCGGACTGCCGTTCAGGTCCGGTCGCCCGCCGGCGGCGCTTGTCCCCACGCCAAGGTCGGCCGACAGGTCGAGGACGACGACGATGGGGCGGCGCACCTCGACGGGCGTGCGCCGCGCCAAGAGTCGGTCGGTTCGCGCCCAAGCCCGCCAATCGACGTGCCGCAGCGCCATTCCGGGCCGCCACGCTCCGTGCTCCGCAAACTCTGCGCCCACAGCCAACTGCCGGCTGGCGTGGGCGCCGAGGCCGACGTCCCGAGCCAGTTGCCGAGAGGCCAGCCGCAGCTTCCGAATGCGATCGGCCAGTTCGGGATCCCAGGCGTCCCTCGCCGTCATCCACGCTTCCCGACGGTCTCCACCAAGTGGGCCACGACCTCGTCCGCGGTGTGCCCGGCGGCCATCGCCTCAAAGGACAGGACGACGCGGTGCCGCAGCACGGACGGCGCCACCGCCAACAAGTCGGCCCGGTCGGCGACCTCGCGACCGTCGAGCGCGGCGCGGGTCCGCGCCACAGCGGCGAGCGCCTGGCTCGCCCGGGGTCCCGCGCCCCATGCCAATCTGGCGGCCGCCGGGTGGCCCGACCCGGGCCGACTCGCGCGCGCCAGCGCCACCGCGTCCCGGACGACGTCCGGGTTCAACGGAATTCGACGAATGAGCGCAGCGAGCTCCACGATTTCCGCGGCCGACGACACCTGAGCGACCCGCGGCGCCTCCCCGACCATCGTCCGATGCACGATCGCAATTTCCTGCTCGGCCGTCGGGTACGTCATCGAGACGGAAACGAGGAAGCGGTCCAGTTGGGCTTCGGGCAGGGCCCACGTCCCTTCCTGTTCGATCGGATTCTGCGTCGCCAAGACGACGAAGGGTTCCGGCAGCGCATAGGTCTTGCCCCCCGACGTCACCGTGCGCTCCGCCATCGCCTGCAACAGCGCCGCCTGCGTCCGAGGCGGCGTCCGATTGACCTCGTCGGCCAGCAGAAGTTGCGCAAAGATGGGCCCTGGAATGAACCGCGAGGTTCGGCGACCGCTGTCGGGGTCCTCCTCGAGCACATCAGACCCGGTCACGTCGCCAGGCAACAGGTCGGGAGTGAATTGGACGCGCCCCGCCTGGAGGCCCGCCGCCTCCGCTACGGTCTGCACGAGCAGCGTCTTGGCGAGGCCCGGGACGCCAACGAAGAGCGCGTGGCCCCCCGTAAACAGGGCTTCGATCAGCCGGTCGACGGGTTCGTCTTGCCCAACAATCACCGTGGCGATGGTGGCCCGAAGCGCATCGCGCAGCGGTCGTAGGCGTTCAAAAAGGGCGTTGTCGTCCACAACTTCCTCGGGTTCAGCGGGCGCGTTGAAGGGCTTCGCGGATGCGTTCGAGCGCGGCAGCTCCGCCGCCGACAATGACGTCGACGACCCGGCCGTCCGAACCGATGATCACCACGGTCGGGTAAGAGGTCACGCCGTAGCGGCGCGCAACGGCACCGTCGACATCCCGCCCCATCTCGTAGGTCGGCGCGCCAGGTCCGAGCGTCGTCAGGAAGGCCCGAACGCGGTCCGGCGCCTCGGATGACAAACCGATCCAGCGCACCTTGCTTTCGGCGCGATGCATCGCTTCGAGCTCCGGCAAGGTCTCCCGGCAGGGGCCACACCACGTCGCCCAGAAGTCGATGGCGGTCACGCGGCCGTCCAACTCGATGGGATTGCCGTCGTAGCCCCGAGCCGTCAGTGGCGGGGCCTGGCCGTCGACGAGCCCGTCGCCGGCCTCGGCATAGCGAGGCGGCGTCCAAGCGCCGGTCCTTCGGTGCAGGACGGGATCCACGGCGGCCCCGCCGCCATCCGCCAAGAGCGCCTGTTGGCGCCTCCACTTGCCGACGTCGACGGTCTCGCCGAGCACATCCGCAACCGCGAGCGCGTCGCTTCTGGCCACGACGTCGAACGGATCGAGTTCCAACGTGCGCGCATAGGCCTCTAAGGCCTCCTGGGGGTCCGTTTTCGCCAGCAGGCGGCCCATCGCGCGCTGGAGATCGGCGGCCTCGGGGTAGTGCGCGAGAGCCGACGCCAACGTGCTCCGGGCCTCCTCCGCCCGCCCGAGCCGCTCGAGTTGTGTCGCCATCCGAACCGCGAGGGCCGGCGAGTCGATGTCGTCGCCGGCCTCCGCCCGGCGGTACTCGACGAGCGCCGCTTCGTGATGGCCCGCTCGCGAAAGGACGTCGCCCACCACGACCCAGCGCGTCAGATCGCGACGCCGGGACAACACGGGGTCGTCCTCAAAGTCCGTTCCGCCGTCGAGCACGACGGGGGCGGACGGAACGTTGGCAGCCCCGCGAACGAGCACGGCAACGTCCTGTTTCCATGCCGCCTCCAGCGCGGCGAAATCCGCCATGCCCGCGGCCTCGGCAAGCGCCTCGCGCGAGTCCGTGCCCGCAGCGACGTCGCGCAGCGCCGTGGCCAACGTCGACGGCCCTCCACGCTGGACGGCCGTCTGCACAAGCGTCGCAAGCTGGGCATAGGCCAGGGCGGCACGCTCGGCCGAAGGCAACTTGGCAAGCGACGGGTGCATCTCCTCGAACGTGACGAAGGTTCCCTCGCGAGACGCCTCGGCGAGGGCGGAGCTGTCCGACGGCGTCGGCGCGTAGCGATCGCGGCCGTCCTGCCACCGGTCCTCGAGGTATCGAGCGATGCCCTCCTGCAACCACACCGGCGCCTTGTCCGCGCTGTGGCGTTGGACCACGCGATGAATCGCCTCGTGGCTCACCGTGTCCTGCCACGGGTACCCGCGGGGCCGCGCCCGAGGCGAGGTGACGAGAAGGCGAGACCACTTGGACAGGGCCACGACGCCCGTCGTCCACACGTCCTCCATCATGAACGACGAGGCCGCCGTAAACGTGCGGGCATCCGGGTAGATTTCGACGGAGACCGGAGGCGGGAGCGCGCCGCCAAGCATCGGCGCGATGTGCTGCTGAACACCTCGGAGGACGGCCACGGCGTCCTCGACCAGAATGGCATCGGGCCCGGGCCGATACCGGACGACGAAGTCGCCTTCGGTATGTGCGACCCATCCCGCCGTCGCGAAGGTTGTCCGCTCGAGCAGCCCTCGATGGTCGTCGTCTTTCCTCAACCCAAGCGCGACCGCGCGGTCGTACGCATCGAGGGCGGCGGGAAAATCGCCGCGCTGGAAGTGAACCTCCGCCGCGAGGGCGACGACGTTGGGGTCCGACGATGCCGCGCCACCAAGCGACGCGATCGCAGCTTCGGCACAGGGCAGGTCGGAGCGATTGAGGCAATCGACCACGGCGCGTCCCGACGCCGCCAGTGCGACAGCGGCGAACGCGAACATCACGGCGACACCAGCGTTTCGTAGTAGCGGCGCCGCGCCTCACGCCACGCGGGTGGAACGTCCTGGGTCATGCCTTCCAACAAGGCCTGACGGTAGGCCTCAGGCGTGACGAACTCCTCCGGATCGGGAAGCTCGATCGGTTCGGGCGGTTCGTCCAGCTCCCCCCCTTCGCTGCCGTCTTCGCCTCCTTCGCCCCGCTCGGGGTCCATCGCCGACGCGACCCGCGAACTGGCGGCCAACGCACGTTCGAGCGCATCGGCGGCGTCGTCCGTCCGGAGCGCAGCCACACCCTGCGCTCCCTCAGCCTCCATGGGCCTTGCTTCCTGCAGGGCGGCGATCGCCCGGGCCATTTCGTCTCTGGCTTCAGCGAGCGCCGGAGTCATCCCCTGCGGCGCCACCGGGAGACGGGCAGCGGCTTCCTGGGCGGCCGAAGCCGCGCCGCGGAGTTGAGCCGCCAGACCCTGTTGAGGCAGGACGAGGTCAGTCGCGCCAGGGACGGCCCGCTGTTCCGCGAGCCGCGAAACCTCTTCGAGTGCATCGGCGGCCTCGTCGAGGCCGCGGAGCACGGCCGTCGCGTCAGCCGAACTCCCTCCCGACATCGCGGACGCCCGGCCGGCCATGGTCCACATGAGGCGAGCGAGGTCAAGCGAGCCCCAAGCCCCACCGACATCGCGCATCTCGACGGCCCGCTCGAGGCGGTCGAGACGGTCCCGGGCCTCGTTCGTTCTCTCTGCGACGTACATCCGCCCCTTGGACGCCTGGGCCGCTGCGCGCTCCCCGGCCGTCGACGCGCCAACGAGGGCCTCGGCGGCCCGCTCCCACGCGGCCTCTGTCAAGGCGGCGCCGGGGCGGTCAGCGGCTTGCCGCATCCCTTCGACCTCAGCGCGCAATTCGCGCTCGTCCTCGGCAAGGGCCCGCAGGGCTTCGATCACAGACTCCGTCTCTTGCGCGAGGTCCTCGGCGTCTTCTTGCCGGCGCGCGAGTTCGGCGTCGATGGATGCAGCCAGGTCCGTCACCCGTTCCGCGAGGCGTCCTGCGGCCTCGCGCGCAGCGGGGTCAGCCGACATTCCCTCGAGACGACGGATCATCGCGTCGAGCTCCGTGAGCCGGTTCTCTACAAGCGCCGCAAAGCCGCCAGGCTCCAGTTCGCTCGACGACCTGCGCACGCGCGCCACGTCGCGCGAGGCCAAACTCAGGGCCTCGTCCAAGGCCGTCGAGGGTGCCCCCGGGTCCTTCGCAAACTTGGCCAACGGGTCCGACACCTCGGCCAACTCCCTCGCTCGGCGGACCACTTCGGCAAAGGCGCGCGACCGGGCGCTGAGTTCAACCATCAGAAGGACGTCCTCGAGCGCCACCTCAGCTTCCGATCGAAGGCGGGCGAGTTCGGTCACAGCGTCGGGGGGCGGCGGGCCACCGTCATCGGGCGAGAAGTTCACCTGGCTGGCCCTCACGGCATTGCGCGCGGTGCGCAACACCGCTGCGGCCAAGGGCAGGTCGTAGACGGCCTCCTCACCCACCTCCGAAAACCAGGCGAACAGCCTCTCGTAGCGCTGCGCGAGGCGCTCCCCCCAGACGGCAAAGTCGCTCGACCGACGACCCGGTGGCCACGTTTCGAGCAACCCTTCCGCCAAGACAGGGATGGCGAGTTCCATGAGTCGCCGCTCTCGCAGACGGCCAATTCGAGGCGCTGCGCCCGGCCCCGTCACGACAAGGCGAATCGCCAGGGAACGCCCCGCCTTTGCGCCCGAGACCGCGTCGTTGTCCCACGCAACGACCACGAACTCAGCCACGTCGCCAGGCGACAGCCCCCAGTCCATAGGCCGGTCGCCGACGACGTCGCTCCACTCCGGCCGGCGTCGATCACCGGCCCGCGCCTCCCGCCCGATGGGGCGACCGGACAGCTCAAACCCGACCCTGTCCACGCCGAAGTCGTCGACCGCAGACCAAGCGACCCCAAGCGGGGCGTCGGCCGGGACTTCGATCTCGCGGCGGGGCACGTCCACACGCACTTCCGGCGCGCGATCGAGCGTCGGTAGAACAGGGTGAGATTCTGAGCGCTCTTCGAGGCCGGCGAGGACCCATCTCAGGTCCCAGGTCGTGGCTTCGGGCGGCATTGTGAACGACGCCGTCGCGTTCCGGCCCTCCGCCACCGCGGTCGCCAGCCCCATCTCCCCGAGAAACATCGTGGCGCGATCCACGGGCCGCGGCGTGCGTACGGACACCGTCACCTGGGAGCCTGGCAGCGCGAGAACCTGGCCCGTCGCGTTTTCCAGTCGGCTCGGTTCCAAACCCGTGTAGGCCGGAGGAACGATGTCGATCGCGATGTCTCCTACCGGAACGCGCCCGTCAGCGACGCCTGCCTTTAGCCAATTCGCGAGTTGAGAGGCTCCATAAAATCGCGCGACCCGGTCCGGGCCGACCCCGAGGAGGGCAATTCCGACCGCCATCCAGGCACCACCTGCCAAGACCAGGCGACGCAGGACGCCACCATTTGGCAGCACGTCTCCGGGCACCCAGGGGCCTTGCGCCGCGACCCCGCGTGCAATCCGCGACATCAACACCGAACTCGCGCCTGCGTCACTCCAGGGGCTCGCAAGTGCCAAGAGCCGCCCTCGGAGCGTCGGCAGCACGGCCTCCACCCGCCGCGCCTGGACGAGGGCATCACTCGCTTCCGTCCAGGCCGCGCGAACAGCCGGAAGGCGCGCGACCCACGCGACCGCCACCGCCGCGGCGCTGACCGACGCCCAAATGCGCGGCCCCAAGCCCACGAGCGGGCCGATCGCCGCGAGGACGGCTCCGGCCCCGATCAACAGCGCAGTGTCGGCCAACGCGACCGCACCCACCTGCCTCCGGGCGCGCCGCACCAATGCGAAGAGGTCGCTACGGATGCTGGCCGATGGGTCGTTCACGGACGCCCGTCACCTACCCTGAGCCGGGCGCCCAGGTGGTCACGTCTCGTCACGCCAAGGGCACGATTCGACGCCACAATCCGATCGCGACGCCAACGATGGAGGCCTCGTGTTGGCCAAGGTCTACGACCCGCGGCGTCATCGCAGAATTGGCGGGGATCAGCCGCAGGAGCGAACCTTCGCGTTGAACGCGCTTCACGGTCGCTTCGCCGTCGACAAGAACCACCGCGATTTCGCCGTTTCGCGCCTCCGACTTCTGGCGAACGAGCAGCGTATCGCCATCGTGGATGCCGTCGTCGATCATCGAATCGCCGCGGACGCGCAGTGCGAAGATCTGTCCGCCGGAAGGCACAAGGCTTCGATCCCAACGGATCGACCCCTCGTAGTTTTCCTCGGCGAGCAGCGGGACGCCGGCGGCGACGCGCCCGAGAACAGGCACGTTGACGACCGACTCCTCGGAAAGACCGACAGATGCGCCCTCTGTCAACCGGATCGACCGGCTGTTGCCGGCCGGACCCACCCGCTCCAGGTACCCCTTGCGCATCAGTGCCTTGAGGTGGTCGGACACCGCGTTGGTGCTCTTGATGCCAAGCGCAGCACCAATTTCGCGGTAGCTCGGTACGACACCCGACTGATCATACGACGCCTGGATGAATTCCAGGATGACCCGTTGACGCTCGGAAAGTTCGTGTTCCATGCCAACCCCTGGACGTGCGTTCCGTGAACGCACGTTCCGTACCGCACCGCCGCGCCTCGCGCAAGCGTCAGGGCGTCGGGGTGGCCGCCGGTCTCCACGCGACCCGCGCCGTCCGAACTCGGGCGCCGTTGCCTTCGACCCTGCTGTCGACGACGGCCCGGACCTCGATGCCGCCGAACGTGCCGTCCGTGACGCCGCCCCGGTACCCTGCGGCCAGGAGCGTCGTGGGTTCGCCGCAGCCCACCTCGTCCACGCGCAAGAACGTCGCAGCGCCCGGAATGCAGGCATTCGAGACGCCGCACTGCCACGCTCCGACCTCGATCTGCAAACGTTCGCAGCCGGGTGGGTCCAGTTGGGCGACGCCTGGCGTCATGAGGGTCGCGGATACCCCGGGGCGCGGTCCGGCCACCCCTTCGGCCGGCACCAGGGCGCGCGCCCCACCCAAGGGCCGTTCGTGGGCAATCGCGCGGGTGAAATGGGCGGGCGACAGCGCGTCGACCTCGACGTAGCCAAGCGGGTAGCCGGCATCGCCGCGCAGCTTGTTCAGCAACGATTCGCGGCCGGGCTCAAGCCAAACGTCGTCGGGCGTGCCACCGTAGAACGTAGCGACGTCGTTCCGGAGTGCTTCGTGGCCGTGCGCGGTGAACGCAATCGCCACCGGGTGGCCTACTTCCTCGGGATTCCGGTCCGCGACGACGAGGTCGTCCATACACCCAAAGGCCAACGGAACAATCTCGCCGGCTTCCGTGAGGACCTGGGCGGCGACGCCTGGGTAGGCGTCTTCGCAAATCAGGTAGTGCACCGGAGAATCGACGCCCCGCTCGGCCAGAAAGCCTGCGACCCGTTCCGCCGACGCCAATTCAAGTCGATGGGGCCGGACAAAGGCGCTGGCAACAAACTCCTCGCGCCGCCGCTTCACGATGGCGGCCTCGGCGACGGGCTGGTCCCCGACAGATCCCCGGCTGCCAGAGGCCCGGGAGCCCGAACCGGACCCGCCCGACGCCCGCTTGGGTCGGATGGGCTCGAGCGGAACCGCCTCCACGCGGTTGGCCTTCGTTTCGCGAGCGAGCCGCTCGGCCACTCCCAGCTGGATGGGCGCGAGCCACACGACGATTCCTTCTTGCTGCGCCGGCCGGTAGCCAGCCGCCCCATAGTCGTAGAGTACGCCCGGGCAGCGAAGGAGCGGCATGCCGCCCTTCCTGTCAATCAGCGGGGCGTCCAGGCAGCCCGTCGGCAAGGTTCCCATGACCTGCCAGCTGCCGTCGGCCTCGAATGTGACGGCCCACTCTCGGTCTTGGGCGCGCAGCCAGACCTCGTCGACCTGGTTCTGGTCGAAGTCGGTCACGCGGCGGATGCGCAAATCGACGACGTCTACACCTTGGGCGCGCAAGAAGGAACCCGGAACGTCCAATTGGGTCGTGCCAGCCACCATCGGGCCGCGACGGATGGGCGCCTCCCAAATGAGTCCGCGCATCGGCGCCCGTTGAGGCGCCATTCGCCAAGCCACGACGATGAAGGCCGCCGCGATGACAAGGGGCAGCGCGATCGCCACCCATTCGATCGGCGTGAATCGTTGGCGGCGCGACACCCGTAGGCGCGTTTCGCCCACCTTGATGACGTTGCCAAGTTGCAACCGAACCTTGTCATGCTCGGACTTTCGATCGTCGACGAAGGTGCCGGTGGCCGACCCGACGTCCGCCACCCAGTAGCTGCCTTCTTCGAACACAATCTCGGCATGGTAGATGCTGACGAGTTCGTCGGGGATCTGCAGCCCATTGGCCGTGCGCCCAAGCAGCAACGTCTCTCGAGGCTGCAACTGGACGCGCAACCCCTCGATCGCCCCACTGATCGCGACCAAATCAACTTCGGAGTTTGGGCGGGCCATAGAGATCGCATGTAGTCGGCCAGCCGGCCTGTGCCAAGCTGGCCGGGCGTGCGGCCCGAGGAAGGGCAGACTAACGGCGCCCATGGCCCAGCCACAACGATCGCGGCTACCGCCCGTTCTCGAGCCAGGTGTGAACCGGTTCGTGGCCGTCCTGATCGCCGTATACGTCGCGGAGCTCGTCGCGCGCCTCGCCGACCTGCCCGTCGACGTCCTCACATGGAAGCCCTTGGGGGCCGGATTCGCGCCCTGGCAGTGGCTCACGCACCTCGCCGTTCAGGGGGGGGGCCGCGGAAGCGCCCTAGGCGTCGTGTTCCAGATGATCATGCTCTGGTTCCTGCTTCCTCTGTTGTCGAGTTCGTTGCCGCGGCGAGCCCTGCTCGAGGCCCTTGGCTTCGGACTCGCAGGCGGCGTCGTCACAGCGATGGCCGCGGACGCGACCGGCTGGCTCATTCCAGCGTGGAATCACGGCTGGAGCAGCTTGCTCTTTGGCCTGTCGCTCCTCGTAGGGCACTTGCGCCCCGACGTGCGCTTCCTCCTGTTCTTCGTGCTTCCCGTGGACGGCCGCACCATCGTCTGGGGCAGCCTCGCCATCGGGTGCCTGTTCGTGATGGCCGAACCCACCCTCTCCACGGTGGCGGGCGTCGGGACCTGGCTCGGTACGTATGCGTGGACGCAGCTCCGCGGCCCGGGCGCCCATCGGCGCAGCCTCGCGAAGCGCGGAAAGGCGATCGAGGACGAATTGAAGCGACTGCAACAGCGGCGGCGCTTCGAGGTCCTCGACGGGGGACGCAACCGCGACGACGACCTGCTCAACTGATGACGCGCCATGCGCCAGAGCCCGAGCGACGCAACCAGATTCTGCGGGCCGCCCGCGCTCTGTTCATCGAGAAGGGGTACCTGGCCGCCCGCGTCGACGACGTCGCCCGCCGGGCCGCCCTGTCGAAAGGGGCGGTCTACTTCTACTACCCGTCCAAGCGAGACTTGTTCCTCGCGTTGGTCGCTGAGCAACACGAGCAGACCTACAGCTTTCTCGACGACGTCGAACAGGACGGACGGCCCGCCGTCGTCAAACTCGTCGACCTCGGCCGCCGATACCTGGACTACTTCGCGGGCCTCAAGACCCCGCCACGCTTCTTCCTCATGATGTCGGAACAGGGCATCCGCGACGTCGACGTCCGCGAAGAGTGCCAGGCCGTCCACAACCGCTTCGTCGACGCCGTGGCGCGGATTCTGGCCCAAGGGATGGCCGAGGGCAGCTTCCGAAAGGGGGACCCCGTCGCGCTGGCCCAGTTGCTCAAGGCCCTCATCGACGGGCTTGCGGGCCAGTCCGCCATCGGCATTCGGCCGGATCGGGAGACGCTGCTCCGCGACGGACTGCCGCTCGTGCTGCACGGACTCCTGGCCGCGCCCGACATGGGCGACGCCTCCGCGGGCCGATAAGCGCCCCGGCCGGGGGTTCAATGGGCATTCGCTCTACCGTAGGGTCGGCGTTGGCGGCCGCGTTGGGCCGTCCCGACCCCTCCGCGATGATCGAGGAAGCCCTGGCGATGGCCGGCTTCATGCGCCGCGAAGACGTCGAGGCGCTTCTTGCACGTGGGGGCGACAACAACCGCGTCGCCACCTTGGAAGCCAAGGTCGAGGCGCTTTCCAAGAAGCTCTCGATGACGATGGGGACGGTGAGCGCGTCCGCCACGGCGCTCCAGGCCGCGGCCTCTCAGGCCTCGGAGGCACTCGCCACGGCCCGTCAGGCCCAAGTCGTCGCCCAGCAAGCCAAGGCGACGGCGGAGAGCGCCGTCGACGGCACGCCCACCGTCGAGGACGGGCTCTGCCAGGTACCGAATTGCGGAAAGCCCCACCGCGCCCGCGGCTACTGCGCCGCCCACTACAACAAGTGGCGGCGGGGCGCGCTCTAGCAGCCTGGCAGCCCTGACCAGCTCGTTCGCCCCCGGCGCTCAGCCCACGTCGAAGCGAACGCCCTGAGCGAGCGGCAACGAGGACGTGTAGTTCACGGTGACGGTCTGGCGGCGCATGTAGGCCTTCCAGGAGTCCGAACCGGCTTCGCGCCCACCGCCCGTCTCCTTTTCACCGCCGATGGCGCCGCCGATCTCGGCCCCCGACGTCCCGATGTTGACGTTGGCAATCCCACAATCGCTTCCGCGAACGGACAGGAAGGCCTCCGCAGCGCGAACCGAGTCGGTGAAGATGGCGGAACTCAGCCCTTGGCGGACCTCGTTTTGCCACGCGATCGCGGAATCGAGGTCGTCGTAGACGTCGACGTAGAGGATGGGAGCAAAGGTCTCATCCGCGACAATCGGCGCGTCGTGCCGAAGCCGGATCAGCGTCGGGGCCACGTAGAAGCCCGGCCGGTCCAGCCGCTTTCCGCCAGCGAGCACGGCGCCGCCCTGGGCGACGGCCTTGGCGACTGCCGCCTCGAACTGGGCGACGGCGCCGGCGTCGATCAGAGGTCCGACGAGCGTCCCCTCCTGGAGGGGATCACCGATCGGAAGGGTGCGGTAGGCTCCCACAAGGCGATCGATGAACGGCCCCGCCACGTCGCGGTGAACGAAGAGGCGACGGGTCGTCGTGCAGCGCTGCCCCGCCGTTCCGACGGCGCCGAAACACACCGCCCGCAGCGCGAGGTCGAGGTCGGCATCTCTGTGCACGAGGATCGCGTTGTTTCCGCCGAGTTCGAGGAGCGTGCGCGCAAGGCGGCCGCCCACGACGGCATTGACGTGGCGCCCCATCCGACACGACCCGGTCGCACTCACGAGAGGAACGCGCTCGTCGCGGATGAGGGCTTCTCCGACGACGGCATCGTCGCCGATCACGAGGCCGAGAAGGCCCGACAGCCCGTGGGCCGCGAGGACGCGCTCGCACAACTCGTGGGTCGCAATCGCCGTGAGCGGCGCCTTGAGGCTTGGCTTCCAAATGACGGCGTCGCCGGCGATGAGCGCGACGAGCGCATTCCACGCCCACACCGCACATGGGAAGTTGAAGGCCGTGATCACGGCGACGATGCCAAGGGGGTGCCATTGCTCGGTCATCCGGTGCCCGGGGCGCTCGCTGTGCATCGACAGGCCACAGAGCTGCCGGCTCATACCGACACACAAGTCGGCCATGTCGATGGCCTCTTGCACCTCGCCGAGGCCTTCGCTGCGGATCTTGCCGACCTCGAGCGAGACGAGTTCGCCAAGGTCGTCCTTGTGGGCCCGTAGCACTTCGCCGATCTGTCGGACGATTTCGCCACGCCGCGGGGCGGGCATCGTTCGGAAGGTCTCGAAGGCGGCGGCAGCGTCGCGCACCACGCGCTCCAGGTCGGCAGCCTCCGCAAGTCGCACCCGCCCGATCGTGGAGCCATCGATCGGGGAAACGACCGTGAGCACCCGGCCCGTCGTGGCGAAGGCGCCCCCCTTCCCTGCGGCCCCTGAACGTTCGCGGACCAGGTCGAGCCGTTCCAGAACCGACATCCTGCCTCCACCCTTGCGGGCCAGCGCGCTAACGAGGGCCCGACGTCATGTTCCACCTCCTCTTCGCGTGTGGCGCCGACACGGCCACCACCACCGACCCTGCAGGCGGCGGCGGAGGGCCCGAGGACCCCGTCGGGATCGAGGCCTCCGTGACCTACCTTGGCGACGCGGCCGTCGGCCCCACCGTCCCATGGGAGGGCACCGAACGGGCCCGATTCGTCGACCCGATCACTGGCAACGTGGCCTGCGAATTCGCGTGGGTCGCGGTCAGCTGGGCGGAGGCGGACGTCGATGGACTGCCGGACCCCTACGCGGATGTCCCGTGCGCCGACGCTGCGGGCGTCTCCTGCACCTGGTCAGCGACGGTTCACCTGTTCGACGGCGCCGAGGTTCTCGGCGACTGCAAGCCCTTTGGCTTGGACCCCATCCCCGCAGCGACGAGCGGCCCCTTTGGCTACGGCTGGCACCCGCAATGGGACGATGGCGTCCTGCCGCGAGGCCCCCGGTTCGTCGAGATCGTGGCCAAGACCGCGACCGCCGAGGCCCACTGGGTGCCCTGGGAAGCGGCCATCGCCTCGTGGGAGGCCGACACCGTCCACTACGAATTGCCCTTCGGGACCATGACGCTCACGGAGCTTTGAGGCCGGGGGGCCGAACTTGCAGGGCGGAACCGGGTTACGGATGACGCCCTCACGGGCGGCCAATCTGCGTTGCCCCTAGCCCCAGGACCGCGATGCAACCCGATTTCCCCGCACTCTACGCGCTCGAGGACGAAGCGCTCCGGGAGCTTGCGCGGACAAACGGCATCGATCCGGCGGGTCACCGACACGACGTGGTGCTCGCGATCGGACGCATCATGTCGGCTGAATACGGGCCCTACGGCATGGGTGTCCTCGACGTCCACCGCGAGGAGGGATTTGGCTTCCTGCGCAGCGCCGCGGCCAGCTTTCAGAACGGTCCGGACGACATCTACGTCAGCCAGTCCCAGATTCGCCGCTTCAAGCTGCAGACCGGCGACACGATCATCGGGCTCGTCCGCCCCCCGAAAGAAGGCGAGCGGTACACCGCCCTGCTCCGCGTCGACGCCGTCAACGGGGCCCGCGTCGAGGACGACCGCCAGGGCTTCGATCAGCTCACGGCGATCTACCCTGACGAACGCTTCACGCTTGGCGACGATCCTGTCCTCCAAGCCGTCGACCGCGTGGCCCCGCTCGGCCTCGGGGCGCGGGGACTCCTCATCGCACCGCCGCGCACGCGGGCCAACGAGCTGCTGGCCCGCCTCGCCAACGCGCTCGCGGAAGACGCCGCGCTCCACGTCACCGTGCTTCTCGTCGCCGAACGCCCAGAGGAAATCCAAGAGTGGCGCAAGACCACTCGCGCCGAAGTCATCGCCACCCCCTTCGACGAGCCTCCGGCTCGGCACGTGCAAGTCGCCGACATCGTCTTCGAGCGCGCACGACGGATGGTGGAGCAGGGCGACGAGGCCGTGCTCCTCGTCGACAACTTCTCCCGACTGCTCCGTGCCTGTCTGGCGGAATCGGCCCCGTCCGGCCGCGATCTGGACGGCGTCGACGCTGGCGCCCTCCATCGGATGCGGCGTTGGCTCGGCGCAGCCCGCATGCTCGACGAGGGGGGTTCGCTCACGGTCATCGGCGTGCTCGGCGCCGACGGCACCCGCCACGACCGGGTTCTGGCCGAGGACCTGCGCGAGGTCGTGAACTGGGAACTCACATTGTCCCGGCCAGCCGCTGAGGCGGGCCTGTTCCCGGCCATCGACGTCGCGCGCAGCGGCGCCCTCCGCCCCGAACGCCTTCGCACCGCCGAAGAAGCGGCCACGTGGGAGGCGCTCGCCGCCACATTCACGGGCGACGTGGTCGCCGACGCGACCCGAGTCCTCCGCCCCAAGGCTTGACACGATCCCACGGACGGGTGAATCCGGCCGGCCGCACGATCCGCGACGAGGCGACGATGAAGAAGGACCTCCACCCGAACTACCGCTTTGTCGTGTTTCGCGACGTGTCTTGCGGCTTCGAGTTCATCACCCGGAGCTGCCTGGAGACCCGTGCCACCACGACGTGGGAAGGCAACGAGGTTCCCCTCGTCCTGATCGACATTTCTTCCCAGAGCCACCCGTTCTTCACGGGCCAGCAGAAGCTGATGGACACCGAGGGACGCGTCGACCGCTTCATGCGGAAGTACGGGTTCCAAGCCAGCTCCTGATCGGCCCGGACGCTTCGGCGTCCCAGGTCGCCCATGAATCCGTCTCTGCTCGCCCGGTTGCCGGCGTACGAGCATCGCCTCGAGCAGCTCGACCGCCAACTGATGGACCCGTCCGTCGCGGCGAACCGCAACCGCATGGCGGAGCTGGCGCGGGAGCACAGCCACGTTCGCGGTATCGTCGACGCCTGGGCGAACCTCCGGGGCCTCATGACGGGGCTCGACGACGCCAACGCGATGGCGTCGGACGACGATCCCGAACTTCGCGCGCTCGCCAAGGAGGAGGTCGCGGTGCTGACCGAGCAGGTCGGCGTGGCGTGGCGCGCCCTCCGACTGCGCCTTCTCCCGCCCGACCCCTACGTCGGACGACCGATCTTCCTCGAAATCCGAGCCGGCACCCGCGGTGACGAAGCGGCCCTATTCGCGGCCGATCTGTTTCGCATGTACCAGCGTTTCGGAGAGCGGCGCGGGCTGCGCTTCGAGGTCGCGTCGTCCAACGAGATCCACGTGGGTGGGTCGGGCCGCACCGCCGTCGGGATGAAGGAAGTCGTCGCCCTCGTCACGGGCCCCGACGCCTACGCCCTTCTTCGCTTCGAGGGCGGCGTGCACCGCGTCCAGC
>SXOB01000038.1 GCA_005776945.1 Pseudomonadota bacterium
CGAGACGAACGCCGCGGCGACCGCCGCCCACAACGCCAGCACCACGGCGAGTTTGAGCAACTCGACCCGATTGGTGAAGACCAGCACCGTGCTGGCGACGATGGCAAGCACCATCAACGCCGTCCCCGTCGACAACCTCTACGCGCAGCCGCTGTTGCTCGACCACACGCGCGCTCGATGGCTGACGAAGGACCCCGCAGAGACGGTGATCGTGTCGCCGGACGCCGGCGGCGTCGAGCGCGCGCGCTCCTACGCCTGGCGCTTGGGCTGTGGACTCGCGATCATTGACAAGCGCCGCGAGGGACCCAACGTTGCCGAAGTGATGCACCTGATCGGTTCGGTGGACGGCAAAGACGCCATCCTCGTCGACGACATGATCGACACGGCGGGCACGATGGTCAAAGCGGCCGCAGCGCTGCGCGCCAACGGCGCTCGCCGCGTTTTGGCGCTCGCCAGCCATCCCGTCTTGTCGGGAGATGCCGTGGGTCGCATCACGTCGTCGGTGTTCGAGCGCGTTGCTGTCACGGACACGATTCCGCTCAGCGCCGAGGCCGCTGCCAACCCGAAGCTGCAGGTCATCGAGGTCGCCCCGTTGTTGGGTGCCGCGATCTCGGCCATCCACCGCAACGCGTCCATCTCTCGGCTCTTCCTCACCGAGCGCGCCTGAGCCGACGTGCCGAGTTGCAGAACCTACGTTAGCGGCGCCGGCCGTCGTGGGGGGTAGGCCTCCCGACGACATTTCCGGTTCTGTCCCGGCCATCCACCGATGGCCCTTCGTCCAGGGGGCAGGAACGCCGGGGGGCCTCGTGTGCCTCGGCTTTCCAGTCCTCCAGCGATGTCCGACGCCGGATGCCGAGGAGGAAAAATGGAAAACCTCGATCTCAATCCCCGCGATGGCGCGACCGGCAAAGGCGAGGCCCGCAAGTTGCGCGCTGCGGGCCGGGTGCCCGGCGTGATCTACTCGCGAGGGGGAGCCGCCACGTCCGTCTCCTTCGACCCGCGGACGCTGACCGAGATCTTCCGCGTTTCGGGCGACCGGAACACGACCCTCAACCTCGCCCTTGGGACCCGGCGCGCGCCGGCCCTCGTCGGCGAGGTGCAGCGTCACCCGCTCACGCGCCAGATCCTGCACGTCGACTTCCTCGAACTGCAGCCCGGCCAGATGGTGACGGCTTCGGTTCCGGTGACGACGTCGGGCAAGCCCGAGGGCGCGAGCCTCGGCGGTCGCGTCCAGATCGTGCGTCGCGCGCTGACGCTCCGTTGCGAGTTCGAGCGCCTTCCCAAGACCGTGGATCTCGACGTGACCCCGTTGAACGTCGGCGACACGATTCGCCGCGCCGCCGTCACGCTGCCCGAAGGCGTCAAGATCATCGACGATGGCGACTTCATCGTGGTCGAGCTGATCGGCAACAAGCGCGCTGAGGCGGAACCGGCGGCGGCGGCCCCTGCGGCCGCGGGTGGCAAGGCTCCGGCGGCAGCAGCGGCCAAGGCCCCGGCTGCAGCGGCAGCCAAGGCTCCGGCGAAGAAGTGACACTCGTGGTTGGCCTTGGCAATCCCGGCGCGCGCTACGCCCGGACCCGACACAATGTCGGGTTCGCCGTCGTGGACCGCCTCGCGGATCGCTGGGGTGCGACCGTGGAGCGCAAGCAGTTCGGCGCGCTCGTCGACGCCGTTCGCGTCGGCGAACACCCGGTCGTCCTCGTGAAGCCTCAGAGCTTCATGAACCTCTCGGGGCAGCCCGTCGCCTCTTTGCGCGGCTACTACAAGGTGCCCGACGAGGACATTGTCGTCGTCCACGACGACGTCGATCTGCCCTTTGGCGACGTGCGCCTCAAACAGGGCGGCGGTCACGGCGGTCACAACGGTTTGCGCGACCTTGCGGACAAGCTTGGCTCGCCGACTTTCGTCCGGGTGCGCGTGGGCGTTTCGCGTCCGCCGCCCGGCTGGGACACGGCCGACTACGTGTTGGGCGCCTTCACGGCGGACGAAGACGCGGCGCTGGGACCCATCGTGGACCGGGCGGCCGGCGCGGTGGAACAAGTGGTCACGAACGGGCTCGCGCCCGCGATGAACGAAACGAATCGACAAGCGGGCGGGCCATCGGTCCGTCCGACGCAGCGATGAACGGCGGCATGGGAGGACACGTGCTGGTCAACGAGTACGAGACGAACCTGATCGTTCGGGGCGACCTGGATGAGGCTTCCACCTATGCCCTCGTCGAGAAGTTCGAGGGGCTGATCACGGGCTCGGGCGGCACGCTCCTGCTTCGCGACGATTGGGGCAAGCGCAAGCTGGCCTATGCGATTCAGCGGCAGCCCCGTTGCCACTTCCTGATCCTGAACTGGCTCGGGCCGGCGAAGATGGTCGCCGAATTCGAGCGCCGGATCCGGAACGAGGACCAAATCGTCCGCTTCCTCACGATTCGCGTCGGCGTCGCCGTCGACACCGAAGCCCGCCTCGCACAAGCCGAGGAGCAGCGCCGCATCCGTGCGGAGCAGGCCAAGGCGCGCGCCGAGGCTGAAGCACTGGCCGAAGTGCAGGGCGAAGAGGACGAGGACTACGACAACTGATCGCGTCCCCCACGGGGGTTCGGGAGTTTCCGATGCGCGTCATCCTTCAGAAAGAAGTTCAGAACCTCGGCGTGGCTGGCGACGTGGTCAAGACCTCCGCGGGCTACGCCCGCAACTTCCTCATCCCCCGCGGCCTCGCTGCGGTGGCGAGCGAGGGGAGCGTCCGCCAGGTCGAGCACGTCAAGCGGCTCGCCGATGCGGCACGCAAGCGCGAACTGGCGTCCTGCCGCGCAATGGCGGACAAGCTGAGCGGCACCGCCATCTCGATTCGCCGCGAAGTGGGCGACGAGAACAAGTTGTTCGGCTCGGTCACCAACCGGGACATCGCGGAAGCGCTGGCCGGTGAAGGTGTCGAGATCGACAAACGGTCGATCCAGCTTGACGAGCCGATCAAGGCCCTTGGCGTCTTCCAGGTCCCGGTCCGGCTTCACCGCGACGTGACCGCGACCGTCAAGGTCTTCGTGATCAAGGGCTGATGTCGCAACGGGCCCTGCCGGCCGCGGTGGAGGCCGAGCGGGCCCTGTTGGGCGGCCTGCAGGTGGACCCTCAGCAGGTCCCGACGATCGGCGAACGGTTGCGGCCCGACGATTTCTTTCGGGACGAGCACGGCCGACTCTACGCGCTCTTGCTCGACATGTCGGCGCGTGGGGAGCACATCGACCCGATCACCGTGCCCGAGCGGGTGGTCCGGGGAGGGGAGGCCGAGCGGTTCGGGGGCGTCGCGTACGTGCTCGAACTGCGCGACCACGTTCCGGCGACCGCGAACCTCGACCACTACGCGGCCGTCATCCGCGAGAAGTCGGTCCTTCGCAAGCTCATCGGCCTCACACAGCAGGTCGGCGATCGGGCATGGATGCAACCCGAGGACGTCGACGAGCTGTTGTCCCAGGCGGCCGAGGGCCTGACCAAGATCGGGCAGGAACAGGGGCAACGCAGCTGGCAGCCCGTTTCCGTCGTCGTCGACCAGGAGATGCTCCGCATCGAGGGCTTGCTGCGGAATCAGCGGTCCGTTGCGGGTTCGACGACCGGGTACAAGGACCTCGACGACAAGCTGGCCGGCTTCCATCCGACGGATCTCGTCATCCTCGCGGCTCGCCCGGCCATGGGAAAGACGGCGCTCGCCTTGAACCTTGCGCTGCACGTCGCGGCGCGGGCTGGGAAGGCCGTGGGCGTGTTCTCGCTCGAGATGAGCCGGGGCCAGTTGGTGACGCGACTGCTCTGCAACCAGGGCCTCGTCGACGCCGGACGGGTACGCACGGGTCGGCTGGACGAGTCCGAACTCACACAGCTGGTCGATGCGAGCGAGGTCGTCCGCGCGCTCCAAATCCGGATCGACGACACACCGAGCCTGTCCGTGAGCGACGTCCGCACGCGCGCTCGCCGACTCAAGGCCGAGATGCCCGACCTCGGCCTGATCGTCATCGACTACTTGCAACTCATGCGCGGCGAGGACGGGCGGGCGAGCCGTGAGCAGCAGATTTCGGCGATCAGCCGCGGTCTCAAAGCGATGGCCAAGGACCTGGACTGCACGGTGTTGGCGCTGAGCCAGCTCAATCGAGGCGTGGAGGCTCGGGCCGAGAAGCGCCCCCTCGTCAGCGACCTTCGCGAGTCTGGCGCCATCGAGCAAGATGCCGACGTCATTCTGTTCATCTACCGTGACGATTACTACAACCCGGAGTCCGCCGATCGCGGCCTGGCCGAAGTGATCATCGCCAAGCAGCGAAACGGGCCTACGGGGACGGTCAAGTTGGTTTTCCAAGGCGCCTACGCGCGCTTTGACAGCTTTGCGGAGAGGGGCTTGGTCCTGGACTAGCAGGCTGCTAGCCGTCCGCCGAAAGGTGCCCTCCCGCGACTCCCACGGGGGTCGCGCTCGAGCGGTCTCGCGACGGTGTCGCCGGCCCCATCGCGCCCCAGCGCGGCTGGTGGGTTGCGATCTCTCCCGCGGCAGGCTGTGGTCAGGACAAACGGGTGATCTCCGCGGTCCCTGCCGCGATCGCTTGACCCCGCGCCCTTGCCTCGGTATCCGTGCGAAACGTGCGTCCTGCATCAGGGCGCGATCGCGAGGTTGGCCGATGGACCAGGCAGCGGTGCTTCAGACCTTCCAGGCCGGGGTCGAAGATTTCAAGAAGTTCCAAGGCTTCATCGACAAGGCGCGGGAACACGCCGGGCGCTTCAACCCAAAGGTCGTCGAGAAGGTCGTTGCGGACAATACGGAGCGCCAGGTTGCGCTCGCCGCCGACCTCATTCCGTTGGCGAGCGACCTGCAAGGTCGGGCCGACGCGCTGCGCGCTGAAGCTGTTGGCATCCGCAATTCGGCTTCGGGCTCGCAGGAGAAGCTCGAAGAGCTGGAGCTGCGCCACGTCGTCGGCGAGATCGACGGCGACGCCTTCGCATTGGCATCGGGTGACCTGAAGGGCGACGTCGACGGCGCCGAAGGCCGCGCGGCGGAGAAAGAAGCCGAAGCGCAGAGCCTGGCGGACGCGGTTGGCGCGTGGCAGGCGCTCGGGGAGTCCTCGGGCGTGCTTGCAGCTGGCGCTTCCGCCCCGGCCGCAGCCGCTGCACCGGCGGCGGACGATCACAGTGCCGACGCGGCAGAGTCGGTGGCCCATGAGGCGTCGGCGACGCTTGCACCCGCCGAAGCCGCCAAGTCCCCGCGAGCGGCGTTCGCGGTCGGCGACCTCGACATCCTCGGCGAAGACTCGGAGGCCGGCCAGTCGGAGGAGCCTGCGGTCGAATCGAACGGCACCGACCGCGTTCGCAAGGCCGTCCTCTTGTACCAAGAGGGCACGGCCGACGAGCAGGTCTACCCGTTCAACAACGACGCGCTGTCGTTGGGCCGTGGCCGCGACAATGACATCCAGGTCAAGAACGACAGCAAGGTGTCGCGCTACCACTGCAAGCTTTACCGCAAGACCGGCAACTTCTACGTGGAAGACAACAAGTCCGCGAACGGCACCCTCGTCAACGGCGAGCTGATCACGGAGCGGCGGTTGTTTGGCGGCGAGGAGGTCATCATCGGCGAGACGTTCTTCCGGTTCCGCATCCTCGATTGACGCCTCGACCGCACGCCGCAGCCGAATGCGGACAGCTGCAGGTCGGCGGCGCTGTGAACAGCCGCAGTCAGCGGCGCACGGTGGAACGGGATGGCGCGTCAATCGGCTGAGACTCCGCTCTTCTACACGACCCACCAGGTGGCGGGCTTTCTCGGCGTGTCACTTCCGACCGTCGTCAATTGGATCGAGGCCGGACGTTTCCCCGCGCATCGGACGCCCGGGGGGCATCGGCGGATTGCCCACGGGGACCTCGTGGCCTTCGCGGAGGCCCATCACATCCCGCTCTCCGGCCTGAGGAAGGCAGCGGCACCGGGGCCGAACCGGATTCTCGTCGTCGACGACGAGGTTGAATTCGCCCAGCTTGTCGCCGATTTCTTGACGATGAAGGGCTACGAGGTCGCGACGGCGGAGTCGGGTTTCACCGGAGGCCTGGCGCTCGCGCGCTTCCGGCCGGACCTGCTCGTTGTCGACCTGATGATGCCAGACATCGACGGCTTCGCCGTGCTTCAGACGATTCGGTCCAATCGTGAAACGCGCGAGCTGCCCGTCATCGCGTGTACGGGTTGGCGGGACGACGACCTTGGTCGTCGACTCGACGAGGCTGGTTTCGATGGGGTGATCGAGAAGCCGGTAAAGCTCGAGCATCTCGCGGAGTTGATCGCAGGCCGGCTTCGATCCGCAGGTTGAACGTCAGACAGGGGTCCAGGGCACCTTGCGCGCCGGATTGGGCCGACGTGCGAGGGGGCCGGGTTCCCGCGCCGCGCCGCGGCGGACCCAAAGGACCTCGGCCGCGATGGCGACCGCGATTTCGGCGGGGGTCTCGGCCCCGACGTCCAACCCGACGGGGGCGCTGAGACCGCCGAAGGTCGCGGGATCGGCGCCGGCTGCGGTCCATCGCTCGAAGAAGCGGGCGACCTTGGCCCGGCTGCCTACGAGGCCCCGCCATGCCGCGGGCTTCGTCAGAAGCGAGCCAGCGACGGCCTGGTCGCGCGCATGGTCGTGGGTCACGACGAGGACGAAGGTCCGCGTATCGCCTGCCCAGGCGTCGGCGAAGCGCTCGGGCTCGTCAGTCCGGAGGGTCGCGTGGGGGAAACGGTCCGCGGTGGTCAGGGCGTCGCGGTCGTCGACCACGGTGACGTCGAAATCGAGGCCGTGGAGGAGTGGGGCGAGGGCGGCGGAGATGTGGCCTGCACCGAACAGAAGGAACGGGGTTCGGGACGCTATCGGTTCGACGTAGACCTCCATCCGTCCCCCACAACACATGCCAAGGTCTTCGGCGAGCCTCAGGTCCAGGCGGCGCGTTTGGCCGTCGACGAGGGCGAGAGCGGCTTCGCGTAGGACGTCGTGTTCGACCCGGCCACCGCCGAGGGTGCCCACGACGTCCCCTCGTTCGTCGAGGAACAGGTGGGCACCCGCGTGCCTCGGCGCCGACCCCCGCGTGGAGAGAACCGTACACAACACGCCCCGCCGGCCAGACTGTCGCGCGGCGACTACGGCCGTCCAAACGTCCATAGGGGGCGGTAACGCGCGCTGCGTGGGGATAGCCGGGCTCCCATGTGGGCGTTGGCCTGGGCGACATCGGCGGCGATCGCGGGTTGGGAGGGCCCACAGGGCCCCGCTCGACTCATGGCCGTGGCCGTCGACGCGGACCGCACGGCGGTGGCCGATGGCGGGGGCAGGGTGTGGTGGTCGCTGGACCGCGGTGTCTTCTTGGAGGTCCCACTCCCCGATTTGGCCAGCACGTCCACCGAATCCTCGATCCGCGATGTTGTTGACGCTGCAGAAGGCACGGATACCGACGCGCTCGGCGACGCGATCGACGCGTTGTCGTCCGCGCTGGAAGACGTGGATGGGGCCACGGCGCTGGCATGGTCCGGCGACACGCTTTGGGTGGGGCGAGACGACGGCTTGTGGCGGGTGACGCCCGCGGGCGTGGTGCTGGAGCTGGCCGAGCCCGTCCGAGCGGTGGCGGCCGATGGGTCCAACGTCGTGGCCGGAACGCGGAGCGGGGTGTGGACCGGCGGCACCTTCGGTTGGTCCCAAGTCGGTTCGCTTCCGCCAGTGAACGACGTCGATGTCGGTCCGAGCGGGGTTCTCGCGGCGACGGACGATGGTTTGTGGACGAATTTCGGAGCGGGCTGGGCGCGGAGCCCGGGACGTGATGGGTCCATCGACCGGGTGGCCTGGGACGGTCTGGTCGGAGCCTGGGTCGTCGCGGACGGGGTCTTTCACATCGACGACCTGGCCCTGGGCAGCTTGGCGGGGTCGGGTGAGGTGCTGCGGACCCGCGATCTGGCGACCACCGGAGCACGCGCAGCCGCAGCGCTCGGCCCAGATGGCCTGCACCTGTCCCAGGACGGCGGCTGGACCTGGGTGGTGTCGCCGGGTGCGCCGAGGGGTGACGACGCCCGGGCGCTGGCGACGGACGGCCCAGGTTTTGTCGTCGTCGGCGAAGGCGGGGTCTTTACCTGGGCGCCAGACACCGAGACGTCGCAGGTCGCTTCTTCTGCGAACGCCGAGGAGTTGGGCGCACTGCTGCTCTCGGTCCGTTCGCGTGTCGGGCTCTCCGAGCGCGCTGGCAACCCTTGGGCCGCAGTGGCGCTTCCGACCATCGACCTCGTTGGCACCTACGCCGTCTCCGACGGCATCCTTTGGTCGCCACTGACCGGCACGACCCGCGACATCGGCGCCGACATTGGCATTGGCGTGACGTTGACGTGGACGCCGCCGGGCCGGTCGACGACGACGGCGGACTCGACGGATGTCGCCGTCGAGGACATCGCTGAAGCCGTCGCCGACGGGTCGTTATTCCCCGAAGACCTCGATGCGTTGCGGGCCGAGCTGCGCGAAGGCGCCACGACCCAAGGGTACCGCGTCGGTCGCGACCAGGTCAGCTACCTGACCCAGGTGTCGAGCCAGGTGGCCACCGCGTGGGCGGTCCGGTCGGAGCTCGCAGCGGAGGTCGAGCGGCCGTCGCTTGCCGCCGAAGTGGACCGGCGCTTGCGCCTCGCCGAACTCGACGCTGTCATCGCCGCACTCACTGACGGCGCCACCGTTAAACCGCTCCGGGAGCGACCATGATCTGGACTTTTCTGATGTCGCTGGCCCTGGCGGCTCCACAGCGTTTGGGCCTCAACGCCGCCACCGCCGACGAGCTCGTGGCGTCGGCCGGCTTGGCGGCCAGCGACGCACAGCGGGTGGTGGCCCTGCGCACCCAGCGCGGGCGGCTGCAGTCCGTCGAGGAGTTGCGGGTCCTCGGTTTGGGCGACGCGACGCTGGACGCCCTTCGCAAATCCACGGACGTGGAAGTCACGTTGCAACTTGCCTCGGCGCGTTCGTTCACGACTCCGGAAGAGGTGCTGGCACACTTCGCGTCGGAGCCGACGATTCAAGACGTGCAGCAGTGGACGAGCCACTATGCGGGAACGGATCCCGAGACGGTCGCCCGCTGGCTGCGCGCGTCCCGCAGCTTTGCTGCCTTGCCCCAACTCACGCTCGAGTACGGGTACGACGATGGCTTCGACCAGGACTTCGTCTACCTCACGGTCGACGGCAACACCGTCGAGACGCCCAACGACGAGCTGTTTCCGGGGCTCGAGGGTGGCGGCCGAGATCAGTCGATGGACTTTCTCGTTCGTACGCGGTGGGATCTCAACGAACTCGTGATGTCCAGCGAGCGCATCCGTGTGATCTCCGAGGCCCAGGACGTGGTGAAGCTGCGCGACAAGATGTTGGGCGAGGTGACGCGCACATACTTCGAGCGTCGGCGTCTCCAGGTCGAAGGCCTGCTCCAACCGCGCGCCGACCTGCTCGGGCAGCTCAAGGACCAGCTGCGCCTGATGGAGTTGACGGCCAACCTCGACGCCATGACCGGGGGCGCCTTCTCGACCGCCATGGCGCGCTGAGGCCGGCCGCGGCCGCCCGGTTAGCGCGGCGGTTCGGAGGCAGGGTGAGCCACCAGGCGATCTGGATCCTCGATTTCGGCAGCCAGGACACGCAGTTGATCGCGCGACGCATCCGCGAACTCGGCGTGTACTGCGAGGTCCGCCCGTGTACCGATCCGGCGCCGGCGGCGCTGCCGGAGCACGTCCTTGGCGTCATCCTGTCCGGCGGGCCAGCCAGCGTTCTCGGGGCCGATGCGCCCGCCTTTGACGCCCGATGGGTCGGCTTCGGTCCGCCGGTCCTCGGCATTTGCTACGGCATGCAGTGGCTCGCGCTCCACCACGGCGCTGAAGTCCGCGCGGGTCGGACCCGCGAGTACGGACCGGCCGGCGTCCGAATCGTAGGCGACCATGCGGTCTTCGCGGATTGGGCTGCTGACGCGGTCCACGGCGTCTGGATGAGCCACGGCGACCACGTCGCGGCGCCACCGACGGGCTGGACGGCGCTGTCGACGAGCGAAGGGGGCGTCCTTGCGGCGATGGCGTCGCCCGACGGCCGAACCGTGGCGCTTCAATTCCATCCCGAGGTCACCCACACCGAGCGCGGCGCGGTGCTGATCCGCCGGTTCGTCATGGACATCTGCGGCTGCGTCGGCGACTGGACGCCCGGCTCCTTCGTCGAGGAGGCCGTGGCGCACATCCGGGCGACGGTAGGCGACGGTGAGGTCGTCTGTGCGTTGTCTGGCGGCGTCGATTCGGCGGTCGTCGCGTCGCTGCTCCACAAGGCGATTGGGCGCCGCAGCCACTGCATCTTCGTCGACAACGGCCTGCTGCGGGCTGGCGAGGTCGAAGGTGTTCGCAGGGAGTTCGCGGACATGGACCTCGTCGTCGTCGACGCCCGCGCCCGGTTCATCGACGCGCTGGCGGGCGTGACGGAGCCCGAGCGCAAGCGCAAAGTGATCGGCGAGCTCTTCATCCGCGTCTTCGAGGAAGAGGCCGTGCGGTGGGGCACGCACATCGGTTGGCTCGCCCAGGGGACGTTGTACCCGGACGTCATCGAGTCCGTCAGCGTCCGCGGGCCGAGCGCCGTCATCAAGAGCCACCACAACGTGGGGGGGCTGCCCGAGCGAATGGCGTTCAAGCTGATCGAACCGGTGCGCGAGTTGTTCAAGGACGAGGTCCGGCGCGTCGGTTTGGCGCTCGGGCTGTCGGACGCCCGCGTTTGGCGTCAGCCCTTCCCAGGCCCCGGCCTTGCCGTGCGCTGCCTTGGCGAGGTGACCGCGGCGCGCCTTGCGGTGTTGTCTGCGGCCGACGCCATCGTCCGTGAAGAGATTGCCCTGGCCGGGTGGGACCGCAAGGTGTGGCAGTCCTTCGTGGTGTTGCTGCCCGTGCGCACCGACTGCGTGATGGGCGACGAGCGCACCTACGAGGAGACGGCCGTCGTACGGGCCGTCCACAGCTCCGACGGGATGACGGCGGACTGGGTTCACCTTCCCCACGACCTGCTTGGTCGGATCAGCGCGCGGATCACGAACGAGGTTCGTGGCATCAACCGCGTCGCCTACGACATCAGCAGCAAACCGCCGGCCACCATCGAGTGGGAGTAGGGTGACGGCCGACGGCCGCAACGTTCGCGCTTCCTTTGCGACGATGCGGGAGGTCGACGCGGTCGCGGCAACCGAGGCGCGAGTCGATGATGCGCTGACGATGGGTCGAGAGCTCGCGCGCGGCGGCATGGGCGTCGTCCACCTTGGTCGGCAGGCCGCGCTTGGGCGTGAGGTGGCGCTCAAGGTGCCCTGACCCGACCGAGACGGCGCGGAGGCGCGCAGCCGCCTGCTTGTCGAGGCGCGCGTCGCCGCGTCGCTCGATCATCCCAACATGGTGCCCATCCACGCGCTGGCCGAGGGCCCCGGTGGGGCGCCGATGTTGGTCATGCGCCGTGTGGACGGCGCGCCGTGGATGCCTGCGCCTCCGTCTGAGGACGGGGAGCCCGACGAACGGGACGTCCGCATCTTGCTGCAGGTGGCGCAAGCGATCGGGTACGCCCACGAACGCGGCATCGTCCATCGCGACCTGAAGCCGGAGAACGTGCTGTTGGGCCGGTGGGGCGAGGTCTACGTGGTGGACTGGGGCCTTGCCGTAGGCGCGGGGGCCGTGGACGTGGCCGGCCTGCGCGACGGGCGCCGTTGCCGTCAGGTGGCGGGCAGCCCCGCCTATATGGCACCGGAGCAGGCGCGGGGCGACGGCGTCACGCCGGCCACCGACCTCTGGCTGCTTGGTGCCACGCTCCACGAATTGCTGTGTGGGAGGCCTCCCCACGTCTTGGCCGGCGAGGCCGACCCCGACGTCGCAACGGTGCTGCGGCGCGCGGCGCAAGCCGCCCCGGTGCGGCCGCTGGCTGTGCCCGACGCCTGGGCCCATGTGCTCGCTCGCGCCTTGGCGCCGCGGCCCGAGGACCGATGGCCGTCGGTGGCGCAGTTTCGGGACGCGGTTCAGCGCGCGCTGGACGATCGAGGGGCACGGCAGGTCGCCAAGCAGGCCACCGCGGATCTCGCTGGCCTCGAGCGGGCGGCGGAGGAGCAGGCAGCGCCCGAGGTGGTCTACGCCGTGGCTGGCGCGGCGGATTTCGGGTGGCGTCAAGTACTTGACCGGAACCCTGGCGATGTAGGCGCGCGAGAGGCCCTGGACCGTTTGGGCGTCGCTGTCGCCCGTTGGCACCTTGGGCGCGGCGCATGGCAGGCGGCGGCTGCGCGATTGGGCGACGTGGCCGTCGTGCCCGCGGACCTTGCGAGCGACGTGGAGCGCGCGGCGCGGCAGGCTGCAGCCGAAGCGGCGCGGCTGCGGCACTACGAGGACACGACCGCCGGAGTACGGACGAGGGCCTTCGTGACGGCGCTGATGGGCATGTTGTGGGTCGTCGTTCCGATAGGGGTGTGGCTGTGGGGATCCGACCGCATCGGTGGATACGCGACCGGCGTCGGCTTCGGTGCCGTACACACCTTGGTTGGCTTTGGGTTGGCCGCATGGGCGAGGGACTCGCTTTCGCGGTCGGCGCTCAATGTGCGGGTGCAGCGTCTACTCGTGCTGCCTTCGGTCGTGCTCCTCATCAACACCGCGGGTTGCTGGCTCCTTGGCATCGCCCCCGAGCTTGGGTTGGTGCTTTTGTTGCTCCCGTTCGCCGCGATGAGCCTTCACTTCGCGCTCATCCACGACGTCCGGTTTCTGCCTTCGGCGCTGTCCTACGTGACGGCCTTTCTCGTCTCCGCTTGGCATCCCCCGTTTGCCCTGCTTGGGCTCGCGATGGCGAACGGGGTCCTGGTGGCGAGCTTGCTCGGCATCGGCATTGTGCCGTTGGGCCGGGCCCTGATCGACGACCTCGCTGACCTCACGAGGCGGTCGCGAACGCCGTGAGCTCGCGCCAGAGCGCCTCGCCTTCCCGCTTGCCCGGAAGGAAGTGGTAGGCGTGGATGCCGTCGCCGATATGCCACTGGCATGGCAGGCCGCGGCGGGTCAGCGCGTCTCGTAGCCGTCGACTGTCGTCGAGAAGGGCGTCGCGGATGGCCCCAGCGACGTGGGTCGGCGGAAAATGGGGCAACGGCGTGTCTGATTCGATCGTCAGCAGCGGGTCGGCGAGCGGATGGGGCCGACCGTTGGGATGGTAGGCCGTGCACGCCGAGCGAATCCGCTTGTCGAGGAACGTCCCGATGGGGCGACGACGGGCGAATCGGCCGGGATCGGAGGTCTGCAACAGGCCCATGGACGCGATGAGCCGCTTTGGCGGGCCCCCGATGGGCGCACGCGTGAGGCCATCGGTGACGCCAATGAGGGCCAATGTGGCGGCCGTCGCCAGGTTTGCGCCGGCGGATTCACCCGCGAGGACGAGGCGCTCCGGGTCTGCGCCCCACGACGTCGCGTTGGCCCGCGCCCAAACGACGGCGTCGAGTACGGCCTCGAGGGGCTCTGGAAACGGGTGCTTGGGTGCCAGCGGGTAGTTGGGAACGACGACCACGGCGCCTTCGGCGGCGAATCGGAGGCCCGCGGCGAAGTGGCTGTCCTTGCTCAGCAAGCGGAAGCTGCCGCCGTGGACGTAGACGACGAGCGGCAGCCCTTCGCCACCCGCCATCGGCCGGTACACGTCGCACCAATGTTCACGCCCGCGCGCTGGGTCCGGGACGAGGTCGCGAAGGACATCCACGCCCCAACGGGCCGGTTGCCAGGTCGGGTGGCGCCTGGCCACCCAGGCCAAACTCCTCAGTCCGGTGTCGAGGGCGATGCCGCCGAGGTCCATCCGCGCCTCCATACGTCGCCGTCTTCGGCGCGTCGGATGCGTAGTCCGGCCTTCGCGATCTCCGCAATGGCCGCGGTCGCATCCGCATGAGGGGGAATGTGTGTCACCCAGGCCTCGGCGGGGCGTGCCGCGCTGAGCAGCCGGGCGACGTCGGAAGGGCCGAGGTGCCAAGGATGGGGGTCGACGTCGCTGCCCCCACACTCGACGAGGAGCAGATCGACACCGTTGGCCAGCAGGGTCACGGCGTCCGAGGGTCCGGTGTCCGCCGTGTAGGCGACGGAGGCGTCGGGCAGTTGGACCCGGTAGGCCCGCGTGTCGACCGAGTGGGCGGTCGACGTCGCCGAGATGTTGAACGAGCCGACCACGATTTGGTGTTCGCTGGCCAAGGGCATGCGGTCGACGCCCCCACCTGGCCACTCGAACAACGACGGCCAGCCGACGCACAGCGCGTCGAGGGCCCGCGACATGCCCTCGGGGTGGAGGAGGGGCAAACGACCGGGCCGGCGCTGTACCCGGCAGGCGAAGAGCCACGCGAGCAGGTCGCCACAGTGGTCGGGGTGTTCGTGGCTGAGCGCGAGCGCGGTGATTTGGACCGGGTCCCTGCCCATGGCGACGAGGCGACGGCTTGCGCCAGCGCCGCAGTCGAGGACGAGGACCTCCATTCCATGGACCACGGCGAAGGACGACGGGCCGCGTCCACCCTCCGGCCAGGGCGTCCCGCTGCCGAGGACCCAAACTTCGGTCACGCGGGTTCGGAATCGCCCAGCCAGGCCGTTCCTTCGTCGACCAAGGCCTGGAAGACGCGGTCCGCGACCTCACTGGCATCAGCGGCGTAGTCGAGATTCCGGCGAAAGAGGCGGAGGGCGGTGGGGCGAACGTCGCCTTCGCCGGGCTCGGGCGGCTCCCCTTCGTAGAGCGCGTCGACGTCGGGGTGAAGGGGGGGCGACTCGCTGTGCAGATCCTCGAGGGTCGGCCAGGGCTCCAGGCGCATGGGAACGTCCCGCCACAGACGCGCGAGCCGGCCCTTGAGCCGTTTGACTGCTGAAGCCGTCGCGGTTTCGAAGGCGCGGGCGTCGAGTCCAAGAGGCGGCGGGAAAGACGCCGCGTCCATCTCGGTGGCGCGGCTTCGGTGTTCGCGCCCTTCGGCTTCGCGGCCCGACAGGCGTTCGAGCGCGGCGCCGACGCGGTCGTGCAAGGCTGCTGTCTCGGGGCCAGCTGCAAGGGCGGCGCATCCGGCCTCGACGGTGCCGAGCAGGTCGGCGCTCCCCCAACAGGCTTCGGCGCGCAAGGTCCAGGCCCGCGCGGTCGTCAATCCCGCCAGGGCTCGGCGGGCGACGAGGGGGCGTTCGAGGGCCAATTCGGCCTCGGCGACGATGAGGAGGGCGTCGGCATCTTGGGGCGCCTCATCGAGCGCCTCTTCGGCTTCCAAGATGGCGCGGGCCGCGTCACCGGAGGCCAGGCTCCGGCGCGCCGCGAGATTTCGCATCTCCGCCCGTGTGTGCGAGTCCATCCGCCACGGGCCGGAGCCCGTGTCATCCGTTTCGTTCATCGCAGGACGAACATCGCGACCAGGCCGGCCACGACGGCCACCGCTGCCACGAGGACGGTGACGACAACGCCGCCGATGATGACGTTCGTCATCGAAGACGAGTCTGGGGGCTCGGCGAGCGTGACGACGGGTGCCGCGGGCACGCTTGGCGCCGGCGCCGGCGTGGCGGGCATGTCGGCGGGGATGCCGCCGCGCAGCGCGATGGCGTAGTGGGCGAACTCGGCGATGTCGCGGCACAGATCGAGGTCCGTGATCATCCACTGTTCGAAGGTCGCCTCTTCGTCCGGCGTCGCCATCCGGCAGGACTCGTAGAGAGGCAACGGTGCACGGTCGAGGACGGGATTCTCTGGGGCGACCTGGAACGGGACGCCCGTGTTGTCGCGAAGCCAGGCCTTGATGCGGTATCGCGCGCGCAAAACGCCGATCGGGTTGCCGCCGAGGGGCGCTGCGAGGCGGTCGACCTCTTCGCGGCTCGCCCGGCCCGAGTAGCAGGCCTCCAACAGGGCCATCTCGTTGGGGAGCGCCACCCGTGCGCGGAACAGGAGCCGCTTGGGCGACTGGCCGGCGGTGTACGGATTTGGGGCGTCGCCGTCAGTCGAGCGAGAGCCGACCTTCTCGACCTCCTCGCGTACAATCTGGTGTGCCCACAACACAAGGGCGCGTGGGTCTTTGACCTCGCCAATGCCCTGGCTGAAGCGCTGGCAGGAGGCGCGGCAGGCCGCGTCGCCCCGCTCCTCACCCAGCCGGGCTGTGGTGACGGCGTAGTACCAGTCGGCGAACCGCTGGGCCATCACCTGTCCCGCATCTCGGTCTCCGCCGCGCCAGTCGCGGAACAGATCCTTGAGCGGCCGAGCCTCGACGCCCGCCATGGTCCCTCCGTCCGGTCGCGCTAACGTGCGATGGGGGCGCGGTCAGGCGCGCTTAGCCGGCGGATTCGCACGCTCGTCAGTATTCGCTCAGGCAACCAGTGGTAGCGGGCGTCCACCTCGAAGGGCCCCTCGCCCCCTGCGAGGTGGAGCACGGCCACGGCGGTGCCGTCCAGGCCCGGTGTGACGGACGCCTCGTGGAAGCCGACGTAGCGGCGGACGTAGGGGTCGAGCGCCTTGTAGATGGACTCCTTGATGGAGAATCTCAGGAGGATGCCGATCCACTGCCGGGCCTCTGGCAATTCGGCCACGGCTTCCAGCTCTTCGGGTCGGAGGACGGACCGCGCGACCGTGGGACGTGCCGGCGCGACCTCCTCGAGATCGACACCCAGCGTCCCGTCCCCGTCGTGGGCGACCATGGCGACCGCCAACGTGCGCTTGTGAGAAATGCTCCCGGCAAGACCCTTGGGCAATTGGGGTGTTCCG
Organism: Pseudomonadota bacterium; assembly: GCA_005776945.1. Lineage (GTDB taxonomy): Bacteria > Myxococcota_A > UBA796 > UBA796 > SXOB01. Next base: position 16,694 of record SXOB01000038.1, read on the forward strand.
CGCGAGTCCGGCAGGACCGCCGGCAACGTGCGGCCGAGTTGTTCTCCGGCGCGTCGTAGTGCGAGACGCCCGCCGACGAACTGGGGTTGGCGGTAGCCTTGGAGGGTCCGGGCGTGCTTGGCCTCGACCGCACACAGGCGACCGAGGATGGCATCGTCGACGGGGTCTGGGCTGTCTGGCAGCGTCACGGCGACTGCGACGCCGTGGGGCGTTCCAAGTTGGAATGCGATGTCGTAGGGGGGCACGGGGCCCCGGTCTAACGCCACATTGGCTTGACCGTGGCGAGGGGTGCCCTTAGGGCCGCGCGCGGCGGGGGGTGGATGGAGTATGGGCTGGTCATCACGGAGAAGCCCTCCGTGGCGCGGGACCTTGCGGCCGCATTGGGGGGCTTCACGGAAGGTGAAGAGCACCTCGAACGCGGCGACATCGCCATCACCTGGGCGGTAGGCCACCTGCTCGAGCTGTGTGAGCCCCAGGACTATGACGCGAATTGGCGGAGTTGGGCGCTGAAGCTGCTGCCCATCGTCCCCGAACGGTTCGACGTCAAGCCGCGAGAGGGCCAGAAGAAGCGCCTCGACGCGATTGGAAAACTTGGAAAAAAGGCGACCTACCTGGTCAATGCCTGCGACGCTGGCCGTGAGGGCGAGCTGATCTACCGCCGCATCGTCGGGTACGCCGGGCTGGGCGACCGTCCCCAGCGTCGTCTTTGGCTTCAGTCGATGACGGCGGAGTCGATTCGCGAAGCCTTCGGCTCGATGTCCGACGGCCACGACTACGACCAGTTGGGGGATGCGGCTTGGCTGCGGTCGGTGGGCGACTGGCTCGTTGGCATGAACGCGACGCGTGGCCTGACGGCGCGACTCAAGGCGCGCAACGAGCGCGCAAGTTGGTCTGCCGGACGCGTGCAGACGCCGACGCTCGCGATGCTCGTGGGCCGGGAGCGCGAGATTCTCGCCCACGTCCCCCGGAGCTACCGTGTGCTGCGCGCGACCTTTGAGGGCGGCGTGGGACCCCACACCTGGGAGGGTCGCTACGTCGACGTCCAGGCGCCCCCGAGCCAAGACCGGGACGTCCGTTCCGACCGCATCTTCGACCTCGAACGGGCCGCTGCCCTCACCGATGCGGTGACGTCGGCCGGGGCCGGCGTCGCGTCCGAGAAGCGCAAGCGGAGCCGGTCCAACCCGCCGCTCCCGTACGACCTGACGACCCTTCAGCGCGACGCGAACAAGCGGCACGGCCTCTCGGCGCGTCGGACGTCGGACGCCGCGCAGCGCCTCTACGAAATCCACAAGCTCGTTACCTATCCGCGAACCGACAGCCGACACCTGCCGTCGGACTACACGGCAACCGTCAGCCAAATCGTCGAGAGCCTCGTCGACTTGCCTGGCCTTGGCGACGTCGCCCAAACGGTGATTCGGGCCGGCGTCCAGAACCTCGACGTCGTCCTCGATGACACGAAGGTCTCGGACCACTTTGCCATCGTTCCCACGGGCAAGCTGCCTGCGGAACCCCTGACTGGCGACGATTTGCGTGTCTATGAGCGCATCGTCCGCCAGTTCCTGGCTGCCCTGATGGGACCGGCCACCCACGCCACCGTCGAGCGCGAAGTCGTCATCGACGCCGGCCCGCTTGGCTCGGCGACCTTCCGTGCGACGAGCCGGACGCTCGAGATTCCGGGCTTCCTCGAGGCGCTCGGTCAGGAGGCGGAGGACGAAGCCCGCTTGCCGCCGCTCGTCGCCGGAGACGACGCCCCCACGGGCGTAAACGTGGCGCTTGTGTCGGCGGTGGCCGACGACAAAGAGACCACCCCGCCGCCAAGGTACACGGAGGCCCAACTCCTTCGCATGATGGAGACGGCGGGCGAATCGGAGGCGGACGTCGGTGAGGCCGTCATCGCGTACGGACTCGGGACGCCGGCGACGCGTGCGGACATCATCGAACGGCTCGTGGGTGGCGAAGACAGCTACGCGCGTCGCGTCGAGGGCAAGCTCATGCCGACGCACAAGGGCATGAGGCTCGTCGACTTCCTTGAGCGGGCCGCGGTGCCTGGCCTTGCGAGCCCTCGGATGACGGGCGAGTGGGAGTACGCGCTGCGCCAAGTGGAGCGGGGCGACAAAGTTCGCGATGAGGTCCTCGACGGTCTCGTCGCGACGACCCGAGCCGTCGTCGACCGACTCCAAAACGTCGAACTTTCGGCCCTTTACGCGTCGGAGCCCAGTGTGGGCCCATGCCCGGTCTGCGGTTCCGATGTGCTCGAAAATCCCTGGGGCTACCCGTGTCGGAACAACGCCGGCGCGGGTTCGGGCTGCCCGTTCATGTTGTGGAAGGATCGATTCGGTCGGTACATCGACCGCGGACTGGCCGGGCGTTTGCTGCGGGACCGGCGCGTCGAAGGTGTGTCGGGCTTCGTGGATCGGAGTGGGCGTGCGATGCCACCGGCGACGCTCACCTTGCGGAAAGACCCGGCCACTGAGCGCTGGAACCCTGAGCCGAGTTTCGGCGAGGGGGACGCGAACGCGGGCGAAGAGGTCGTCGTCGGCCCGGTCGCGCCGTGTCCCGCCCATCCGGATTGCGAACTGATCGAGACGTCGCATCGCTACGTCTGTGCCCAGGTGCTTGCCGGCACCGTGCGGGTCGGACCCTCGCTGCCGCGCGTCGTGTGCCAGCGCGAGGTGTCGGGCGATGAGGCGCGCGCGTGGGCGGGTCCGGACGGCCGCACCGCGTTGCTCGAGGCCTTCGTCAGCAAGCGCGGGCGCCCGTTCAAGGGGATGCTCGTGCGGCGAGAAAATGGCCGCTATGGCTTCGAGTTCCCTGAGCGTCCGGGTGGCGAACGGCCTCGGCGTGGGGCGCCAAAGGCGAAGGCGGCGGCCAACGACGACGCCGGCGTCAAGGCGACGAAGAAGGGGAAGGCGCCGGCGACGAAGGCCGCGGCTCCGAAGAAGGCGGCGGCCAAGACGACGGCGGCCAAGACGACTCCGGCCAAGAAGACTCCGGCTAAGAAGGCGGCGGCCAAGAAGGCGACGGCCAAGAAGGCGACGCCCAAGACGTCGACCTCCAAGAAGACAACGGCCGTGGAAGCCGCTGGGCAGAAGGCCGAAAAGTCGGCAGCCAAGAATGCGGCGCCAAAGAAGGCTGCCAAGAAGAAGTCGCTACCCAAGAAGGCCAAGGGGAAGAAGGCGGCGCCGAAGAAGGCACCGGCGACGGTCGAGGTCTGAGGCGGCGCTTGGCCCTACTTCTCACGGTCTGGTGACGTGGCGCGAGCCCGGGCAGCTCAGGCTCGAAGTTAGCCGCAGAACATGACCGTCGAGCGCTTCGAGACCGGCGTCGCTCACGTCATGGGCTGGCGCGCGTCCACCCCTGGGCCCACCGTGGCCCTCGTGGCGCGGATTCACGGCAACGAGCCGGTAGGTGACGGCGTCATCGACCGGTTCGTCGCTGAGGCCGAGGCCCGTCTGACCGCCGGAAAGGTGTTGCTTGTCCGCGCGAACGTAGCGGCCACAGAAGCGAACGTCCGACATACGCCGGACGGCGTCGACATGAACCGGCTTTGGGACCGGGACACCTTGGCTCGGCTGGCGACCGCGGCGGCCGACACCCTTTGCTATGAGGAGCGTCGGGTCGCCGAGTTGGCGCCGATCCTGGCCTCGGCGCAGGTCGTCCTCGACCTTCACAGCACGAGCCGCCCGAGCTTTCCTCACCTCGTTTTCCGCGACGATCAGCAGCACAGCATGCTCGCGCGACGGATGGGCGTCCGCCACTTGGTCACCGGGGTGTTCGAGAACGGCATTCTCAGCGGCGGAATCTGCAGCAACATCGGACTTGCGCCAGGCGAGCGCGGCGAACGTGTCGGCTTCACGCTTGAGGCCGGGCAGCACACGGATCCGGGCAATGCCGCTCGGGCCTGGGACGTCGCCCAGCGGCTACTTGGCGCCTTTGGAATGTGGGTTGACCCACCCCCGGTTCCGCCGGGACTCGAATTTGAACTTTACGAGGTGCTCGACCGTTTCCGCCAGGCGCCGGCGGGCACCGTCCAGTACCGGTTCGTTGGCTACGAAGGTGGCGAGACGGGTGAGGGGCGCCAGGGGCCGCCGCGATCGCTCGCGTCCTTTGAGGACATCGAGGCCGACGAGGTCGTGTTGCGACGCGGCCACGAAGGCGTCCTGCGCGCCGGCACGTCCTTCACGATGCTGATGCCTGCCCCAGCCACGCCTCCGGGAACCGACCTCTACTACCAGATGATTCCGCGCAGAGGTGGCCTCTCCGAAGGCGTTGCGCGCACGCATGAGGAGGCGAGGCGCGAGGCGTTGGCCATCGAGCGCATGTTCGATCTCCTGTCCGACGACGAACTTGGCGGCGGTGCGAGCTGGATCGCCTTCGACGACCGGCGGCTCTACGACCTGTCGGCGACGGTGGTCGGGCGGGCCCTTCGCCTTCCGGTTGGACACCCCCATCGGCGCATCACCGTGTTGGGCCGGGGTTCGGCCAGCGCCGACGAAACGGAGCGTCGCGCTGGCCAACGGTACCGTCAGGCCATGCGGCGCGCGGTCGTCGAAGGTCTGCCAATGGAGCGCTTCCAGCTGCTCAAGGGCGCGACGCTTGGCTGGTTCGATTCGCTGTGCTCGTCGGCGACGGGCGAGTTGCTCGACCGCCGACGTACCCATCATCCCGAGGCCGCTCGCGTCGGTGTCGCTTTGTCGCTGCACCAGCCTCGCTCCGTGTCGCTCGCTGTGGCCGGCGACCTCGACCTCGCGTTGGAGAGTGGCGACGTTCGGCACGTCCGCGTCGTCCTCGGCGTCGAGGCGGCAACGGTCGAGGCCGACGGTGGAACCGCCCGGCTGCGCGTCGCCAGAGCCAGCTTGACGACGAGCCGCCGCGAGGTCCTCGTCGCCGCCAGGCAACTCATCGACGGCCTGCGCCAGGAACATCGGACGCTACTCGCCGACGTGTTGCGCCACGACGACCTCGAGGGCGCTGTCGACCCAGCGACGGGGCTCCTGGGTACGTCGTCCGAGTACCAAGAGGCCATGCGGGCGGCCTTCTACCGCTTGCAGCTCGACCGATGGTTGGCCTCTTTGCGCACAGAGATCGTCGACCGCCAGACGCTCAAATCCCCGGAAGAGGTCGGCCGTTTCCTCGCGCGGACGATGGCGGCAACGGGCATCCTCGATGCGCAGTCGCTCGCGTGGATTCTGTTCCGACGTCATCAGGGTCGGACGCTCGTCGACCCCGACCGTTTGCTCGAGCTCGATGAGGCGCGTTTCCGTCCCGACGGCGGCATCGGCTTCTTCGCCGAGGCACCGAAGCTCGTCCTTGGGCGGCCCAACCCCCCCCAGCCGCTGTTTGCGAACGACGTCGACGCCAATGACCTCGAGCGGTGGGTGGGTTGGATGCGCGGGGTGGCGAACACCGCGAAAGTGGCGGCGACGCGTGGAAAGGACCTCGACGTCTTGTACGACGCCGAGGCGATTCGACATCGGCTTGCGTCCATGATGGAGAGCGCGCGTAAGCGGGCGGCCGACGCTCCCGGGGACGTCGTCCTCGTCCTCGTTGGCGATGGGCAGAACCCTGGCCGCGAACCTGGGGATGCGGCTTGGTCCCTGCTGGCGGCCCACCGCGCTGCGCTCGCCGACCCGCGCCTGCGGTACACGCGGATCCAACACGCGCGGAGCACCCACGTCAGTTGGCTCAAGGACTTCGCCACGGCGGCCGAAGGTCGGCGCGCCGGCGCACAGCCCTTCGCGATGCAGTGGGAGCCCGAGCACGCCAGCGCCGTCCATGTCGCGCTGGTCGGGGTTCGGTACGCGGGCGCGCCGCCCTTGCGCCACGACTCGCTCGACGGCGTGGAGATTGTCGCGGCCGCGGTCCTGCTCAACGACCTGCGGGGAGACGAAGGGCTTCCGTACCCTGTTGGCTGGTTCACCGAACGGTCGTCGGAGTTGGGCATTCACCACGAACTCGTCGCCTTTGCCCGCGCCCACTGCCAAGACCTGTGGTCGCAAGGGGGGCCGCGCGTGACGTCCGAGGCCGGCCCGCCTGCCCCCGGACACATCGCTGATGTGTGGCGTGGCCTCGTCGCGCGCTGGGTCGACGAGGCAAGGCGCTGGGCGCGCGAGCGCGACGCGGCCCCGGAGGAGGTGTTGAACTACCTGCACGGCGTCATGGGCCTCGTGGATCCGGTCCTTGGTGCCGCCGTGATGGGGTCGCTGCATGAGCGTTCACCCGGGCACGAGGTGGCCCGGGAGGTCTGGGGCATCGTGGAGGCGTGGCCCGGTCGGACACGCCTCGCCGAACGGGCGCCTTAGCTGCCAGCTACCGGTGGCCCGACGGCCGCTAGGACTTTCCGACGACCGCGTAGACCGCGCCGGTCGGGTCCAACAACGTGGCGACGAACTCCCCACCCGGGACTTCGATGGGGCCATGCAGCAGCTTCGCGCCGGCCGCCTTGCCAGCCTCGACGGCCGTACCGACGCTTGGCACCCCATGGTAGTACGCCCCATGCGGGCATCGGCATCTCGGGCGGGCGGCGCATCACGCCGACCATAGGGGTGTCGCCGATGTGGAGGAGTTGGTAGGTGCCGGCAGGCCCCAAGTCCATGCTCGGGCCCTTCGTCCAGCCGAACATGGCGCCGTAGAACGCGATGGCGCCGTCCATGTCTTCCGTCATCAACTCATGCCAGCAGACGTTGGCGACGGGCTTCGCACCTCCGTCGGTCGAGCTGTACATGGCGATGACGGCTCCCTGCGGGTCGGCGAGGACCGTGAACTTGGCGGTCGGGGTGATCGTCGTCGGCGGAACGAGGACCGTTGCGCCAAGCGACGTCGCTTTGGCCGCGGCCGCGTCGACGTCGGGGACAGCGACGTACCCGAGCCAATGGCTTGGCGCGCCCATGGCGCGGGCCTTCTCGGGCAGGTCCATCAACCCTCCGAACGGAACGCCGCCGGCGCTCCAGATCGTGTAGGGCATGGGGCCGTCCCATTTCTGGGTTCCGTAGCCGAGGGCATCGCCGTAGAAGCGCTCGTCCTCGGCGGTGTCGGTCGTCATGAGATCGAACCAAGTGAAGTGACCGGACATGGACATGCTGCTGTTTCGAGGGGGGGACCCTGGTGATGGGGACTATACATCTGTTCAGGTGGGCCGACAAGATTTCCGATGCCCCGTTCCGGTGGTAGGGGGAACGCGGAGGTGGGGATGCGGTTTCGCGTACGCGCTCATGATGGCGCAGAGCGCGAGCTGGAGGCCGCAGATTGGATGGGTGCGCTTCGCGCCGCCCTTTCGAGCTGGGCCGTCGACGCTTCCGCCACGCGGCTGAGTTGCCGTGCCACTGAAGACGGCGGCGTCTACGTGGACGACGAGGCGAATCGGCGTAGCTGGATCGTGCGTCCGTTGACGGACGGCGCGGTCACGGCCGTCGTGAGCGCCCGCTCCGCGCCCGTGGCGGAAGAGCCGGAGGCGGTACCTGAGGTCCGGCCGCTGCCAACGGGGCCCGCCCCCGAATTGGCCATGCCCGGGGGAACGACACTGCGACCCCCAGACTTGGACGAAGTCGACGACGACGAAGTCTCGGAGGACCTCGCCGAGCGTCTCTTCGGACTGTCGGCTGAGCTGAGTGGCCTGGAACCCAAAGCGGCCTGTGCGCGGGCCGTGGGGGTGCTCCGGCAGTTCATGGATGTCGATGCCGTCAGCATGGCTCGCGGGCTGCCAGACGACGGCGGCCTTGTCTACATCGTCTGCGACGGCCCAGTGGCGCGGCAGGTCATCGGCAAGCGCGTGCCTCATGGCGAGGGGTTGGTCGGGTTGGCCTACGCCCTCGCCGGGACGGTGTTGGCGGATGACGTTTCTTCGGACTGGCGCCACTACGAGGGCCTCGACCGGTCCACTGGCTTTCAGACGCGCCAGTCGCTGTGCGTGGCGATTCTCGATCCGGAAGGGCTTGCCTGGGGCGTCGTTCAGGTCCTCAATCCGGCGCGCGGGCGCTTTCGTGCTACGGACATCGACGTGGTCGAGGGGGTCGCGCGGACCCTCAGCGCGGCATTCTTCGGCGTTCGGAGCACCTGAGCCATGTCTTCAGCAGAAAGGGTGTCCGCTGCGCTCACGCTGGGTGAACGGTTCCCGACGGCTTGGGCGGCGTTCAAGACGCACACGCCCATCCTGTTCGTCGGCGGCCTGATCCGCGCATGCGTGTCGGGCGGCGGCGGGGGCGGCGGCAACCTTGGCGACCTGGCCAACCTCGCGCAGACGGATGCCGAGGCGGCTCCGGCTCAACTTCAGCTCGAAGCGGGTTTTCCGGAGTGGGATGCGGCGTTGGCAGGCGTGGGCGTGGGCGTGTTGGCAGCCATCATCGGCCTCGTGTTTTGCGTCGGCATCGCCGTATGGCTGTTCCGGTCCTGGTACATCGTCGGCTGGTACCGGACGCTTGCGGTGAGCGCGCGCGGCGGGACCCCCGAGTTCGGTGGCCTGTTTTCCGGCGGCGACCGATTCGTCTCCCAACTTGGCATTTCGCTGCTTTCCGGCCTCGTCGGCATGGGCATGTTGCTGTTCTGGTTCCTGTTCGCGGGCCTCGCTTGGGGAGGAGCCTCGCTCGCCGGCCTGCCCGAAGAAATCGGAATGGCTGCCGGTGCGGTCGCGCTGTTGGTCGCCCTGCCTGGCGTGATCTACGTCGCCCTTGGGCTCCAACTTGGGGAACTCGCGGTTGCCATCGACGGGGACAAGGCCTTCGATGGTCTCGTCCGAGGTTGGGAATTGGCGCGGGGAGCACGCTTCTCGATGGTGCTCTGGTGGGGGGGGGTCGCACTCTTCCAGTTCGGGTCGTACATCGCTGGCATCTGCGTGCTCTGCATCGGCGTGCTGTTCACGATGCCAGTGGCCTACGCCATCTGCGACCATGCGCTGGTGGATGCCTACCTGCGGATGCGGGACGACGTAGCGGGCGGTGACGCGGCTGACCTGGGGCCCCCAGACCCGCTGCCGGTCGGGGCTAGCCCGTGGACTGCGGGGTCCTGAGGGGAGCGGAAGCCATCTCCGGACGTGCCGCCTCATTTGCGCGGCCGTGCCGGACGGGTGGCCTGATAGGCCTTCTTGGGCTGGGGTGGGCCAGCACCGTTGGCGACGCCGTGGCCGCTCCGCCGGTGCAGCCCATCCATCCGGTGGCCGTCGAAGCGCCGCCAGAATTGGCCGGGGTTTCGGGCGTCGTGCGGGTGCACATCGGCGTGGGTGCCGATGGCATCCCCACGGAGGTGCACGCCGTGAGCGGGCCCGCGGAACTACATGCCGCGGCAGAAGCCGCCGCGCTCCGTCTCACGTTTCCACCGGCCGGCGAGCACGTCGACCTCGACGTCGACTTCGCGTTCGGGGACTCGGCGCAGAACGTCGACATCGAGGTCGTCGTCGAACACACGGGCGTCGAGAACCAAGACACCCGGTCCGCGGTGCGCCTGGATGCGTCCGACCTCGCCGCCTCTGCGGGTGAGGACCTCAGCGAGGTCCTTTCTGGCGTCGCTGGCGTCGCGATGGCCAAGGGCCAATCCGATGTCGGAAAACCGATCGTGCGCGGCTTCGACGAGCGCCGACTGCTCCTTCTCGTGGATGGCGTGCGCCACGCCGGCCAGAAGTGGGGCGCCGACCATGCGCCAGAGATCGACCCGATGTCCGCGGGCTCCATCTCGGTGATCCGGGGGCCCAATGGGGTGCGGTACGGCCCGGATGCCATCGGCGGCGTCATACTCGTCGAGCCGCCTCCCCTGCGCGACACGTCGGGCTGGGGCGGCCGACTGACGTCCTTCGGCGCGACGAACGGCCCTCGTGGGGGCGCCGGCGTGCGACTCGACGGCGTCCCGGCGGCGCTCGACCAACTCTCCGTTCGCGCGGAAGCCAACTTCTCGGGTGGCGCCTCGCTGCAGGCGCCGTCGTACGTTTTGGGCAATACGGCGAGCCGGACGTTCAACCTTGGCGCGACCGCGCGGTGGACCCTCGTCGGCGGCGGTGAGGTCACGGCCGCGTGGCGTCATCACGACCTGTTGGCGGGCGTCTGCCATTGTGCGCTTGGCGACCCGGTGACGGCGCCCTCCATCGGTGCGCCAGCGGGGTCGGAGACCTGGCAGGCGTGGGCGCCAATAGAACCGCCCATGCAGGATGTGGTCCACGACCTCGGCTTGTTGCGTTGGACGACGGAAAGGGCCTGGGCGTCGCTCGCCCACCAGCGCAACTACCGGCGCGAGTTTGAGCCGCTCCGGGGTGGGGTCGAGGAGCCATCGCACACGTTCACGTTGCGAACCACCACGCTCGATGGAGGTTCGACTCCCGTCGACTTGCCGCGCTGGCGGGTCGAAGTTGGTGGCGCAGGAACCTACCAGGAGAACGTCGTGTCGGGGCTCGCCCTCGTCCCCAACCACCGCAGCGTGAGCGGGGGTGTTCACGGGGTTGGCCGGTACAAGACCGGTGGCTCGGCCCTCGAAGTCGGCGGTCGCGTCGATGCGATGGACCAGGTCGCCTTTCTTCCGGGCGATGAAGTGGTGGCGCGCGTCCTCGGCGGCCGGATGGATGCGTCGACCTGTGAGGTGACCAACGATGTCGGCCGATGCCCTGGGCAGTGGGTCACCGGCTCGCTGACGGCTGGAGGCGTCCTGGCGGTCGGCGACCACGGGACCGCCCGCCTCGACGTGTCGACGGCGAGCCGCTTCCCGAATGCCGACGAGCGGTTCATCGATGGTACGTCGCCGACCAGCCCCGTCTACGCGGAGGGGAACCCCGAATTGGGTGTGGAGACGGCGCGCGGCGTGGCCGCGTCCATGGATTGGAGCGACCGGTGGGTCGACGGGGAGCTGAGTGCGTACGTCACCTTCGTCAACGACGCGATCGGCTTCGAACCCGTGCTCGGGGACGCCGGCCAGCTGACCTACGTGACGACGGCGCAGGGGGCCTTTCCCCGATGGCATCATTTGGCGCGGGACGTGCGAGTGCAGGGGCTGGATGGGGCCCTGTCCATCGGCCACCACGAGGTTGTGGGCCTCGAGTTCATCGGGTCGGCTGTGCGCCAGCAGGAAATCGATTCTGGGCTGGCGCTGCCTGGCACCCCCGCCGACCGGTTGCGGTCAAGCGTCGTCGTTCGGCCGGCCATTCGAGGCCTGCGCGACACCGAATTCGCCCTTGGGGCGACGGGTCTTGCCAGGTCGACGTCGCAGGGGGAGGGCTTGCCACCGCCCGACGGCGCCTGGCTGCTCGACGCGCGCGCGGGCACGACCCTCCGGCTGCCCCGGGACCGAACCCTTGGCTTCGGCTTGGTCGGAACGAACCTGCTCGACGCAGCCTACCGGGAGTCGACGAGCCTGTTACGCGCGACCGTCGACGAAGTCGGGCGGGACGTCCGCCTGACCGTCGATGCAACGTGGTGAACGGAGGACGAATGTGGCTGTGGCTGGCGTGTGGCGGTGTTTCGGACCCGGATGTGACCTCGCCCCAGGAGGTCATCACGGCCGTTGAGTTGTCGTTCACGGACGCGATGGGCACGACCGTTGCCCGGTGGTCGGACCCTGAGGGCGACGGCGACCCCGACGTGGACGCGGTCACCCTGGGATTGGCTTCCGTGGCCGACGTGGCGGTCACGTTCTGGGACGGCGACACCGAGATTACCCCCGAGATCCTCGAGGAGGCCGCGGATCACCAGGTTTTCGTCACCGGCAGCGCTGCGGCCGGCACGACGACTTGGATGTCTACGGATGAGGACGCCAATGGCCTGCCGCTTGGCCTCAGCTGGACCGCCGAGGCGCTCGCAAGCGGCTCAGGCGACCTCACCGTGACGCTGCGGCATTTGCCTCCCGAAGGGGGCGAGGCGGTGAAGGTCGCGGGCCTGCAAGAGGTCGCATCGACGGAGGGTCTCGACGCTCTCCCCGGCGACTCCGACGCCTCCGTCACGTTTCCGCTGACGGTGCCGTGAACGCGGGGGTCCGCATGGACTCCCGGAAGGCCAGGTAGGGGTCGGTCCAGGCGCCGTCGGCGCCGCGGACGACGAGCGTCTCCGTAGGGGCGCGCTGCGTCGGTTCGTCTGAGTTTGCACAGACGAGCACCGCGATGAGCGGGGTGCGCCCCTCGCGGAACACGACGTCGAGGCGGGAGACGACGCGAAGGCCAGCGGCGACGGGTGCGGCCTCGGTTCGGGGGTCGGCGGCCGCCATGACGAACGCGAAACGACCGCCGGGGGCGAGGCGCGATGCGGCGATGCGCGCGTAGTCGAAGACGTCGCCACGCAACTCCATCCGGCACGCTGCGCGTTGGGGAACGGGCGACATCACGCCTTTGCCCACGGGGATGTAGGGCGGAGATCCCGTGATGAGGGGCCACTTCCGCCCGGGTTCGAGCAAGCTGTCCGCGTCGCGCAGGTCGCCCTGGAGGATGTTCACGCGTCCTGCGATGCCGTTGATGCCGGCCGTTCGGCGCGCGAGGCCGACGCTGACCTCTTGGGCCTCGATGCCCGTCAAGGTGGTCGTCGTCGGCAGCTTGGCGAGCGCCGCGTAGCCGACGGAACCGATCCCGCAGCCAAGGTCGAGCAGGTCGTCGGCCTCGGGCCTGGCGCGCGTGGCCATCCACGCCGTCGTCAGGTCGTCGGTCGAGAAGCGATGGCCCCGGGCCAGTTGAAGGATTTTCCAGTCGCCGACGAGCCGATCGAGGGTCTCCGCCTCGTTCAGGGACACGACCACGTCCAAAGTTCGCTGCTCGAGAAGGTACCCGGGACGTCCTCGTAGTCCGTGTCGATGTCGACGCGGGACACGAGGTCCGTGAACGGGTCGAAGAACCAGCCTTCTTCCTCGTGGTAAATCGTGTCTGGGAGCAGGTCCGCGTCGGTGATGATCAACTCTGGCCACTCGGTGGCGCCGTGCCAAGTCCACGTGGTCGTCACGAGGCCAGCCGCGTCATCCCGCTCGCGAAAGGTGAGGCGGCCGAAGTCGTCAAAGACGGAGCGTTCGACGGCGTCGATGTCCCCGTCCGCGCCGAAGTCGATGCTCTCCGTGGGGTCATTGAGGCTCCACGTCCAGGTGTGGATCTCGTCCGGCGACCCGTTGGGTCCGAGATCGAGGCTGTAGCGCTCCAGCTTGCCGTCCACGCCGTAGGTGTAGGTGCCGATGGCGTCGGCGATCCCGTTGGCGCCCTCATCGAGCTGGTAGGAACGTGGGTCGCCGCCCTCATAGGTCAGGGTCCAGGAGCGTTCGAGAACGCCGTCCGCGTTTTCGTCTTCGGTACCGCCAACCACGAGGTCGCCGTCGAACGCCCATGTCGTCAACATGTCGGGAATGTGGTCGCCGTTCGTGTCGTCCTCCCGCGACGTCCGGTTGAGGCCGCTTGCGTCGTAGGTCGCCGTCCACGACCACTCGATCGCGCCGTCGTTGTTGCCGTCCCAGTCTTGGTAGACGATCTGGCCTTCAGGATTCCACTGCTCCAGCTGGCGCCAAATCACGAGGTCGCCAGTGCCTTGGCGCAGGATGAGGCAACCCTGGGTTTCGGTTGGCTCCGTGGGTGGGGTCGTGACGGGTGGGGAGGGCGTGGAGGTCGTCGTCGTCGGCGTATCGGTCGGGTCGGGCACCGGCGGTGGCGGCGTGTCCGAGGCGTCGGTCTCCACGATGGGGTCGCCGCCACAAGCAAGCAACAGCAGGGACCACATGGGGAAGCCTCCAAACCGACGGTTCTCAGCCCTCATAGCCGTCATCGGCGAAAGTGGGGGGCGGCCCGGATGGCGCGAGGCCAACGGCACGTGCACGCGAAAGGAGGCCGACCCAGGCTGCGCGCCCGTCGGCGCGGGGGTCCCAGGTTCGGGCATTGGCGTAGAGGTCCAAGTAGGCGGACACGGCGCTTGGGCTCGTGAGCGGGCTGCCCTCCGCCAGGATCCACGCGATGGCCTCGTCGCGATGGCGGCGCGCGGCCGCCAACGCGCGGCGCATGAGGCGGGAAAGGCCGAGGCGGGCGTCGCGTGAAAGGTCTCGGCGCAACGCGTTCGCGCCTAGCGGGAGCGGCGTCCCGGTGGCTGATGTCCAGGCGGCCCCGAGGTCGACGACCTGGTGGAAACCCTGCTCCGCGAACGTCATGCGGCCTTCGTGAATGAGCAGGGCCGCGTCCACCCGGCCGGTGCGGAGCGCTTCGAAGGCGGCGCCGTTGGGGACGATGGGAACGACGGTGGGCAGCACGGGAGGCAGGAGCAGCTGAGCGACCAACCACGCGGTCGTCTGGGCGCCCGGGATGGCCATCCGCAGGCCTCGCAGGCCGTCGACGGACATCGGCTCGCTGGCGATCACGACAGGCCCGTAGCCGTCGCCGAACGAACTACCGTGGGGCAGCAGGTCGTAGCGGTGGGCCAGGCGGGGCCATGCGGCCGCGGAGATGGCACAGACGTGAGGGGGATGGTCGCTGGCCGCGGCCTCGTTGAGCGCCTGGGTGTCCGCGAATCGGACACGCGTGCGGAAGGGGCCAAGGTCAACGCGCCGATTCACGAGCGCCCAGACCATGAACCGGTCGTCCGCGTCGGGACTGACCGCGATGTCGACGTCCACGATCTAGTTGCGCGCCAGGCGCTCGTTGGCCTGCCGCAAACGTTGTCCGAGCGTGGCGATGAGGCGCCATAGCAGCTGGTTGCCGAGGGCCGGCTCCACGAGGCAGAAGTCCTGCAGCGCCGCGCGGTCGATGCCGATGAGATGCCCGAAGCCCTTGGCCACGATGTCGGCAGACCGCGGTTCGGAGTCGACGAGCGCCAACTCCCCGAAATGCTCACCGGCCGTCAACACGTTGATTTCCTTGCCGTTGACGCAGACACCGAATTCGCCCTGCACGACGACAAAGAGGGTGTCGCCGGCCTCGCCTTGGCGCACCACGACCTCGTTGGGTCCGACGAAGCGCTCGGACACGATGGTGCCAACGCGGAGGCGAGCGGGGCCGGGGAGGTCGGAGAAGAGGAACAGGGTCTCCATCGCTCGGGCGCGGGCGGCGACGGTTTCGGCCTCCAACATCGCGTCGGGTTCGAGCACGACGACCGTGACGTTGTCGCGTCCGCCGCCGTCAAGGGCGGCCTGGATGAGTTGGTCGACGCCGGTCGCCAGGCGCTTGGCGCCGAGCATCTGCGTGAGTGCGGGCTCCGGCACCATGTCGTGCAGGCCGTCTGAGCAGAGGAGGAGCCGGTCGCCGTCGAGCAGTTCGACGTGCATCGTGTCCGTACGGACGGTCGGGTACAGGCCGATCGCTCGCGTGATCACGTTCCGGTAACGAGACTGAGCAGCGTCGGCGGAGGCCAACATGCCGGACTTGATCAACTCGTTGATCATGCTGTGGTCTTCGGTGAGCTGCTTGAGGACGCCGTCTCTCAGCAGGTAGATTCGGCTGTCGCCAACATGGCCAAGGAAGGCCGCGCCGCCGCCGACGACGGCGGCCACCAGGGTCGTCGTCATCCCTTGACGACCGGTGCTCGACGCGGCTTCGTAGACCCGACGGCTGGCGGCGTTGCAGGCCTCATCGAGCAGCTGGAGGACGGCGTTTCGCGTCTCGCGGTTGGGGTCCGCCGAGTAGTGGTCGACGGCTTCTTTCAGGCCGGGGCCATAGGCCTGAAAGGTATTGACGGTGATGGCGCTTGCGAGCTCACCGGCCTTGCGACCGCCCACGCCGTCGGCCACGACGAACAGACCGTACTCTTCCGACGCGAGCAGGGAGTCCTCGTTCTGCTTGCGCTTGAGGCCCACGTCGGTTCGGGCATGGAATTTCAGTCCGGCCACGGCGTCTCCGTCAGAAGTCGACGATGTCTGGGTGGTCCTGGCTTGGGAGCCGCGGGAACGCGGGTCGGGAGTCGCCAGGCAGGTAGAGCTCCAAGTACGTGGCGTACCCCGCTCCCACCTTTCTTACGTAGTCCCGCGTCTCGCGCACTGGAATCATCTCCACCCAGGTGGCGACGTCCATCTTGTCGCCTCCTGCAGCCCAGGCGCTCACTTGGGTCGGTCCGGCGTTGTAGGCGGCCACGGCGACCGGCCAATGCCCCTCGAATCGGTCCAGAAGGCGCCCGAGGTAGTCGACGCCATAGCGAACGGCGACGACGGGGTCGTCGAGATCTGCCGCAGTGAAATGAAGGTCGCCGATGCGGTCGGCGAGCAGCGCGCCGGTGCGCGGCATCACCTGCATGGGTCCGCGGGCGCCGACCCGGCTGCGCGCGGTGGCCCGGTACGTCGACTCTTGCCGCATCAGCGCGAGCACGAGGTAGGGGTCGACAGACGCCGTCGACGACGCGTTCCAGACCTGGCGGCCGAAAGCCAGCGGCCAGCCGAGGCGCCGCGCTTGATCTCGCGCCTCGTCGGGCTGGGACAAGTTCACGATCGCGGGGGTCGTTTTGGCCGCATGGTACGCGTCGCGGGCGGCCCAGAACAGGAAGCGCCATTGGCGCGGGTCCAGATCCGGCCGCCTGGAGCCGCGGGTCGAATGGCTTTCGCCCTCCCACACGCGGCCGAGCAACAGCCCGGACCGTTCGTACAGGCCGACGCCTGCGAGGTCCGCGGCGGCAAGCATGTCGGGCCAGTCCGAGCCCGTAGTCAGGGCGGTGGCGCGGAGCGTCTCCCGCGCGGTCGCGTCGTCAAACCAAGGTCCGGGCCCCGGGCCCCAAGGCAGGTCCCGAAGCGGGTCGCCCAAGGTCCAGTCGGCGTCGACGATCGCGCCTTCGTCTGGCTGCGGCCATCGACCGTCTCGGCCGCCTGCGCCGCGACACAGCGTGGCGTACCAACCGGTTGGATCCACGGTGTGGACGGCGGCACAGGCTTCGTTGGCGGCCGTCGCCGATTCGAGCACGGTATGGGCGCGGCTCGTCCAGTAGAGGGCGGCAGCGCGTTGGATGGGGTCGCGTGCCGCGAGTTGCTGGAAGCGCTCGAGCGCGCCCCATGCGTCGCCGGATGCGAGCGTGGCGACCCCCGCCAACAGCGATGCCCGGCGGCCGTCCATGCCACCTTGGCGCGCTGCGGCCTCGAATCGCTCGCGAGCGGCCTTCGGGTCGCCGGCAACGAAGAGCGCACGCCCTTGGGCCTCCTCCTGGCGGCGCCAGGGACCCCGGCCCGAGAAGCGGTCGCGCCCGACGGCGGCCCAACGGGCGGCCTCGGCGATGTTCCCGGCCTTGACGTTGACCCGGAACAGGCCCCAAGCGGCTTCGCCGCTCTCTTCCGCATTCCAGTTGGCCTGCCAGAGGGTCAGGAGGTCGTCCCACCGGTGCGTGGCCGAAGCGAAGCGCTCCACTGACTCATCGACCCAGCGGGCGGCCCACGGTTCTTCGTCCTTTCGGGTGCGGACGACCTCGAAGGCGTTCCAGGCCTCGTCGCGACGTCGGTCGTCGCGGAGCGAGATGGCGCGGGCCGCCCAGGTGGCGAGGTCGTCCGGCCAAATAGCCTCGGCGACGCCGGCGGCTGCCATGCGCGCCAACGCGGCTTCGGCCGTTCGCCCGGTCACTGGGGCCGTGTGGTGAAGCGCGAGGTCGCGGAGCGTCCGCGCCGCGGCTGGCCCAGGGGATTGCCGTAGCGCGAGGTCGAGCCGTACGTGTTCGGTCATCGCGTGGTCGCGGTGAGCTCGGTCCCAGGCGTCGGCGGCGTCCAGCGCTGCAGTCGCGTCCCCAAGCTTGGCCGATGCACGGGCGCGAATGGCGAGGCAATCCAGCCCCTCGTCGCTGTCGGGGTCGAGCCCGGCACAGGCCTTCAGGGCCCCTTTGGGGTGTCCGGACCGGAGGTGGGCGTCGGCCTCGGCAACGGCGGCGTGGCGGGCGAGCGGTCCGCCCCCCGACCGGACCGGCCCGAAGGCCTCGGCTGCGGCGCGCCAATCATGTTCCTCGGCGAGCAGCGTCCCGAGGACGAATCGCGCGGCGTCGCGCTCGCGACCCTTGCTTCCGGCGACCAGTTGCTCCGCGACATGGCGGGCGGTGTGGGCGTCGCCGACCGCGAGAGCACTCCTCAACGCTTCGGTATTGGGTGCATCGGTGGGTTCGGGAACTTCGCAGACGCCATGCGGATCGATGGGTGGCGTCGGGGACGCACCCGTCGCGCCCGCGCGCGCGCCGACAAGCGCGAGCGCAATCCATCCCCAAATCGGGCGCGGGTGCATGGGGCGTTTTGCCACGTCAGGCACGCGCAATCAAGCAGATTCTTCAGGTAGCGAATGAAAGAAGCGCTTGACGCGGCAAGTCATCATCACACGCGTTGACGCTGGCTCAGAAACGAAGGCCGATGCCGGCGTCGGCCAATGGGGTCAGGTGGGTCGCGTACACGGTCCCGTCGTCCCGTGTGAGCTCGCCTGGGAAGCCAAGGACACCGTTGGCGCGCAGCTCGAAGGCCCCCGCCACCGGAAGGGTCGCGTGCAGGCCCGCAGCCGGGTGGTAGGGCAGCAGGTAGCCGCCCGACAGTTGAACCCACTTCAATCCGGCGCGAACGTGGGGGTACGGTCGGAAGATGCTCTGGCCCTCGCCGGAGATGGCGGGGTGACCAAAGGCGGCCAAGGTCGCGACGCCGGCGCCAATGCGGGCGACGCCGAAGTCGACGTCGAGGCCGACGTCCAAGGCCGCCGTGGGTGAGTTCACCGCGGCCTTGGTAGGCGCGTAGGTCACGGGGTCTTGGGTGTAGAAATCGCCGCTCGACATCCAGCCGGCGGTGGCGCCAACGGCGAAGCTGACGCGCACCATATCGGAATCCGATTGCGGCTTCGGCAGTTCGCCCTTGCGGACGCCGTCGGGGGTCAGGACGAAGAGGGTGGCATCGCTGGAACCGTTGGGACGTGCGAGCCAGACCTCGCCACCAAGCGCCTTGACGTTGGCGGCCACGGCTTCGGGCACCTGGACGTCGGGGCCGAGGTTGGCGATGAAGGCGTCCCACACGGCGTCGGAAAGGGGCACCGTCGCGTCGATCGAGGTGCCAGGGGCCAGGGTGACGTCCCACCGCGCGACGACGCGGTCGTCCAGGACCGCGGCAAAGAGGTGACGCCCGGGCGTCACCTTGACGTTCCCTGAAGCACCGACCTGTGCGGCGGCACCGTCGACCCAGAACGTTGCGCCCGCTGGGAGGTCCTTGGGCGTGACGCTCGCTGGCAACGCCTGGAGTACGGCGTCGCGGACGCGAGCAAAAGCCACGCGCTGTGGCGCTTCGGCGATGTCGTAGGGGGTGATTTCTCGGGTCGGCGTCAGGGCGACAGCGTTCGCCCAAGGGCGCTCGACGACCAACCCGTTGAACTCGACCCGAAAAGGCGCAGCCTCGGGGTCCGTGGGTAGCCCGGTGTCGAAGTAGCGGTTGGCGGCGAAACCCTGGTACGCGAGGGCGGCGAAGAGGCGGTCGCGGTCGTTTTCGTCGCGCAGCGCCGTCACGCCGGCGATGGGGCCAGCGAGGTCGCGAAGGATGACGAGCTCGCCATCGAGGCGCGCTTCATAGGCGCGGACGTCCTTGAGGGCGACCTCGAGCCGGCGAAGGCTCTCGTCATCGGCGGGCGTCCATTGGGTCGAAGCGCTGCGGAGATCGATGGGAGCGAGGTCGCCCCGCGTTGCGCCGGCGGCTTCCGCGACGCGGGCGCGGAGAGAATCGGACGGTGCCTCCAACCAGACGACGTCCGCGCCGAATGCGAGCGAGCTGAGCCAAGAAATCAGGGGCATGCCAGCGCTCCGCCAGAGACTGTGCAGTGGAATTCGCGGGGTCGGTCCAACGCGATGCGCGCAGTGTAGTCATTGCCAAGGTAGGACGCCTGGACGTTGCAGGTGCCCGAAGGCGCGTTGCGTAGCCGTACGGAGGCCGTGCCGTTGGCGACGACGGTGCCGCAGGTCACAACCAAGCTGGACGCGTCCTTGAGGGAAACGAGCGCGCGCTCGACCGGGGGTCCGGACGCGACAGCGGGAGCGGGCGTCGGAGCAACTGCGGGTGCCGGGCGGGGCCGAGGGGCCGACGAGGGTGGCGCCTCCGCAACGGAGGCGGCCGCGACCGCGGTGGGGGTCAGTTCAAGAGGGGCCGGAGCGGGCTCTGGGACGGGCTCCGCAACGACGGGCGCTGGGATCGACGCAAGGGTCGGCACCGGCGGTTCGGATCCCGGGCCCGGCGTGAACGTCCAAAGACCGACGACGACGATGGCGAGGATGGCGACCACCGCACCCAACCCGAGCGCGGGCACCCACCATCGCCGCACGGGTGGGGCGCCGTCCGCAAATTCGAGAAGGGTCCGGTCGGTTCCGGTCTCGAGCGGCGGCGTCCCACCCTCGTTGCCCTCCCTCGCCTCGCTGTCCTCGACGAGGATGCCGGTGACGGGCTTGGGGGCGGCGCCGAGGGATTCGACGACGATGGGCATGAACCGGCGCGCGAAGGGCTGAAGCGGCTCATCTTCCAGGCGTCGGGCGAGGCGCGACAGCGCGTCGGCCAGGTCGCCAGCGGCAGGCCGGTCGGCCGGGCGCGCCGCCAGACCCGCCTGTAGCCAGGCGAGCGCCTCCTCGATGACTTCGGGCGGCCCGACCAGGCGGGGGCGCGCCTCGGCCAGGGCTTCATCGACGAAGGCGTGGTGGCGGTCCTCGAGGACGGGGGTGCGGCCGAGCGGGCGCAGGAGAAGCATCTCGACGACGCTCGCTGCGGTGGCGTAGACGTCGCCGGCCGCCGTGTCCCCTTCGAGGAGAATGCGCTCTGGCGACATGTACCGCTCGGTGCCGATCCAGCCTTGGGCGCGCGTCTTCGCTTCGCGCTCCTCCATGTCGACGCGGGCCACGCCGAAGTCGAGGACCTTGACCTCGCCGTCGGGGCTGATCCGGACGTTCGAGGGCTTGATGTCGCGGTGA
This sequence comes from Pseudomonadota bacterium, assembly GCA_005776945.1. Lineage (GTDB taxonomy): Bacteria > Myxococcota_A > UBA796 > UBA796 > SXOB01. The sequence continues at coordinate 37,477 of SXOB01000038.1, forward strand.
AGGACGTTGAGGAGTCGGCCGTCGTCGTCGGTGGCCTTGAACACCGCGTCCAGCGCGCTTGCGATGGCGGCGCCAACTTCGAGCGCGGCGCTGCTCGGGAACGGTGCGTTCGCCCGGTGCAGGACGTCCACGACCTGTTCGACGTCTGCTCCGGGCACGTAGTCCATGACGACGGCCCAACGGTCGCCCAACTTGACGAGGTCGCTGACGGCGACGATGTGCCGATGGCTCAGGCGTCCGAGGATGCGGGCTTCGTCGCGGATGCGGCGGCTTGCCTCACGCATCTTTGCGACGTCGGCCGACAACATCTTGAGTGCGACTTTCCGGCGAAAACCAGCGCCGGAGTCCAACTCGGCCAGGTACACCTCACCGAACGCGCCCTGTCCGACGAGGGCGCGCAGGTGGTAGCGGCGACTGGGGCCGTTCGTAGTCACCCGTTCAGGTCCCCGTGTCGGCGCAGCTTCCCGCGTCGTTGTCCATGATGAAAATCTCGACGAAGTCCTCCCAGTCCGGGAACATGTCAAGGTCGCTGTGGTCGCTGGCCTGGAGGGTGGCGCGGATGCGGACAATGGTGTTCGGCGTGAAGCCGGCCGCCGCGATCTTGGCCGATTGGGCCGAGACGGGGGTGTACGTCCCGTCGTCGCGCAGGATGAGGTGCCAGTGCCCCTTGCCGGGCTCCACGTTGGTGGGGTCGGGTGTGGTCAGCTCGAAGTTGTCGATGTCCACGGCCACGATGGTGTCGAGGAGACAGTCGTCGCTGAGCTTGACCGTGGCGTCGGGCTCGGGGTGCACGATGAGCACCGACGGGGGCGGTGCGCCCGTGTCTTCGACGGCGATTTCGACGGCCGGGGGCGGCGCACATCCGAGGACGGGGAGAGTCACGAGGAAACGGTACATTGCGCGTGTCCTGGGCCGCGGGAGGGTTGATGCACCTCGACCCGTTGGGCCGAGCCGGCATAACGGGCTGGAGCGGGAGGCGGTGTTTGGGGTGGTTCCGTCGGCTGGTGATCGGTAGACCTGACGGGATTCGCCGTCGGATCTGGCGACGTGTGCGCCGAAGTCCCGCGGAGCACGCCCCAGCTGCAAAGGGGGCCGCGACATTCGTCACGCCTCCCGACCTCGCCGAAGACGGCTTTGTGGCCGTGGCGCGGCTCTCGGACGTCGCTGGGCTGCGCGAGATTCGTGCCGGTGGGGCGGCCTGGCTGCTCGCCCGCGTTGGCGACGACGTGTTCTGCCTTCCCGCGGCCTGCGCCCATGCGGGGGGGCCCCTTGCGGACGGACACCTGGAGGGCACGGTCGTGACCTGCCCGTACCATGGCTGGTCTTACGACGTCCGTGACGGAAGCTGCCTCGTCGATCCATCGATTCAACTTGCCACCCGACCCGTCGTGATTCGCGGCGATCTGGTGTGCGTCGCCGTTTCCTGACCTGCTACGGGCTCCGCCGATGCCCGGATCACGCCCGTCGACAAACGTCGGACTTGCCAGGGTGGAGTTGGACGCATCTGGCGTCGTCTGCGCCAGTCCTGGGGGGCCCTTCCAGGTCGGTGAACCGCTCGCCGCGGCGTTCAGGCCCTCGGAGGCCGGCCGTGTGAATGCGCTGCTGGCAGGCCGGTGGGCGACGTCGGCCCAGGGTGTGTTGTGGGCGACCGACGGTCGCGCCTTGCTCGTGGTGGACCTTGCGCCATCCACGTCAGGCGGGCTGACGCTGTCCCTCGTCGATCGAACTCTCGCAGAAGCGGCGCGGAGCGCTGAACTGGCCCATGCGTGCGCGTCGGCCGCTGCGACGTTTGCCGAGCGCGTCGCACGCGAAGCGAGCGACCCGATGTCCGTGCTGCTCGGCCGGGTGGAACTGCTCGCGATGACCCATCCCGAGGCCACGCGGCTGGAGGTCGCCTTGGAGGCGGCCCGGCGGTTGTCGGCGACGATTCGCCACCTGCGCGACCTTGCCCAAGGCCAGCGGTATCGGTTGGCGCCGGTGCTCGTCGCCAGGGTCGTCGAGGAGGGCGTCGATCTCGCCGGCCAGCGGCTCGCGCCCGCCAAGCTCGACATCCAGCCTGGCGACCTCGAGATCGCCACCGAGCTGTCAACAGCGGCGCGCGCCATCGCGGCGGCGCTTCGGGGGGTTGGGGACCCCCGTCGGCCGGCAACCATCGATTTGCACGCAGCGCGCGACCGCGACGGCGTCGCCATCGTGGTGCGTGGCCCACCGCGCGCCAGGGTGGACCTGCCTGCAGCCCCCTCTGAGTTGGCAGCGTTGGGCGCGAGCTGGACGACGTCGTGGGACGGGCTGAGTCCCGCGATTCGGCTGGCGTGGCCCGGCGTGCCGCGCGCGCGTGCGCCGGTCGGCCGCCCTGGACGTTTGCGCGTGGTCGGCGACACGATGTTCGCGGAAGCCGTCGCTGGCACGCTTGCCCACGATGGGTGGGAGGTGGTGCGCGAAGGTTCGAGCGATGCGATCGTGGGTGATCTCGCCGTTCCGGAGGTGGCTGCGGAGCTTGCCCTTGCCTCCGCGGAGGGCATGCTCGTCGTCGCGTGCGGCGTGGGGGCGGCCCCGGCGTTGCCCTTAGGTTGGGCGTGGGTCGGAATGCCGATCCGACGGGCAACCCTCCTTGGCGCGTTGGGTCAACGGCCCCGCGAGCGTCGTTGAGCTTGCGTCGGGGGACCGACTGGCGTTAGCGAGCCGGCCGTTCGGCCCCATGGGCCAGGGAGCAAGACATGGCGCGCGTCTGCGTCGTCACCGGCAAGCGGCCCCGCGTCGCCAACAGCGTGTCGCACTCGAACATCAAGACGAAGCGTCGTCAGCTTCCCAACCTGCAGGTCAAGAAACTGTGGTGGGAAGAGGGCAAGCGCTTCGTCACGCTGCGCCTGAGCACCCGCGCGATGCGCACGATCGACAAGAAGGGCCTCGCTGTCGTGGCGCGCGAAGCCGGCTTGGATCTCACCCAGTACTGAGCCTCAAGGGGCGCTTCGCACAGCGCCCTGGATGATGACAGTGTGCAGGCGTCCCCAAGCGGTGACGTCGACCGTGGGATCCCCTTCGAGCAGCAGCGCGCTCGCGGCCTTTCCGACGGCGAGGCTGCCGAGCGTGTCGAACCCGAAGGCCTCGGCGGGCCCGGAGGTCGCTGCGGCCAGTGCACCGGCGGGTCCTAGGCCCGCGTCCGCGATGCGACTGAGCTCGTCGACGTCGATGCCGAGTTTCGTGCTGTTACCGAAGTCGGTGCCGTACAGGACCGTGGCGCCAGCGTCGTGCAGGGCGGCGAGATTGGCCGTTGCGGTGGGTGCGGCGCCGAACGCGCCAAGCGTGCTGATGACCGCGCGATCGGCCCACGCCGCGACGGTGGCGGGCGAAAGCGCACCCACCGGGCTGTGCGCAAGGATGTCAGCGCCGGCTTGCGCGGCTCGCAGCGCGTCGACGTCACTGAGCGCATGGGCGACGACGGGCACGCCATGGTTGCGGGCCGCGGCCACTGCCGCGGCCAGGGCGTCGTCCGTCAGGGTGGGTTCCCCTGTGACAGCCAACTTGATGACGGTGGCACCCGCTGCGATGTGCCGCTCGACGGCTGCTGCTGCTGCGGACGCGTCGGCGCACTCCGTGCCGTAGCCGTCGGCTCCCCAACTCGTCGTCGGGTACCCGTCGACGGCGGTGACCATGGGCCCAGCGCGCATCGTGATGGGGACCGTTGGCGGAAGCCAGGTCAGGGGCGCAGCGAGATCGACGGCCCCGGCGACGCCTCCGTCGGCCATCTCGGCCGCCTGGGGCAGATACGCGAGGTGCACATGGGCGTCGATGACGGCCGGTGCGATCCAGAGGCCGGTCGCGTCCAATTCCGCGGCGCCTGGGGCGTCGACGGCGCCTACCGCGCGAATCGTCCCGTCCGACATCCAAACGTCGGCAAGGCCGACACCGACCACGGTCCCACCACGTAGGACGAGGTCACCGGTCGGAGGCGCTGCGGGCGTGCTCCGATGGCAGGCCAGCAGAAGGAGCCAGTTCAGGCCTTGCGCTCGCGCTTGACGAGGCGGCCACCGGCGCGGCGCTTGACGAGTCGGCTCGCCTTGCGCATGCGCTCTTTCGTGTACTTGGCCTTCAGGCGGGCCTTGTAGCGGGCAGTCTTGTTGGGGCGCGCCATCGACGTTCCTTCGCGGGCGGCGCCGCTAACGTGGGAGCCCGACGACTGACCACCCGCGGGCGGGAAGGTCAGATGCGGAAGGCGTCTCCGACGTCGGTGCAAACGACCTCGATGCTGCCGCGGGGCTCGTCCTTGTCTGGCTTGGGGGCGGCGACGTCCTCCAACACCGGCAGCGGCAACTGCAGGGTCGGCCGCTCGGCCGCCTCCTGCTCACGTCGCTTGCGTTCGATGATGAATGCGTCGAGCATTTGCCCCCCTCGCGCTGAGAACCCCGAAGGAGGCCTCATGGTTCCAAGGTAGCCGCACTTCGGCGGGTGACAAGCCCGCCCATGCGCCTTCTCGGTGCACTTGCACCGCCAATTGACCGCGGGCCGGTCAGTTCACGCGTCCACGGGCAGCGAGTGCATCGAAGAGCGGCAGGATCGCAGGCAGGTCCGCCTCGATCAAGGCGGTGCGCGCGCGGGCAAGCGTGCCGGCGTCGCCCCGACGTGCGGGCCCTGTGCGGGCGTCGGGCCCATCCTTGAGGACGGCCGCGACGCTGGCTCGGACGAGGGGTCCGAGGACGTCGGCGTCGACGCCGGCGGCGCGCAACAAGGTCATCGCGTCAACCGTCAGTTGGGCGGCACCGTTGCCGGCAAGCACGGCGGCGGCGTGGACGAGACGCACGTCGCCGGGGATGTCGAACGGGGTCCAGCCCAAGTCTGCCGCGAGGGACCGCGCTACGCCGACGGCCTCCGGGTCGCCCATGAGTCCGGCGGGGACGACTCCCGATGGCGCGGGGGCCCCCCGCGCGAAGGTCATCATGGGGTGCAGGCGGACCGCCGGCCGATGGGGCCGAAGGATGTGGTGGTCAAAGGTCCCTGCGCTGTGCAGCGCAACGGCGTGGGGCGGCAGGCGTCGTGCCACCTCCGCGAGGGCGGCGTCGGGAACCGCAAGCCAGACGACGTCGACGTCCAATGGGATCGGGTCCCGGCCTGGGCACACGACCGGATGGCGGACCGCCAGCGTGCGGGCGAGGACCTGTCCTAGGCGGCCGTGGCCGACGATGGCAATGCGCATGGGCGTGCGCTAACGCCGAGGTGGGGGGCGCCGTTGCTGCGCAAGGACGTCGACGCCGACGGCATCGCCGTGCTCACCCTGGACCGACCCGACCGGCGCAACGCCCTGTCGCCGGACCTTGTGGACGCCCTCCTGGACGCCGTAGCGAACCCGGATGCGGGTGCTCGCGCCTTCGTGCTGACCGGCGCCGGACCGTGTTTTTGTAGCGGCGCCGACCTCACGGCCGGATTGGGTGGCGGCGGTGGCTCCCGCGAGCGCTTTGCGATGTTGTTGACCGCGCTGTCGGATTGCCCGTTGCCGGTGATCGCGGCCGTCAACGGCGACGCGTTTGGCGCCGGCATCGGCCTTGTGGCCGCGAGCGACCTGGCCGTGATCGATGCGGGAGCCCGGGTCGGCACGCCCGAAGTGCGGTTGGGACTGTTTCCTTGGATCGTCTCGGCGCCGTTGATGCGAAAGATCCACGCGGTGGCTCTCACGGAGTTGGCGCTGACCGGTGATCCCATCGACGCGGCTCGCGCCGTCGCGATCGGGCTCGCCAATCGTGTCGCGACCCCTGGGAACGCGGTCTGCGAAGCGCGCTCGCTCGCGCTGCGGATCGTTCGCCACTCTTCGATCGTCCTCGCCCGGGGCAAGGTCGCGTTGAAGCGCGCCGCGACGATGGACGCGGACGAGGCCCTGACCTACCTGGTTGGCGAGCTTGGGCGCAATCTCGAGTTGGAGGACGCGGCCGAGGGAATCGCGGCGTTCGTCGGTAAACGTCCTCCTGTGTGGAAGGGTCGCTGAAAGGAAACAGGTAAGGCGGCCGGTGAGGTGCTCGGTGCGTTTGACCGTTCGCACGCTCGATGCCGAACGCAACGCGCCTCCGTGTTGGTCGAGGTGGATACGAGCCTCACCCACCCTGACAAGGACGCCGTGGCCAAGGCCTGGACGGCCGCGCGCGAGGCCCATCGGGTCTTGCTGGAAGCGAACGTGCCCTGCGCGTCTGTCGCCGAAGGCGAGGCGACGATCCGCGAACAGGGCGAGTCGGTCTGGCGCGCCAGCCTTGACGCTCGGGGGAACTCTGGCGGAAGTTGACCCGTCGGGACGCCGCGTTCGGGGGCTTGAAGCCTCACTCGGCCTTGTGCGCCGGCCGCCAGTCCTGTAGGGTGCGCCACCGCCACGTGGCGGCAGGAGGAATGGATGGCCGACCTCGTTCGCTGCGGCTTGGTGCAGTGCAGCAACCCCATCAACGACGAGTCGCGCCCCGTCGCTGACATCCAGGAGGCGATGTTCCAGAAACACCTGCCCTTCATCCACGACGCTGGGAAGAAGGGCGTCCAGATCCTGTGCCTCCAGGAGATTTTCAACGGCCCGTATTTCTGCCCGTCGCAGGACCGCCGCTGGTACGAGGCCGCGGAGGCCGTTCCTGGCCCGACGGTCGACCGTCTCGCGCCAATTTGTCGCCAGTACAACATGGCGATGGTGGTGCCGATCTACGAGCGCGCGCAGCGCGGCGTCTACTTCAACACGGCTGCGGTCCTCGATGCCGACGGCAGCTACCTCGGCAAATACCGCAAACAGCACATTCCGCAAGTTGCAGGGTTTTGGGAGAAGTTCTTCTTCACCCCCGGCGACGGCGGCTATCCGGTGTTCAAGACCCGCTATGCAACGATCGGCGTCTACATCTGCTACGACCGTCACTTCCCCGAGGGCGCGCGCGCGCTTGGCCTCAACGGCGCCGAAATCGTGTTCAATCCGTCGGCGACGGTCGCAGGCCTGAGCCAGTACCTGTGGAAGCTCGAGCAGCCCGCCCACGCCGTGGCGAACGGGTACTACGTCGGCGCCATCAACCGCGTCGGCACCGAAGGGCCCTGGAATATCGGCAAGTTCTATGGCTCCAGCTACTTCGTCGACCCCCGCGGTCGCTTTGTCGCCCAGGGCTCGGAAGACAACGACGAGTTGGTCGTGGCCGACCTCGACCTTTCGGTCATCGACGAAGTGCGCAACACCTGGCAGTTCTACCGGGACCGCCGTCCCGACGCCTACCAGGACCTGACGAAGCGGGGTTGAGATGTCGTCCACGTTGATCCGGGGCGGCACCGTCGTCACGGCGGAGTCCGAAACCCGCGCCGACGTTCGCATCGTCGGCGAGACCATCGTCGAAGTTGGCCCCGGGTTGGACCCGGCCGGCGCCAAGGTCATCGAAGCCGGCGGGGCCTACGTGATGCCTGGCGGCATCGATCCGCACACGCACATGGAATTGCCGTTCATGGGCACCGTGGCGTCGGAGGACTTCTTTTCCGGCACGTCCGCGGCCGCCGCAGGCGGGACCACGAGCATCATCGACTTCGTGATTCCTGCCCCCAAACAAGGCCTGCTCGACGCGTTTCATATGTGGCGCGGCTGGGCGGAGAAGTCCGCTACGGACTACGCTTTCCACGTTGCCGTGACCTGGTGGGGCGACGACGTGCAGCGCGACATGCGCTCGCTCGTCCGCGACCACGGCGTCAACAGCTTCAAGCACTTCATGGCGTACAAAGGCGCCATCATGTGCGACGACGAGACGCTGGTCAACAGCTTCAAGACCTGCGCCGAACTGGGTGCCCTCTGCACCGTTCACGCCGAAAACGGTGAGCTCGTGTGGACGCTGCAAAAGGACGTCTACGACCGCGGCTTCCGTGGACCCGAAGGCCACCCGTTGAGCCGTCCTCCGGAGGTGGAGGGCGAGGCCGCCAACCGCGCAATCCGCATCGCGGAAGTGCTCGGGGTGCCGCTCTACGTGGTGCACACGAGTTGCATCGACGCGCTGGAGGCCATCACGCGGGCCCGGCTCGAGGGGCAGCGGGTGTTCGGCGAAGTGCTCAGCCAGCACCTCGTCATCGACGACAGCGTGTACCGGGACCCGAATTGGGACCGCGCGGCCCACTACGTCATGAGCCCGCCGTTCCGGAGCAAAGAACATCAGGCGGCGCTGTGGAAGGGCCTCCAAGCGGGTATGTTGCAGACGACGGCGACCGATCACTGCTGCTTCTGCACGGACCAGAAGCGCGCGGGCCGCGACGATTTTCGCAAGATTCCGAACGGGACGGGCGGCGTCGAGGACCGGATGAGCGTGTTGTGGGAGCACGGAGTCCGCACGGGTCGCCTGACGCCGAGCGAGTTCGTGGCGGTGACATCGACGAACGCGGCGCGCATCTTCCACTTGCCGCAGAAGGGTGCGCTCGTACCGGGGGCGGACGCCGACATCGTCGTCTGGGACCCGGCGAAGACGCGGACGATCTCCGCGAAGACACACCACCAGAACATCGACGCCAACATCTACGAAGGAATGTCGGTGACCGGAAACGCGGCGGTGACGCTGTCGCGCGGCCGGGTGGTTTGGGCCGATGGCGCGCTGCGGACCGAGCGCGGGACGGGCAAATACCTGCCTCGCAAGCCGTTTGCGCCCTATTGGGCGGCCCAGAAGCTTCGCAACTCACGCGATGTGGCGACGCCCGTCGATCGAGGATGACCGCCGTGGTCGGGCGCCCCCCGCGGCGCGCCCGCCACCTGGATAGGCCGCCTGTCTCAGAGGTGCGGCATGATTGAGCCTTTTCGCGCGACGTCGGACGCGTTCACGCCATTTGCCGATGCACGGAACTTCATCGGCGGCGCCTTCGTCGAGCCGTCAGGCGACACCGTCGCGCCGATTCACAATCCGCGGTGGGGCCGTCCGATGGCTTCGGTGCGGTTTGGAACGGCGGGCGACGTGGACCACGCCGTCCGCGTCGCGACGGAAGCCCAGCGCGAATGGGCGATGTGGCCGATGCGCGAGCGTGCCCACATCTTCTACATGGCCCGCGAACTCGTCATGCGGAACATCGACGAGTTGGCCTGGCTCGTCAGCCACGAAAACGGCAAGATCTTCGCAGAGGCGCGGGCCGAGGTCGAGAAGGGCGTCGAGTGCATGGAGTTCGGTTGCTCCCTGCCCAACCTCGCCGCGGGAACCCATCTCGAGGTGAGTCGAGGCGTTCGATGCGAAGTGGTCGACGAGCCGCTCGGGGTCGTCGCCGGCGTCACGCCGTTCAACTTCCCGTTCATGGTCCCGCTGTGGATGTTGCCGCAGGCTTTGGTGGGCGGCAACGCGTTCGTACTCAAGCCCAGCGAGCGCGTACCGCTCTCGTCACAGCGGCTGGCGGCCATTCTGACGGAGGCTGGCCTGCCGAAGGGTGTGCTGAATCTCGTGCAGGGCGGCCGCGAGGTCGTTGAAGCCCTGTGCGACCATCCAGGAATCGCCGCGCTCGGCTTCGTCGGCAGCACGCCTGTGGCCAAGGCCGTCTACGGGCGGGCGTGCGCGACCGGTAAGCGCGCCCTTTGCCTTGGCGGCGCGAAGAATCACCTCGTGGTCGTGCCCGACGCCGACGTGGCGCTCACGGCCGAAAACGTCGTGGCCAGTTTCGCCGGGTGCGCCGGCCAGCGGTGCATGGCCGCGAGCGTGCTGCTTGCGGTGGGCGACGTGGACCCGATCCTCGATGCCATCGTCGAGCGCGCCCGCAAGCTCGTACCCGGCAGGGACATCGGCCCGGTGACGACCGAGGCGGCCCGCACCAAGATCGTCGGGTACGTCGACGCCGCCGAGCGAGCCGGCGGGCGCGTCCGGTTGGATGGACGCGGCGCCCGGCCAACCGAGGACGGCTGGTGGGTGGGACCCACGGTCATCGACGGCCTCGGGCCCGACGTGTCCGCGGTCCGCGAGGAGATCTTTGGCCCGGTCCTCAGCGTGGTTCGCGTAGCGACCCTGGATGAGGCCTTGCGTATCGAGAATGCCAACCCGTTTGGCAACGCGGCCGCCGTCTACACGACGAGCGGCGACGTGGCCCGGCGAGTGATGGGGTCGACGTCCGCGGGCATGTGTGGGGTGAACGTGGGCGTGCCCGTGCCCCGCGAGCCGTTTGGCTTCGGCGGCTGGAACGACTCGTGCTTCGGGGCGGGCAACCTGACGGGCTGGGACGGCTTCCGCTTCTGGACGCGCCAGCGAAAGATCACGACGAAATGGGCGCTGCAAAAAGACGCAACGTGGATGTCGTAGGCCCACGCGGCGGCAACGCCTACACGGCTGCCGTCCGCGGCCCACGCAGCCAGTCCGCCATCGCCACGGTTGGCAGCGTCACGAACCGCATCCAGGGCGGCATGACGAAGCGGCCGGAGTCGACGACGTAGCGCGTGAATGCGCGCTGCTGCTGAGCGTAGACGCGCTGCTCGATGGCGCGCATCGCGTCGACGGAGCCGTTCCAGGCCGGGCCGGCGTAGCGGCGTCCAACGGCGTCGCAGTACCGGAGGTGGTTTGCTTCGTCGGTCGCGATGCGGGCGAAGAGGTCGGCCGTTTCGGGGTCGCCCGCCGTCCGCAGAGCGCGCTCGGCGCTCGCGAACTCGGCGAGCGCGCGCTCCTCGACGACGTAAAGCAGCGCGTAGACGGCGGCGATGTGGCGGTCCTCGGTCATCGGCAGGTCCAGTAGATTGCCGGCCTCGGCCGATAGCACCTCGATCGTGCGGAGATGGGAGGGGATGGGCTGGGCTGGGAGGCCAAGCGCCTCTCGCCGTTCGATCAGCCACCGCTCATGGTTGCGCTCGTCCTCTTGGTGCTTGCGGATCAAGCGCTCCACGTCGGGGTCGACAGACCTGGCGAGCGCGCGGTCGAAGACAGCCCCTTCGCCGGTCCCCTCGGCATCGGCGTAGGCCGACAGGGAGAATGCCTTGGCGGCAGGTTGGCGGAACATCGCCACCCGAACCGCTTGGTCGAGGCGGTCCTCGACGCTGAACCATTTGACCATAGCAGTCAACCAGTCACTCAGGGTATTCATCGCACACCTCCTGTGGGAATCGTTGGGTCAGCGGACGACGAGACCTTTGAGCAACAGGTCCAGGGCGACGGCCGAGTCGGCCACGAAGTCAGCGACGGGGCGCCGCTCGCGGAAGGACAGGATCAGGCCTGCCGCCTGCATCTCCTGGAGAACGCGGGCGACGGCTGGGACGTCGAGATCGGATCGGAAGAGTCCTTGCTGAATGCCAAGCTGGACGATTTCGATGGTGTTTTGCCGCCCATACTCGCGAAGCCGCTCCAACTCCTCGTGCCACTGCGGGAGCACCTCGAAGTAGTGCCCGAGAACAAGCTCCTTCGCGAGCGGGTGGTCCTCTAAGTAGAGGACGGCCGCGGCCGAACAGCGCGCCAGCAACTCGTCGGCCGGCACACGCGGGTCGATCTGACGGCTGACCGCCGCAACCCAGTCGCGCAGCTGGCGGTGGACACATTGGTAGAACAGGTCCGCCTTGCTGTCGCACATCAGGTAGACGGTGCCTTTGCCGATGCCCGCGTGGTCGGCGACTTCGTCGATCGACGTACGCCGGAAGCCAAGGCGCGCAAACAGCGCGGTGGCGGCGTCCAGGATGCGCTCGACTTTGTCGGATTCCATCGCGGCCTTGGTGACTGGATGTCCAGTATGGTCACCTGGTTCCGACTGTCAAGCCCCTTGAGCCGGGCTAGCTAGAACCCGACCCAAGAGGCCCCATGGACGCCGCAGAGATGGTGGAGTTGTGTCGCCGGCACACGATGTATTCGTGGTCGGCGGGCGCCAAGATCGATCCGATTCCGTTCGAGCGCGCCGAAGGCGTTTGGTTCTACGAACCCTCTGGCAAGCGCTGGCTCGACTTCAACAGCCAACTCATGAGCGTCAACATCGGGCACGGGCACCCGGCCGTCAAGGCGCGGATGAAGGACGCCGTCGACCGCGTGATCTTCGCCGGTCCGGGCATGGCCACCGCGATTCGCGCGAAGGTCGGCGCGCGCCTGGCGGCCAAGATGCCAGGCGACCTCGACAGCGTCTTCTTCACGCTCGGGGGCGCGGAAGCGAATGAGAATGCGATCAAGGCGGCTCGGCTGTTCACCGGACGCCACAAGATTCTCGCGCGGTACCGGAGCTACCATGGGGCCACCCACGGCGCGATGAGCCTCACCGGGGATCCTCGGCGTTGGCCCAACGAGCCGGGCATGTCGGGCGTCGTCCGGGTGATGGACCCACGGCCGCTGACGTACTCGTTTGGTGACGACGAAGAGGCGCTCGTCGCCAACCACCTGACCTACCTCGAGGAGGTGATCCGGTTCGAAGGGCCCCACACCATCGCAGCGATGTTCATCGAGACGGTGACGGGAACGAATGGCATCCTGCCCCCGCCGCGGGGCTACCTGCGGGGATTGCGTGCGCTCCTCGACAAGTACGGCATCCTGCTCGTGTGCGACGAGGTGATGTGTGCCTTCGGCCGCACCGGGAAGTGGTTTGCGTTCGAGCACGGCGACATCGTCCCCGACATCCTCACCATGGCGAAGGGTCTGACGAGTTCCTACGTTCCCCTTGGCGCGATGGCCGTCTCTCGACGGATCGCGGACCACTTCGAGGCCAACGTGTTCTGGGGTGGGTTGACCTACAACGCCCATCCGTTCTGTCTCGAAGTGGCGGATGCGGTGTTGGACGTCATGGAAGAGGAGAACTTGGTCGAGCGGTCCGCGGAGATGGGCGTGGTCCTCGAGGGTCGGCTGGCCGCCCTCGCAAGGCGTCATCCGAGCGTCCGGACGCACCGAAACATCGGCCTGTTCGGCATCGTCGAGCTGGCCGGCGACCGCGAGGGGCGTCCGCTGTGTGGGTACAACGAAACGCACCCCGCTTCGGGCAAGCTGGCGAAGTACTTCCGAGATCACGGGCTGTACACGCTCGTTCAGGGCAGTTCGTTCATGTGCAACCCCCCGTTGTGCATCACGACCGAGGAATTGGACCACGGGCTCGGCGTTGTCGATGCCGGGTTGTCGATGCTGGACGCCGACCTGTTCGGATAGGAGCGCACATGGGGTTCTTCGTCGGTTGGCGGTGTGACCTTGGCCACCGGCGCGACGACGTTGGCGTGGGGTGGAAAATCGGCCCGCTACGGGTCCGCACGGTCGCGCCGCGCACTGAGAGGGTCTGATGGGCATGCGCTTTCGGCTGCGAAAGTGGTTCTACGACCTCAACACCAACCTGCTGTTCCTACCGGCGTTGGAACTGCTGGCTTTGCTCGGAGCGGGCGTCCTGCTGCCGATCGTGGAGCGTGCTGGCGCTGAAACATCTCTGGGGACGTTGAGCCGCTGGTTGGCGCCTGAACCCGCCTCGGCGCAGCTCCTGCTGGCCACGGCGGCTGGCGCGGTGATGTCCGTCGTGTCGGTCGTCTACAGCATCCTGCTCGTCGCGCTGTCGATGTTGTCCATGCAATTCAGCACGCGGGTGCTCGCTGGCTTCATGCGAGACCGGCTGAGCCGAGTCGTGCTCGGATTGTTCGTGGGGACCTTCGCCTACTGTCTGGCCGTCGTGTGGGCGACGACGTCGAACCCGCCCTTTGTCCCGGGCATCGCCGTGACGGGGGGACTCGGCCTTGCGCTTGTCTCGTTGGGCGCCCTGGTCCGGTTCATCGATCACATCGTTCGGAGCATCCAGGCGAATGTGCTCGTCGACCGCATTGCGACGGAGGCCGAGGCCGTCCTCGACGCCGTGTTTCCGCCCGACCGCGTGCCGTCGGTCGATCCCGGTCCCGTCGGGCTCGACCACGTCATCCGCAGCGATCGGAGCGGGTACATCCAACTCGTCGACGTCGACAGCCTGCTCGCGGTGGGCGTGCGGGTTCGCCTGCTACGCCCGAACGGTGGTTTCGTGGCGAATGGCGCGGCCTTGCTGGCGACGAGCGCTCCGGTCGACGCGACCCAGCTGCTGGCCTGCGTCGACATCGGGCCCGAGCGCACCATGCAGGACGACGCGGAGTTCGGCTTTCGGCAGGTCGTCGACATCGCGCTCAAGGCCCTGTCGCCCGCGGTCAACGACCCAAGCACGGCGGCCACGGTCGTCGACCATCTTGGTCGCCTGCTGTTGCGGGTCGTGAACCGGCCCCTTGGCGGCGCCGCCTACCGGCAAGGGACGGCGGAAGTGTGGGTGCCGCAGCCGACATTTGCGGATTTGCTCGACTTGGCGATGGAGCAGATTCGCCAGTACGCGGCGTCGGACATGGCGGTGAGCCTCCGCTGTTTGCGCATTCTCGGGGAAGTGGCGGAGGCCGCCGCCGACCCGGCCTCGCGGAGCCGCACTCTGTTTCATGCGGACCGCATCCTTCAAGCCGTGGCCGGCCGATTCGAGGACGCGGACCTCGACGAGTTGAGGCGACGCCACGCGCAGGTGGCGTCAGCCGCGCGTTGAGCCTCGCGGGCGAGGCCCTCGCTCAGGCCCCGACGCGTTCGGGCAGGGCGCGCGTGCGGAGAATCTCGACCGGGTCGGCGTCGGCCCACCAGAGCCAGGGTCCACGTTCCCCGACACGAGGGACCGGCGCACCGCCAAACGCCCTGTGATTGTCGTCCCAAAGGGCGCGCCAGACGCGGCCCATCTGTTCCTCGGAGGTCAGATGGCCGACGTGAACCAGCAACCAAGCGGGGTCGAGCAGGTTGGCCGTCCCGAGCCGGTACCAGGGGTCGACCACGGAGTCGTGGCCGATGCCGACGGACGCACCCGCCGTCCACAGCGCGGCGACGGGTGCGAGGCCGCGTCGAACGGGCCCCGTGTCCCAGCGACCCTGCAGCACCGTGTTGTCGAGCGGGTTGACGACGACCTGGACCCCGGCCTCGGCGACCAGCTCGCACACCTTGGCGACGTAGGGGCCCGGCATGCCGTGAAGCGCTGTGCAGTGGCCGGCGACCACGCGACCCTTCCAACCGCGGTCGATCGCCTCGGCACAGGCGACCTCCAAGTTGCGGCTCCACGGGTCGTCGGTTTCGTCGCAGTGTAGGTCGACGGGCAAGCCGTGGCGCTCGGCCAGGTCGAAGGCGAGGCGGACGCTCGCGTGCCCCTCGTCGGCCGTCCGCTCGAAGTGGGGGATGGCGCCAACGGCGTCGCAGCCCTTTGCGACCGCGTCCTCCCAGGCCCGACGGCGTTGCGGAGCGCGGAGAATGCCCTCTTGGGGGAAGGCGACGACCTGCAACTCGGTGCCACGTGTGCGCTCGACGTCGCGGAGCGCGAGCAGGGCGTCAACCGCAACCGCGGACCCGGTGTCCACGTGAGTTCGAACGCGGAACACGCCGTGGCGGCGATATTGCTGCAACGTGGCCGATGCGCGTTCGTTGACGTCGTCTGCCGTCAGACCGGCCCGCAACATCGCCCAATTCGCGATGCCTTCGCGAAGTGTGCCGCTGCGATTGGGCGCGCGGGCGCCGAGCAGGGCGGCGTCCAGGTGAACGTGGGGCTCGGCCAGCCCTGGCGTCAACGCGCCCCCTCGCCGGTCGCCCGTGCGGTTGGTTGGGGGGACGATGGCCTGAATCCGATCGGTTTCGATTTGGACGTCGGCTTGGGAGCCGTCCGGGAGGCGCGTGTCGCAGATCCACATGGAAGCGGCCTATCTCCGCGACGCGTGAGATACAGGGATCCACCATCCAAGCCCGGAGATGAGATGGAGCGCGTCCCCGCCGAAAGGAGCGAGCAGGTATTTCCCGACGGAAAGCCGCTCTACACGGCGTCCCAAGCTGCCGTGGAGGCGAACCGCTGCCTCATGTGCCACGACGCCCCTTGCATCAAGGTGTGCCCCACGAGCATCGACATTCCGGGTTTCATCCGGAAGATTGCGACGGGGAACGTCGAGGGCGCGGCGCGCACCATCCTGACCAGCAACATCCTCGGTCAAAGCTGTGCGCGCGTGTGCCCGGTCGAGGTTTTGTGTGTCGGAGACTGCGTCTACAACGTGCTTGAGGTGCCTCCGATTCAAATCGGCCGCCTGCAGCGGTACGCGACCGACACGTTCGAGGACACCCAGTTCTTCACGGCCGGAACGGACACGGGTCGCAGCGTGGCCGTGGTCGGTGGCGGCCCGGCAGGACTCGCAGCGGCGCACCGTCTGCGCCGATTCGGTCATCGCGTGACCATTTATGATGCGGGCGGCCTCCCGGGCGGCCTCAACACGACGGGCGTCGCGCCCCACAAATTGAAGGTCGACGCGTCGGTGGCCGAGGCCGAACGTGTGCTCGCCATCGGGGGCATCGACTGGGTCGGGGGCGTTCGCGTTCCCGACGACCGGTCCTGGGACCACCTGCTCACCCAACACGACGCGGTCTTCGTTGGCATGGGCCTCGGCGCTGACACGCCGCTGCCTGGCGACGATTTGCCAGGCGTGATCGGGGCCACGGCCTTCATCGCGCAGATGAAGCTCGGTCGGGTCGACCTGGCTGGCGTGCAGCGCGCCGTCGTCGTCGGCGGCGGGAACACGGCCATCGACGTCGTGCGCGAGCTGCTTGGGCTCGGCGTTGAGACGGTGACACTCGTCTACCGGGGCGACGAGCGCACGATGAGCGGGTACGAACACGAGTGGTCGGCTGCGAAAGAGGAGGGCGCATCGGCCGCCTGGCGCGCGTCCCCGCTGGGTTTTGTGGCGGCGGGTGGCCGGTTGTCGGCCCTCCGCGTCGCAGCCACGGGGCCGGACCGTCGCCCGCTGCCGGGAACCGAGCGTGTGATTCCTTGTGAGCTGGCGGTGCTGGCCATCGGGCAGGGCAAGCTCGGACACCTCGTGTCCGCGATCCCTGGCGTCGAGGTCCGCAACGGCGTGATCGTCACCGACGCGGTGGGCCGTACCGGCCACACACGCGTGTGGGCGGGCGGCGACTGCCGCAACGGAGGCAAGGAGGTGGTCAACGCCGTGGCCGAGGGTCGCGACGCCGCCGAATCGATTCACGAATTCCTGATGGGGCGTGGCTGATGCCGGACCTACGTTCAAACTGTGGTGGAATCACGTCGCCGAACCCGTTCTGGCTGGCGAGCGCGCCTCCGGCGAATTCCGGCGACCAAATTGCCCGCGCATTCGATGCGGGCTGGGGGGGCGCCGTCTGGAAGACGCTTGGGACGCCCATCCAGAACGTATCGAGCCGCTTTGGCGCCGTCCGATGGCGTGGACAGGCCGGCATGGGCTTCAACAACATCGAGTTGATCACGGACCGGCCGCTCGAGGTCAATTTTCGCGAGATCGCGGACATCAAGCGACGCTACCCGAAACATGCCGTCGTCGTCAGCCTCATGGTGGAAACGCGGGAGGAGTGGAAGGAACTCATCGCTCGCTCCGAGGACGCCGGCGCGGACGGGCTCGAATTGAATTTCGGCTGCCCGCACGGGATGTGCGAACGAGGCATGGGGTCGGCCGTCGGCCAGGAGCCGCGGATCAACGAGCGAATCACGGGCTGGGCGAAGGAATTCGCCAAGGTGCCGGTGCTCGTGAAGCTCACGCCCAATGTCAGTGACATTTTGCCCCATGGAATGGCGGCCAAGCGCGGCGGGGCAGACGGCGTGAGTCTGATCAATACGATCAAGAGCATCATCGGCGTCGACATCGACCGCTTCGTTCCCTACCCGAGCGTGAGCGGGGCCTCGACGAATGGTGGCTACTGCGGCGCTGCGGTGCGCCCGATCGCGCTGCACATGGTGGGGGCGCTGGCGCGACATTCGGACTTCCGCCTTCCCATTTCGGGCATCGGCGGAGTGACGAATTGGCGGGACGCCGTCGAATTCCTGCTCCTTGGCGCGAACAATGTGCAGGTCTGCACGGAAGTCATGTTGCGCGGCTACCGGATCGTCGAGGACATGATCGAGGGTCTCGACAACTACATGCGCGACCACGGCATGGCCACGATGGATGACGTCGTTGGGCGCGCCGTCCCTGCGTTTTCAGAGTGGGGCGAACTCGACCTCAACTACGAAACCGTGGCCAAGATTGATGCGTCCAAATGCATCGGGTGCCAGCTCTGCCTCGTCGCTTGCCACGACGGCGCGCATCAGTGCATTCATCCGTCGCCCGACGGCGCGGTTCGCGTGCCCGTGATCGACGAAGCCGAATGTGTCGGCTGCAATCTCTGCCAAATCGTGTGCCCAGTCGAGGACTGCATCACGATGGAGCCCGTGAACAACGGTTTCGGGCCGGCGACCTGGAATGCCCACGTTGCGGACGGTGCGAC
>SXOB01000039.1 GCA_005776945.1 Pseudomonadota bacterium
CGACTTCGGCGGCGAGGTCGAGCGCGTTCTGATGATGGTCGAAGGCGCGCTCTTGCTCGTCGACGCGAGCGAAGGCCCGCTGCCTCAGACGCGCTTCGTCGTTCGCAAGGCGATGGAAGCCGGTCTCAAGCTCATCGTCTGTGTGAACAAGATCGATCGGCCCGACGCGCGTCCAAAGGAAGTGCTCCAGGCCGTGTACGACCTGTTCATCGACCTTGGCGGCGACGAGGAGATGCTCGACGTGCCGGTGTTGTGGGCCGTGGCCCGCGAAGGCCGTGCAAGCAAGTCGCCCGACGTCCGCGGCGAGGACTTCCGCCCGCTGTTGGACGCCGTGATCGCCACGATTCCGCCTCCGCCTCCCCCGAGCGGCGACGTCGCCCAGGTCCTGGTCACGAATCTCGACTACGACCCCTACGTCGGCCGCCTCGGGGTCGGGCGCCTGTTCGGCGCACCGCTGCGAAAGGGCAGCAACGGCGTCGTCTTTCACGCCAACGGCCAGCGCAACGCGCGCATCCAGCTCGTCTACACGTGGGTCGGCCTGCGCCGTCACGAAGTGGACGTGGCCTACCCGGGCGACATCGTCGCGGTGGCCGGGATCGACGAGCTCACGGTCGGCGACACGATTGCGACGGGCCCGGAACCGAAGGCGCTCCCGCGCGTGCGCGTCGACGAGCCGACGATCGGGGTCACGATCACCGTCAACAGCAGCCCGCTGGCTGGCCGCGACGGCAAGCTCCTCACGGGCCGGCAGATTCGCGATCGCCTCGAACGCGAGGTTCTGAGCAACGTCAGCCTGCGTCTGGAAGAGGGCGAGAGCCGGGACGTCTTCCGGGTGTGGGGACGCGGCGAGTTGCAGCTCGGCATCCTCATCGAACAAATGCGCCGGGAGGGCTTCGAGCTTTCGCTCAGCCGTCCCCAGGTCGTCTTCAAGGAGACGGCGGACGGCCTCCTCGAGCCCTACGAGCAGCTCTTCATCGAGGTTCCCGACGGGTTCGTCGGCGCAGTCACGCAGAACCTCGCCGTCCGCAAAGGCGAGCTCGTCGATCTCGTCGCCGACGGCGGCGGCCGCACGCGCACGACCTGGCGGATCCCGTCGCGTGGCCTCATCGGCTTTCGCGGCCAGATGCTCACCGAGACCCGCGGCGAAGGCGTGATGAACACGCTGTTCGAAGGTTGGGCGCCGCACGCTGGGCCGATTCAGCGCCGGATCAACGGGGCGCTCGTGGCGGACCGCCTTGGTCGGACGACGGCCTACGCGCTCTACAACCTCGAGCCGCGCGGCGTGCTGTTCATCGGCGAAGCCGTCGACGTCTACGAGGGCATGATCGTGGGCGAACACACGCGCGCCAACGACCTGAACGTCAATGCCGTCCGCGCCAAACAGCTCACGAACTTCCGCTCCGCGGGCGCCGACGAGAAGACCACGTTGCAGCCCCCACGGAAGTTGGGGCTGGAAGCCGCGATGGAGTTCATCGACGAGGACGAGTGGGTCGAGGTCACGCCGGCCGCGATCCGCTTGCGCAAGCGCGTTCTCCCCGGCAACCTTCGCTCGATCGTCCGGGGCGCGGCCGAGTAGCTCGCGTGTTTTTTCGCGCGCGGCTGTAAGGAAGTCGAATCGCCTCCGTTGGGTCGGCGTCTGCCACCCTCGGAGGTCTCTTGATCACGCTTCTCGCCTTTTTCGCCTCGTGCTCGGACTCGGATGCTCGGCCAAGCGGCGCCACGCCTATGGTCACGACGTCGACTTCCCGTGTGCCGGAGCGCGGCCCGGAGTTTCCCGGCGGCGATCTGATCGTTCGCGATTGCGGCGACGGTCCGGAGGCCGAGCGTGCGAATCGCGGCGGCGGCAACACGGGCGGTGGTGGGTACGGCGGCCTTGGGGGGTTGGGAAAGCCCAAGGTAGGTGCAGGCGCGATGCCTGCGGCGACGCCGGGAGCGCCCGCGGTGGCGCAGTCTGCGCCCGCCCCGGTCGCGTCGGCGCCTCCGCCTCCTCCGGCGAAGCCCGTGAGCGGCCCCGCTGAACGTCAGCGGCGGGAACTGGAAGCGCTGGCCTACGTCGGCTCAGTGAGTGGGTCAGCGTCATTGGAAGAGGCCGCCCCGCGTGCGGAGGTCGCAGCGGTGGGGGGGAACGCGCCTCGGGACCAGGCGGAGCGTGAAACGAAGGCCGGGGAGGGGCGAAATTCGAGCCCCGCCACGGAGGTCCTCGAGAACCTCCCCAAGGGTCTGACCCACCAGGGCGCGGATGGGTTGGTCGGCGGCGTCACCGGCGAGGACCGCAACAAGAACATCGACGACGGCGTCGACGGAGATGTGGGTGCGCTGGCCGACGCCGAGGACGCGCGCCGGGGGACCCTGCAGGACTGGGGTGCCAAGATCTTCCTTTCGAACGACGACAGCATGAGTCTTGCGAGCGCCCAGCGCTTGCTCTACGCCGTCCGCCAAGGGGTGGCGTGGACGGCGGATCAGGTCCGGCCCCACGAGCTGCTCAACTACTTCAGCTTCGACACCGTCGACCCGCGTCCTGGCGACGCCTTCGGCGTGTCGGCGGCGATGCGGCGCGAAGGCGACGGCGTGGCCATGGCCGTCGCCATCGAAGGCGCGATGCCGTCCGCGGCGCCGCTCGACCTGACCATCGTGCTGGACCGGTCAGGGTCGATGCACGAGGAAGGGCGCATGGACTACACCAAGCGCGCGCTCGATCGGATGACGAGCGAGCTGCGGCCGGGCGACCGACTGGACCTCGTCCTGTTCGACCACCAGGTGTGTACGCCGGTGCAGAACTGGGTCGCGGGACGCGATGACGTGGGGGTCCTGCGCGACGCCATCGCCGCGCTGGCGCCGCGGGGTTCGACCGACCTCGATCTTGGCCTGCGCGAGGGGTACGCCATCGCTCGTGGCCACGAGGACACCGCGGGTCGCAACCGTCGCATGATGGTGATCACCGACGCGTTGCTCAACACCGGCGCTGTCGACACCGACGTCGTGTCGGAGATCGGCAAGTCCGTGGAAAACGACGGCATCCGGCTGACGGGAGTCGGCGTGGGCCGCGAGTTCAACGACCGGATGCTCCAGCAGCTGACCGAGAAGGGCAAGGGCGCCTACGTGTTCCTTGGCAGCGAGGCCGTGGTCGACCGCCTCTTCGGCGTGGGCTTCCGCAGCCTCGTCACGCCGTTGGCGCTCGATGTCCAGTTCGAGCTCGACCTGCCGCCGAGCCTTGCCATGACGCGTTTCTACGGGGAGGAGGCGTCCACCGTGGCCGCCGACGTGATGCCGGTCAACTACCAGGCGGGCAACACGCAGCTCTTCCTCCAGGAGCTGGCCTACGACCCGGCACGTGGCGGGAGCCGTGACCCCGTCGAACTGACGATCCGGTGGACGGATCCGATCGACGGCAAGCGGCTCGAGCAGGCGTGGACCGCGACCGTCGGCGACCTCATGGCGGCCGACTCGCGCAACGTCGACAAGGCGCTCGCGCTGATGTCCTACAGCGACGTCCTGGTCGCCCAGGCCATGGGGTCGCACTGCGACATGGCGGCGTTGGGCAGCTGGGGTGAGCGCCGTTCGGCGGTGGCCGACGACGCGGAGATCGCCTTCGTCGACGGCCTCGTCGGGCGGATGTGCCCCTCCTACAAGCCGGGGCCCGTCCAAGTGGCGCGCGCGGTGGACTTCAAGGTCAAGGTGGACTCGGACGTCGCCATCAGCGAAGTCCAGCTCGCCTGCGGCGGACGCCGGGACGCCCTGCCGCTCGTCGCGGGCGGCAACGTGGCGCGCTTCTCGGCCGTCCCCGGTACCTGCACGGCGACCCTCATGGGCCCGGTTGAGATGACCGCGTCGGTGACCGTCCCCAAGACCGGGGGAGAGGCACGCTGCCTCGTGCGCGGCGGCCGGATCGCCTGCTCGTAGCCATCGAATTCACCGCAGCGTAGCGGCGAAGCGCCCTACCTTCCAGGAATGGAGGGTGGGGCGCCGACCTGTCCGCGCCAGCGCAGGAGGTGGTCGGCCAGTACGAGCGCCACCATCGCTTCGACGATGGGGACGGCGCGCGGCAGGACGCAGGGGTCGTGGCGGCCGCGCCCGCGGATCTCGGCGGCACGGCCTGTGTCGTCGACGGTCTGCTGAACCTTGGCGAGGGTCGCGACGGGCTTGAAGGCGACGGTGACGTCGACGGGCATCCCGTTGCTGATGCCCCCTTGGATGCCGCCGGATCGGTTCGTCGCCGTGACGATGGTGCCGCCGGGTCCTGGCACGAACGGGTCGTTGGCCTCGCTGCCAAGCATCCGCGTGAGCGCGAATCCTGCGCCCGACGCGAAGGCCTTCGCGGCCGGAATCGACAACAACGCGCGGCCGAGGTCGGCCTCAAGCTTGTCGAAAACGGGGTCGCCGAGGCCTGCCGGGACGCCGCGCGCCACACAGCGGATGACGCCGCCAACGGTGTCGCCCTCGGCTCGTACTCGGCGGATCCGCTCCGCCATCGCGGCAGAGACGGCCGTGTCGGGGCAGCGGACCGGGCTCGCGTCGACGTCCACAGCCGTCACGGTGGCGGCGTCGACCATGGCGTCCAAGTCGTGGAGGCTCTGGACCCAAGCGACGATCTCGATGGGCGCGAAGCTCGCGAGCACCGCACGCGCCACTTCGCCGGCTGCGACCCGAGCGACCGTTTCCCGGGCGCTCAGGCGGCCACCTCCCGGTTGCCGCGGCGTTCCGTAGCGTGCCTGGGTCGTGAAATCGGCGTGGCTGGGCCGGTAGAGGTGTCGGATCGGTTCGTAGTCGCCGGACCGGCCATCGGCGTTGCGAACGAGCAGGGCGATGGGCGTACCGAGCGTCCGCCCGTCGCTGAGGCCCGAGAGCACCTCGACGCGATCGGGTTCATCGCGTCGCGTGCCAAGGTCGGTCGCACCGGGACGACGACGGTCGAGGGCGCGCTGGAGGTCCGCGACGTCAACCCGCAGGTTCGGCGGGACGCCGTCTACGATGGCGCCGAGCCCACCCCCATGGCTTTCGCCGAAGGTCGTGACGCGCAGCGCCATGCCGAAGGTGTTCCCCACGGGGGACTCAGTCGATGTAGCCCTGGTCGAGCAGCGCCTTGGACTCGGCGTTCATCCAGCACACCCAAAGCGCGTAGGCGCCGTAGAAGATGCCGGGGCAGCTCGGCAGCGAGAGGACGGCGAGGATGGTCTGAAGCACGCGGCCCTTGGCGCGGGCGACACGGCCACCGGCCATGAAGAAGAGCACGGCGACGATGCCGATGGAGAACGTGAACACGCCGAACATGACGATGCTTGGGACCATGCTGCCGATGTCGGCGCCGCTGGCCACACCCATGCCCACCGTGGCGATGCCACCCAGGATCGTGAGCAGGGCGACGAGCAGGTTGAGGGCGCCGAGCACGTAGTTCACGAGTTTGAGATTGTTGAGGTGGTTCACAGTTTCTCCGCGGAAGAGCGCGCCCCACCTCCTCGCCCGTTGGAATGGCCTTGTCCAGTGTTGGCGGCCCGTCGGCACCGGCGTAGGGGGCGGGCGCCGGAGGAGACGTGAAAGACGCGCTCGTCGTGAGCCTCCTCTCTCTGGTGCCTCGAAATCACGGTGCACGCGCGATGGGTTGGCTCGCCCGAACCGGCGCTTCACGGGCGTTCACCCGGGCGTTCGTCGCGATTTATGGGGTGGACCTTGGCGAAGCCGAGGTTCCACCGGGCGGGTTTCGGAATCTCGAGTCGCTGTTCACGCGCACGTTGCGCGCCGGCGCGCGACCCTTGGCGACGGCGGACCTTGTTTCGCCGGTCGATGGACGGCTGGCGGCGTGGGGTAAAGCGGGGCCCAACGGCCTGCAGATCGCGCCAGGGAAGTTTGTCAACCTCGCCGAGCTGCATGGCGAGCCGGTTTCAGGAGCGTGGGACGCTGCGGTTCTGTACCTTTCGCCTCGGGATTATCACCGCGTACATTCGCCGATTGGGGCGACGGTGTCCCGATTTGTGTATCGGCCCGGAACGTTGTGGCCGGTCTTTCCAGCAGCGGTCAGCCGGATCGATGGGTTGTTCGCCGCAAACGAGCGCGTCGCACTACATTTGGACTCCACGGACGGCCCGATGGTGTGCACGCTTGTAGGCGCCTTCGGGGTCGGCCGGATCACTTGGCTGGGCGGCGGAGGATTGGAATCGAATGCAGGTGTGGGCCCAGCGGCGGGACGCGTCGACGTTGCCGTGGCCGCTGGCGGTGAGTTGGGCATCTTTCACCTCGGCAGCACCGTCGTTCTTGCGTGGCCGTCGGGACGCTACCGCCCCTTGGTGAACGTCGGCGAGCCGGTTCGAATGGGGTCGGCGCTCGGGGTGCGCGCGTGAACGCCCACGACGCGCTCGATTGGGGCGCCATACGCGCCGTCCTGTCGGCCGCTGCTCGCACAGCGATGGGCCGGGCCATCGTGGAGGCCCCACCGACGCCGCTGGGCGACGTCGCGACGATCGCCAGGGCCCACGACGAGATTGGCGAGGTGTTGGCGATTCGGGCCGCCGGGCGCGACGTCCCAACGGGTGGGGTGACCGACATCGCCGATGCCGTCCGCCGCTGCGCGCTCGGCGAGGTCGCCGAGGGCCAGGTGCTGTCGGAAATCGGGTCGAGCTTGGCCGCGATGCGGTCGCTGCGGCGTGCGCTGGATGTCGACCGCCGGACCGCGCCCGCCTTGGCCGACGTCGCGCAGGCGATCGTCCTCGACGGTACCGTCATCGACGATCTCATCGAGAGCGTGCTGCCCGACGGCAGTTTGTCGGAGTTGCGCTGGCCGGAACTCCGAGACCTGCGTGCGGCCGTCGCTATGCTTCATCAGTCCGTTCGGGACACGCTCGACCGGATGATCGCGGGTGACGAACTCGCGGACAAGTTGCAGGACCGATTCTGGACCTTGCGCGACGACCGCTACGTCCTGCCCATCCGGACCGACGTCCGGAGCTGGGACCTCGGCGTCGTCCACGGCACGTCGAACAGCGGGCGCACGGTGTTCGTCGAGCCGACGGCTGTGCTCGCGCTGCACAACCGTCTCAAGCTCGCGGAGGGCGAGTTGCGCGCCGCCGAGCGGCGGATCTGGGTGCAGTTGTCGCGCGAGGCCGGCACCCAGGACCCCGGGCTGCCGGCCGCCCTTGCGGCGGTGGCGCGCGTCGACGCGGCCGTCGCCCGCGCCGCGCTCGCCCAACGCTGGAAAGGCACGCGGCCGAAGGTCGGCGACGAAGGCGTCGTTTCCTTACATTCCGCGCGTCACCCCGTGTTGGCCTTGCGGGAGGTCGACGTCGTTCCCAACGACCTCTCGCTGTCCGCCACGTCGCCTTTCCTCGTCCTGAGCGGTGCAAATGCCGGCGGCAAGACGATTGCGCTCAAGACCATCGGCCTCTGTGCGTTGCTCGCGGCGGCGGGCCACTTCGTCCCGGCCGCCGACGGGTCCCGCGTCGACCGCTTTGATGTCGTCCTCGCGTCGATTGGCGACGCCCAGACGGTGGCTGGCGACCGGTCGAGCTTCTCTGGCCACGTGGCGTGGCTGGCCGACGCCTTGGCCGACGCGCGCCCGGGTGTCCTCGTGCTGCTGGACGAGTTGTGCACGGGGACGGATCCCGCCCAGGGCGCCGCACTTGGGCGTGCGGTCCTCGAGGCTTTCGCGACGGCCGGGTGCCGCGGTGTCGTCACGACCCACCACGCGCTGCTCAAGGCGTTGCCTTGGGTGGACGCCCGCTTTGTCGGTGCCGCCGTCCAACATCGCGACGGGCGGGCGACCTACCGAGTCGAGCGCGGGGCGGTGGGCGAAAGCCATGCCATGGGCGTCGCCCGGGCCCGTTTGCCTTCGGCTGTCGTCGACCGGGCCGAGGCCATCGTCGCGGAGGGAGACGGGGCCGACGCGTTCGCGGCGCTCGAGGCAGAGCGGGAGCGTGCGCGCGAGGCCGTGGAGGCCGCCGTGCGCGCGAGGGAGGAGGCCGAGGCGGAGCGAGCGGCGCTCGCGGCGGACCGGGCCCGACTGGCCGCCAAGCAGGCGCGGGCTGCGGAGGCCGAACGCGGGGAATTGGCGGAGCGGGTTGCGGCGGCGCGAGCGGCGATCGGCCAGGTCGTGGCGGCGCTGCAACGTGAGCCGACACAGGCGGGTGCACGTGCGGCTCGCGCGGCGGTCGATGCGCTCGCGGAGGTGGGCGCGGTGCCGTCCGAGGCTTGGCAATCGGGCGACCTGCCGGCGGTCGGGGCTCGCGTCCGAGATCTTCGTTTGGGCGCCGAAGGTGTCGTCGTCGGCCTGGGAGACGGCCTTGCGATGGTTCGCGTGGGGGCCGTCACCCGGGCCGCGCGTCCCGAGGAGCTGGAGGTCTTGCCGGAGCGCAAGACCAAGTCGGCCGCGAAACGGACGTTCGCCAAGCCGCGACCGGAGGTGGGAACGTTGGACGTGCGGGGAATGCGGGTGGAGGAAGGCCTCGCGCGAATCGACGACGCGATTGCCGAGCACGGCGCGGCGGCCGTCCTCACCGTCATCCACGGGCACGGGACGGGCGCCATGAAACTCGCGGTTCGCCGCCACCTCACCCAACACACGCGCGTGGCGGAGTGGGACGTCGTGTCGGCCGGCGACGACGGGGCCACGCGGCTGACGGTGCGCGGATGAGGCACCTGAGCGCGACCGAGGCGGCGTCCTACCTGGTCTCGGCGCTCGGAATGGGCCAGCCGCAGGGCGTCGGCAAGGACGGCCTGCTGGCGACCTTTCGGCGCCTGGGGGTCATCCAGCTCGATCCCCTGGAACCCATCGGGACGAACGTCGACCTTGTCGCCATGGCTCGGGTGGACGGCCTGCGGCGCGGCGAGGCGATGTCCACGTTGCTGGCCGGACACGCCTTCGACCACTGGGCCAAGGAGCGCTGCCTTTTGCCAGCGGCGTGGTTTCCGGCGTGGCGCGCCAACGTCCGCCACGCGCCGTGGTGGGGGTTGGAGGCGCGGGAGGGGCGCGTCCCGGCGGCGCTCGTCGACGCGGTGCTGGCCGAGATCGTCGAACGTGGACCTGTGTCGGTCCGGAGCCTGTCGGACCGCGGGCGCGTGGAACCCTTCTCGTACACGGCGTGGAAAGGAACCGGCCGCATGGCCACCATGGCCGTTGAGATTCTGTGGACGCGCTGCCAGGTCGTGACCGTCGGGCGGACCGGGCCCGATCGGGTCGTGGACGTCCCCGAGCGGGCCTTGCCGGGTGTCGCCAATCAGACCTTTGGAGGGGACTTCGCGACACATGCACTGACGGAAGCGACCCGCGCGGCGGCCCTCTTGGGCTGGCCTGCGGGTCAGGCGCGGTGGTCGTTGCTTCGAGGGTTCGGCGGGGGTCCGGCCGACCGGCTCGTCCAGGAGGGCGTGCTGGAGGCGGTCCGCGTGACGGGGACCGGCTCGCGGACCTGGTTGGCGCCCGCTGGTGAGTTGGATCGGACGCCGGAGCCGCCGGATGACTGTATGCGCATCGTGGGTCCGCTCGATCCGTTGATCTGGGACCGAAGGCTCGTCGAAGCCGTCTTTGGCTTCCATTACCGCTGGGAAGTCTACACCCCTGCCAAGAAGCGCCAGTTTGGCTGGTACGTCGTTCCGCTGTTGCATCGCGGCGCTTTCGTTGGCCGCTTCGAGGGCCGGGTGAAGGGCTCACGCATCGAGGTTCAGGGCCTGTGGCCGGAGCCCGGGCGCGAATTCGATCGGCGCGCGTTCGACGAGGCGTTGGCGCGCCACGAAGCGGCGGTGGCACCGTGATCGCCGCGGTCCTCATCGGCTGTGCGGCCCGCCTCGGCCACCCCGTCGTCGAGTTTGGCGCTGGCCCGGCCGTGTTGCCGCTGGTGACGACGAGCGCGGACCGGGAGCGCGCCTACGTGGGCGTCGACGTCCCCGGCCAAGGGACCTGGGTGTTCTTTTTCGACACCGGCTACGCGTGGTCGGCCTGTGACGACGGCCTCGCCCGCGCGTTGGCGCTCGACCCGCGTGGCCGCGTGCGGACCCGGGGGACGCTCGGCGCGGTCCGAGCGCCCGTGGCCGTTCTGCCGGATTTGTGGATCGGCGGGCATCGGGTGTCAGGCTTGCACTGCACGGTGCGAGACCTGGCGACGACGAGTTCGATCCGGGATCCCGAAGAGGTGCGGGTGGCCGGAGTGCTCGGCTCCGACGTCCTCGCGCGGTTTGGACTGGTTTGGCGCCCCGAGGGGGCCGTCGAATTGCACGCCCCAACCGAACCGCTGTCGCTCGACGGGCTTTCGACGTTCGACGTCCGTCGGGAACATCGTCCGGGTCGGCGTCCGCGCATTCCGCTCGACGTTGGCGACGAACGGGTGTGGGCGGTCATCGACACGGGGAGCAACGGAACGCTCGTGCGGAACCTTGACGTGCCTGGCAGCGAAGAGCGCGTGGCGTTGCGGGGTTCGGGAGCGGGGGACGCGGACGTTCGCGTCGTCATGCGGTGGGACGTCGACGTACAGTTGGGCGGCCGTCCGTTGGGGCTGGCGTCGCTACGGAGCACGTCTGGGCCGGCGCTGGTCGGCCTGGACCTGTTGGGCGATCGTCCCGTCGTGCTCGACCTCGCGCGCGGCATCGGCGGCGTTGGCGACGTGGCGCCGGACGCCGGGCGACCCCTCTGGTCCGAGATGGACGAACCCGTGCTTCGGTTCGACGCCCCGTCGCGCAACGGCGTGCGATAGGCGGGCCCATGCGCTTGCACTTCGGCCTCCGGCGCCGCCTTCGACGCCGCGCAGAAGGCGTCCTCCGATTTCTCCACGTGCTCGAGGCGCCCGCGGCCGCCCATGGCGCGCCCGCGCCGGCTGCTGAAAGCACGCTGCGCGCGCGAGTGGAGGTCGTTCTCGATGACCTCATCCGGCCCGGCCTGCACGCCGACGGCGGCGACATCGAGCTCGTCGACGTAGTCGGCAACGACATCACCATCCGCCTAGTGGGGGCCTGTCGGTCGTGCCCGTCGAGCGCGGCCACGCTCAGCGGCGGCATCGATCGACTGTTGCGTGACGAGCTGCCGGAAATTGGCGCCATCCACCTCGCCGAAGGGGCGCCCTGAGTGGACGTCTCCACGCTGGCGGACCTGCCGCCGGAGGGCCTCAGGGCACTGTTGCCGGGGTTTCTTGGGGCCCAGGTGGGAGACGCAGCGGCCGCGGACCGGGCGTATGCGGTCGTGAAGGGAGAGGTTGCGACTTGGGGCGACGACGTTTGCCGTAGCGTCGCGCGGCGCCTGGCTGAGGTGGCGACCCAGGTCCAGGTCTGGGAGGCGGTGCCCGACGCGCGGCGCCTGGCGCGCACCTTCATCGGCGATCTTGCTCCCGGTCGGGTGGAAGGCCTCCAGCACCTCATCGCGGCGGCGGAGGCGGGACCGGTCACGATTGTCTGCAATCACGTTTCCTACGTGGACACCACGGTCACGGACTTGCTGTTGGCGCGTATGGGCCACGATGCGCTCGCCGACCGGCTCGTCGCGGCTGCCGGGCCCAAGGTGTACACGGACGCCTTCCGTCGGGTGGCGGCGATCTGCCTGCATACGATTCCCGTCCCCCAGTCGGGCTCGGTGGGGCACGCCGAGCATGTGTCGGCGCGCGAGCTGGCGGCGTGGGCGCTCAGGGCTCTGGATGTCGCCAGCGAGGCCGTGGGTGAGGGCCGGATCGTCGTCGTCTATGCGGAGGGGTCGCGCACTCGCTCGGGGCGCCTGGGGTCGTTTCTCAAGGGCGTGCACCGTTGGCTGGGGCTGCGGCCGGGCACGCACGTCGTTCCGGCGGGCCTGACCGGCACGGACCGGCTGATGCCTTTGGGTCGGGAGCGGCTGTTTCCTGCCGACGTTGGGCTGACGTTTGGAGCGCCCATCGCGGTGGATCCTGTCGGAACCCGTGAGGCGTTGGCGCTCGCGTGGCACGGCGTCGCGGCGTTGCTGCCGGCTGTGCTGGCGCCGGATGCGGACACGAAGCCCATCGTCGGGTGAGGACCGTGCGGACCCGCGAATCGGCGTTGTGCACGCCGCCACCAGCGGGCTAGCCGTTCCTGGGGGGTTGGATGTCCGAGGCGCGCTGCTGCGCGGAAATGGACACCCGGTGGACGCACCAGGTGGTCGAGGGCAGTCTCGCGGACGTATTCTACTGCGGAGCGTGTGGTCACGTTCATCGCGCTGAACGGTACGCGTTGGCGTTGCGCTTCCCGAAGGCGGGACGGTGCGTGAACTGCGGCGGCGATCGGCGCGAGCTGCCGGGCTTCTCGGCGGACCGGCCGGACGCCGGCGACTTCGTCCGCTGCACCCAGTGCGGCAAGTCGGCCACCGAAGACCGCGAGATGCACGACCGGCTCGCGGCGCTGCATCCGTCGCGCGACTTCCTTCGCGCCTCGCGCGCCTTGGCGAAGTCGCAACGCAACGTGCTCGCCGTCAAGCTTGCCACGGCCGAGGTGAGTTGGGGCGCGGATCCCGTCAGCGGAATGATCGCGCGCCTCGAGTTGCTCGACGCGATCGACGAGACGGAACGTGCGGTGGACGAAGCCTACGAGTGGGCGGACCTGCCGGGCGCGCCGGTCGATGTCTGGGGCATCGTCGCCCAGCTCGAGGCGAGCGCCGGCAACGTCGACGGGGCCATCAAAGCGCTGGAGCGCGGCCTTTCGATCGACTCCGACCGCGCGGGATGGTGGACGGAGTACGCCGAGCTGCTGTCGCACACCGACGACCGACCGTCGGCGCTGCGTGCGGCGTCGCGCGGCCTGATCAGCCCGGCGACCGAATCCCGCTGCATCGCCGTCATCGTCGAGATTTCGGAGCGCTACTGGGCGGCCGGCATGTTCGCGGAAGCGCTCGCGGCCTGTTCGATCGCCGGTTCCTTGCAGGAACGGTATGCGGAACTGGCCTTTCTGAGGGCCCGAATGGCCGTCAATCAACAGGATTCCGGGTACGTCTTGCGTTGGCTGAAAGCGACGATCGACGCGAATCCGTCGCACCCCGAAGCGAATGCGATGCTGGCCCAGTACGACCGGCCGGAAAAGAAGGGTTGGTTCACCTGGTAGGGTGGCCCTTGGCACCGGGCGGCCATGGCGGGAAGTGGTTCGTCCGCGCCGCTTGATCGTGCATCATAGCGACATGGATGGGGTTGTTCCACGGCTTGTCGCGCGCGCTCCGGCGGGAGGGGCCACACCAGCCAGCTCTCGCGCGCGGCCACCGCCACCGATCTACCGGTGATTGACTACGGGCCGGACCTGGGCGGAGCGTTGGTGAAGGGAATCAACGCCCAAAGGTAGCCTCGTCGCGCGCGACGCGAGCGTACTGCTCGACGTCGTTGCGCAGTATCAGGAGCGATGAAGTCGGTCATCGTCGCCGCGCCAAAGTCTGTTCGTACGGAGTTTCTCTCGCGGCTACACCCTGTGCTCCCCGTCGCGCTCTCGTCTGGAGGATCGATCATCGTTGTGGAGACGGGTGGCTCGCGGGTGTACG
Source organism: Pseudomonadota bacterium (assembly GCA_005776945.1). GTDB lineage: Bacteria > Myxococcota_A > UBA796 > UBA796 > SXOB01. The sequence continues at coordinate 13,430 of SXOB01000039.1, forward strand.
TCGCCGAGGCTCCTTGGGGCGCCTCGGCGTCATGATTTCCGAACGGCTGACCGTGGCCGATTCAGGGGAGAAATTCGCTTGCTTGGGCTTTTTCTCACGGGTTGTGCAGCGGGGATGAGCGCGGTGAGCGCTGCGGTCCTCGAGACGGACGATACGGAAGTGTTGGGCGAGCCGGGCGTGTTGACGAGCGGAGACGCCGACAGTGTGTGGCCTGACTTGCTTCGCGTGGTCGACGACCTGGACGGAGATGGGTTGGCGGACCTGATTGGGACGAGTGGCGGTACGGAGACGGTGCTGTTCTCCGGTCCAGCCTCACTTCCCATGGTCGAGTCAGATGGGCGCCCCGTTGCCGAAGGCGCTGGGCTATATACCGACTCTGATACTCGTGCTTCGGACATCGATGCCGATGGGCTTGTCGACGTCTGGCTGAATCTACCGGCGATCGGCTGGCCCGTTGAATTCAATCCCGCCTTCGTCGCGGTGGCAGGTCCAGTGGGTCAGCCGGAGTGGAAGGAGCTTTCTCGGTTCGAGCCTTCGTTGGGTGTCTGGGTGTTTGGTGAGCGCACGACGGACAGCGACATCGACGGTGACGGCATCGTGGACGTGATGATCGGCTGGAGCGAAGGCGACGATCTCGGTGAGCAGGTAGCCGTTTGGACCGCGCCGTACGCCGGGTCGCTCGACCCCACCCAGGCCGTGCTGACGATCACGGACCCGGACTCGATTCCGCGCGGGGAGTACACGGACGCGGATGCCGCTGCGGTTGGTGCGGAATTCGGGAAGTATTAGACGGTTCTGGACCACGACGCCGACGGGGTCCAAGACCTGGTCCTCGGGGTGAGCGACACCCCGCATCTGGTGGTGGTGTCGGGCGATCGGACGGGGGTCGTCACGACGGCGGATGCGGACCTCAAGTTGGCGGACGCAGCAGGCTTGGAACTCAACCTCGACGTAGCCTCGCTTGGCGACGTGGACGGAGATGGATTCGACGAACTGAGCGTACAGATAGCGGGAAAGGAGGGCCATGACGCAGTCTTCTTCGGCCCGCTGGTCGAGAACCTGCTCGATACGCGGCACGTCCAATTGGTCACATCGGATTCCGAGTTGGCAGATTCCGCTGTGGCGGACGCCGATTCGGACGAAGGGGTCTTTCTCATCAGTTTCGTCGATCGCCTGCGGGCCAGTGACCTGGACACGTGTGAGGGTGCCGGCCACGAGGCCGGGCTGGTGGAGTTGATCGATGGGGGCACGATCGACATCGCGGACAAGCGGCTGCTGACATTCCATTCGGAGTGTGGGGACAACGCGGGGGACTGGAAGTTCCGGATGGGCCTGCGGGATCTTGACGGTGTGGGCGGCCCCGACCTGTACGTGCCCGGGTACGCCTTCCTCGACGTGACGTGGCAGGCCGCAATGGTGTGGCCGTGACGGGCGCCGTATGGTGGAGTGTAGGTGCGTTCGGCTGGACGGTCGACCCCGGACCCGCAGGCGGCCCCATTGCCGATCGGTTGGTCCCGGCGGCTTCGCCTGGCGCCTTCCCATCGGTGTAGATCGCGGCAGAGTCCGTGGGCAACCTGGTGTGGGTCGTTTGGGAGGCAATCGACGTCGAAGACGACCGCACGCAGATCCGCGGCCGCCGCCGCTTCGGTGGCGTCTGGGCGGCGACCTCGAGTGGGCTCGACGATGAGGACCTTGACACGACCGACAACCTGGACGATGTCGAGCCTCCGACTTTGCAGCCGTCGCTCACGTGGTCGGACCACGACTACCGCTTGTCCTATGTGCGGCGTACGCGTACGGGTTGTGCGATGGGTTGCGGATTGATCCCGTATCAGGTGGGCTATACCGGGACCTTCGCACCGGTGTTTGCCGGCGTCGTCCACGGGTTTCCGCTCAATATTTGCCAGCGGGTAGGCCTCACCCAGCTGTTGGACGAAGAGGCTGACGACGTCCGTTGGGTGCCCACCTGGACGCGCCAGCAGTTGGTGTCGACCTGCCTGCCTCCCGTTCCCAAGGATCTGTGGGAGGCTCATGACGACCTGGGGGCGAACTGGGTCGACGATGAGCCACCGTACGCGCCCGGCACGCTGTTCGATTTGGCGAACGACCCGACTGGCGTGGCGGCTGCCGAACACCACTTGGACGCGGCCGTGGGTGGGAACGACCGGTCGATCGCGCTGGTCTACGACGACTGGCACGTAGTTCCCCATGTGGTGGCATTTGCTGGCTTCGAGCGAAATCCTGCTGGTCCTCCGGAGTATGTCCCTGCGGGAATCAAGCCGATTTCGAATGGCGATCCCGTATGTCCAGGGGAATGCGAGGCGACGCACGGGACGCTCGATCGCTTGTTTGCGCCCGAGGCCGTCGTGACGGCCTGGGTCGAGGACCGGGACGGAGGCGAGACCGTTATTCTGCACCGGCGTTGTGTGGGCCTGACGCCGGACTGTGCGGACGGAACCGCGTCGTGGACGCCCAACATCGGTGCGCCAGCCGAGGTCGTGATCGACGACGGCAACCCAGTGGACCATCCGACGATCGTGGTGGTGCCCTCGAAGGATGCCAGCGGGACCATATTTCCGAGCATTTACGTGATCTACGAGACGGTCGTCGATGGCCAGAAGCTCGTCGCGTCGAGCAAGCGGACCTGCATCGGCGCGCCCACGGACAGCTTGACCTTCGCGCAGACTGTGATCGATCCACCCCTGCTTGGGGAGTCGCAAGCTCTCTCCGCGACGGGAACGGGTAGCGTGGATGTGGCGGACGCGGCGGGCGTGATTCACGTCGTGTGGACTGAGCGGTATTTGTCGGGCGGACTGAAACGAGATCGGATCCAGAACGCGTCTGAGCCCTTTCCAAGCTGCTGAGTCACCCCGGCCGAGCCCGTCAGGGCGCGAGGGTGAACGTCCCCACGGCTTGCACGGGTCCTTCGAGGACCGAATTCAGCTCACGGTCCACGTCGATGATCAAGCGTCCGCCTGCCATCTCCGCCGTGATTTGGCCCGGTGCGAGCCGCGACGTGGCCACGGCCGCCGCTGCCACCGCCGTGGCGGAACTCCCCGACGCCGCGGTCGCCCCGGCTCCGCGCTCCCAAATGTGCAGATGGACGCTGGAATCACCGGTGACCCGCGCAAATTGCACGTTCGTGCGGTTCGGAAACCGCGGGTCTCGCTCGTAGCGTGCCCCGAGCGTCCTCCAGTCCGTCGCGTCGTCCCAGGCCCAGACCACGAGATGGGGATTTCCGAGGTCGACTTCGCTGACGTCGCCCAACGGGTCGTCGAGACGTCGGGGCCGGACGACGGCACGGCCCATGGCCACGCGACCGCCGTCGGCCGTGCGCTCGAAACGTCGCGATCCCCCGCCCGGGTCGAGGTCGAAGGCCGCCCCCGCGCCGCGGTCGGCCAGCCAGACGCCGAAGATGCGCAGCCCATTGCCGGACGTTTCGGCGACGGACCCGTCGGGATTCCAGATGCGTACGCCGTAGGCGCCGCCCCGGACGCCAAGAGGCTCCAAGATGCCGTCGGCGCCCGCCCCCCGGTGCCGGTCGCACCAGGCACGCGCAAGCGAGGGTGTCACCGTCGGCCCCGATTCGAGCACGAGATAGTCGTTGCCCAACCCGTGCGCTTTCCACAGGCGAATCACGTGCGCAGGACCTTGCGAACGAGCCGGTGCGAAAGGCCCTCCCCGGGCAAATAGGCGAGCCGCAGCGCGCCGGGCCGCAGGCGGACCGTGACCGACTCGGAAAGCGGCAACGGGATGCCGTCGACGACCGCACGTACCGGGCGGCGGCCGACATTGCGCACGGCGATCGTCACCACGGAATTCCCGCCAAGGACGAACGGCCGCAGTCGCGGAAGGTGGGGACAAATCGGGGTGACGACCATCGCCACGACATCAGGGTGGAGCGGTGGACCGCCCGCCGAGAGGCTGTACGCCGTACTGCCTTGGGGCGTGCTCACGATGAGGCCGTCGGCGGCCAGCGGGTCGAGCACCGTTTCGCCGTCGACGGTGAGTGCGAGGTGGGCCGTCGCGTGGCTTGCGCGCTCGAAAACCACGTCGTTGACGGCGGTCGCGACGGCGCCATCCGCCGTCGCCTCGAGCACCGGCAATTCTCGGATGGTTGGGACGCAGGTCGTCAGACGCTCCGCGAGCACATCCGGATCGGCGCCCGGGTCGTTGAGCAGAAAGCCAAGGCGGCCGGCGTGCAGGCCAAGATACGTCTCTCCCAACCCGCGTTCCCGGATCGTGCGGAGCAAGAAGCCGTCGCCACCGATGACGACGACGGTCGCGCCGAGCGAAACGCCCCGGGTCGTGAGCGCCTCGGCCAGGTCCATGGCCTTGCGATTCGCGGCGTCGGCGACGATCATTTCGTCCACCTCCAGGTCGCCCAGGCGACGCGGCCCGGCGCGAGGGCGTCGTCGTCGGCTCCCGGTGTTCGATAGCTCAGGACGTGCAGCGCTGTCGTGGTCGGCGCCGCCCACACCTCGACGAGCTGGCCTTCGCCGCCGTCGGGAAGGGCGATGAGGAACCGCGCACAGGCGCGGCCGTCGACGTACTCCGTGCTGCGGTCAAGCAAGACGCCGCCGGCGCCGTCGAGCAAGGCAGCCTCGAAGGTCGGCGCAAAGGGGTCGGTGGCTTCGAGGGCGTCGTAGCGGAGCAGTCCGCCAGCAACCTCCGCCGCCGGAGCGGGAAGCGCCGGGGACCAAATCGTGAACGCAGGGACGGGGGAGACCGACGACCACCCGGCGACGTCGACAGGGACCGGGCCGCCGCGCACCATCGTCGCGGATTCCAGCGATTCGCCGCGCCAGACGAGCGTGGTGACGACGTGGCCCGACGCGTCCTGGTGGTGGTCGATGAGCGTGCCGTCGGGCCCGGGCAGACGGCGGCGAACGGCGACGCCGTCGGGCGCAATCCATGCCTTTTCGCCTCCGCGGCGGTTGGTGGTTCGGATGCGCTCGCCCACGCGCGCAAAGGGCGTCTCGGGCCCCGCAAGAGCGACGATGGCCCACCAGGCGATCACAGGGGCCCCAAGTGTACGGCGACGCCAAGCTCGGCCGCGAATGCCCACGGCGATGTGTCGGACGGCGTTGGCGAGGTGCCGAGGCCCTGGCCCACGTCGTAGGTCCGGACGCGGTGGGGACCCAACGTGAGGTCGCTGCGGAACTGGGCGAAAACGCTGACGTCGTCCGCAGCACGGCCCTCGATGCCGAGCGCGGTGCCAGCGAGCCATGCGGTGGGGGCTTCGAGACGGACGAGGTCGGCCACGCCAGGGTCGAGCGCTCGGCCCGTCCAGTGGGCGCCACGTAGAACGACGCGCGGATGAACCGCGTGGCTGACGAGCGGGACGATGACGGCCGTCCCCCCGACCGCCGTCGAGGACATCGCCGCGGAGGTCGTGCTTCCAGGCAGGTCGGGTGTCCCTTCGACGTCTTCATCGAGGGTCACGTCGATACGGCCCGCGAAGCCGTCGAGCCGCAAACCAAGCTCCAACCAAGGGGTCAGGCCATAGCCGGCGCCGACGGACCAGCCGACGGCAGGCGCGGCGATGACCTCCTGGATTTCGACGACGTGGAGCGCGGCCAGCGTGCTGTCGTCGCGCAGGACCTCGCCGTCGAATCGTTCGTGCCACGGTCCGACGCCGGGTGCGGCCGACGCGACGACGGCGATCCGCCCCTTGCGCCCGTCTGCGCGCCGTTGCCAACTGTCGAGGGGCAAACCGCTGTTCCGCCACCGCCGCCACACGCTTCGGGACAAGTCCACGGTTGCCCAGGGCTGGGCGCCAGCGCGATCCATGGCGGCCACGTCCGAGGACCGGAGTCGCGTGACCGAGAGGTCGCCCGCTGTGGGCCGCTCGACGGCGCCGAGATTCGCGAGATCGGCGAGCGAACTCCGGATCGCCGAATCCCGTGCCGCTTCCCGCTCCGCACGGATCGCCGGGTCCTCGATGTCTCTGAGGTCGGAGAGCGCGTAGTCCCCGCGGAGGATGCGGTCGAAGGCGTCGGCGACCTGGTTGAAGACGTCCCCGCCGAGGTCGACCGGCATTTCGTAGGCGAGCACTTCGCGCGCGTTTTCGACGTCGACGAAGGTCCCCTCGAAGACGAAGCCATCGCCGTCGCGAAGGACGATCCCGCCGGCGACCCATTGTGCGGAGCCACGTTGGCCGAGCACGAGCGCACAACCCGCGTACTGACCCGGCGGACAGGCGTGCGCGTAGGTCGTGGCATCGTAGCCGCGGTCGTCGAAGTCGGGGACGTCCGACAGCGGCACGAAGGCGTTGCGCGCCTCGATGGCGGCCGTCAGACGGGCCGTGAGGGCCACGGCGGCCGCGACCAACGCGGGGTCGTCGGTCGACGATGGCTGAACGGGCGCGACCATGACGGTGTCGAAGTTCAGGACCACCGGAGGAGGCGGTTCGGACGCCATGGCGGCCACTCCGAACCAACTGAGCGTCACGCGGTCACGCGTCGGCGTTTGGGGGCCCGCGAGGGGGTGGCCACGGGTGTCGCGGCCGTCAGAATCGCGATGCACTCGACGTGGGCGGTGTGGGGGAACATGTCGAAACGGTCGAGCGGCTGAATCTTGAAGCCGGCGTCGACGAAGGCGGCGAGATCGCGCGCCATCGCGCTCGGATTGGACGAGACGTAGGCGATGCGCCGCGGTTGCAGCGCGACGACCCCGGCGACGACCTCGGGCTCAAGGCCCCTACGCGCGGGGTTCAAGAGGACGGTCGGCCGGAACGTTGCGAACCTGGCGGCGAGGGCGGGCAGGGCCACCTCGACCCGCTCGTGGATGAACTCGACGGTCAGGCCTGCGAGGCGCGCCGATTCTCGTGCTCGCAGGACTGCGGATTCGAGGTCCTCCACTCCCAACGCGAAACCGGCGTCGCGGGCGAGCGGCAGGGTCAGGCTGCCGACCCCGCTGAACAAGTCCAGGACGGTGTCGTCGGCGCCGAGCGCCAGTCGCGCACGCAGACGGCGGACGAGGACTTCGGCGGTCCCGGGGTTCGTTTGGAAGAAGTCGGCGGGGCCGATGCGGCAGGGCGTGCCGTCCACCTGTTCCTCGATCGTGTCTTGGCCGACGAGGGGGCGGACGCCGACGGCGCCGCGCGCGTCCGTCAGAAACGTCTCGTGCCCCGGGTCGTCATTGATGTGCAGCCAGACGCCGACGATGCGATCGATGCCGGCGGCCAAGGCCTCGGCGAGCGCGCTCAGCTCCGGGCTACGGCGCGTGGTGACGAGGGTGACGAGGACTTCGCCCGTCGCCCGGCTGACGCGGAGGACCGCAGCGCGCAGCACGCCGCGCCCCGACGGATGGTCCCACGCGGCGGACTCGACCTCGCGTGCAACGTGGGCAAGGCGGGCCATCGTGCGCCGCAGGATGGGGGCGACGACCAGGCAGTCGGGGATGGGCACGACTTCGCGGGTGTTGCGGCCCCAGGCGCCCATCTTGAGGCGGCCGTCGGCCGTCGTCGAAAATCCCACTTTGACGACGTGGCGAAAGTCGCGGTCGCCGTCGGGGCCTGTGAACCACTCGCCGGGTTCGACGCGGACGCCGTGTTCGCGCATCGCATCGCCGATCAGCTGGTCGCGCGCTTGTTTCTGCGCCTCGGGGCTCACGTGCATCAGCGCGCAGCCGCCGCAGCGATCGTAGCGATCGCAGGCGATGGGTACCCGGTCGGGACTCGGCGAGCGCGCGCGGACGTGGTGGGTCACGATGACCTGCCGCCCGTCGTGATCGACGCCCACCTGGGCCATCTCGCCCGGGATTCCGCCCCAGACGACGACGGTTCGGCCGTCCGGTAGCTTTGCGGCGGCCTCGCCACGGGGCGTCCAGGCCGTCGGTCGGACGGTGGGCAACGGTTGCATGGGGCCGTCGCTATCGCGCCCCCTGGTCACGCGGGGCGCCCTGTGGTAGCGTCATCTGCCAGCCCCCGTTCTCCCCTCTCCTCCCTCTGCCCCCCGAGGCCCCCATGTCCGCTCCAGCGCTCGCCCCGAGCGACGGGATCGCGTTTGACGCCGTCGCCCGTTCCTCTCGCTCCGAACACCCGCTCCCGTTGGGCGGAGTGCCCCGCGCGCTGCGCGAGGCCGCGGAATTGCAGGGGATCGACCCCGTTGCCGAGCTGTTCAACGAGGCGCTCTCCTACGCGAACGACGGCCATCTGAGGCTCGCCCGCGAACGATTGGGCATGCTGGTCTGCCTCGCTCCCGACGATGCCCAGGCGCGGCTGCTGCTCGCTCGCGTGCACGTCGCTGCAGGGCGTTGGCGGGATGCGACCACCGCGCTGGAAGAGGCCGTCGCCGCCGGCGTCACGGTCCCCGCAACGCTGCGGCGCGCGGTGGAGGACGCCACGCGTGGCGAAGAGGCGGGTGCCGACGAGGACCGCGCCGCCATGCGGGCCCGCGAGCTTGGCGAGCTCAAATCGTTGCGCCAAGAGGCACGCCGGCTGCGCGCCGAAAATGCCCAGCTCGACGGCCGCTCCTTGGAGCTGGAGCGCGAGGCTCGCCGTTGGGTGTGGGCCACGGCCGCCGTGGCCGGCGCGGCCAGCGTATTCCTTGCCGTCAACCTGCTTTTGGGCGTCTCGGATTCGCCGACGGAGGTCGCATCTGTGACCCCGAGCGCCCCATCGGCCCCGGCCGCTGCGGCCGTGGTCGAGGCGCCGGCGCCGGTCCCAGCCGCACCGGTGGCCGCCCCGCCGGCGGCTCCAACCGCCGCCGACCTCGCTCAGGCCGCGGCTTCGGCCCTGGCCGCTTCGTCGACCCTCGCTGGGAGCGAGCTCGAAGTCGAAGTGGACGGCACTCGGGCCAAGCTCATGGGCAGTGTCCTGACGACGGCCCAGCGCTCGACGGCCCGGACCCTCGTGGGCCAGGTGGACGGCGTCACCGAGGTCGACAGCGCCGGCGTCTCGCTCTTGGCCCGTAAGAAGGGCGCGACCCACACGGTCGCGTCGGGCGAGAACCTCGGCAAGATCGCGCAGCTCTACTACGGCGAATCGTCGCTCACGGCGCCGATCCTCACGGCGAACCGGGCCACCTTGCCGTCGGCGTCGAAAATGCAAATCGGCCAGGTGCTCAAGATTCCCGCCGTCGACTGACGGCGCGAAGCGTCCGCCAGGTTCGGATGAGCGGGCCTGTGCAACAGCCTGCTAGAATCTGAGCCCGGTCGACAGGTAGCCGCCGGGGACGACGGTCAACAGGTAGAGTCCACCGCCGACCGAGAAGGCAACGCGGTCCGCGATGGGCGCGTCGAGCCGCAAGTCGAGCTGGTTGTAGAAGGCAGGAATCGGGATCACCTCGAGGATGTCGCCGCTGACGGTGTCTTCGACGAGGACGGCAACGTCGGTCGTGTTGAACGGGACCTGGACATCCATGGTGAAGGTGACGGCGAAGGCGCCCGTCTCCTGGTAGCCGTGGGCGGCCTGGGCGGAGAAGCTGCCGCCGGCGAATGGCATCTGCCAAGGCAGGAAGCCACCGATATCGCCCGTGCCGACGTCGCCGCCGAGCCGGAAGCCAAGGTGGAACCCGTCGTGTTGAGCGCCGCGGGTCCGAAGCCAAAGGCCGGGGCCGATCGAGCCGTATGACAGCGACCCTTGGGCGCGGGCGTCGAAAGCCAGGATCGGGGCGCCGGGGACGGGGACGAGTTGCGTGACGGCGAGCGCAGGCATCGTGCTCACCTCCACGCTCGTGGTGGGCTGGACGGCCACCGAGCCCGCCACCACCGGGGTGAAGTGGGCGGCGGGCGGAACGGCGGGAATGCAGCCCGCGAGAAAGAACAGCGCGTGGGTGGTCACGGCCTCGCCATAGGGCATCCCCTACCCGGTCGCAAGGGCCCGTTCCTCGGCGGTGGCGTCGACCCGGCATAGCCGGCGTTTGCGGACGAGAGTTGCCCTTCCGCGTGCAAAGGGTATGCAGCCCGACCCGGGGGGCGTGTGGACGACGTCGTCGAGTTCGTCCGAGTCAGCAAGACGTTTGCGGCCTACCGGGCCGTCGACAACATCTCTTTCGAGGTTCGGAGGGGGGAGTTCTTCTCGATCCTCGGGCCGTCGGGATGCGGCAAGACCACGACGTTGCGCCTGCTTGCGGGCTTCGAGCAGCCCGACGCGGACGGCGGCGAGGTGAGGCTGCTCGGCGAACGCGTCAACGAGCGACGGCCCTACGAGCGCCAGATCGCGATGGTCTTTCAGTCCTATGCGCTGTTTCCTCACCTCAGCGTGGAGCGCAACGTCGCATTCGGCCTCGAGATGCGCGCTGTGTCGGCTTCGGACGTCCCCAAACGTGTCGCGGCGGCCCTCGAACTCGTCCGCCTCGATCCCGGCGTGTTCGGGCGACGGATGCCGGCGCAGTTGTCGGGTGGCCAACGGCAACGGGTCGCGCTTGCGCGCGCGCTCGTGCTGGAGCCCGCCTTGTTGCTTCTCGACGAGCCGCTCGGCGCCATCGATCTCAAGCTGCGCAAGGAGATGCAGTTCGAGCTCAAGCAGCTCAATCGTCAGCTTGGAACGACGTTCGTCTACGTCACCCACGATCAAGAAGAAGCCCTGACGATGTCCGACCGCATCGCGGTGATGAGCAACTCTCGCATCGCCCAACTGGGGTCGCCTGCAGAGATCTACGAAAATCCCCGGACGCCCTTCGTCGCCCGCTTCATCGGCGAGTCCAATTTCCTCGAAGGGACGGCCGTAGAGCCAGACGGCGAGGGTTGGCTCGTCGTCGACGACGGTGGGCACCGCTGGCACCTGCCGGCTGGGCCGGGGGTCGCGGGTGGGCGGCGGGTTTCTGTGGCCGTGCGGCCCGAATGGCTGGATTTGTTCCGTCCTGGGGAGACCCCAGCGGGGGAGAACGTGCTGCCTGGCATCGTTCGCGACGTCGTCTACCTAGGCGAGACCCTCCACGTCGTCGTACGCGTCGCGCCGGAGCGCGATCTGACGGTGGCGCTGCGCAACGAGGGCCAGCTGGCGCGTCCGTTGCCCTGGGCGCGGGGCGACGCGGTTCATCTCGGTTGGCTTCCCGGCGACAGCCAGGTGTTGGAGGCCGATTGAACCGGTCCCCACGGCGCGCCGTCCTCGCTTGGTTTGCGGCGCGCCCGGGTTGGCGCGCGTTCGGCCTCGCTGGTCCTGCGGTCGTGTGGCTGCTGGCGTTCTTCCTCATTCCGCTTGGCCTGATGTTGGGTACGAGCGTGATGCCGCGCGGCGTGTATGGCGGGGTCGAATGGGGTTTCACGTTCGAACACTACGGCCGCTTCGCGGATCGGATGTACTTGTCCATTCTGTGGCGGACGGCCCAGGACGCCGGCATCACCACCTTGATCTGCTTGCTGATGGGCTACCCGGTCGCCTACGTGATCGCGCGTTCCGGGCCCTGGAAGAATTTTCTGCTCTTCCTCGTTGTCTTGCCGTTCTGGACCAGCTTTCTCGTGCGCACCTTCGCGATGATCTTCCTGCTTCGCGACACCGGGCTGATCAACGCGATGCTCTTGAGATTCGGCCTCATCGCCGAGCCGATTCAGATGCTCTACACGCCCTGGGCCGTGCTCGTCGGCCTCGTCTACGGCTTCCTGCCCTTCATGGTCTTGCCGATCTACGCCAGCCTCGAAAAGATGGACTGGACGCTGTTGGAAGCCGCTGAGGTGCTAGGCGCGCGCCCTGCGGCGCGCTTCCTCCGGATCACCTTGCCGCTCTCCCTTCCCGGTGTGGCGGCCGGCTGTTGCCTCGTCTTCATCCCGAGCCTCGGTAGCTTTCTCACCTCGGACCTGTTGGGCGGCGCGAAGCAGATCCTGATCGGAAACCTCGTCCAGAACCAGTTCACGTCGGCCCGAAATTGGCCCTTCGGCTCGGCGGCCTCGTTCGTGCTCATGGCGGTCGTGTTGGTCGGCGTGATGGTGTGGCAACGCATCCGCGACGCCGATGAGCGTGCGATATGAACCGCCTCCCGAGCTGGCTGATCGTGTGGTGCGCGGGCGTCTACGCATTTCTCCACATCCCGATTCTCGTCCTCGTGTTGTTCTCCTTCAACGACAGCAAGTTCTCCGTCGCCTGGGAGGGCTTCACGTTGAAGTGGTACGCGCGGCTCTGGGAGCGCCAGGACATCGTGGACGGGCTCGTGGCCAGCCTGTGGGTGGCGACGACGAGCACGTTGATCGCGACTGTGCTCGGCACGTTGCTTGCGTTGGCGTTGGCGCGCGGGGCCTTTCCGGGCCGGCGTTGGCTCGAGATGTTGCTCTACGTGCCCGTCGTCACGCCGGAAATCGTCGTCGGGATTTCGCTGCTCGTGTTGTTCGTCGCCATGGGCTTGCCGCTGGGATTGACGACGGTCGTCATCGCCCATGTCGCCTTCAATCTCACCTACGTGGTCGTCGTCGTACTTGCGCGGCTTGCTGGGATGGACCGCAGCCTCGAAGAGGCGGCCATGGTGCTTGGCGCCGACGAGGTCACGACGTTCTGGCGCATCACGGTCCCGCAGCTCTTTCCGGGCATTCTGTCCGGCGCGATGCTCGCGTTCACGATGTCGTTCGACGACTACGTGATCACGAGCTTCGTCACGGGGCCGGGATCGGGCACTTTGCCCGTCGTCGTCTACACCATGGTTCGGAAGAACATCGAACCGTCGATCAACGCCATCAGCACGCTCGTGCTCGTGGGGACGGTCATCTTGGTCACCCTGGCCGACCGTTGGGGTCGCAATCGCCCGCTTGCGGGCCCATAGGAGACGTCATGAAGAAGCGGGACGAGGCAATGGCCCTTTGGGCCGATTTTACGGACGGGCGGGTCGATCGGCGCGCCTTCGTCCTGCAAGCGTTGGGCTTGGGCGTCTCGGCGTCGACGCTTGGGGCCGTGCTCCAGGCGTGTGGCGGCGGCGCGTCGGCCCCTGAGGGCTCCGTGGCCGGTCCCGCTTCTGCGGTCGAGCCGCCGATCGCTGGCGAGCTCCGGATCTACAACTGGTCGGACTACATCGCCGAGGACACCGTCCCCGCCTTCGAAAAGGAGACGGGCGTCAAGGTCATCTACGACATGTACGAGTCGAACGAAGAGCTGCTTGCGAAGCTTCAAATCGGGGGCGGCGGCTACGATCTCGTGGTTCCGACCGGCTACATCGTCGAGGTCCTCGCCGCCCAGAGTCTGCTCGCGCCGTTGAACAAGGCGTGGTTGAAGAACTTCGGCAACGTCGCGGCCTCGTTCCAGAACCCGGCCTTCGACACTGGCAACAAGTTCTCGATTCCTTGGCAGTGGGGAACGACGGGCATCGCCTGGCGGACGGACAAACTCGCGGCGGCGCCGGATTCGTGGGCCGTGTTCCACGACGCGCAGTTCAAGGGCAAGATGACGCAGATGGACGACTCTCGCGACGTCATTGGGTCGTGGCTGAAGTTCCGCGGCAAGTCGCTGAATTCGACGTCGGCCGAGGAATTGGCGGCCGCCAAGGCGGACGCGATGGCGGCGAAGGCGCTGCTGAAGGCCTACCTGTCGGCGCCGGTCAAGGGGCAACTCGTCAGCGGCGACGTTTGGATCGCGCAGCTGTGGAACGGCGACACGATGCAGGCGAAAGCGGAGCAACCGGCGATTGGCTACGCCGTCCCCAAAGAGGGTGCGGGCATCTGGCTCGATTCGCTCGTCATCCCGCGCGACGCGCCCAACGCGCGCGCAGCGCATGCCTTCATGGACTTCATCTTGCGGCCGGACGTCGGCGCCGCGCTTTCCACGTTCACCGGCTACGGCACGCCGAATCAGGCCGCGATGGCCGTGATGACGGACGCGGTGCCGTACCCGACGGCCGAGGAGCTTGGACGCCTCGAATACCAAAAGGATTTGGGCGCCGCGACGGCGTTGTGGGACCAGATCTGGACGGAAATCAAGGCGGGGTAGGGCCGACGCCGCCCAACCTCACGTCCCGTCGGCGCTGAAGTGCTGCCAGTCCTTGGCTGACCTCCAGTCGCCGCCCCAGCGCCATCCGGCGTCTTTGAACGCGCGGACGGCGGGTTCGTCGGGCCGCATCATGCCGGGCTGCGGTTGGGTGCGGTCCGCGAAGGGCCCGCCCGCCGCGGGCGACACGCGGGGGGGGTGGCCCGGGCGGACGAAGGGGTTCCACAGCGGGTTGACGTCGATGGCGCGCCCGCTTGCGTGCGTCGACCAGCTTCCGGGCACGCCGGTCTTCGGCCGGCAGTTGAACGCGGACGTGTTGTTCGCGACCATGCTGGCGTCGTCGTTCCCGGCAAAGGTCTCGATCGGGCGCATCGACGCGATAGGAAAGCGCTGGTCCCACAGGGCGCGGAAGGCCGTCTCCGTCGCGACCGCCATGTCGCGGTGGACGACGAGAATGCCTACGGCCGTGGACCCGTCAGGCAGCCAGTGCCCAATCTCCATCTTCACGAGTTCGTCGAGGCCCACGGGGCAGCCTGGGCGCCAGGCCGACGGCGTCATGGCGGCGCGGTCGGCGTCCGAAAGGGGCGCCGAGCGGACGACGAACGGGGCGTCCGCGGCCAGGGCAATGGCCCAGGCGAACGCGATCACTCGGGCGCGACCTGGTCGAAGCCCTCGGGCTCCGGCACGTGGAGGTCCACCAGCAACAAGGCTCCGGGCGCCAGGCCTCCGCCCCGCTCGACGGCGAGCGACCCGCTGAGCGCGACGAGGAGCCAGTCGTTGGGGCGGGCCCGGGCGGCCGCCGTCGCGACGAAGGGGGGCACGGGGACGCCAAGCGCCGCCTCGACGCCGCTTGTCGCATGGTGGACGTCGAATCGGACGGCCCCGCCGACGATGGACTCTGGGGCGAGGTTCGCCACCAACTGGCCGCCGGCGAACCAGTCTTTGGCGACCACACCTCCGTCGAGCTCGACCGTCAACCAGAGCAGGTCGTGGGGGTACACCTCGTTCGCGGTGAACAAGGCGGTGTAGTCGAGGTCCGGCATGACGAAGGCGCCCGTCCAGGTGCCCCAGGATTCCTGCTCCGTGGCCACGCCAGCGCCGGCCGAAGGCGTCGCCCAGGCCAGGTCCCAACCGCCGAAGGCAAAGACCTCGGTGCCGTCGTCAAAGGCCCAGCCGGGCTCGATGCCGACGTTCTGACCATTCTGTAGGGCCCAGCCCGTCGAGAAGGACGGCAGGTAGTTGTCTCGCTCGTCCCACTCTTGCAGGCCGAAGTTGGGCGCGGTCACGCCAAGTCGGACGCGCCCGTGGGTTCGGCCGAGCTGCACGAAGGCCACTTCCGGAGGGTAGGGCAGGGCGGGCCCCTCGGCCGCTTCGATCGGGTCGAAGTGGACGTCGAGATCGAGCCGGCCCATGACCTGGCCCGCGCCCATCCGGGCGTTGACTTCGAGTTGGCTCGTCGGGTAAGCGCCGACGCCGTCGCCATCAATCACTGCGCCCGTCGTGAGCCCCGCGCCCACCCAGGCTTCGGGCTCATTGGCGACGGCCACCGACGCGAACCAGCAGAACATCGGGAACCCCTCGGTTGAAGCTAACCAACGCTAACCAACGCGGGCGCGTCGGCGGTTAGCCAGCGCCATGGTCGGTCGGCATGGTGGCCAATGGCCGGGTCCCCGCGTGTCCGAGGCCCTGCGGCGCGGGCGTGGGGACCTGCAGGCGGGGTACCGCACCCTGGTCTTCGACGACGCGCGGTCCTCGGGCTCGACGCTGGTAGACCTCGATGGGAACGAGTTTCTTGACCTGTTCTCGAGCTTCGGGTTGGGCGCGCTTGGCTACCAACACCCCGCCCTCGTCGAGGCGGCCTCGTCGGACGCACATGTGCGAGCGGCGGCGAACCCCACGTCGACGCCCTTTCTGACGACGACGGATTGGCTGGATTTCGTCGATGACGTCGTCGCCCACTACGCTCCGCGTGGCATGAGCCAGGCCTTCTTCGTCGATTCTGGTGGCGAGGGCGTCGATCAGGCCCTCAAGGCCGCCTACCTCCGCCATGGGGAGCGCACGCGGGTCGCAGCGGGGCAGGATCCCAGCCCGCTCGCCCATCCCGACAGATGGGCCGGTTGGCTCGCGAACGCGGGGTCGCCGGCGGTCGTCCTGAGCTTCGAGGGCGCATTTCACGGGCGCGGTTTGGGGCCGTTGTCGGCGACGCGCAGCCGGCCGATGCACAAGGCCGACCAGCCCGCCTTCCCGTGGCCGGTGGCGCCGTTTCCTGCCCTGCGCTGGCCGCTGGAACGCCACGCCGACGAAAATGAACGTGCGACCGAGGCCAGCCTCGCGGCGGTAGACCGCGTTCTTGGGACGTCGGAGGTGGCGGCCGTCATCGTCGAGCCCATCCAATCGGAGGGAGGCGATCGACATGCGGCGCCGGCCTTCTTCCAGGGCCTGCGCCGGTTGACGGCGGCGGCGGGCGTCTCGTTGATTGTCGACGAGGTACAGACCGGCGTCGGCCTCACGGGTGAGCTGTGGGCCACGGACGGGCTGGACCTGCCGTCGCCCCCGGACTTCGTGTGTTTTGGCAAGAAGATGCAGCTGGGGGGCTTTTTCTGCGCGGCCGACGCCTCGATCACGCGCTTCGGGCGCCTGTACCAGACCCGGAATGGCGACCGCGCGCGGGCGATTCTCGCGCGGGCGACGCTGGAGACGATTGCCCGGGACGGTCTCTTGGCCAAGGCCCGTCGGTTGGGCGCCACATTTCTCTCGGGCCTCGTAGCACTTGGCGAGCGATTCCCCGGGCTCGTCACGGAGCCCCGTGGGCGCGGCCTCGCGTTGGCCTTCGACCTGCCCGACACGGCTCTCCGCGACGCGTTCAATCGAGGAACGCTGCGCCGGGGCGTTTTTACCACCTACTGTGGCCCTCGGACGGTCCGGCTGCGGCCCCACCTCATCCTCACGGAGAGCGAGATCGATCAGGCCCTGGCCGTGTTTCATGACACGTTGACGGAACTCGCTTGCGCGACGTGACCACGGCGTCTGATTTTGACGTCCTGTACCGTGCGCTCGATGCGGAATTTGGCGCCTTGGGCGAGTTGGAACCTAGATCCGTGCTGCGGGATTGGATGACGGCGGGCGATCGGTCGACGCCGGTTCGAGGGGTTGTGGCCCGCTGGTTCGGGTTTTTGGCGACCGAGGGCGGGGAGTTGCTTGGGGCGCGCGACGTCTACGGCGTGATCGACGAAGCGACTGGCGCGGCCGTCACCTTCCTCTCCCACACCTGGGTGGCGCCGCATGCCCGGCGGAGTGGGTGGGGAACGAAGCTGCGTCGGGCCGCCGTCGGAGCGGTTTCGTCGTGGGTGAAGGGCAGGGGAGGCCGGCCGCCGCAGACGTTTGCGGAAATGGGGCATCGCGACCCCAACGACGTTGCGTCAAGCACGCGGCTGGACGCCTACGCGCGCGCGGGTTTTCGTGCCTTCGACCCCGCCGGCCTGCCCTATGCGCAGCCGGATTTCTCGGGCGGCGACCGGCCTGTCCCTTTGTTGGCGATTGTCGATGGCGATGCCGGGGACCCGCAAGTGGCCACGCTGGCGTTGTGCGTCCACCGGACGTGGTTGCCGGGCGCGGCCATCGACGCCATCGTCGACCACGTGCGGGGCGCTCGCGAGACGCCGCGCACCGTAGACCTGAACGACCCGGCCTGCCTGCGGGTGCGGGCCCAGCCGCACTACCCAGCAACTTGGTGGCGTTGATGGATACCGTCATTCCCGAAGAGCCCGATGGCGCGCTCGTCACCGGGCGAAGCGAGCGCGGCGACGCGCTGCGCAAGCGTCATGGGCGTACGATGGATGCGGCGACCATTCACGTCTACCAGGACGTCGGCGCGAGCCGGGGAAACTACCTCGTTGACGTCGACGGCAACGTGCTGCTCGACGTGTACGGGCACATCGCCTCCCTGCCGCTCGGCTACGGACACCCGTCGTGGAGCGAGGCGCTGCGGGCGGGAGACTACGATTGGGCGCTTGCCCACCGCCCGGCACTTGGCGTGGCGCCGCCGGCACCTTGGGTCGACCTCGTCGAACGGGCCTACTTGTCCGTTGCGCCGTCCGGCCTGGATCGCCTCCTTCTTGTCGGGTCGGGCTCTGAAGCCGTCGAAAATGCGATCAAACTCGCGTTCCTGGCCAAAGTAGGCGCCGTCCGTGGCACGGCGGCGGGATTGTCCGACGCGTTGGCCGCGATGGCGAATCAGCAGGAGTTGCCGAATCGCCTCGGGATCGCGAGTTTCGAGGGAGGCTTCCACGGTCGAACGCTGGGTTCCTTGTCCGCGACGCGAAGCCGTCCGCTGCACAAGCTCGACTTTCCGGCCTTCGCGTGGCCCGTCCTTCCTTTTCCTGCGTTGCGTTTTCCCCTCGACACCTTTGCGGCGGAAAATGCCGCCTCGGAGGAACGGGCGTTGGCGGCTGCGGAGGCGCTGTTCCGACAGGGGACGTGCGCTGGCGTAATCGTGGAGCCGATTCAGGGGGAGGGAGGCGACCGACACGCCAGCCCATCCTTCTTCCAGCAGCTTCGAACGCTCGCTCGGACCTACGGGGTGTTGTTCCTCGTCGACGAGGTGCAGACTGGTGGCGGGGCGACAGGGACGTTCTGGGCCCATGAAGCGTGGGGCCTTGCGGACCCGCCCGACTTCGTCGTGTTTTCCAAGAAGTTGCAGCTCGGAGGCGTGTTCTTCGCGTCCACACATGCGCCGTCGTCGTCCTACCGCATCTTTCAGACTTGGCTCGGCGACCCTTTTCGTGCGGCCCAGTGGGACGTCTGCTGGCGGGTCATCCAGCACGAGCGCCTGATGGAGCAGGTCGTCCGCGTGGGACGCGCGCTCGGCCAGGAGTTGGAGCGGCTCGTGGAGCGATGGCCGAGGCACCTGTCGTCGCCTCGGGGCGCCGGCACCTTCCGGGCCGTCGATTGCCGTGACACGGCGCATCGCGACACCGTGGTGGCGCGCGCCCGCGCGGTGGGCCTTGAAATTGGGGGCAGCGGGGAGCGGAGCTTGCGTTTCCGCCCGGCGCTCGTCTTTGGGCGCCGTCATGCCGAGGAAGCGGTGGGGCTGCTCGAGGCCGCCGTGGCGAGCGCGTCGTGACCCTGCACGTCGCCTGGTCGCCGCACTACGAGGCCCCGCTTGGCGACCACGTCATGCCGATCGGGAAATTCCGACGGGTCGCAGAAGGCCTGACGGCGGACGTGAATTGGCTGGAGGTGACCCCCGTCACGGACACCGATCTTCTGCGCGTCCATACGGAGGCCTACGTGCGCGCCGTCGCGACGGGGGAGCCGCGGGCTCTGGCCGAATCCCAGAAATTTCCGTGGTCGCCCACGTTGGCGACATCGGTTCGGTGGACCTCGGGTGGGTGTGTGGCGGCCGCGGAAGCGGCGATGCGCTGGGGTGTGGCTGGCAACCTCGCGAGCGGCTTCCACCACGCCTTTGCGGACCACGGCGAAGGGTTTTGCACCTTTCATGGCCTGATCGTCGCCAGCGAGGCCATGCGGGCCGGGCGGTGGCCGAATCTCCGCGTGTTGATCGTGGACTGCGACGTCCACTACGGAAATGGCAGCGCATCGCTCGTGGCGTCGCGTCCGTGGGCCTACAACCTGTCCATCTATGGTTGTTGGTACGAAAATAATCGTTCGACCAAGGACGTGACGACCCGGCGCGCCCCGCCGACGCCAAATGCCCGCGCCGTCGCGCTCGCCAACGGCTCGGGGCGCGACGTGCTCATGTCGGCGCTCGCGGTGGAATTGCCAGCGGCGCTGGCGGCCCACCGACCGGACCTCGTCTGGTACCAGGCTGGGGCCGACCCCTACCGCCGTGACCCGTATTCGCCGCTCGATTTGTCGATGGACGACCTCGCGGAGCGGGACGCCGCGGTGTTCGACATCGTCCGCCGGTCCGGCGTCCCTGTCGCGTGGGTGTTGGCCGGTGGGTACACCGAGCCTATGGACGACGTCGTGGCGATTCATCTCGCGACTGCCCAAGCCGCCCGCCGGTGGGGTGGGACGTGATTGAGGAGGTCGCCGACGTCGTCATCGTCGGGGCTGGTCCCTGTGGCCTCGCCGCGGCGCGGCAACTCGTTCGCCGGCAAGGGGGGCGATCGGTCGTCGTATTGGACGACGGGCGTCGGGGCTGGGCGGCCGCGCCGGGGCTCGCACTTTGGCAACCCGAGCCCTTTGCGTCGCTTCCGCGAGCGTTGCTCTCGGCCCTGCATCGGTGTGCGGTCGAATCCGCCGAGGAGCTACGGCAAGAGGGGCGTGCGGCGGGGGAGCCCATTCGTCGGAATGCGTTGTGGTTGATTCCCGACGAGCGACGGAAGGACGCGATGATCGAGGCGGCCGGGCATCTCGCCCGCGTTGGCATCGCGCGCCGTTGGCTCGGAGATGCGGAATTGCGCGAGCACCTCGTGACCCGGGCCGTCTTTGCTGGCGCGGTGCTCGACGAAGTGGGCGGCGCGTTCGACGTGGAAGCGTGGATGTCGACGGTTCGCGCCGAATTGGAGGAGGCCGGGGTTGCCTTTCGTGATGGCGAGAAGGTGCGCGGTTGGGCCGTCGGCGCGCCAAACCGGGTGTCGACGGAGGGCGGCGTCTGGTGGGCGCCGCGCTTGCTTTTGGCCGGCGCGCGGACGGCGACACCGCCCCGGCCATGGCCCTACGCGGTGGCCGTCACGCAGCCTTACCCGAGTGCGTGGTGGGGAATGAACGGCCTGGCTGTGGGAGGGTGGTTGGTCGACGGGCACGACGGAGCGATGGCGGCCCTGGGGCCGTCGGGGCGGCTGACGCTGGCGACGCCTGCACCTGCGTCTTGGCGTCGTCTGTTGGGATGGGGGCAGGCTTCGGATGTGCTGGACACGGTAGCCGAGACGGTACCGTTCTTGCGCGGCGCGTCGGTTTCTCCGCGGCCCACGTGGGATCGGCCATCGGGGGCGCCGAGCTTCGCGCCACTGGATTTGGACGGCCGGGCGTTCGCCGCGTGGTCGACTGGCGCCGCGGGAGGGGTCTTTCCGCTCATCGCCGGAAAAATCCTCGCAGAGCTGTGCGACGGCGTACGCTCCCCTTGGGATGCCTGGCCGGGCTTCGCGGTACCCTGATGACGCGGCCGTCGATTCCGCGGGAGCTTTTGTTCGGAAACCCCGTCCGGGCGATGCCGCGCCTTCATGGGGGCGGCCGTTGGCTTGCGTGGCTTCAACCCGTTGGCGACGGGCTCCAAGTACATGTGGCACCGCTTGACGACCTGTCGCTGGCGCGGGCGGTGACGTCGGCGGGTTCGCGCGGCGTGCTTGAATTTGCCTGGGTGGGGGACTTCATCGTCTACCCTTTCGACCAAGACGGCGACGAAAACTGGCAGCTGGCGACCGTTGCCGCGACGGGGGGGCCGGAGCGTGTGCTCACCCCGCGTGGCGCGTCTGCGCGCATATTGCACGTTTCGCCGCGCGAACCCAGCGCCTTTCTGGCCGCTGTCAACGACCGGGATCCGACGCTCCACGACGTTTGGCGATGTGAGCCGGCCACAGGGCAGACGCGGTGCGTCGAGCAGAATGGGGGTTTTGCGGGATTCGTCGCGGATGACGACCTTCATCTCCGGGCGGCGATGTCGATTCGTCCGGATGGCGGGACGGCCGTATTCGTGCGACGCGGCGACGCGTGGGTGCCCTGGTTGGAGGTTGGCCCCGAAGATGCCGGTGGGACCCAATTGCTCGCGGTGGTGGGTGAACGCAGTTTTTGGCTCGATACGACGCGTCGCGACAAGGCGGCGCTCGTGGAGCGGTCGACCGTTGGCGGCGAGCCGAAGGTGTTGGCTTCCGACGACGCGGCCGACGTGACCGAAGTCGGATTTCACCCCGGCACGGGCGTGCCGGATATGGCCGTCTCCGACCCTGGCCAGCGCCGCCGAATTCCGGTCGATGGTTGGCTGCGCGACGGTGCGTGGTCGTCCATTCCGGGGTGCAATGTCCACGTCGTTTCTCGCACGTCGGACGATGCGATGTGGGTCCTGACGGTGGAGGGCCCGGCCGTTCCGGTACGCCACGTGTTGCTCGACGTGCCGTCTGGAACCACCCGTCCGCTGTTCGAGGGGCGCCCCGACCTCGCGGGCTGGTCACTTCGGCCGATGGAACGGCACACGATTGCTGCGCGCGACGGGCTGGATCTGCCGGCGTATTTGACGCGCGCCGGCACGCCGGGCCGCCTCGTCCTCCTGGTACATGGGGGTCCCTGGACACGGGATCATTGGGGTTTCGATCCCGAGCACCAATTGTGGGCAGATCGGGGCTATTCCGTCCTTTCCGTACAGTTCCGCGGTAGCACGGGATTCGGAAAGAGCTTCGTCAATGCAGGCGACCGCGAATGGGCCGGCGCGATGTTGAACGACCTGCTCGATGCGGTGGCTTGGGCGGTGGCTCAGGGCATCACAGAGCGCGACAGCGTGGCCATCGTTGGGGGTTCCTTCGGTGGCTACGCGACGCTTGCGGGTCTCGCGTTTGCGCCGGGCGTGTTTCGGTGCGGGATCAGCGTCGTGGGTCCGTCGAGTCTGCTGACGTTGCTGGCGTCGATTCCGCCGTATTGGGAGCCGCTGCGGGCGGTGTTCTGGCAGCGGGTGGGCGACGACCGGACGGAGGAGGGGCGCAAAGCCCTGTGGGAGGCGTCTCCCCTTTCGCGGGTCGACGCGATTCAGGTACCTTTGCTCGTCGTGCAGGGTGCCAAGGACCCGAGAGTTTCGGAGGTGGAGAGTCGGCAAATCGTCGACGCTCTCCGAGCGAGGGGCCGCGAGGTCACCTACGTCCTTTTCCCGGACGAGGGACACGGGTTTGCGAGGCCAGAAAACCGGCTCGCGCAGGTCGCGTTGGCGGAGCAGTTCTTGGCTCGACACCTGGGTGGGCGGGCGGAGGCGTTGGGGGCGCTTGGGAGCGCGAAAGTGGAAGGCTGAACGAACGGCGCTTTGCAGCAGCCTGCTAAGGGTGCAGGGGCACGCCCCGATCCCGCTCGTTGGCCAGCAGTTCCAGAAACGCGCGCGTCGCGGCCGTCGGTGGCCGGTCTGACCGGCGGACGATGGCGAGTTCGCGTACCAGCGGCTCCCCTTCCGGTGCGAGGCCCGCTTGCTCGGCGAGGGCCACCTGGCTCACGAAACCGGCACCGACGCCCGCCTCTACCATCCTCAAGATGGCCTCAATCGAGCGCAACTCCATGACGATTTGGGGAACGACGCCCGCACGTTCAAAGGCGTCGTCGATGCGGCGGCGGACCGCGCTGCCGGCCTCGAACAGGACGAGCGGCTGCCCGTCGAGGTCAAGCCAGCGGAAGGTCGCCTCGTGGCGCAGTGGGTGGTCGGGTGGGACGACGAGTCGCAATTGGTCGCGCAGCCATGGCACGACACGCAATGGCTTGCGGGCGTCGGAAATGGGGAGCGTGACGAAACCCAAGTCGATTTCGCCCGCGAGGAGCGCCTCGACGGCGGCGGCCGACCCCTGTTCGCGGACGAAGATGCGGACCCCGGGCCAGCGCTCGTGGTAGCGTCGCATCCAACTCGGCAGCAGCTTCGTGGTCACGGTCGCCCCCGCGCCGATGCGCAGGGTCCCGGTCATGGCGCCCTTGAGCGCGTCGAGGGCTTCTCGTCCCGTGTCGAGGCGTCGGACGACGTCCTCCGCCACCGCGCGCCACACGTTGCCCGCTTCCGTGGGGATGACGCCGTGGGCGCCGCGGTGGAACAGCGTCGCGCCCACCTCGGCCTCCAGTCTGGCGATATGGCCGCTGATCGCAGGTTGGCCGAGGCCCCGGCGGCGCGCGGCGCGTGTGATGGAGCCGGTTTCGTGGACGGCGAGGAACGTCCGAAGCAGGGCTATTTCCATCACGACCTCTGATGGAACCTAACTCCTCACACCCTGTTCTCGTGATGGCCCGGCCGATGGCGTCGCCTCCATGCCATCGGAAGCACCAGGAGGAAGCTCGCGGAGCCCCCGTCACACCCCTTCCCATAGCGGCTGCAGCCACCCATCAGGATGGCGCTCGTGAGAGGCTGCCCGGTGAAGTCCACCGGATCGACGTTGGCCACGCAGCTGTCGTCAGGGCGCGCCATGGGGTCGTCGAGAAAGGCCGCGATGAGTCGGGTGGCGCAGTCCCCCCCCTTCCCCGGCGTCGAGCCAAGCAGCACATGGGCGCCCTCGGGAAAGGTGATGAAGTGTTGGCCTGGTCCAACAAAGTGCTCTCGGACGGCGTCGGTCCGCTGAGGCGGCGTCTGCGGGTCCAACTCGCCCTGAAGCAGCAGCAACGGTGTGTCGACGATGGCCAGCGCGTCGTCGACGCTTCGGTCCCAAGGGTAGCGGGGCCACAGGTCGAGCAGAGGCCGCGACGCGGGCCCGATGCCGAATGAAAACGCGGCGGCCTCGTGGGCGGCCTGCAATTCGTCGAGCGACGGCCACGGCTCAGGCCATTGTTCGCTGAGCTCGATGTTCCGAAACAGGACTGGGCTGGAGAGTTCTTCGGTGTAGTGGGTCGGGCGGTCCTCGAAGAGGCCGACGAGCCGTTCGAGGTCGTCGATGTCCTCCTCGCCACAGCGCAGCGAGCGCGAGAAGAGGGCAGGGGCGAAGCCCCGGAGCTTGGCGTCGGCCAGGAAGGCGCCAGCGCCGGCCCTAAGGGTGTCCGCGTCGATTGTGCCACACGGCGACGCGCTGACCGCGGCGACGGCGTCGCGCGCCGTTCGGACGGGGTCCGGTCCGAGTTCCTCGCCGCAGCGTTCGTCGCTCTCGCACAGGGCGAGCAGATCGTGGCCGACGGCGTCCATCTCGATGTCGTAGACGCGGTGGTCGACGTCGATGGCGATGGAGTCGAGGATGACGCCGTCGGCGAGGTCGGCGTGGAGTTGAAGGAATCGGTGGCCCAGCGTGGTGCCGTAGGATCCCCCGTACACGAAGGTCGGCCGACCGGCCGCGGTGGCCTCGATCCAGAGGGCGAGGTCGGACGCTGCGTTCGTACTGGAGAACGCGGCGAGGTCGTCGCCCCATTCGGCGACGACGACGTCCAGGCAGGTGGCCCACTCGTTCTCCGTGACGTCGATGCCCCCGTCGCTTTCGGGATCCTCTTCGTCGGGACACCCCAGCCGGGTCGAACGTCCCACGCCGCGGTGTTCGAACAGGTAGATGTCGGTGTTCGGCAGCGCCTTGTCGAGGTCTTGGACGTAGGACTCGTAGACGGCGCCAGATTGGCCGGGGCCCCCCGGCAACATCCACAAAACGCGGTCGCCGTCGTCGCCCGCGAGGTGGCGCTGGGCGAACAACTCGATGGTTGGACCCTCGGGGTCGTCGGGCCACAGCGGCGCCTGCATGGTCGCGCACTGGGTGGGCGGTCCCTTGCCGTCCGCCTGCAACGGGCAGGTCGTCCATGTCAGGTCGCCCTCGACGACCGTGTCGCCGTTGACGTTCGAACAGGCCGCTGCAAATGCCAGCAGAACGGGGTGGTGACGCATGGTCGCGTCTAGCCGTCTGCAGGCGAAACGCCGCGCTTCTGGGCCTCCGCCAACGTGGCATCACGACTCCTGATGACATTCATCGCCAGGCTCGCCGTTCCGTGATGACGCCGCGGCGTTAGCTCCGGCCCCTCTGGAGGCGCAATGTCCGATCCCTTTGGTGCAAAGACGACGCTCGTCGTCGACGGCCGCTCCTACGTGCTGTTCCGGCCCGACGCGGTCGGCGACCTGTCCACGATGCCAACCTCGATCAAAGTGCTCCTCGAGTGTGCGCTGCGCAACCTCGACGGCCGGCTCGTCACGGAGGCCCACGTCCGGGCACTGGCCGCCTACGACGCCCGATCGGTCGGAGAGGTCGAGATTCCTTTCCTCCCCGGTCGCGTCGTCCTGCAGGACTTCACGGGCGTTCCGGCTGTCGTGGATCTCGCTGCCATGCGGGCAGCCGTCGCGCGACTTGGGGGCGACGTCCAGCGCGTGAATCCTCTGATTCGCGCCGACCTCGTCATCGACCACAGCGTGCAGGTCGACGCCTTCGGGTCCGATCAGGCCATCGTGGAAAATACTCGGCTCGAATTCGAACGGAATCGCGAGCGGTACGAGTTCCTCAAGTGGGGACAAAAGGCGTTGTCCAACTTCTCCGTCGTGCCACCCGAGACCGGAATCGTTCACCAGGTCAACCTCGAACACCTCGCTCCCGTCGCGCTGACGGCGAAGATGGGCGACGACGACGTCGTCTACCCGGATTCCGTTGTCGGCACCGATTCGCACACGACGATGATCAATGGCGCCGGCGTCGTCGGCTGGGGCGTGGGGGGCATCGAGGCCGAGGCCTGCATGTTGGGCCAGCCGATTTCGATGCTGATTCCCGAGGTCGTGGGATTCGAGATCGTAGGCCGGATCCCGGAAGGGGTGACGGCCACCGACGTCGTCCTCGTCGTCACGCAGATGTTGCGCAAGCACGGCGTCGTCAACAAGTTCGTCGAATTCACGGGCGACGGCCTGGACGACTTGCCGCTCGCCGATCGCGCGACCATTGCGAATATGGCGCCGGAATATGGGGCGACGATCGGTTTCTTCCCCATTGACGAGGCTACGCTGACCTACCTGCGCCTCACCGGGCGCGACCCGCACCAGGTGCGGCTCGTCGAGGCGAGCGCGAAGGCGATGGGCCTCTGGCGCGATCCGGCGCGCAAGCCCGTCTTCAGCAGCACCCTGCGCTTGGACCTGTCGACGGTCGTGCCCTGCTTGGCCGGCCCGAAGCGACCCCAGGACCGCGTCGCGCTCACGGACATGCAGACCGTCTGGCGCCGTGAACTGGCGGCGTCCTTCGGCCACGCGACGCCCGCGAAGCCGGCGCCTGTTGCCGGGACGAACTACGCGATTCGCGACGGGGCCGTCGTCATCGCAGCGATCACGTCCTGCACGAACACGTCGAATCCGAGTGTGCTCGTCGCGGCCGGCCTGCTCGCGCGCAACGCGGTCGCCCGGGGGCTGACGTCGGCACCGTGGGTCAAGACGAGCCTCGCGCCGGGGTCGCGGGTCGTCACCGACTACCTCGACGCGGCGGGGCTGACGGCGCCGCTGGAGGCGCTCGGCTTTCATACGGTCGGCTACGGCTGCACCACCTGCATCGGCAATTCGGGCCCGCTGCCCGAAGCGATCGGCGCAGCGATTTCCGAAGGTCAAATCGTCGCTGCGGCGGTCCTTTCTGGCAACCGGAATTTCGAAGGGCGCGTGAACCCGCATTGCCAGGCGAACTGGCTCGCGAGCCCGCCGCTGTGCGTCGCCTACGCCATCGCCGGGACCGTGGACTGGGATCCCGCGACGGAACCGATCGGTACCGACCGCGAAGGCCGTCCGGTCTTCCTCAAGGACCTGTGGCCGAGTCACGCCGAGGTGTCGGAGACGTTGGCGCGGGTGCTCTCTCGCGATCGATACACCGCCCGCTACGCCGACGTGTTCGCGGGTGGCGAATCCTGGCGCGCGTTGCCGGCGCCGACCGGGGCCACGTTCGCGTTTGACCCCGCCAGCACGTACATCCAGGAGCCGCCCTATTTCCTTGGATTGACGCGCGAAGTGCGCCCCATTTCTCCCATCCGGGGCGCGCGCGTACTCGCCAAAGTGGGGCACAGCATCACAACGGACCACATCAGCCC
The DNA here is from genome assembly GCA_005776945.1 of Pseudomonadota bacterium. Classification (GTDB taxonomy): domain Bacteria; phylum Myxococcota_A; class UBA796; order UBA796; genus SXOB01. The sequence continues at coordinate 40,923 of SXOB01000039.1, forward strand.
GGCCGGCAACATCGCACTGAAGAGCCCCGCAGGTCAGTACCTGCTCACGTTGGGCGTCCAGCAGGCGGATTTCAACAGCTACGGCGCGCGTCGCGGCAACGACCGCGTCATGACGCGCGGGACGTTCGCGAATATTCGCTTGCGCAACGAGCTCGCGCCAGGCACCGAGGGCTGGATGACGACCTACCTGGGGCCGGCAGCCGATGTGGACGGCACCGTGCCGGGACTGCCCTATGATTCGCTGGTTTCGCCCGCTCCAGGAGAGGTCTGCGCCCTTTACGACGCGAGCGTCAAATACCAGAAGCATCGGATTCCGCTGGTCGTGCTCGCGGGTAAGGACTACGGAATGGGGTCGAGCCGGGACTGGGCCGCCAAGGGCACGTGGCTGCTCGGCGTCCGCGCCGTCATCGCCGAGTCCTATGAGCGCATCCACCGAAGTAACCTCGTCGGCATGGGCGTCCTGCCGTTGGAATTCGTCGATGGTTCGACGGCGGCCTCTTTGGGCCTGACGGGCCACGAGATCATCGATTTGCCCATCGACGACGATGTCGTGCCGCTGCAGCGCCTTACCGTGACGGCGACGGCGGCGGACGGAACCGTGCACACTTTCCCGGTGCGCGTACGCATCGACACGCCGGTCGAAGTCACCTATTACCGCAACGGGGGCGTCCTGCACACCGTGCTGCGCCGCCTCGTCGAGGAGTGATCATGAACGTCGAAGCTGGAACGGTCGTCCATTTGCACCTCACGGTGACCGACGATGGAGGCCAGGTTCTCGAGCACACTGGCCACGACGGAATTCAGATTCTGATCGGCGCCGGCTACGTGGTGGGAGGCCTGGAAACGGCGCTCATCGGCCTGACGGCGGGGTCGCCCTTCGATCTGACGCTCGGGCCCGAGGCGGCCTACGGGCCGAAAACCACGGCGGGTCCGCAGGTCGTGCCGCGGCGCGAATTGCCGCGCGACATCGCGACGGGAATGCCGGTCCGATTGCGGGCGTCCGACGGTTCTTCGGTCACCCTCTGGGTGCATCGGGTCGAGGGGTCGCGCGCGTGGATTGACCGGGATCATCCTCACGCGGGCAAGACCGTCCGGTTCCATGGCCACGTGGCCGGCGTGCGCGGCGCTACGGCGGATGAGATCTCCCATGGCCACGTCCATGGGCCGGGAAGCGACCATCACCACTGAGCCGGTCGCGATCACAGGCGCCTCGGGCTTCCTCGGGCGTCACTTGGTGGCGGCCGCTCGGGCCGTCGGAATGCCGATCCGGCTCGTTGTTCGGCGACCGGACGCGGTCGCCGATCTCGCAGGGGCGGACACGACGGTCGCAAAGGCCGATTTGGCCGACGACGACGCACTCCGACGCGCCTTCGAAGGCTGCTGCGCAGTCGTATCCAACGCGGCCCTCCTGTCGTGGAAAGGTGCCCCCTGGGCGCAGTGGGAGGAAGCCAACGTCACCGGTGCGCGCCGGGTCGCAGAGGCCGCCGTCGGGGCGGGAATTTCCGATTTCGTGCACATCAGCTCGATCGCGGCCGTGAGGCCGTCGCTCACGGGCCTGAACGGCGCGGATACGCCGTCGTTGGGTGAGTCAGACTGGGCCTGGAGTTTCGCAGCGACGGACCCTCGATATTGCTGGAGCAAGGCGATGGGCGAACGCGCGGTTCGCACCGCGGCGCAACAGGCCGGCATGCGCCTTTCGGTGCTGCGACCGGGGCCCATCGTGGGCTCGGGGGACGGGAAATACACGGCACTCCTCGTACGTCGGGCGAAACAACGGCTGGCCCTGACGACGGGAGCGCGGGTTCCGCACGTCCACGGCCGCGACGTGGCCGACGCGGCCCTCGCTGCCATCGTCCGACGGGCGCAAGGAACCTGGTTCACGACGGGCCCGTCGGTGAGTCAGGGTGCGGCTTTACGCGCACTCGTCAGCGCTGGCGTCGGGAATTGCCGCGTCGTCGAAATTCCGGTGCCGATGACGCTGCGCTTCGACGACGGCCCGGCCGAGCGGGACCTTGGATTCCGGGCTCGGTCGATCGAAGAGGCGATGGCGGAGGTCGCAGCGGCACGGTGACGGTCAGCGCGTCCAACCCACGGTTGCAACGCCGGACTGCGTGACCCAAAGCCGTGCGTCGGCCGCCCAAGGGCCCGTCACGTGGGTCTCGCTGCCGCCGGGCCAGGTGATGTGCACGGCGTCGACGGTGTCGACGTCTCCGAGGCCGTAGATCAACGTCGCCGCGTCCTGGCCACCTTGGCCGTTTCCGCCGCTGACGTGGCGCAGCCAGCTGCCGCCGGGCGTGTCGATGACGACCGTGGCACCGAGACCCATCGTATTGGCGCCCGCGTCGCCGACGACCCGGACCTGGAACCAGCGACCCGTCGCGGCATCGTTGCGGAACAGCTCGTACGTCGCGAGGTCGGGGTCACCGTCATGGTCGACGTCGGCGGTCGACGCTCCCCACCCATTCTCGGTCGTGATGCCCGTCGTGTACGTGTCGAGCCGGAAGGTACCGTCGCCCTCGCCCCAGTAATAATCGGTCGGACGACCGTCGTAGACCGCCGTGATGACCATGTCGAGGTCGCCGTCCAGGTCGAAATCGGCGAGCGACGGCACGGAGTGCGTCTCCTGGTACCGAAGCCCTGCGGATTCTGAGGCGTCGGACCAGAACCCGCCACCTTCGTTGAGGAGCACCTTCGTGCGGTCGGAGAAATCGTAGAAACGGGGGTGCGCGAGATTCGCGTGGACGGCATCGAAATCGAGGTCGCCGTCGAGGTCGCCCCACGCGCTGCCGATCGTGTGGCCGAAATAGCCTTCGGATTCGTCGCCGGCCAGGCCAGCCTCTTCCGCGCGCTCGATGACGGTGCCGTCTCCTTGATTTTCGTAGTACATGTTCGCGTACAACGTATAGTTGTTGATCAGCAGGTCGACGTCCCCGTCCTGGTCGGCGTCGACGGGTGCCGCGCCGCGACCGGATTTGTCGTCGTCGCCGTCAAATCCGCGGGTGCCCGACCAATCCTCGAAAAGGCCGTCGCCGAGGTTGTGCCAGACCCGGTCGTCGTAGGGCTTGAAGGTGTCCCAGCAGATCATATTGGCCAAATACAGGTCGAGGAGACCGTCGGCGTCGAGGTCCAGCCAACCGGCAGCTGCGGTCGCGGCCGTCTCGTAGGGGTCCTCCGTGCAGAAGGTGTCGGTCGTCGCATCCGTGATACCGCTGGCAGCCGTTTCGTCGGTGAAATGGCCGTTGCAGTCGCCTCGCAGCAGGTATTCAGGCCCCGAATACCCTTCGTTGAAGCCGAACAGGTCCGGACAACCATCGCCGTCGTAGTCGCCCCAAACCGCGCCGCCGGCGGGCGCAAACTCGAGACCCGAGCCGGCTGTCACGTTCACGAGGCTTCCGCCCTCGTTTCGCCACAGTTGCAATCCGCTCGCGACGACGTCGTCCCAGCCATCGTTGTCGTAGTCGCCCCACGACGTCCGGGACCCGAAGGATGGGCCGGGCACGGGCTGGAAGGAGGCGTCTTCCGGGGCGCGGTCGTCGAGCCAGCGCACGTGCAGGCGGACCTTGTAGTCGTAGGGAAGGATGACGGAGACACCGTTGTAATAGTTGGCGTCGAGCTCCGGGAAATTCCACGCGGCCCGACACGCGTCGAACGTCGCGCAGTAGGCATCCGTGATCGTGCCGTCCATCCACCACACGGGGTCCTTGGGCTTCTTCTTGAGGTGGGCGACATAGACCAGCCCTGGGTGGTCGATGGTGACGGGCTCCCCGAGGGCGTGGGTCGTGGTAACGCCGTCGACGATGTCGCCCGCGCACCGCGCCGACGTCGCGTACGGGTTCGGCGCGTCGAAGTCGAAGCCGTTGTACCCGAAATCCGGGTAGAGGCCGGCTTCTACGAGGTCTTCGTCGCCGAGTTTGGGCCCCAGGTTCGTCCACATGACGTCGAAACCGACGATTTGGGCGGGGTGGGGCAGCTCGAAGCGCGCGGCCTCCCACTGGGGCACTTCGGTCGTGTCCGTCCCGTAGTAGACCCAGCCGATGTCGAAGAGGGTCAATTCGGCGGGCCCGTCCGCGTTGTCCAGGATTTCCGTATCGGCTGGAAACTCGCCGGGGTCGGGGCAAGGGTCCGCCGCGGGCGCCGTCCCGGTGGTCGCGGGAACTTCGGTCGTCGTGGGTTCGGAACATGCCATCCACCAGGCGATCATGTGCCCTCCCAGAACGTCGGGTCGTCGAGGCGCCAAATCGTCGTCGACATCTGCTCCGTAGCCTCGACCTCACGGTTCACGGACACGTCGTAGGTGGCGACGGCCGTCAGGCCCCGCGCCGGAAAGGCGGCGCGACGCGGGTCGCCAAACCACGCCGTCCCGCCCCGCCGCGTGATGGCTGCGGCGAGGCGGCCGACCCCGCGCGCCATGGCGGGCTCGTACAGCGCGTCGCCCGCAAGGAGCACATCGAAGAAAACGTCGCTCTCCGCGAGCAGGTCCTGCTGGCTGATGTCGACCTTCAGGCCGTTGCGGGTCGCATTTACGCGGGTCGCGGCGGTCGCGTAGGGGTCCACGTCTGAGCAGAGAACGTGGGCGGCCCCGGCGCGCGCCGCCGCAAGGCCGACGACGCCGGAGCCGCAACCCAAATCGAGGACCCTGTGGCCTTTGACGAGGTCAGGGTGGTCCAGGATGTGGCGGGCCAGCGCGAGGCCACCTGGCCAGGCAAACGCCCACCAGGGGGGCTCGAGCCCTGTGTTTTCGAGTTCAGCGGCGGTTGCGTTCCACAACGGGTCGAGCCGATGCGCAAGGGCGAGCGAGAACTCCGGAAGGAGGGGATGGACCGTCGGCCGCGTCCAGCCTTCGATCTGGCGATCTCTATCGGATTCGGGCACGTCAGAAGTCGACGTCGAACGTCGTCAAGAAGATGGCGCATCGCCAGAAATGGGACGGTCCGGCGCCGCCGGTGCTGTCGCTGAGCACGAGGGTCGCCGCACCTTCTGGAAGCACGGCGTTGTAGACATAGTAGTCGAGGTCGGTCGGCTCTGTGCCCTGGTCGGACGGGGTGACGTCGTCGCCGTTGAGGTCGAGGACGGCCACTTGCAGCCCCGCTTCGGAGCCCCAGACCTCTGCCCAGCACCGAACGGACAACAACTCGTCGTCCTCCACCGTGACGTTCAGGTGGTCGACGTCGCCGGGAATCCCGAATTGCCCTTCGGCGTAAAACGCGTGGTAGTCGGTGCCGCCGCCAGTCTCCAAGCCTTCTTGGACGAGGATCTGGGCCGTCAACGGGGCGTCGTTGGGCTCCGATTCGGGCTCGTAGGGCTCGCGCGACTCGCTCGTCGTCACGTACAAGACGGTCCATGCGTCGTCCCCACCGTCGCCGTCGGCGTCGGTGACGGTGAGCACGTGGTCGCCGTCGACGCTGTGCAGCAGGATGGCGGACCCATTGTCGAGGTCCGGCTGGACCGTGTAGACGGTTCCGTCTTCGCTTGCGCCCGTCACGTGGGGCGTGAGGCTGGAACCCGCATTGGCCAAGCCCACGACCTCGATGGGGGTATCGTCGAAGGCCATGTCGATTTCCACGATGTCGACGTCGCCAGGCTCCTCCATATGGACGCCGACGGCCCAGATCACGTTGCGTTCATCGACGTCGATGTCGATGGTGTCGCCAGGACCGTCGGGCTCTTCCACCACGGAGGTGAAGGACGTGAGGTTGACGGTGTAGGTAAAATCGGGTCCGCCGTCGGGGTCGCCGCCGTAGAAGCTCGAGGCGTCTTCCAGCACGATGTAGTAGGTGCCGGCCTCGGGGACGAAGGCGTACATCACGGTGTCGTAGGTGCTCACCGAGCCCGTCGCGTATTCGTCCATCTGCGCAATTTCAGAACCGGATTCGCGCAAGAGGCGGACGACGGTGTCGGCGCCGGCGCCCTCTTCGTCCGTGACGGTCTCGATGCGAATCCAGGTGGGGCCGTCGGCATTCCAAACGTAGAAGTCCACGTCGCCTGGCGGGTCGAAAACGCCGGCCTCCTCGAAGTCCATCGCGATGGAAAGGGCTTCCCCGAGGCTGTTGTCGCGGTCGCCGACGACGCATTCCTCGCGTTCACAGATCTCGCCGGTGACGCAATCGTCGTCGGTTTCGCAAACGAGGGGAGGGATGAGAAGCGTCGGCGGAAGCGTGGACTCATCGGGTTCATCCCCGCACGCGAAGAGCAGCAAGGCCAACATGGGACCCCCAGCAGGTGAGCACCGCTAACCGAGCCCCAGCGGCGATCGCGGGGTACGTCGTCGCGTGGGGGGGGCCGATGCGCCGAATTGCCTGGGTGACGCTGGCTTTGGCGTGCGGAACGACGGAGCAGATGCAGACGGACACCGAGACGCTCGTGTTCCAGTTTCCCGACGAAGACGGCGACAGCATCATGGATCTGCACGAGGGTCGCGACACGGAGCGCGACTCGGATGCCGACGGCACGGCCGACTATGCGGATCTCGACAGCGATGAGGACGGCGTCCCTGACGCCGTCGAGGCCGGGGACGAAGACCCCGCGACTTGGCCATTCGACACGGATTTGGACGGCGCCGAGGACTTCATCGACGTCGATGCCGACGGCAACTGCCTTCCCGATGCCCAAGAAGGCGGCGACGACCTCGACGGCGACGCGCACCCTGCCGCCTCTGACCTGGACGATGACGGCGACGGCATCTCCGACGTCATCGAACTGGGTGCCGACTGCTCGGCGCCAGATTCCGACGCCGACGGAACGCCGGACTTCCAGGACCTTGACAGCGACGGCGACGGCATCGGCGACGTCTTCGAAGGTGCCGTCGGAGCTTTCGACCCGAACCCGGCCGACACGGATGGCGACGGCACGCCCGATGTGCTTGACGACGATTCGGACGCCGACGGATTCCCGGACTCCGTCGAAGGGGGCGTCGACGACCCGCTGCTCGAACCCGTGGACACGGATTCGGACGGACTCTTCGACTTCGTCGACACGGACTCGGACAACGACGGCCTGACCGACGACCGCGAGCGGGACGTTTGGCTCACGGACCCCTACAACAGCGACTCCGACGGCGACGGCTTCACCGACGGGTCGGAAGTCGCGGTCGGTACGGATCCACTGGACCCGGGCTCGATCATCGAAGGGGTCTACGTCGTCGTGCCAGAGCGCACGGACGTCATCGAGGCCTTCGAGTTCGAGCTGTCGGTACAGATGGGAGACGTCGCGTTCATCATCGACACAACGTGCTCGATGCAGTCCACGTTGGACGCCGTTTCGGGCGAATTTTCGAAGTTGATTGACGAGATCGGGGACTCGATTCCCGACGCGGAATACGGCGCAGCAATCTTCGATGACTACGACTCCGCTGGCATGGGGAGTGGCGAGGACATTCCGTTCCGACTGGAGAACCAGATCACCTCGAATGACGGCGCTGTCCAGAACGCCCTCGATGGGCTCGTCCTTCACAACGGCGGCGACACGGTGGAGTCGGGGATGGAGGCGTTGTACCAGGCGCTGAACGGGTACGGCTACGATCAGAATTGCGACGGCGGCTACGACAACGGCATCGACGTTCCCCCGTTCCAACCCGCGCCATTTGACCCCTTCGGCGGAGCTCATCCGGGCTCGGACGATCCGGCGAGCCCTGGGGGTGGTGACCTCGGCGGGATGGGTTTCCGAGACGCGGCCCTGCCGATTCTCGTCATCGCCACGGACGCCACGATGCGCAATGCGGCCGAGGGCGACACTCCGGGGGGCTGCCCGCAGGACGCGGCGACCGCCGACGTCATCAATGCCGCCAACGCCATTGGCGCGAAGATCATCGGCGTCTCGGTGGGGGGCTCGGCCGCCGTTACCCAAATGAACACCTTGGCGGACGGTACCGGCTCGCTCGCGGACATCGACGGTGACGGCTTCGTCGACGACCGCCTCGTGTTCCAATGGTCGGGCAGTTCTGCGCAATTTCGTTCCACGATCGTTGGCGCGATCGACGACCTCGTGGCGTCCATCCAATTCGAAGAGGTCACGCTCGAAGTGCTCGACGACCCCCATGGGTTTGTCGTGGACATCGAACCCGAAGCGATCGACGTCGCGGGGGCCATTCTTGGCGACGTCGTGAATTTCGATCTCACCTTCCGCGGGACCGTCGCGGCGAGCGACCAGGATCAACTCTATACCTTGACGCTGCAGGTCTTCGGCGACGGAACCGTGTTGCTCGACACGCTCGACATCTACGTCCTCGTTCCGGGCACGGAGGTCTGAGATGCGCCCGTTTTCGTTCCTTTCGTTGTTCGCCTGTTCGGAGTCCGAGGTCGCGTTTCAAGACGTGCCGGAGCCGCTCGAGGGGGAATCCACGTTGTCTGGCCGCGTCTGTGACCCGAAGACCCAGACTTGGGTAAAGGGCGCGCTCGTCTACACGAACCTCACGGACACCGAGGGCGTGGTGCTCGAATCGCGGAGCGCGACGACGGACGCCGACGGGCGTTGGACGCTTCAGGAGTTGCCGGACGAGGTTCGGTACGGCGTGTGGGTGCAGTACCGGAACGAGATGCTCGACTACTTCGAGGTCGACATTCCCGACGGCGAGAACGTGAGTTTGCCGGACCCATTTTGTTTCGGCGGCAGTGCGTCCGCTGTGGCCGTCATTACGGGGGGTTGGGACGACCTGAGCACGTTGCTGCCTACGTTTGGGTTTTCCGACATCACAGTCATCAACGGGCAAAGCGGCGACGACCTCGTCGAGTTCCTGTCCGCTCCCGAAGCGCTGGCCGAGTACGAGACAATTTTCGTCGATGGTGGCACGCTCGAAAAGGACATCTTCTACGGCACGGATCCGGTGGTCGCGACCGTCACCGCCAACGTGGCGGCCTATGTCGAGGGCGGCGGTCGGCTGTTCGCGAGCGACTGGGCCTACGACGTCATCGAGCAAGTGTGGCCCAACCAGGTGGATTTCTTCGGCGATGACGCGGTTCCCGACGCGGCCCAAGTGGGCGAACCAGCGCCGAAAGTCGTCGCTTCGCTGACGAACGGAGACCTGCTGGCGGCAGCGGGTGGCTCCGAAGTCGACGTGGCCTACGACGTGCCCGTTTGGCCGCTGATCACCTCCGCCAACGACGGCGTGGACGTCCTGATGATCGGCGACGCGCCCTACCGGGAAGGCTTCGACGTCTACGAGCAGGCCGGCGCGCCACTCGCCGTTCGGTTCTTCAAAGGCGACGGCGAGGTCGTGTTCACGACGTGGCGCATCGCGGCGAATGCGACGGGCCCGGTCGGCTCCGTGGCAGGCGCACTCGTCGCGGGTGGCTTCTAGGGAATCCACCCATGGGGCCGACGTACGCCGAATAGGCCCTACGGGGCGCCGTGGTAGTACGTCATCCATAGATCGCGGTCGGCAATCCAGTCTTCGGTCCAGGCGCGCTCTTCTTCCCACTCGTATTCGTCGGGATGGGCCCAACCGAAGTAGTCCCAATAGGCCGACTCCCACTTCTGCCAATCGCGCGCGCAGCTGGGTTCGATTTCGGCGTAGGCGGCCGCGGTGACTTCAAGGATGCGGGCGTCGTCGAGCGCGCCACCTTCGCCGCGGTGTTCCTTCAGGCGCGCCCACAAGGCATCGGCCTGGGGTGGGTCGTCCTGCATGTGCCAGAACACGGCGTTGGTCCAGATGAAGTCGTTGTATACCTCCGGGCCGAAACGCGCGGTGTACCAGTTCTGCCCAAGCGCATGGTTGAAATCCCAGGGGGTGTAGCGGAACCGTCCGTCGAGCGGGTCTTCGTACAAATAGGCGTTCTTGCCGCCGGAGTCGTCGGCCGCCATCCAGTGGACGAGGGCGAACCAGTCCATGAACTCCAAGCGCGACAACCAGATGTCGGCCTCCGCGTCGAATTCTGCGTGCGTCGCCGAGCCCGTGAAGTCGGTCAGCGCCTCGATGGGCGCGAAGTCGTCGATGGGCTCGCCCTCCTTCTTCTCCCAACCCAGCGAGAGGGGAGCCTTGGCGCCGCCGGCGGCGTTGGTCAGGTAGAAATTGGCGTCGTGGCTGACGGACTTGAAGAGGTCGCCGGAGTCGTCGAAACCCATCTCGCGAAGGAACTCGTCGTCCACGTGGTCGACGGCCGTGAACAGACCCTGGTAGACGCCATTGAGGTAAATCACCATGAACGCCGTTCGCGGCACGAGCCGGCCCTCGGGGTCCGTGAGCGCCATCGCGGCCCAGGCCTCGTAGACGAGCATCTGGCGAACGTAGGACACGTCGTCGAAGTTGGAAATGACGACGAGGTGGTCTTTGTTTTGGAGGCCGATGTCACCAAGATCGATCTGGATGGGGTCGAATTCCAGGGTGTAGGACGGCTTGGTATAGCCGGCGGAGGCGGCTCCCCGAATCTTGATTTGACCTGCAAGCTCGGTCCCTTTGTACCAGGCGCGCATCGGGCTGTAGTACTGGTCCACCGGCCCGTCGGGGTCGAGGTGCAAAACGGGAAGGCCGTATTCTTCGTGGTAGCTCAACGGGTCCACGAGCACGTTGCCGGGGTCGCGCCAAGCGTCGGCCACCCATTGGGTGGTGACGGCGGTCTCCGGGATGCCAACGTGGTCGCTCGGTTCGACGGCGACGAGCAGGTCGTAGCGACCTGCGCCGTCGGTGCCGGGCGTCCAACTCAGCGCGCCGTCGGCGAGGGCGGGGCCCGGCAAGGTGCTGGCCAGCCGGGCCTCGAAGTCGGCGAGGAGGCCCGAGGTGCAGGCGACGGAGCCGACAACGGGCTCGGTTTCCATCGTGTACGGGTCCGTCAGCCCCCAGGTCGGGCCGCAGCCGGACGCCATCGGCACCGTCGGGCGGTCGTCGACGAGGTCGGCGGGTCCCTGGCTGACGCCCGGAGAGGGGACGCCGAGTACGAAGTCCGGATGGCCGTCGGCTTGCCTCGCGACGGCGAGGTCAGCGATGAGGGGACCATAGGGCAGGTGCTGAACCAGCGCACCGTTGTGCCAGAGCGCGAGGTCCCCGCCGTCTTTGCCGAGTTCGAAGCCGAGATGCATCGAGCCAAGGGCGGTTTCGCCGTCGGCGTACAGCACGAGCAGGGCGCCGGCCTCGAGCGTGCCGCTCAGGGCGTCGCCATCTTTCTCCTCGTCGTCTGAAAGCGACCAGTCCGAAAGGGTGATGGGCGAGTCCGACACGTTGACGAGCTCGATCCAGTCGGCCGCTTCGCCTTCGTCGTCGAGAAGGCCCGACACGTTGGACGCGACGAATTCGTTGATGAGGAGCGACGGTTCCGCGACGACCGGTGGCGGGACGTCCGTCGGATTCGGGGGGACGTCGGTCGTCGTGAGCGAGTCGTCGGTGGTCAGCGGCGCGGGCGGGTCGATGGTCGCCGACGTCACGACGATCGCGTCGGTCGCCGTACAGGCCCACCAGACAAACATCATTGGAGGCTCCGACGAATTTCGAGCACATAGAACATCACGACAGTGACGACGGCAAGGAGGACGAATCCACCGATTCCAACCGGGATGCCACGCCAGGCGGCAAAGAGGATGGCGGCCCAAGCGGCCACTACGAAGGCCCATGCGCCGAATCGCGCGCCGTTGTCGGGCGGCGCTTGTTTCATCAGCGAGCGCGCCTGGGTGGGCGTCGCCGTGCGTCGGACGGGGCTGGGTGTAGCGCCGGCGCTCGCGACGGATTCGCAATGTTCACAGGCCTCGTCGAGCGATGTGGATGTCCCGCTGCGCAAGAGCGTTTGGCCCTTGTGCACATTCCAGGCGTAGGCTTGGCCGCCTTGGACCTCACGAACGCGCAACGTGTACGGAATCCGCGAGTCGGCCGACGAACCGGTTCGTCGATGGTCCCGGCGCCAGACGCCTCTGGCCTCGGTCTTCCAATCCGGTCCGAAGCCCACGGCGCCTCCCTAGCGTACCCGCTAACTGCCGACGGGCTCGCTGATGACTCGGGTTTGGGCGAACTGGCGGTGGCCGTCTGCACCCGAGTGGAAGCCGTAGCCGCTCTCCCTTGCCCCCACCCACGGGGTGCCAGGTGCTCCCGCGACGCTTTGGTTGATCCCGACCATGCCCGCCGCGAGCCGCGAGGCGATGGCGCGGGCGCGTGTGGGTTCGCCAAAGATGACGGCGCCCAGACCGTAGCGTCCGGCATTGGCCTCGCGGATGGCCGCGTCTTCGTCGGGCACCGTGGAGACGGCGGCTACGGGTCCAAACGTCTCCTCGGTTGCGATGCGCATGTCATTCGTCACGTCGACGAGGACGGTGGGCGGGAAGAAGTTCCCGCCGAGGTCCGGACCCTGCCACGCGACTCTGGCGCCTTTGGCAAGGGCGTCGCTGACGAGCGAGGCGACGTGGGTGCGCTGGCGGGCGTGAACCATCGGCCCGACGCGCACGCCGTCGGTGCGGCCGTCGCCCTGGCTCCAACTGCCTGCGGCGGCGACGAGACGGTCGACGAAGGCGTCGCGCCTGCCTTCCGTGACGAGGATGCGCTCGGTGGCGACACAGACCTGGCCAGCGTTGCGGAAGGCGTTGCGTGCGGCAAATTGGGCGGCGGCGCCTAGATCCGCGTCATCGAGGACGAGCAAGGGGTCCTTGCCGCCGAGTTCGAGGACCACACGCTTGAACGTGCGGCTCGCCTCGCCAAGGATGGCGCGGCCAGCTTCGCGGCTGCCAGTGAAAGCGATGAGGTCGACATCGGCCGCCACGAGTGCGACGCCAGCGCGCTCGTCGCCGTGCACCACCAGCAGGACGTCGGGTGGCAGGTGACGGCGCCAAAGCGAGGCGAGGAGGTCGCCCGTCAGTGGGGTCTCTTCGGAGGGTTTGAAGACGACGGTATTGCCCGCAAGCAGCGCCGGAAGGAGCTGCTCGTGGGGCATGAGCAGGGGGAAGTTCCAGGGCGTGATGCAGGCCGCGACGCCGAGCGGGTCGCGGACGATCGTGCTGTGGACCCGCGCTGTGCGGCGGACCTCAGGGGAGAGAGCGTCGACGACTTCGTCCACTTCGGCGTCGAAGCGGCTGAAGATGGTATCCGCTTCGGCCCTCGCGTCGGCCAGCGGCTTGCCCATCTCGGCCGTCGTCGATTGGGCGAGGGCCTCGGCGTGGACCTCAAGGTCGGCCGCGAGCGGACGGAGGAGGGCGGCGCGTTCACCCAGCGATCGCGCGGCCCATGCGGGCTGGGCCGCGCGCGCGCGTGCCACGGCGGCGCGGACGTCGTCGGGCGACGCTTCGGTGACGTGTCCGACGACGGCGCCGGTCGAAGGATCGATGGACGCCCGCTTCAATTCAGTCGGACTCCGGCTTCGCCTTGGCGTACATGGCCTCGATGCGGTCGGCGTACTTGGTCGAGACGACCTTGCGCTTGACCTTGAGGCTGGCCGTCAGCTCGCCGCCCTCGACGGACATCGGCTTGGGCAACACGTCGAAGTACTTGATGGACTCGAAGCTCGCGAGGGTACCGTTGACCTCTTTGACGTGGGCTTGGAGCACCTCGCGGACCCGAGGGTGGGTCGGGTCGGCCGGAATGCCCTCGCGCTTCGCCCATTCAGCGAGGTTCTCGGCGTCGCAGGAGAACAGCGCGGTGACGAAGTGGCGACCGTCGCCGATGACGACGGCCTCCTGCAGGAAGGGCACCGCCTTGAGGCGGGCTTCGATCTTGGTCGGCGCGATGTACTTGCCGCCAGACGTCTTCAGGAGCTCCTTGATGCGGCCCGTGATGCGGACGAAGCCCTCGTCGTCGACGCTTCCTTCGTCGCCGGTGCGGAACCAACCGTCGGCGTCAAACGCGTCGGCCGTGGCGTCGGCCCGGTTGAGGTAGCCCGATGTGATGTTCGGCCCGCGGGCGCGGATTTCGCCTTCGACGATGCGGATGTCGACGCCGTGGATGGGCTGTCCGACGGTTCCGACGCGGATGGCGCCAGGACGGTTGGCGGTGAGTCCGGGGCACGTCTCGGTCAGGCCGTAGGCCTCGAGCAGGCAGAAACCCATGCTGAGGAAGAACTCATGGACGTCCGAGCGCAGGGGCGCAGAGCCCGAGAGCAGGACCGCGGCGCGGTCGAGGCCGAGGCGCGCGCGTAGCTTCGACAAAACGACCTTGTCGGCGACCTTGTGGCGCAGGCCGAGCCAGAACGGCAGGGGCTGGCCCCGCGTCACGTAGGGCAGCGTCTCTTTGCCGACGCCCATCGCCCAGTGGAAGATCTTCTGGCGCATCGGTGGGGCGCTCGCGACGCCAGTCTCGATTTTGCCCTTCATCTTCTCGTAGACGCGCGGCGCGGCGGGGAAGAAGCCCGGGCGCGACCCCGCGAGGTCGGCGGCCAAGGTCGGGACGGACGACAGGACCAAAGGGCTACCAAAGAAGGGCCCGGCGAACTCGATGAGGCGGCCGAAGCTGTGGGCCAGCGGCAGGAAGAGGAACAGGCCTGCGGCCTGGACCTGCGGGCCAAAGAGTCCGATTTTGTCGATGTTCTCGAGCATCGACAACATGTTGCCGTGGGTCTGGATGACGGCCTTGGGGGGGCCAGTCGTCCCCGACGTATAGGTGAAGGTCGCGATGTGGTCGCGGGCGATGAGGCTTTGGCGGCGCTTCATCTCGGCGGCCAGGTCGGCGAGGCGGGCGGTTCCGCGCGCTTCGGCGGCCTCGAGGCTCTCCCAATCGTCGGCTGCGGCGAGGCCCGCGGGGTCGACCACGATGACCTTGCCCGTGATGCGGAGCTGGTCGGCGCCGTAAGCGACGTCGAAGAACGAGAAGCCATTGCGCATCGCGCGCACCTTGGCGAGTTGGTCGGCGTTTTCGACGACGACGAGCTCGACGGCGGTGTCGACGTGCATGTACCCGACCTCTTCGGGCAGCAGGCTGGCGTACACGGGGACGGTCTGCAGGCCGACGGACATGGCGGCCACGTCGAGGAGGACCCAGTCCATCGACGTGTTGCCGATGATGCTCACGCGGGCGCCGTCGGTCAGGTTGGCGGCCGTGAGGAGGCCGGCGGCGATGCGGTCGATGCGCGGCAGCGCGTCGCTCCAGGGGATGTCGATCCAGGCGTCGCCTCGGCGCAGCCGGAAGGCCGTGGCGTGCACGTCTTGCTTCGCGCGGGCGAGAATCATGGAGGCGATGGTGGGGTGCTGCATGAGGACTCCGAGCGCGCGGTCTATGCCGGCGGCGGCGGCGCGCGCACGCGGTGCGATAGCTGCGCCGGAATGTCGGAATCCGTCGGCATCGTGGACCTCGGCTCAGGAAGCGTCACGCTCGGCGTTTACCGGCGCGTAGACGACGGATTGGTGCGCGTCGGAGAGTCGTCGGAACCCCTGCGACTTCAGCGCGCGCTTTCGGCGGGGCGCTTTTCGGCCGCGACGATGGCCACCATCGTCTCGACGGTCGAGCGATTTCGGAGCGTCGCAGCAACGATGGGATGCCAAGCGCTGGACGTCGTCGCGACCAGCGCGGTCCGGGAGGCGGGCAATCGGACGGAGCTGGCGGCCGCGCTCGCCCGCAAGGGCTTCGCCCTCACCATCCTGGATGGTGAGCAGGAGGCGTCGGCCGCGGTACTCGGCGTCGTGTCGACCCTGCCGGTCGTCGACGGGACCGTCGTCGATCAAGGCGGCGGCAGTTTGCAGATCGCGCGTGTGACGGGCCGGAAGATGCGCAAGGCCGTCACCCTGCCCTTGGGCGCGGTGCGGCTGGCCGACCAGCATTTGCCCGGCGACGGCGTGCCGAGCCATCGGGCGGTCACGGGTTTGCGACGGGCGGTGGAGTCGGCGATCGCGCCCCATCGCGAAGCGTCGGGCGGCACGGTCGTCGGGGTTGGCGGCAGCGTGCGAGCCCTCGCCAAGATCGACCGGAAGGTGCGCGGCTGGCCTTTGGCAGGCAGCCATGGCTACGCGCTTTCGCGCGATGCGCTCTTTGCACTGGCCGAGTGGACCACGCGCGTCGACCGCGCTGCGCGCGAGGCGATCCCGGGGTTGTCGTCGCATCGCGCAGAAGCCATTGGCGCCGCTGCCGTCACGTGGGCCACATTGGTCGAACGATGGGGGACGGAAGACGTCCTCGTGTCGAGCTCCGGCCTTCGTGAGGGGCGGGCGTTTCGAGCATTGTGGCCGGCGACCGTCGCGTTCGATGTTCGCCGGGCGGGCCTCGTCGCTCGGTTCGGTCGGGTCGTTGAGCGCGACGACGTGCTCGCTTCGGCCCTCGCGACGGCGGCGGCCGCGGGGGTGGATGCCGCCGGTGCCTCCGCCCTGCGGGTCAGCGGCTTCACCCAGGTGGAGTGGATGCGCGTGGTGGACGCGCTGCGTCGTTCGCCGTGGGAGTCCGCGCTTCGCGAGGCCGCGGGGCTGGGCTGACCGTCAACCGCCTGTGGACGCCAGGACCGTTTGGGCGCGGACCGCCTTGCCAGCGCGGCGAACGTCGTCGCCGGCCGCGTCGATTTCGCGTCCCTTCACGGTATCGGCCCATTGCAGTTCAAAGGCCGCCGTGATGCGGGCCGACAGCGCGAGGTCGCGGATCGGCCAGGCGGCTTCTACGCGAGACTCGAGGTTGCGGCGCATCCAGTCGGCGGACGTCAGCCACCAGCGGTCGGGGTCTTGGCCGAAGCGCGCGCAGCGTGCGTGTTCCAGGAAGCGGTCGACGAGGCGAACGACCCGGATGTTCTCGCTGAACTCGGGTTGTTGGGGGCGAAGGCAGCTGGGTCCGCGGATGATGAGCCGGACGGGCACGCCGGCCCGGGATGCCGCGTAGAGGGCGGCGACGACGTCGGGGTGGGACAAGGCGTTGAGCTTCGCGTCGATGCCGGACGGGCGTCCGGCGCGGGCCGCGGCGGCCTCTCTGGCGATGGCGTCGAGCAGCCAGCGCCGAAGGTCGGTCGGGGCAAGCACGAGGTGCGTCAGCGGCGGGGGTCGGACGTAGCCAGTCAGGAGGTTGAACGTGTGGTTCAGGTCCTCGCCGAAGGCGGGATCCGCCGTCAGGAGGCCGTAGTCGGTGTAGGTGCGCGCCGTGGCGTGGTTGTAGTTGCCCGTCCCGAGATGGACGTAGCGGCGGAGACCGTCGGCCTCGCGGCGCACGACGAGGCAGGCCTTGAGGTGGGTCTTGAGGCCCACGATGCCGTAGACGACGTGGGCGCCGGCGTCCTCCAGCTTGCGGGCCCAAGCGATGTTCGCTTCTTCGGAGAAACGTGCGCGCAGCTCGACGAGGACGGCGACCTCCTTGCCGTGTTGGGCCGCTCGGACGAGGGCCTGGGCGATGTGCGACGACGCGCTCACCCGGTAGAGCGTCATCTTGATCGCGATGACGGCGGGGTCGTCGGCGGCGCCGGCGACGAAGCGCGTGACGGCCTCGAACTCGTCGTACGGGTGGTGAAGGAGCACGTCGCCGCGGCGGATGGTCGCGAAGGGGTCGTCGCTCGCGCCGAGGCCGGGGACGGGCCTGGAGACGTGGGGCGGGTCCCTCAGGACGGGCAGGTCGATCGTGCTGCTCAGCTCGAAGAGATCGGCGAGACCGATGGGTGATGGCATCGGGTACACGTCGGCTTCGTCGAGCTCCAACTCCGACTTCAGAAGCGTGAGGAGCGTTGGCGGCAGGTCGCGTTCGACCTGGAGGCGCACGGCGGCCCCGAGGCGCCGGCGTCGGACGGCGGCCTCGACGTGCTCCATGAGGTCCAAGGCGCGCCCTTCTTCGGCGTCGAACTCCGCGTCGCGGGTGACGCGCAGGGCCGTCGCCGACCGAACTTCGTAGCCGCTGAAGACGGCGTCGAGATGGGCGCGGACGACGTCTTCAAGCAGAACATAGCGGTGGCCTTCGCCCGGCACGCGAAGGAAGCGGGGGAGTCGGCCGGCGGGGAGGTGTAGGACGACCTGGCGCGCGTGGGGCAGCTCGTGGGGGTGGGTCGGGTCCAGCTCCACGATGACGGCCACGGTGCGGTTGGCCAGGTAGGGGAAGGGGTGGCCGGGATCGATGGCGAGCGGGGTGAGCACGGGGTGGACGTGCTGCTCGAACCAGCGGGAGACGAAGGCCTTGCCCGCGCGGTCGAGGCGGGCCGGCGTGAGGATGCGGACGCCGTGGGTGCGCAGCTCGGGCAGGAGTTGGCGCTCGAACAGGCGGTGCTGGCGGCGGACGAGCGGGTGGGTGCGGCGAGAGATGGCATCGAGCACCTCGCGCGGGGTGCGGCCGTCGGGCCCCCGGGTGTCGATGCCGGCTTCGACTTGGCGCCACAGCGCGGCGACCCGAACCATGAAGAACTCGTCGAGGTTCGCCGAGAAGATGGCGAGGAATTTCAGGCGTTCCAACAGCGGAACGTGGACGTCCTCTGCCTCTTCGAGGACGCGTTCCTGGAAGTCGAGCCACGCCAACTCTCGGTGGAGAAACGGAAATGGGGTGGGGGGTGGGGCCGGAGGCTTCTTGGGAGTCATGGGGAGATCCAGCGGGCCACGAGGCGGCGTGCGAGGTGTCGCTCGGTCCGCGCCATGGACTCGGCGGTGGCGCCGCCGATGTGGGGCGTGATGAGGAATCTGGGGTCGATGGCGGCCCGACGAACGAGGGGATGGTCGCCCATCCCGGCGGACTGCTCGCGGCACAAGACGTCGGTCGCGTAGCCCGCAAGCGTACCGGCCAGCACGGCGCGTTCGACGGCACCTTCGTCGACGACCTCACCGCGGGCCGTGTTGACGAGCCAGGCGCCCGGCCGCGCATGCTGGAGGGCGACCTCGTCGATGAGCCCGGTCGTGGACGGCGTCAGCGCGACGTGAAGCGAGACGATGTCGGCGGTGGCGAACAGCGCATGCAAGCCGAGGTTGGGCACCGGAGCGTCGGCGACGTGGGGGTCGCACATGACGACGCGAGCACCGAACGCGGCGGCCAACTCGCCGACCATTCGACCCAGTCGTCCCCAGCCGACGATGCCGACGGTGCGGCTCGACAGCTCACCGCCGCGAAACGCATCGCGGTCCCAGCGACCGTCGTTGACGGACCGAGTGGCGCCAGGCAGGTGGCGCAACGCGGCGAGCATGAGCAGCACGGTGTGTTCGGCGGTCGCCCGGATGCTGCGGAGGAACTCGGTTTCGCCGCGAAGGCTGCAGACGGCGATGTCGCGGGCGGCGAGGGCGACCTCGTCGAGATGGGTGTGGCCGGTGGTCGGTGTCGCCACGACGGTCAGGCGTGGCGCCGCTGCGATGAGGTCTCCGTCGATGTGGTGACGGAGGCGCACCCAGAGCGCGTCGGCGTCGACAACACTCGACTTGAGCGTCGAACGGTCGGCGTCGAGCCAGCTCACGCGGAAGGAGGTTTCGAGGGTGGCGGCGGCTTCGGCGTCGAAACCGCCGGACTCGGCCACCACGAGGTGCGGTCGGCGGTCCGTCACGGGCAGCGGCCGGCGCGGCGAAGAAGCGCTTCGGCGTACCAGAGGTCGAAGGGCTCGTCGATGTTGCAGGCCCGCTCGCGTGGCACGATCCAGGCGCGGCAATCGTCGCCGGCGATCCGGCCGGACCGAAGGACGAGCGTGCGCGTCACGTAGACGCTGCCGTCGCGCAGGTGCAACGTGGGCAGGTCCTGGCGGCGCTGGCCCTCGAAGGCCTCGGCAAAGGGGGGATTGTGGACGCGGCCTTCGGCGTCGAGCGTTTTCATGCGGGCGGGATGGCGTTCGCCGACGTCGGTGTAGCCGATGACGCTGTCGGCACCCGTTTGGCGGAGGAGCGCGATGGCCCCGTCGATGTCGGCCGTCGTGCGGAGCGGGTTCGTCGGCTGCAAGATGAAGACGGCGTCCCAATCGCCGCCGAGGCGGTCGAGGACGTCGAGCAGCACGGGCAAGGTGGGGGTGTCGTCTTGGGCGAGGTGGGCCGGCCGGAGGAAGGGCACGTCCAGGCCGCAGTCACGGCCGACGGCGGCGATGGCGGGGTCGTCGGTCGAAAGGACGACGGACGCGAGCGTGGAGGCCTTGGCAGCCTCGGCCGTCCAGGCGAGCAAGGGCCGCCCGCCGAGCGGGGCGATGTTCTTGCCTGGGATGCCTTTGCTCCCCCCGCGGGCGGTGACAATCCCGAGAACGCGCATGTCAGGCCTTGGCCTGCTTTTCCAGTCGTCGTTCGCGTCGAAGGTTGAGGAACTGGACGACGAGGGAGAACGCGATGGCCGAGTAGATGTAGCCCTTGCTGACGTGCTGGCCGGTGGCTTCCATGGTCAACATGGCGCCGATGAGGACGAGGAAGGCGAGCGCAAGCAGTCGGACCGAAGGGTTGTCTTGCACGAAGTCGCCGATGGGGCCGGCGAAGAACATCATCACGACGCCGCTGATGAGAATCGCCGCGACCATCACGGGCAGGTGCTCCGCCATGCCGACGGCAGTAATGACGGAGTCGAGCGAAAACACGAGGTCGAGGACCAGGATCTGGAGCAGGATGGAGCCCATCTGGCTGGCGCCCCCCACGTCGGCGGTTGTGTGGGATTCCGCAGGTCGTTCGACGGCCTCGAAGATCTCCGTCGTCGCCTTGTAGAGCAGGAACACGCCGCCGAGGCCAAGCACGATGTCGCGTCCGCTCCAGGGCCTCCAGAAATCAAAGAGCGGCTCCGTGAGGGTCGTGAGCTGCTGGATGAAGGCCAACAGGACGACGCGGGACAACATCGCAGCCGCCAAACCCAGGCGTCGCGCCAACGTCCTTCGCGCCGCGTCGACCCGGGCGGTGAGGATCGTGATGAATACGATGTTGTCGATGCCGAGAATCAGCTCCATCAACGTCAGCGTTGCGAAGGAGATCCAGACCTCGGGATCGGTGAGCGACATGAGTCCTCGTGGGCCCGTCAGGGCGACACGATGCGGCCCCCCGTGGCACTGGCGATGTCGGTGATGGCGAAGAGGCCTGCCTTCTTACGCACGACGCCAACGTCGGGCAAGCTTCCACCGGGGTCGGCGTGCCAGACATAGGTGACCCGGGTGTTCGATCCGTCGGCGGCAAAGCGCCACTGACCGTCCAGGCGGCCGAGGCGGATGGTCTGGCCATTGTCTGGCGCCTTGGGGTGGGTCGTGGGGGTCCAGGTGAAGGCGACGGTGCCGTCGGCCTCGGTCGTTTCCGTGAAGCGTGCGACGTAGTCGCGGTCGGTGGTGGGGAAGGGGTAGTCCATCACGACATGCAGGACGTCGGGCTCCAGCCGCGCGATCTTGGTGATGGACGCCATCTTGGCGACGTGGGCGTCCAGTGCCCGGAACGTCTGCACGGCCGTGTCCACCGGGACGGAGACGACGCCGGTGCTGCGACAGTACGGGCCCGCCGGCGTGTCCGTGCACTCGATGGCGACGGGGCTCTTCGCGAGCGGCTCCCACGTGGACGTGGGGGCCGGCAGAGCGAGGGCCAAGGTCGAAAGTACAACGATCACGTGTGCTCCCGGTGGTCAACCCACGGGCGTCGTTTGCCTTCCGTCGGATAGCACGGCGCGGGAGGCTCCGATGGCCTGGTGGTTGGCGCTGACGGGGTGCACGGTCGACGAGCGGGCGGACACCTGCGGCGATCCCGCCTCCACCTCCCGCTATGTCGTGACCGAGCTCGTGTTCGCGAGGAGCGTCGATGGCGTCTCCTCGGGGTTCGATCTCGACGGCGTGGAGAACCAATGCAGCGTTCCAGATCTCGTCACGCCCGAGGGGGCCACGGGCATCGACAATGCGCTGGCCAACCTCATCCCGGCGTTGGAGCTCACGGAGGCCGTCGCCGCCGAAGGCCTCATCCAGGACGCGATCAACGAGGGCGACCTGCTGCTCGTCTTCGAAATGGCGGGCGTCGACGACCCCATGAATGACGACTGCGTCGATCTTTCGATGAAGCGCGCGATGGGCCTTCCCAACCTGGGGGCCGACGACCGGATCGAGTCCGGCCAGACCTTCGATGTCGACCCGGCCGGGGAGCAGGTCGCGATGGGCCAGGTTTCGCTCGAAGACGGCTACGTCCACGGCGAGGGGCTGGAGATGTCGCTCGACGTCAACATCTTCGACAAGGAACTGGTCTTCCCGCTTCACAACGGGCAGGTCGACCTCTTCCTCGACGACCGCGGCCTGGCACACGGGACCTTTGCCGGGGGCACGGGCGTCGACGCGCTTTTGGCCGTGGCGGGCACGGAGGACGTCGACCCGGCCCTCGTGCCCCTGGTCGAGGGACTGTTGGCCACGAATGCGGACTTGATGCCGGGGCCCGACGGGGAGTGCACCCAGGTGTCCGTCACCTTCGAATTCCAGGCGTCGGTGGCCTTCTTCTACGACGAGTAGGGCGTCACCAGACGAGGACGGCCGCGCCCACCACGAGTCCGGCGCCGGTGCCGACGAGCAGGATGCGCTGGCCGCGCTGCAGCTTCCCCGAGGCGGCGTGGCGGGCGAGTGCGGTCGGAAGGGACGCGGCGATCATGTTCCCGTGGCGCGCCACGATGTCGACGATGCGGGAGGCGTCGACGCCAAGCTTCGTCATCGCTGCGACACCCGGGCCTGACGCTTGGTGGGGGACGAGCCAGTCGATGTCGTCGGGCGTCATGTCGAGGTCGCGGAGGAGGCCGCCGACGAGTTCGGCAACTCGCGGCACGGCGGCTTTGTAAATCCTGGGCCCGCGCATCTGGAACAAGTTGTGCGACGGCGTGGTCGTGGGCTCGTTGGGGTGCGCGGATGTGCCACAACCGCGCAACTCGGCGAGGTCGGCGAACTCGGGGAACGTCGCGGTGCGCAGGCCGAGCAGTGCGCTGGGGGATCCCGCCGGGGTGGCCGTGACGAACGCGGCGGCGGCGCCGTCGCCGATCAGGGCGGCCGATTCGGGGTGGCTGGGGTCGCGGCTGACGCTGCCCTGTTCGCTGCTGACGACGACGACCCGGCGCGCCTGACCCGTCCCGATCAGGCCCGCGGCCTGCTGGAGACCGACGAGGAAGGAGAGGCAGGTGCTGTGGACGGAGAAGCTCGGGACGCCGGTCCAGCCCAATTCGCGGAGGATGAAGATGGACGAGTCGGGGATGAGCTGAATGGGCGTGAGGCTGGCGTTGATGAGGACGTCAGGCGGCCCGTCGGGGCAGACTTCGCGGACGACGCGCGCCGCCATGGCGTCCATCGGTTCCGTGGAGATGCGGCGCTCGAGGATGCCGGTGCGGGCCAGAATCCACTCCGCGGACCGTCCGATCCGGGGGGCCAACGCGGCCGCGGTCTCGACTGTGGGCGGGGCCCAGTAGGCGGTGCGCGCGATGTGGACGCCGACGGGCGCCGTGCGGCTCACGCCGCGTCCAGCGGGGGCAGAAAGGTCGTCGTGAAGGGCAGGCAGTCGCGGCGGATGCGGTCGGCATCGAGGCCGAACTTCGCCAGATCGTAGCCGTGCTTGCTCTTGTACGCGCGCTGCTCGGCGGCCTGGGCCGAGATGGCGGCCTTGAGCTTGTCGTCGGGCGTGTGGCCGATGAACTGCAGCAGCTCGTCCATGACGACGTCGAACTCGCGCATCATGCGGTCGTACCGGACGACGTAGACGTCTTTGCGATCGATCTTGCCGCTCGACCAATCGGCTTCGAAGCGGTTGAGCAGCTCGACGAGGGCCAGGTAGAGACGCTCAAGGTACCGTTTGCGGATGTCCTCAGGCAGCTTCCAGAAGCCGAAACGCTTGTCGAGGACGCCCGTGACGAGGCTCATCGCCGACGGCAGGATCTCGACCGGGTCGCGCGCCATGTACAGGACGCGGGCGTCGGGGAAGGTGGTCATGAAGCGCGGCAGGCGGGGCCCGACCGAGAACAGCTTGGCGACGATCCGCTGATCGCCGTGGGCGACAAGGCTGCGCCGCCAGAGCTTGTCGAGCCAGGCGAAGTCGCGCTCGGCGTTGTCGCGCGTGTCAGGCTCGAACTGCTTGCGGTGGTCGACCTCGTCGAAGGCGAGGAAGAAGCCGTAGAGGAAGAAGCCGTCGAAGTGGCGGAACAGAACAGCGACGTCGTCGGTCTCGACGCTCGTCAGGCTCGTTTCGTGGGCGACGGTGCTGTGGTGGCGGGCTGGGCTGATGCGCTCGAGGATCGGGAGCAGCGGCTTGAGCACGATCTGCAGCGTCAGCGACGGGTACAACATCCGCCACAGCTCCATCCCGGAACCGATGCCGTGGTCACACAGGAAGCGCTGGAGGAACGTGGTGCCCGTGCGCGGGTTGCCGACGAGGATGACGGGCCGGCGGACGTCGGCCTTGCGCAGTGACGGGAAGAGCACGTGGTCGACCATCATGCCAAGGGCCACCGACATGCGGAGGCACGCGAACAGACCGGCCGTCACGATCGGGCTGAACCGGGCACCGAAGGTTCGCGCCACGACGCCGTAGGCGGCGCCCATGCGCGACATCATCGTGTCCATCGACCACTCCTGCACGCGGTCTACGCGATGCCCGGCGGCTAAGCTGGGGAGGCCCCCGCGTCGAACGATCCGCTCGGGGACGGCGTTCTAGACCGGTTCCCTGGTCAGAGCCCGAAGAAGGAGCCGCCGACGCCGGAGCCGCCGCTCGCACCGCCGCCAAGGCCGCCGCCTGCCGAAGCGCCGCCGCCGACGCCACCGCCAGCCATGGAGCCCAGGGGCCCGGCCGCCAGGGCGACCGTGTTGAAAGTCTCGGAGACCGAGATGCCGGCGGCCGTGAGCGCGCCGATCATGACAATGCTGATGAGGGCTGCGATGAGTCCGTACTCGAGCGCCGTCGAGCCCCGTTCGTCGATGTCGCCGGTGCGCGAAAGCGCGGGCGTCATGGTGCGGGTCTCGATGGGCGAGCTGGTCCTCGTCATGTCGTCGTGCATGGTGGCCCCCGAGGCTAGGGTAGGGTTGGGATCTTCGGAGGGCCAGCGAAATGTGGAACGGCCTCGCGATGCTGTTCTCGTGCGGTTCTCCGACCACGGAAAGCGATCCGGTCACGGCGTGCGCGTCCGCCCCAGGCTGGTCCGAGGCCGATGGTGTTCTGCGGAGTTGGTGCACGGGCTGCCATGCGTCGGCGCTGCCGATCAGCCTGCGCCAGGGCGCACCCCTCGGGGTCGACTTCGACACGTACGCGGGCGCGAGCCACTGGGCGTCACGCATCGCGGTGCGCGCGTCCCAGTTGGGGGACATGCCGCCTGCGGCCGGGATGCCGGACGCCGACCGTCAGTTGCTGGCCGACTGGGTCGCTTGTGGTGCGACGGGAACGTCGGCGTCGATTCCGTCCGAGTGTGGGGCGGCCACAGATGTGGGGCCGCTCGCGCTGGATGCCGCTGGGGCTGTGGCGTGGTGCGAGGCTGGCTTCGGGGCCGTCGACGGCGACCTCGTGTGGACCGGGGAGGGCGCGATCGACTGCCTTTGCGATGTGGCGGGGAGCCTGACCGTGGAGTCGGGGACCTTGGAGGCGCCGCGGTTGACCCGGGTCGGCGGAGCCGTCACGTTGACGGGCGGGTTCAACGCGGCCAATCTGGCGGAGGTGGCGTCTCTCGCGGTGGGGCCAGGTGGGCTTGTGGAGACGCTGCAGCTGTCATCGCTGGCGACGGTGGAGGGCGACCTCCTTGTCCGGAGTGGCCCGGAGCGTCTCGACCTGCCTCGGTTGACGGAGGTGGGTGGCGACTTCGTCGTGGAGGGCGTGGACGGTCTCGTTGCCATTGATGGGCTCGATGGGCTGATTCACGTCGGGGGGTCGCTGCGCTGGGAGGGCCTGCCGGCCGTCGACGTGCTGCCGGGGCTGCGTGCGCTGACGTTTGTGGGCGGCGACGTGGTGTGGATGGAATTGGGCGCGCCGTATTGGCCGACCCTGGGGTCGCTTCAGGCGATGGACGGCTCGCTGGTGCTGTCGGGTGGCGAAGCGACGATGTTGACGGTCGGTCCGCTGCTCGGGTGGGTCGGTGGTGACGTCGTCATCGAACACCTGCCGTCGCTTGCCGACGTCGACGCGCTTGGCGCGCTGACCGCGGTGGGCGGCGGGGTTCAAATCGCGTCCTTGCCTTCGTTGGAGACAGTGGCGATGTTCGCGGTATTGGCGACGGCAGGCAGCCTCGTCGTGGAGGACGTCGACCCGATCACGGGAATCGTGTTGCCCCTGACGGACCTTTCTGGCGGGTTGACGCTGCATGGAAATGACGGATTGTTGGACCTCGATGGGTTGTCGCAATTGGGGCACGTCGGCGGGGACGTGGTGGTGACCGACAATACGGCATTGCCGGAGGCGGAGATTGAGGTCTGGTTGGCGGGCGTCGCGGTGGATGGGGTGGTGGTGAGGGCCGGGAATGGGTTGTGAGGGGGTCACGTTTGAGGCGGGGTGGCGCGAGGCGGGGCTGCAAGGCCGAAGCGCGCATCCAGGAGGCCCTCTTGAACGGCCTCGAAGCGGTCTGGGTGATCTGCCTGGATTCTCTCGAATGTGGGCGAATCGCGTTGTGGTGCGCTCGCCAAACCTCGATCACGACGATGCCCTCAGCCCGCGATCGAAACCACTACACGCTTAAACACTCATCTCGAAACTTACCGTTGAAGCTTTCGTATGCTCCGTTCTGCCAGGGCTTGCCGGTGTCGATCAGGGCGGTCTCCACGCCCGCC
The DNA here is from genome assembly GCA_005776945.1 of Pseudomonadota bacterium. Taxonomy (GTDB): domain Bacteria; phylum Myxococcota_A; class UBA796; order UBA796; genus SXOB01. The sequence goes on from SXOB01000039.1 coordinate 67,379, forward strand.
TCCTCCATCCACCGCAGGATCGCGTGCGACACGAACTCCGGGCCGTTGTCCGACCGCATGTACCGCGGCGCGCCGTGAAGGCTGACGAGCCGAGCGAGCACGTCGATGACGCGCCTCGACCTGATGCTTCTGGCTGACCGTCTACGAGTAGGCTTGCAGTCGAATACCCGACGACCGGCGTCGTCAGGCCGCCCGGGACGTGGCTGATGTTCAGTTTGGGGTTCGTGGTCGATCTGGCCTGTGCGAAGCCACAGGCCGTCACCGAAATCCAGTTCGTTCCTCGTGACTTGGAGGTCACCCAGTCGACGTCCATTGGCCGCTCCCGGGACGGCGCTTGGTGGGTGGTCGACGAGGATGGGGTGGGTCGGCTGCGTCCCGACGGGACCCTGCAGCGTTGGCCCAACCGGCTCCGCGGTCCCATGGTTGTTCTGCCTGCCGGTAAGACCGACGTGTGGGTGTTGACGGCGGAGAGCGATCTGCGTGTGGCGCCCGACGGGACGACCTTGGCTGCACCGGTTGTCCCGCAGACTCGGGCCCTGGGTTCTCTCGCTGATGGCAGCATGTGGATGATCGGCGTCGAAGCAAGCGTTCGGTACCGCGGAGAGGATCTGGCGCCGCTCGCCCTCCACAGCGTCCATGAACGCCTCGCGACCGTGGCGAGCGACCTCCTCATCGCCGTCAGCGATGGGCAAACCCGCGTCGTGGAGCCCGATGGGTCCACCCGTGTGTTTGGAGGTGCTCCTGGCCAAGTCAAGGTGCTCTTTACGATGGGAGGCCGCGCTTGGGCGGCCAGGGCGTGGGGCCTATGGCGGTGCCGTTGCCCGGACCTACATGGCGGTTCGCCGAGCAGGTCGAGGACGTGCCGTGGTTCTTTGACGGCTTGATGGCCCAAGCGAGTGACGGCCGTCGGGTGGATTTACCCTTCGCGGCGAATGGCGTTGCGGTGGTGGGCGGCGATTTACTCGCCGGCGGGCTGGAGGGATTTGTGCGGTGCACCGTCGCGACAGGGGAGTGCGTGGTGCTTTCGGACGCTGGGGTGGCCCTCAGCGCTCGGGGCGGCATCGTCCGCGTGCTTCCCAGGGGATCCGGCACGTTGTACCACCTGTGGTTGAACGGCCAACTCGTGGAGGTTCCGAAGGCGGTTGCGCGCGCTGAAATCGTCGAGCCGCGCGAAGAGGGATGGTGGATTGTCGACGACGAGGGGCAGCGGCTGGTCGCGGGACGCGAATCCGCCGAAACGGCCCGTTAGGTGCCTGCATTGTTGGTCGGCGAGACCAGGTTCTGGTCGTGGGGGCGGCCCCGGTCGAGCCGATTTGGGGGGTTCGCGGCGGGCGTTGCGCTGGGGCTGGACGACCCATCGTGCGATCCGTGAGTGCACAACGCTCTCTTCGGCGGCCTTAGGCCGCGACGCGAGGACCTCTTGAGGTCACCGTTGGGCCTGTCGGGAGCTGAGTGAACCTGGAGCTCTGACACCGGCGGAATGGCGACCGCGACCCGGACGTCCGCGAGGCGGGCGTCGATTGGCGGTGTGGCCAGTCCTACACGCCGCCGGGGCACGAGAGGCTGGGCCAGCCGCCGAAGACTCGACGAGAGCGTCGTCGGCTGGGTCGGCCGGCAGTTCCACGCTCCATGGGGTCCGTCCCGTACGCCTGACAGTTGGGGGACCGCTTCCGGGACGCTGTGCCCTAGATGCCAGGCACCGAAAGCGGGTCGCTGCCGTCGGAACCGTAGAGCCACTCTACGAAGTCATCGAAGGTGTCGTCGTCGGTGTCCGGGTCGTCGTCGGACGTGCCGGCAGCGTCCTCGTACAACTGTTGCAGGCCATCGCCGTCGTCGTCGATGCCGTCGTTGGGGTCGACTGGGTCGGAACCCCAAAAGACCTCGTCGCCGTCATTGTCCCCGTCGCGATCGGTGTCAGCGACGCCTGGGCGCGTCCCGTAGGTGCGCTCTTGCTCGTTCGTTAGGCCGTCGCCGTCGGGGTCGTCGTAGCGGCCCAGGCCGACAGGGGCCGCGGCCGCGAATTGGGACCATCAAAGGCCGATAATCACCAAACCCATCATGCCACACCTTCTGTGGATCGCCATTGTATCGGAAAGGAACGGCGACGGGTTGAGTTCAATTGCGAAGCTCGATGGTGGCGGGGACCGGGCGTCGCCCGGGCCCGTTCGAGACGTCGCGGAACGGCATCGACGCTACGCTAGCGGCCGTCAAGGAGCTTGGCCTGCCCGCTGCCTGGTTCGTTGAAGACCTTGGGA
>SXOB01000040.1 GCA_005776945.1 Pseudomonadota bacterium
ACGGACGTCGCGTCCGCCTCGGGGAGGATCCGCACCATCTGCTCGTCACTGAACCTGCTCTTCCGCATCGTCCCTCTCCGTCTCTGCGACGACGAGGCCGATCCAACGCTTCAAGTGGACCGAAATTCCGGGAGCAGGTCAAGCGCGGCATAATCCGACAGCCGCCCATCTCTTGGGGGCCCACGTCCGGGGCGAACGTCGTCCACGGCCTACATCATCATCACGGCAGCGGTGGCCGCGACGAACACGACCACAAAGGCCATGGTGAGGATGAACACTTTGCGCGCAACGGGTTCGCCGCTTTCGGAGGCATCATCGTGATGGGTGTGTTCCATGCCGAGGCACCTGCACGCCTCGTGCCATGCGAAACAGCCCGTCACTGAGCACGTCGGCCGGCCGGGAAGACATGGGCCTGTGCGATCTCACACAGGCCCTTGTGGCACATCGCCCACACCCCGGCGAGGCGGGCCCGACGGGCGGGACGAGCCACCGAAAGACGGCCACGGCGACCTGCCTGCCAGCCCCTTGGGCCACCGCAAAGGCGGCGACGCCTCCTTGGCGGATCCCGGCGAACGTGTCCGTGAACGGTCGCGATCCGGTTGCCAAGGAGGGCGACCGCGACGTCGCCGCCCGCGAGGCGGTCGGCCATGATGCCAGACCCGAGGACGGCCTGCGAGCCGACGAAGACCGAGACCACTTCGCCCCGCCTCCTGTGCGCGCAGCCCCCCCGCGCGGTACGCGGCGAAGAGGCCCGCGATGAGCGTCCGCACCGCTACGATGCCTCCCGCAAGCCAGATCGCCTTGCTGGATGCGACCGAGGGACTCCCCCACTTCGACGCCCACCTCGACGCCAGCGGCGTCGCCAGGATCATCGCCGGCAACATCGAGATTTTCCAGATCAACCTCGGCAAGCTCTGCAATATGTCCTGCCGGCACTGTCACGTGGACGCCGGGCCCCATCGCGTCGACGAGAACATGGACCGGGCGACGGTCGACGCGTGCCTGGCTGCGCTGGATGCGACGCATGCCCACACCGTCGACCTCACGGGCGGCGCCCCCGAGCTGAATCCAAATTTCCGGAGCCTTGTCGACGCGTGCGTGAGCCGCGGCAAACACGTCATCGATCGTTGCAATCTGTCGGTGTTGCTGCTGCCACGAAGCAAGGACCTTCCCCAATTTCTGGCCGACCGCGGCGTCGAGATCGTCGCATCCCTACCGCATCATCGGCGGCCGAATACGGATGCTCAGCGCGGAGAAGGGGCGTGGGATCGCTCCATCGAAGCGCTCCGCCTTCTCAACGCCCACGGCTACGGACACGGGGACCCGAAACGGCGACTCACGCTCATGCACAACCCGGCGGGCGCCTTCCTCCCGTCCGGCCAGGCGTCGATGGAGCGCGAATGGAAGGAGGGCCTCAGGCGGACCGTAGGCGTGAGCTTCGACCGCCTCATCGCGCTGAACAACATGCCGATTTCTCGTTTCCTGGACTGGCTCGTCGAGACCGACAACCTCGACGGATATATGGGCAAGTTATATGGCGCTTTCAACGCCAACACGACCAATGGACTCATGTGTAGGAATACGCTCTCCATCGGATGGGATGGAACCCTCTACGACTGCGACTTCAACCAGATGTTGGAGATGCCGGCCGACGTGGCGCGCCCGAATGTCAGGGACCTCGATGCCAGGGCACTCCCGGGCCGGCGCATCCGCACCGCTCGGCACTGCTACGGATGTACGGCGGGTGCCGGCAGCTCGTGCGGCGGCGCCACGACCTCGTAAGCGTGTGAGTCAGGCTCACACCTTGCAGGCTGCTGCAAAAAGGGCGAAACGCTTGCCGGCGTGCCGGCGTGCGTGATGACCGGCGCCGTCCGTTGCGAGCCCGCGAGGGCGCCCGATCCCGCAAGGAACGGGGGGCAAGGCGAGGAAAGCCGTACCGTGCGTACGGCGACCGAGCCTGGGGTCCCCAGTGACGCCGCGGGGCGGGACGCCCCCGCGGGCGCAGCAGGACGGCGCTTTGCAGCAGCCTGCTAGAGTGCCGGGTAGACCTGGTCACCGTCCACCCACGTGGAGAGCACGACGGTCCCTTCGAGGTCGCTCGTCGTGAACGGGTCGCGGTCGATGACCGTCAGGTCGGCCCGTTTCCCCACTTCGAGGCTGCCGGTGAGGTGTTCCTGGCGCAGGACATAGGCGGCCTCCGTCGTCACCGCGCGCAAGGCGGCCTCGATCGACGGAAGGCTCTGGTCCCCGCGGTCTGCGGCGCGAGCGACGCCAACGAACAACGACATCGACGCCGTGTCGTAATCGGTCGACAACGTGATCCGCGCACCCGATTCGTAGAGATCGCGAATGCGGTAGGCGCGCTCGTCGACGATGTCCTCCCCCACGAGAAAATCGTTGTCGTGGAGGTTCTCCGGCTTGGTCCAGCCACCGTTGAGCTGAATGTCCGCAACCACGTCCAATTCCGCGAAGCGCGAAACGTCCTCCGGCGCAATCCACTCGACGTGCGTCACGCGATGGCGACGACCAAGGTCGCCGTTCGTATTGCGCGCACTTTCAATCGCGTCCAGCGTTTCGCGGACACCCCTGTCGCCGATCGCATGGATGAACATGTCGAATCCGACCGTCTCCAATTCCGTCACGTAGCGCTCGAGGCGGGCCGCATCGAAATAGTTGAGGCCGTTCGGACCGGCGAATTGGGGACCCACATAGGGTTCGACCATGGCCCCCGTCGTGATCCAGGTGAGGCCGTCGGCGTAGAGTTTCACCTGGCTGAAGGAGAGCCGGTCGCTGTCGTTCGGCGCGTACATCGACGCGAGCGTCGCCAGCTGGACATCGTCGTCTTCGTCGGGGTAGGCCCAGAGCGGGACGGTGGCGCGCAGGGTCAATTCCCCCGACGCTGCGATGGCGCGCCAAGCCTCGACGGACCCGCGCTTCCAGTAGGACCGCCCGTCCCCCAACGACGTGACCCCGTGCCGGGCGGCCTCCGCGAGACCGAGGCGCAGCGCATCCTCGTTGAGAATGGCCATTTCAGGATTCAGCGCGAAGCCAGCGTTGAAGGCAAGTTCTCCCGCGGCGTCAAACAGGATTCCGTCGGGTTCGCCGTCCGCGCCTTTGTGAATCACGCCGCCGATGGGGTCCGGCGTCGTCGCGTCGATTCCGAGTTCGGCGAGGGCAGCGCTGTTCACCCAAGCGGCGTGGGAGGACGCCTCCATGATCGCGGCAGGACGATCGGGGATGGCCGCGTCGAGCACCTCCCTCGGCGTGTCGCCCGGGCCGTAAATCGCCGTCCATAGATCGAAGCCCCAACCAAGGACCCAATCGGAGCCCACCTGGTCGCCGGCGCAGTCGGCCAGCTCGTCCTCGTGCGTGAAGAGCGGCGCGTAGCCCCCGACGAGGCAGGTTCCGCCTGCGGGGTGGAAGGCCTCGAGGATGTGGTTGTGGACGTCGTGGAGGCCCGGCAGCACGGTGGCCCCGGCAAGGTCGACGACACTCGTCTCCGGTCCGAGCCACTCTGGCGGCACGGGTTCCTGGCCCACCCAGACGATGACGCCGTCCAGCGCCGCCAGCGCTGTGGCGATGGACGACGTGGGGTCGAGCGTGACGACGTGCGCGTTCGTCCAGACCATGTCCGCCGGACCCGCGGGCGTCGTTCCGGGCGGCGTCGTTCCGGGCGGCGTCGTCACCGGCGGTGTCGGCTCTACGATGGACGTGGGCGAAGGCGGATCACCGGGGAGAGGCGTCGTCGTGGCACAGGCAACCAACCACCACATCGGGGCTCCGGAGATGAGCCATCCTAGCGTCACTGACGGGTGGCTGCTTGGGAGCGCCTACTGCACCACGTCGCCGCGACCGGCCTGCCGCACCGCCCCAACCGGAAAGAACAACCCGTATGGCGGCCCATTGTTGCCGTGATGGACGAGGTGGGATCGCCGGATCCACTCAAAGTACGGCAGCCCCCGCAAGAACGACAGCGGCAGACGCCCGTGCACGAAACCGTCGTGGACCACGACGTACGCGACGCCAAAGGCCGTCATACCGATTCCCACGCCGAACGACACCTGAGCACCCCAACCCTCGGCAAGATACCCGGCCACGATGGCGAGAATGGCGACGGGAGCGTGGGACATCGACAGCAGGTCATTGAGATTCAGCCCCTTTTCCTTGCGATGATGAGGCTTATGGAACGGCCACAAGACGCCGTGCCACAGCCAACCATGCACGACGACCGCCCATAGCTCCATCGCGATGGCCGTCGCCACGGCGACCGGCAGCCACATCGGCATCACCAAACCCCAGCGACGTCGGCACAGGAACTGCCGGCAATCGGGTGCAACTCGAACGTGCCGGGGCCCGCCGGCCGCTGCTTCACGGGCACCTTGAGCCACCAGGTGGTCGCGCCGAACAGCTCTTGTTCGGCGCTGTAGTCGACCTCTCCTCTGAGGACCTCCCCGGACAGTGCCCCGCGGTAGGTCATCGTCGCCTTCTGACGGACGAACACCTGGCCTTCGCCCACCGGGATGCGAACGGTGATGGAGACCCCCGGATTCCCATCTTCGTCCTCGTCGCCTTCGCCCAACACTTCCACGAGCGGGCCACTGAAAAACACGCCGCCGTCGGTCAGTTGGCCGACGCGCACCCGCGAAGGCACGCTGCGCAGCAAGGTCTCGGGGTACACCGTCTCCGCCCCAAATCGCGCGGGCGTGCTGAGGCTGCACAACTGGACAGTCCAGGTCACCGTCTCGCCGTCCTGTTGCCCCAACACCAGCCACTCCGCGACGGTGTCCGCGGTGGCCCAGGCGACCCCCAACGGGTGCCTGATCTGAATGGGCAGGTTCTCGCGTAGCGCAAATGTCCCGTTGAGCGGTTCCGACGTAGCAAGGGAAAGAGGTGAAAAAAGGAAGGCAATCATGGCGTCCACCGCTTAATATAGGAGTTCATACGGACCTTCCTTGATGTGGAATTCGACGTCATGGTGCGTACCGCGCCAAACACAGGTCGGGACGGCCAGGGTCGGTCGTAGCGGCCAAAACACCAGGCGATGCCCGACCAGGAGTTGGGATCACGCCCGTCGATCGCAAAGCGGTTGTTGAGTTCGACCAATCGCGAGAAGGCCTCCGGCGCGGTCTTCGTCCAGGCCAAGACCCGTTTGCCCCACAACATGCGCAACGTGTTGTGGATGCGGCCCTCCACCATCAACTGCCGCTGCGCCGCATTCCATACGGGGTCAGCCGTTGCGGCTGCGGCCAACGTGTCAAGGTCGTAGATCGCTTCACGGGGGTCGCATTCGTGGTCTGCAAGCGTGGTGCGCGCCCACTTCGGAAGCGAGGAATATTGGTCGTACCCAGGCCGAATATGGGCGGTATGAAAGGAGAGTTCGCGCCAAGTGACGAGTTCGTCCAGGAAGGCTGCGGCGGACTTCGAAACGCCAAAGGGCTGGGTCGGTCCCGGCGCAACTGAGCGCAACCCATCCAACACGGTCCACGGCGAAAGGTGGCCGAAGTGAAGCCATGGCGAAAGCCCACTCGACCCATCGTCGTCAGGGTGACGGCGTCGCTCCTCGTACCCCTCAATCCGGTCCAAGAACTGGGCGAGCGCCCCCAGCGCGGACGCTTCGCCGCCACGGAGGGGGACCGGGGCCAACTGGGAGATGGGCAATCCCCGCGGATCCACCGGCGTCGCGGGCCATCGACGCTCTACGTCCGCAGGCAAGCGGACAGGCGGGAGCCGAACGCCATCAAGGGGGTCGGCCGCAGGTCCTTCGCCGTCGAGCAGTGTCGGCAGCGCACGGCGAAAGTCGACGGCCCGCAGGTACTCCCTCGTGGGTGAGGACAGCGGCACGAGGCCGCAGCCGTCGACGGCCTCAAGACGAACCTCGAGCTTTCGCGCAGCCGCTTCCACCATTCGCCTGAGGAAAAAGGTCGGTGTGTCGTCGGTGACGACGACACATGCGCGGGCGGCGAGTGCGGAGAGCAGGCCACGCCCCTGCCCCGGCAACGGCTCGATCCAACCATGGTGGACCGCGCCAGCCGCAGCGTAGCGCGCATGAACGTCCGCCATCCCTTCCATGATGAACGTGTGGAACCTCCGGCTCGCCCACGGATGGTCCACCCGCAGTGCGTCCAGAACCACCAGTCCTTTGCCCAATTCGCGGCAGTGGCGCAGGGCAACGTCGAGCGCGGGGTTCGCACGTGTGCGGCGCGCACCCACCGACCAGTAGAGCACATAGTCCCGATCGGCATGGAGAGGGGCCTGGCTCACGACTCGGACCCGCGCGGCGTTCATGCCAAGTCCTCCGCCGCGGCCTGGGCCGCCGCCCGGCCCGAAAGCGCACACAACGGCATCCCGCCGCCAGGATGTGCGCCGCCCGACGCGAGGTACAGCCCGCGCACGGCCGCGACGCGGTTTGCAGGCCGCCGGAAGGCCGCAAAGGCATCGTTGGATGCGGCTCCGTACAGCGCGCCCAAGCTCCCGGGGAAGCGGGCCGCGAGGTCGGCGGGGGTCCGGTCCCAAACAAGGTCGTCGTCGGCCCGAAGCAAGCCCGCACCGACCGACCGCGCCAAGACGGTGTCGCGCAGGCCGTCCACTGGAAGGGATGGGTCGGCCGGCGCATTCGCCATCAAGAATACCGGCTCCGCGTCCAGCCAACCGGTCCGCTGATGAGCGGCCTCTTGAGCGCAAAGGTACACGGTGGGCTCGCGCGGCGGCCGCCGGCCATCGAACAAGTCGGCAAACTCCGCCGTGTAGTCCCGTGGAAAAAGCACCGTGTGCGCGACTCGAGGCCCGCCCATGCAGGCGCCCCGCCGCGCGCGCACCACGCCCGTCCATCCCGACGTCGACCGCTGGGCCTTCGGCGGTGGCAGGTCGGTCAGCGTCCCGAAGACATGGGCGACGTCGGCGTTGGCGACCACCACACTCGCGCGCTCCTCGCCAGCATCGGTGACGACCCCTACGACCCGCCCGTCTCGCGTCAGAATTCTCCGTACCGGCGTGCGCGTGCACAGTTCGACGCCAAGTCGCTCTGCGGTTCGCACAAGCGCGACGACGAGCGCTCGGATGCCGCCTTTCACCCCGAAGCCCCCCAGCGCGAGCTCGACGTGGGCGATGCAGTTGAGCGTGCCGGGGGCGCGCCGGGGGTCGGACCCGTTGTAGGTCGCGTAGCGAGAGAGCAACATCCGCAGATGCGGCGAGCGGACACGGGTTTCGATGCCCTGCTGCATCGACCGCATGGCATCGATCGACCCGAGATCGCGCAGCGCTGAGAACGAGAGCATTCCGCGGAAGGTGGGTGCTGGGCCGACGACGAATCGGGTTTCCACGACATCCCAAATATGTTTCGCGTAGGCAAGAAAACTCGCGAGTTCGCCTTCGGCCTCCCGGCCCAACGTGCGGCGCACGTTTGCCAGGGTCACCTCAGGCGACACGGCTACGTCGAGCGCAGTCCCGTCGGGCCACAAGTAGCGGAAGGCCGGGTCTGGCTCGACGAGTTCGACTTCGTGCCGGAGCGACGTCCCCGCGAGACGAAACACGTCGTCGAATACGCCAGGCAGCGTGAGCACCGAGGGACCGGTGTCGAATTCGACCCCGTCGACTACCGCGACCGAGGCTTTTCCTCCGGGTGCGTCGGCCGCCTCAAGCACGCGCACGCGGAATCCGCGCGACGCCAAATCGATGGCCGCAGCGAGGCCGCCGAAACCCGCGCCGATCACGATGGCCTCAGGCACGGCTCACCCCCGCCAGCAGCCGCGTGCCGAATTCCGCTTCGGGGCGGCGAACCGCACCAGCGACGATGGTCACAAAGGCCCCATCGCCGAGTTCAAGGTGGCGGTCGATGGCCGCGAGCCCGTCGACCACGGCCGACTCCACCTCCGCCGCAGGAACCACGTCACCGAGGTGCACAAAGGCCGCCGGACAAGGCCCGCCTCGGTAGGCGTAGGAGATCGCCACGGGCACGATCGGCGCATGCCGCCCGAGCACCTCGTGGCCACGCCCAAACCCCAGCGGCCGCACCCACGAGGGCCGCTCGCGTCCTTGGGGAAAGAACCACAAGGTGCGTCCAGGACCTGACAGCGCGGTACGCGCGGAGGTGAAGGCGCCGCGCATCGCCATCGGCGTGCTGCGGTCGAGTGGGATGGCGCCGAGCCAGCGAAAGAAAGGAAATGAACGGAGCGATGGCGCGTCGACCACCACCCGCCCGTCGGCGCCGAGGGCCTCGTCCACAAGGATCATGGAAGGCCCGTCCCACCAGCCGACGTGGTTGGCCGCCATCACCAGAGGTCCGCCGGAAAGCCGCGCACGCACCCGATCGAGACCCGCCACGTGAATCCCATCCAGCTGCCGGCGGGCGCGCCGTCGCATGGCCCAGCGGGCGAACGCGACGAACATCGGCGAGGGGGCCGTCATGGTGAGACCCGAGCCGCCCGAGCGGCGTACACCCGACCGCGCCACCGAATGGCGTGCGTGCGGGACCACCACCACGAGCGCACCGCAATCGCGAGAAAGGCGAGAATCGACAACGGGTGAAGCAGCACCACGTAGGGCGGATGCCCGAATCGCCACGCGAGCAGGCTGCGCTGGAGCAGGTTCGCGCCGATTCCGACCATCGCAGGCACCGGAACCCACGGCAGCAGGACCCACGGAAGGAGAAAGCAGCCGGCATAGAGCGAGACCACGGCGGCCAGGGCAGGAACTGAGCCGACGCCCTCGAGCAAGTTCTTGGAGAACCCTGCCCAAGCATCGCTCCCCGAGCGGTACATCCGACACACCGCAGCAGGACCGCCGTCGACGAAGTCGACTCGGAAGCCAGCGACCTTTGCCGCCCGGCAAAACGCCATGTCGTCGACGATTTCGGCGCGAACGGCGGCGAACCCGCCAACCGCATCGTAGGCCGAACGGGTCACCGCAAGCACTTGTCCGTTGGCCGCAAGGACCCGCGGGTCGCGGACCGAGCCCACCCACGGCAGGAACAAGAAGCCCGTGTAGGTCAGGTGAAGCAAGGGCAGAATCAGCGCCTCACCGAACGAGCCCACCCGCTGCTCCGGGAGGAGCGAAACGACGTCGCCCCGGCGTGCACCTTCGATCAGGGCAAGGGCGCCAGGCCGGAGTTGCACGTCGGCGTCCACGAAGACCAGCAGGTCGCCCATCGCCGCTTCGGCGAGACGGTGGCAGGCGTGGGGTTTTCCGACCCACCCCGACGGCAACCTCCCCCCACGAAGCACGCGCAGCCTCGGATCGGACATCGCGGCGAGGATGGATGACGTTCGGTCGGTCGACCCGTCATCGAGAACGATGACCTCTTCAAACGGCTCCGCAAGCAAGCCGCGCACGCAAGCCTCGATGGTCCCTTCCTCGTTCCGTGCGGGTACCAACGCCGAGGCCCGAGGAATCGCTCCCCTCCGCGAGGTCGGCCGCCAGGCCGCGAGATTCGCGATGGTCACGCCAAGCGGAATCAGCGGCAGCCATGCGAGCAGCCAGCTCATTGCATCCACCAACGTGCAAGGCGCGCAATCCGCCCCTCCCGCGGGCCCGCGAACAGAGGCAACCACATGGAGTTTCCGGTCTCCCGCTGAACCGCCATGCGTACGAACGGCTTGTGAGCGGCGCGCCCGACACGGTCCGCACACACCACCTCCGCGAATCCCATGGCGTCGCCGCTCCGCGCAAGAAGGCGAAGGTAGAAGGGCCCTTGGTCCAGGACTGGCCCGAGGACGACCTGAATTCCATCCACCTCGAGGCGCTTGGGCCACGAAGGACCATAGACGGTCGACCGTCGGTCACTCGCGACCAGGTGGGGCGCGCCCGCTCTTGTTCCCCCCTCGCAGACACGAAGAACGTGCACTTCCGTCCGCTCGTCCGGTGCGACTGCCTCGTAGAACACGAGGTCGCCGCCGGGCAAAGCAATTCGACCCCACAGCCATTGACGGATGCCCAATTCGCCGAGCGGCCGCGGGCTCGAGTTGCGGTCGTGGTAAGCGCGACCCCTGAGCCTGTACCGGCGCCCATCGGCCTCGAGATTCACGTCCGCAGTGCCGGTGGCGAGAATTGCCCACTCATGCTCGCCAGCGCCCCCCTCAGGCGCCAGGACCTCATGGCCCGTGGCGCGCACGCTCCCAGAAAAGCGCCCGGCAGGAAGGTCGCCGTCGAGATCGGCCGAAAGCGTCCAGCGGCCGCCCTCGCGTCGGGTGGTGATGACGGATCGACCGAATCGAAAGCTGTCGCCGTCCCACGACGCGTCCAACTCCTGCAGCGTGTAGAACGCGGGTCGACCGCCCTCGTAGAAGGCGACGTTCAGCGAGGGTCGCTCCACCGCCCGCGCTCCGAGATCAGGTAGAAATGGCAGACCGAACGACCAAATCAGCACGAGGCCGTTGCCGTCGGTGTCGACGACGTCGAGGTACCACCAGGCAAACCCCGGCGTGTCGAGCACCTCGCGTGGAGGCATCGACGCTGGCAAACGTCGGAGCATCATGTTCGGCTCGCGATCCGATCAAGCGTCTTGCGAAGCCCAGAAAAGGTCGGCGCGAATACGATTCCGTCGCCCGAATGTTCCTCGAAGCCCGCCGCCAACGGGCCGCCGACGGCCACGACGGTCCCAGGAGGAACCGCACGACGAAGGTGGCCCGCGTAGCTGAGCACCTGGGCTGGCGTGTGCCGTACGACCACCGACAAACAGACCAACCGCGGCTTGGCGACTCGCGTCGCCAACACCAACTCATCGATCGGGAGGTTCGCCCCCAGCCACGTGACGCGCCAGCCGTCGAGGGCCAGCTTGATCGCGACGGCGAGCAGTCCCAGATGGTGCTCGTCGCCGGGGGCCATCGCACAGACCACACTGGGGCCGGCCTCTGGGCCCGCCCCAAGCGCGTGAAAGATGGCGAGCATCTGCTCGCCACACCAGTTCGACGCGAAGTGCTCCTGTGCCACCGACATCGTTCCGGCCGCCCACTCGTCGCCGACCTGACTCAGGACCGGCATGTAGACCTCATCGATCGCCTTGGAGAAGGCGAACTGCGCGAGCTCGGGGCCCATCCGATCGAGCGCCGAACGGTCGAAGAAGCGCAGCGCCTCCATCACACGCTCGCGAAGGGGCGCTTGAGCAGAAACCAGCGGCGCATCGACTTGCTTGGCGATTCGAACGGCCTCACCGATGGGGTGACCCGCATCGACCAGGGCCTTGAGGCGCCGCAGTACCCCTACGTCCGCGTCCGAGTAGATGCGGTACCCGCCGCCGGACCGGCCGGGCGCCAGGATCTCATACCGTCTCTCCCACGCGAGCAGCGTCGGCCGCGGGATGCCGGTCATGTTGGCGACGGTCTTGACGCTGTAGCTCATGCCGGTTTCCCGCCGAGTTGGAACCACGGTGCGAGGATTCCCTCGATCGTGCGACGAATACGTTCGCTGGTGGTGAGCACGGTACGGTCTTCCAACGCTGCCATCCCGCGACGGACGACGCGGAGGCCAATTGCCCGATACACCCTCGACGCCACGCCAATGGCCACTCGCGTCCGGAGCGGCAGGTAGCGGAGCCCCGCCTCCCCGCGCCGGTAGTGAACATCCGCGGCCAACACGAGCCGCTCGACGACGGCGAACGTGGCCTGTCGGTCAGCAGTTTGGCGCGCCACATCGTCCTGGACGACGTCCCTTTCGGCGAGCCAAGTCGCCGGCAAGTACACCCGGTCGCGCTTGGCGTCCTCCGCAACGTCGCGGGCGATGTTCGTCAACTGCATCGCCAATCCTAGCTCGACGGCGTGGCGGTCCGCGGCGGAGTGGGAGGCACCGAGCAGCGGCGCCATCATCCGTCCGACCGTGCCCGCGACCAGGTACGCGTAGCGCAGCAACTCCCCCTCGTCGGCGACGCGCACGCGACCCCAATCAGACGCGCAACCGTCGATCAGTTCGCGCGCTGCTGACAGCGGGATGCGCCTACGTTCGGCGACAGCCAAGAACGCGCCAACGACGGGGCCTGCCGGGCGGTCGCCGTTCAGCTCCTCCCGCAGCGCATCGATGGCCAGCGGGTCGTCGCCCTCGTCTACGACATCGTCGACCGTGCGACAGAAGGCGTAGACCACCGCCGCGTCGTCCCGGGTGGCTGCCGGCAAGAAGAACGACGCCCCCCGGAAGGTCCGAGCATGGCGCGCGAGGACCGCCCGAGCCTCAGAGGTAGGAAGGAGGGCCGTCACGACGCGCGCGCCAGGCGTCGCGGAAGCGCGACGGGTTCGGCGGGGTCCTCGACCACGCGCTCGAGCACCTTGGCGGAGTTGAGGACCCCTGGCAAACCTGCGCCGGGGTGGGTGCTCGCGCCGACGAAGTACAGCCCGTCGACGTCCTCCGACCGATTGTGGTACCGGAACCAGGCCGACTGCAGAAGCGACGGTTCGAGACCAAAGGCCGCCCCGTCCACCGAACGGAGCGTACCCGCAAAGTACCTGGGGTCGATGCTCATGCGGGTCACGAGGCGGGACTTGAGCCCCGGCAATTCGCCCTGATCGAGGGTGTCGAGGATCTTGTCGAAGTACCGTTCCGACTGGTCGGCCCAGTCGACCCCGCTCCGATCGTTGGGAACCGGGGAAAGGACGTAGAACCCGTCGTGCCCCGGAGGCGCGAGCGACGGGTCCGACCGGGTCGGCCGGTGCAAGTACAGCGAGTAGTCCGGCGCCAACACCTTCTTCTTGAAGATGTCGTCGAGCAGACCACGGTACCGCGGCCCCAGCAAGATCGTGTGGTGGGCGGTGTCGTCCCATGTTCCCTTCGCGCCGAAGTACCCCACGAACAGGCTCATCGACGGGTTCTTCTTCGCGACGGCACGATCCGTGTGCTTCCTTCGGTGCGTGGCCTCGATCATCTTCGCGTACACGAAAGACGGGTCCGCATTGCAGACGACGCCGGAGGCGGCCATCCGCTCCCCGGTGGCGGTTTCTACCGCGACCGCACGACCCCGTTCGACAACGATGCGCTCAACCGGTGTGTTCGTCCGAACCTCGACATCGAGCTCGCGCAGAAGCTCGACGAGACCGCGGACCAGTGAGCCCGTACCCCCCTTCGGGAAGAACACGCCCCATTTGCGCTCGAGCCAGTGGATCAACAGGTAAATCGACGGCGTAGCAAAGGGATTGCCGCCGACGAGCAACGGCTGGAACGTGAAGACCTGCCGCAAGCGCTCGTCCTGGATGTACCTCGACACCATGTCGTACACTGACAGGTCGCTGCGCAGCCTCACCATCTGGGGCACCACCCGAAGCATGTCCGAAAGCCGATCGAACGGGGCGTCGACGAGTTGGGTGTACCCAACGTCGAAGATCTCCTTGCTCTTGGCCGCGAGCCGCCGGTACCCGTCGCAGTCCTGGGGCGAGATCTTCTCGATCTGGGCGAGAATCCGCTCTTCGTCCGCGACGTAGTCGAAGGCGGTCCCGTCCTCGAACTTGACCCGGTAGAACGGGTCCACCGGCATGAGCTCGTAGTAGTCCCGAGGGTCCCGGCCCACGAGTCTGAACAGCTCATCGAACAGGTAGGGCGCCGTCACCACGGTCGGCCCCGCGTCGAACGTGAAACCGTCCCGGCGGAATACCGACGCGCGGCCGCCAGGCTGGTTGTTCGCCTCGAGCACAGTGACCGAGTGACCCTTGGCACGCAGGCGTACGGCCGCCGCGAGACCCCCAAAACCAGATCCCACCACCACCATCGGCGCGCCCATCAGAAGCGCCCGACGGCGGTCGGAGCACCGCCGCGCAGCTGTGTGACCAACTCCTCCGCAAGGCCGTGCAGGTTCGGCACCGCCTTGAGGACCGGGTCTTCGAGAACGCGCGACTCGAGCATCGCAATCCGTTCGCCCACAACCTTGAGCGCCCCGCCAACCTCGAATCGGCGAGTCAGCGCTTCCACTTCCTCGTCCGTCGTTTGAGCCCGCGGCTTTTCCAGGACGGCCACGACATCCTCAAGGTCGCCCGGGTGGAGCTCGAGATGAGTGGCGACGACCGCGCTCGGCTTCCCTTCGCGAAGGTCATTGCCACGCTGCTCGCGTCCCTTGTCACCCCAAAGGTCGAGGACGTCGTCGTGAATCTGGTAGAGCAACCCGAACTGGGCGAAGGCGCCAGCGAGCAGGTTGACCGACGGCATTGCGAGGCCGGCGAGAATCGCGGCGCCCTCGACCGGGAGCGCCAGCAACGCACCGGACTTGCCCTCGGCAGCGATGGCCCACGCGTGCCAATCGAGGCGCCGCCGTCCAACGAGGTCCAGCTCGAGGGCCTGGCCACGCACCGCACGCTCGGCGCGAGACGCAATCGCCCGCGCGAGGCGCCAGCGACGGGCGTCGTCGATATCGAGTCGCTCCAGCGCGAGCGTTGGCAGCATCAACAGCAAGTCCCCGGCATTGACGGCTTGCGCGGCTCCGTGGCGTGCCCACAGGCTCGGGTATCCGCGACGCACGCGGTCGCCGTCCTGCAGATCGTCGTGGATCAGCGCGGCGTTGTGAAGGAGTTCACAGGCCGCGGCCCACCCGAGACTGGCCGAGCGCGAAACGCCGAGCGCCTCCGCGGCGGCCAGGGCCAGGCGAGCCCGAATCCGCCGGCCGCCGCCGTTGAGATGCTCCTGAACCATGCGCCCAAGCCGATCGAGCCGGCTGCCGACGGCGAGATGCACCATACACGCCTCGACCTCGTCGAGCCCTTCGTGCGCAACAAGACCGGGCAGACGTTCGCCGGCGGAGTCGTGCGGCGCGTCAATGTGCGAGATGTCTGTCATGAGACCTCCAACAGGCGGGGAAAGAGTGAAGCGAAGACCGCGCGGCTGCTTGTGGCAACGCGCCACTTCAGCCCGAGAGGGAGCCGCGAGAACACCGTCGCCATCGCGCCGGCGAGATGGGCCGGCGGCAGGGTGTCGGCGAGCCATCGACGTCGGACGTCGGGAGGCAGCGCGAAAAAAGAGGCGAAAAACGTTCTCAGTTGCGACGGATCGAGGCGACTCACGACCTCGGAACCCCACCGGTGGAGTTCCCGCTGGCGAAGCCGCCCCACGGGCCACAGCGCGTTCCACGCGGCGCGGGACGCGACTTCGGGACCGTCGTTGAGGTGGGCCGCGAGCGTGGAGGCGAGGATCGGCGCGTCTGCCACGACCCGAGGCAACAGGTAGCCGGTCGCGGGATGGACCATGCCCGAAGCGGCGCCGAACGCGACCACACGCTGCACGGGAGGAATTGGCACGTCCATCGGAATCCGTACGCGTTCGATCGACAACGTTCGGCCGGTCCGAATCCCAAGCTTGGCGAGCCGGCGATGGAGCCGATCGCGGAGGTCTTCGTAGGTCATCCCGGTGGTGACGAGTGCGGTCTCCTCGACGAAAACCCGATCGCGGCCCAGAGGCATCGCGTAGAGGAAGGTCCCTTCGTCCCCGAACTCCATCCAGCGCATGGCGGGACCGAGATTCGCTTCAATCGTCTCGCCATAGGCGACCTGGAATAGCGAGGGTTCCCCTCGGCGCTCCAGCAGTGCGCCTGCGCCGCCCGAAGCGTCCACGACCGACCGAGCAACGATCGTCTGACCGCCGATGTCTACGCGCGACCCATCCGAGCCGTGGGTCACGCCTTGGGCCATCCCCTCGATGAACCGTACGCCGTTCCGCTCGGCCCGCCGCCGGAGGATGTCCGCCCAGCCTCCATTGTCCACCAAGCCGTAGGCCTCACGTACAGTGTGTGTACACAGATGGTGCACCCTTACGTGGGGCCACGTGAACTGCATCGCGGCAGCAAGTTCCAGATCGGGGACGGCCGAAAGCCAAATTCCGTAGGTGTTCGTCCATCGCCGAGCAGGCTCAGGAGCCACCAAAGCCGTGCGGAGTCCCGCTTCGCCACATGCCGCGGCTGCCGCGAGCCCCGCAGGACCGGCACCAAGCACCAAAGTGTCGTAGGTCGGTGTCACAACCCCTATGTAGAGGCTTTGTACACAGTCGTCAAGGAGGCTGTCGCAAGAAAACGCATCCCGACCCTTCGGACAGGCTTGGCAGGACGCTCAGCCAGGGTGTGTCAACTGCCCTCGGAGCCAGCGCGGAGGCGGCTCGACGCGCGCTCAGGGCTCGACGGCCCCCGCGTCGGCGGTACTCGTACGTGCCGCGCCACCTTGGTGGACCAAGTACTGGGAGGCGACCGGGGGCGCGCCGTCGGCCAACGGTCCAGCGATCCCTCGCGCCGGAGAGGCTGGATCCAGGGCGTAGTCGACGCTGAACATCGGGTCTTCGCCCTCCACGTTGCCACCCGCTTCGGTCACAGACCCGGTAAAGGCCGCGCCCTGGAACGAATCCGCCCAACCGGCCGTCAGCCAGTTGGTCGCCAGAGAGGCCGACCCCTCGGCATCCAGAACCGCGAGGTTTCCGGCAGCGTAGACGATGTTGTTTCGGACGTCTGCCAATTCGGCGGACGTGGAGAGGCGAAACAGCGTCGTGTTCCCGACGCGCTCGCTCACCACCGTGTTGTGGTAAAAGAACAGGGTCCCCTGCCGGTAGATCGACTCGTCCCCGTTGTCGCCGCCGTAGTGGGCGATCTGAGAATTGCCGTCCCCGTCGGGCTCTACGAGGATGTTCCCGTAGACGAAGGTCTCGCGGTAGCTGGGGTCGTCGCGGATGTCGTCGAAGTCCGATTCAACTAGATCCAGTTGGCGATTCCCGCCTTCGATCCAATTGTACCGGACCACGAGGCCCGCGGACCGGTCCTTGAGGTTGTTGCCAGAACAGCCGTCGCACAGCGGACCAAACCGGTTGTATTCGAACACGATCCCGAGGGCCTCGGTGTAGTTGTTGTGTTCGTACGCCGAATCCACGTTGCCGTTGCCAAAGATGTGATTCGACGACACGAGCAAAGCGCGGGTCTCGTGGGCCGCGAACAGGCCGTTGCCGCTGTCGGCCAACGTACAACCGCGAATCGTGACGTTCTGGCCCTCTTCGACGAAGATGGCTGCAGCGTTGTCATCGTAGGCGTCGTCGGCTCCGGACTCGTCGACGAAGCTATTGCCCGCCCGTCCCCCACGAAACTCGAGGTCCTCGACGAAGATCCAGGAAGGGACGACCGCGCTGCCGGTGCTGGTGCCCCCGATCTTCAGAACACCGCGGGTCTCGCTCCAAAAATCGAGTTCGAGTCGGGTGATGGCGTCGGCGCCATCGATGACCGGGAGCGCGCCCGTCGCCGGAACGCAGATGCCGATCACGACGATGGGATCAGCTTCTGTGCCCGCTACGTCGATCGCCCATTTGTCGTGGTACTCGCCCGGCTGGATGCGAACGAGCGTCGAGGGCGTCAGCGACTCCCAGGGCACGTCGGACGGGGTGCTCGCGGCGTAGCCGGGACCCACGTCGATGACGGTGGAGAAGGTCGCGGGATCCCATCGGTCGACGGCGCAGCCGCTCACGGGGGCCGGCGGAGGCGGGGTGGTCGTGGACGGCGGCGCCGACATCGGATCGGTGGCCGATGTGGGCGGCGACGGCTCGTCATGGGGTGCCGGGCCGCAGGCGATCAACCACCACATGGAGGCTCCCGATGTCGCCTCCTAGCCGGAAGGGAGGAACGCCGAGGCGCTCAGCAAGGACCCAGGGCCGCCATCGAAGCCATCCGCCTGGGCGACTCGTCCGGTTCGCGGCACAAAGTCCAGACGCTTCTGGACCGTGAGGTAGCGGGCGAGCCCGTGGCCCCTCGGGCGTATGCCCCCATCGAAGGCATGCCCGAAGGCGTTGCTCGCAGTAGCACCATCTTGGCTGTGGAGAAGGTGCTTCACGGAGATTTCGATGCGGATACTCCTCCCATCGCGGCAGAGAGCGTCGGCACGGCATGCTAACGGGCCTCCTTCGCTGCGGACTTCGACGCCCCAACTCCGGTGGGCATCGCCCGCAAGCCTCCGACCGCATGATCGCAGGTGTTCTCAGCGCGCTGCGCGACGCGCTACAGGTACAACCATGACTTCCCGGCCTGTGATTGGGCCGTCCGATACCGCCGACAAGGCGCGTGTCGGGGCTGCCGTCGTCCCCCTGCCTAGCCCGCTCCAGGCTGGCAGCGGGGGCGGCGGTGGTGGTCGCCCTGCGATTCTCACGCGTTGCCCCTACCGTCGTGACGCCGCGAGCGACTACCCACCTTTCGCGGCATAAGGTCGGCCACCCCTCTGGAGGCAAGATGCCTCCCGGTGCTGGACGCAGTTCGAACTTGGGCGACGGCGAAACCTGACTTTCTCGTGGGGGGCGCGTGCGGCTCCCGGGCCAATCGACGCGGTGCCTCAGCTACGTCGGCACCGCCCGTCGCTCACCGCCGACGGGGGGGCCGCGCGGGGACCGGTCGCACGGGCTCGTCTTGGCGTGTGTCGCCAGTGGGGCTCGCAAGGGCGCGCTCCGCGTCGGTGACGAGGTCGAACACGCCCACCGCTTCGTAGAGGCGGTACCGGATCCGTCCGCCAACGTGTTTCAGCACGCCCGCCGCGACGAGCTGTGCCAGCGCGCCGTCGATCGCACGGGGCGACCGCCCAGTGAGCGCCACTGCCGTGCTCGCCGTGACCAGGGGCGCCGACGGGAGCTGCTCGAGCAGGGCCCACGCCGCCGCATCCGCCCGAAGCGCGCCCACCTCCGCGCGGACCCTCGCCCGCCACGCCTCGACCAGCGCCGCCGTGCGCTGCTCGTACCGGTCGGCCTCGACGCAGGCGCGTCGGGTGACCTGGGCGACGAGCTCGAGCCAGGACATCCAGCCGGCGACCAGCTCCGGAGCCCCTGAAGGGTATGCGCGCCGAGTCCCGGTGAGGCCCCCCACGTACCGGGCGGCCTCGGTCGCGAGTACCAGGCTGATCGGCGGGACCACGCGACGACAAAGGCCGCGACGCCGCAGGACGAGCTGCAGGAGCGCGCGACCGGTGCGGCCGTTGCCGTCGGCGAACGGGTGCAGCGTCTCGAACTGTGCGTGGGCGACCGCCGCCTGGACCAGCGGGGGGTGCTCGTCGCCTGACGCATAGGCGCAAAGGTCTTCGAGCAGGGCCGGGACCTCCTCGGCCGGCGGCGGCACGAATTCGGCGTCGAGCGGCGTGGTCCCACCGACCCAGTTCTGCTCGGTGCGCACGACACCGCCGAGTCGCGCGTCCCTCGTGCCGTCGAGCAGCCGCCTGTGCAGGGCGCGCAGGTGGTCGACGGTGAATGGCCCCGGCGCCGACGCGACGACGAGCGCCTCGCTGAGTGCCCGGATGTTCGCGACCACCTCGAGCGCACGGCCCGAGGGATCGAGTGCAGGATCGAGGTCGGCGAGCGCGAGTCTCCGGGGGCTGACGACCAGGCCCTCGACCTGCGACGAGCCTACCGCCTCCGCGCGGAGGAGCAGGCGCGACAGAACCTCGAGCCGGTGGGGTCCACGGTCGGCGCGGGTCTCTGCATCGAGGGCGGCCACGGCGCGCTCGGCATCCGAGAGATCCGCGGCGACGCGGGCGTCGATGGGGAGGACAAGTCCGGCGAGGGGGTGGGGCACGAAGGCACGGTAGGTGCCGCCGACGCGTGCTCGGCGAGGACCAAAGGCCGTTGGATCGGGCGCCCAGCGCTGGGTCACGAATCTGCCCACCTCCACCTCTTAGCCGTAGGATAATCGCTAACCTGCGCTTATGCTGAGGCTTACCTCCTGAGAACCCGTACGCAATCCGGGCGCGGCCTCCCGCAGCCCTTCTTTGACCACGCCTGGCACCACGGCTCGCACATCATCTCACAGCGGCCCGCTCACCTCCGCCGGATTGGACCACCGGCGAGCTCCGATCGTGCGGCAGAACCGGTTTCGCCCCGATCACGGCCGACGGCGAAGTGACCCTCTCCCTCGTCGACGTGTACGTGACGAGCCCGTGGACGGGACGCCCCCCTTCACCCGCGAAAACTGTGATTTCGCCAAGCGGGGAATCGACGACGCGCCCGCGGACGTCTCGATCTACGGCGGTTCAGGCCTCGATTTCGGCGCCGCCGAGTCGTTCGTCTGCACGCCGATCGACGCCAGCTGACCGCAGCCCCGCCAGCGTCAACTTCCCCGATAAGTGCTGTACGAAAACGGGCTCACCAACAACGGCACATGGTGGTGACGGCTGAGGTCGGTCACCTCGAACACGAGCTCCGCCGAGGGGAAGAAACAGCGGAGTTGGCGCCGCCCAAAATATTCGGCGACGTCGAAGCGAAGGCGCCACGTCCCAGTCGTGAGCGCGCCCTCGGCGAGCATGTCCGGCACGCGGCCGTCGGCGTTGGTCGCGTACCGGCCAAGGTGAACCCAGTCCCCGTCGCGCAGAACCGCCAAGGTGACCTCGATCCCCGAGGCGGGTACGCCATGGGCGGTATCCAGGACGTGGGTGGTGAGCGGTGATCCCATCGACGGTCAGGCCTCTTCCAAAAGTTTGTTGAGACGCAGCCGCGTGATTTTCGCCTGCTCCCCGGCGGCGATGCGCAACTCGTTTTCCGGCGTGTTTCCCATTCGGTCCTGCAGGCGCTTGAGCATCTCGTCGGCGGTCAGCCCCGTCGCACACACGATGAAGATGTGGCAGAAGCTAGCTTCGTAGGCCTGATTGCCCGCCACGAGCGCTTGCAGCGTCGCTTCGGACGCCGCGCCGACACCCGCCTGCTCGCCGGCCGACCATTTCGCCGTCGCCGCGAATTTCTCGCGCAGCGATTCCACGTCCGCGCCGATGCGCGGGTGGTGCGTGAAGGCCTCGCGCCAATGCCCGTCGCCAAGGCGCCACCACGCCGCTTCGGCCGTACCGTGCAGGTGGGCCGGCGACGCAAACGGCGCGGCCGCAAGCATCGCGCGCACCCACGCCTTGGCGCCACAACACCGTGACAACGCCGCAGCGGTGAGCGCACCGTTCATCCGCTGCACGGCCGCGTCGGCCGTCAGGTCGGGCTGAGGCGTACCCCACGCGCGCATCCGGCTGATGCCGCCGTCGGGGATGATGCGAAGCCGAAGATGCGTCCACGGCCCCGGTGACGTCACGGCCAGTGATTGCTCTGCGTCAGCCGCAAGACGTACGAGGTCGGTGATGGGGCTCCAGTCGGCGTTGACGAGGTGCGACGCGGGGGCGTCCGGCCAGCAGATGGCGTCCACCTGCGCACGGTCCGGGAAATTCCCTTTGAAGTGGTGCGTCTGCAACGTGATGGTGTCCAGGCGCCCGGGCTGGCCCAGTTTCACGATGATCCAATCCATGCCCGGGGGACGGCTGCGCCGCGTCTCCCAACCGTTGCCCATATAGGTCGACGGCCCGGGCAGAATCAGGTTCTGAATCGGGGAGAAGAAGCTGTCGCTGGCGACGACGGCCTGGCCGCCATTCAGCATCGACGCAAGATCGCGCCGTTCACCGGACGCCGACGCCGCGGGCATTCCGTAGACGCGCAGCCGCGCGATGCCGCCGTCGGGAATCATGTGGAGGCGAACGTGGGTCCAAACCCGGGCGTCCGTCACCGCGGCGACGTTCGAGGAGCCGCGCTTCAGCGGGGTCTCTGGAACCAGGGGTATCCACTCGACCTCGTCGCGCAGCGCTTCGGGCGACGTATCCGCCGGCACGTTGGCGCCGTCCAGCGCACCAAACGGTCCATGGTTGCCGAGGAAGTGGCTCGTGTCGATGTCCACCGCACGGATGACGCCAGGCACGCCAAGCTGAAGGATGCACCAGTCGTGCCCCGGCGTCCGACGGCGACGGGATTCCCAGCCGTCCATCTCCTTGCCGCGGTCGGTGTAGGTCGCGGGGTCGAACGCGGCCGAAGCCGGCAGCGTCAGCTTCTCCTTCTCGGCGAAGAAGTCGTCGCTCGCCAACAGCGCGCGGCCGCCGACCGTGCTGGACGCCAGGTCGACCAGCCCCGTGAACAGGGCGGGCACGCCAATGACTTCGGCCATCTAGACTCCCTGGTCGCCGGACAGGAGCGCCCGCCCGGGCAAGGCGCCAACCAGCGCCCCATCGTGAACGACTGGCACGCCGGCCAGCCAGGTGTGGGTGACGCGGCCACGCAGATGGCGGCCGATCCAAGGGGTCTGAGGGTGGCGGTGCGCGAGGTCGGCGGCGTTCACCGTCCACGTTCGTTCCGGCTCCATGACGGCGAGGTCGGCGCGCGCCCCGACACGGAGCTCTCCGCGCCCCCGCAGGTTCGCCAACGCCGCAGGGGCCGACGCCATCAAGCGTGCGATGGCCGGAAGGTCGAAGCCGCGACGCGCGGCCTCCTTCCACACGGCGCCAAAGCCAAGCTGGAGCGACGCGATGCCCCCCCACGCGCCCAAGAAGTCCCCGGTGTCGAGGTTCTTGAGGCCGGGGATGCAGGGGCTGTGATCGGTGACCACGACGTCGAGCGTGCCGTCCCGGAGGGCCTCCCACAGGGCGTCCTGGTTGCTCCGTTCCCGGATGGGGGGCGCACACTTGAATTCGGTGGCGCCGTCGGGGACCTCTTCGGCGGTGAGGCCAAGGTAGTGGGGGCAGGTCTCGGCCGTGATGGGCAGGCCCTCGGCCTTCGCCCTACGCAACAGTGGCAGCGCCGTGGCCGCCGACAGATGCACGATGTGGGCGCGGCAGCCTGTTTCGCGGACGAGCTGAATCACGAGGGCGACGGCGCGCTCCTCCCAGCGCTTGGGGCGCGCATGGAGGTAGCTGGTGTAGGCGCGCGGGTCGGCGTCCAGCAGCACCTGGTCGAGCTCGTCTTCTAGTTCGGCGTGGAAGAGCATCGGGACGCCACAATCGCGCAGGATCGGCATGGCCACCCGCAGGTCGGTCTCCTCCACGTGCGCAAACTCGTCGAGGCCGGAGGGACACAGGAAACACTTGAAGCCGCGGACGCCCGCACGGGCCATCGGAGCCAGTTCGGCGGCGTTTCCGGGGACGACACCGCCCCAGAAGGCCACGTCCACCGTGAGCTTCCCCCGCGTGGCGTCCACCTTCGCTTGCAACGCGTCCACGCTCGTCGTCACGGGTGAGCTGTTCAGGGGCATGTCGACGAGCGTCGTCACGCCGCCGAGCGCCGCGGCGCGCGTCGCCGAGGCGAACCCCTCCCACTCGGTCCGGCCCGGCTCGTTGATGTGCACGTGGCTGTCGACGAGCCCCGGAAGAAGCGCGGCGTCGCCGAGGTCGACCGCAGCGGGCCCGTCGGGCAGGATGCTGGCGATGCGCCCACCCTCGACGTGGACGACCGCGGCTTGAAGCTGCCCGTCACAAAGCACGCGACGACTTCGGAGGGAGATGCTCGGCATCGGGCCGAAGCTAGCACGATAGCTTCGCGCTCGGAGAACGCTTGGACCCCCACTTCACTGAGTGGACCGCCCTACTCCTGCGCTGGTTCCACCTCATCACGGGGGCCGCCTGGATTGGGGCCTCGTTCTACTTCAACTGGCTGAACAACCACGTCCGGCCCGTCGAGAGCGGCGACCCCGACGCCCGCGTGAAGGGCGAGGTGTTCGCCATCCACGGCGGGGCGTTCTACCGGGTCAGCAAGTACGACGGCGCGCCCGAGGTGCTGCCGCGCACGCTGCATTGGTTCAAATACGAAGCCTACTTCACGTGGATCACGGGCTTCCTGCTGCTCGCGCTCAGCTACTGGGCAGCGAGCGAGGCGATGATGGTGGACGGCCGCGTCAGCGCGCTGTCGCCCATGTCGGCGGTAGGCGTCGGCGTCGGCTCCCTGGTCCTCGGTTGGGCCGTCTACGACGTGCTCTGCCGGTCCCCGCTCGCCGCGCGGCCCGGCTGGCTGAGCGGCTCGCTCGCGGCGTTCTTTGGCGCCGCCTGCTTCGGGCTGTTCGAGCTTCTGGCTCCGCGGGCCGCGGCCATGCACTTCGGCGCGATGATCGGCACGATCATGGCCGCCAACGTGTTCTTCGTCATCATCCCTGGGCAGCGCGCGATGGTCGACGCGATGGTCGCCGGCGCCGAGCCGCCGCTCGAGCGGGGCCGCGCGGGGGCGTTGCGCTCGCTGCACAACAACTACCTGACCCTGCCCGCCTTGTTCGTCATGGTCATCAACCACTACCCGTCCGTCTGGGGACACACGGCCGGGTGGGCGCTCGTGCTCGCCATCGCGGCGATGGGCGTGCTCATCCGCCACTCCTTCAATCTTCGCGGGGTCGGCCACCCCCAGCCGTGGACGCCGGCCATCCTCGGCTCCGTCGGCCTCGCCGTCCTCGCGCTCGCGACGCAACCGGCCTCCCGCGCCGAAGCGTCGGCGGCCGTTCCGTTTGCCCAAGTCCAGATCATCCTCGCGAACCGCTGCCTGCCCTGCCACGCCGACGTGCCGATCCAGCCCGGGTTGATCGAGGCGCCGAAGGGCCTCATGTTCCACGACCGCGCCACCATCCTGGCCAACCGCGGCGCCATCCTCACGCAGGTCCAATCGGGCGCCATGCCCCCTGGCAACCTGACGAAGCTGACGGACGAAGAACGGGAGACGCTGCTGAACTGGGCGGCGCCATGACCGCTCCAGATCTGCCTGCGTACAGCGCGTTCATCCCCGCGCCGCTCCTCGCTGAACTCCAACGGGCCGCCGAGCCAGCCTTGGGCGTTCCCGGCCTCAAGGTCGCACCGGGCCTCCAGGGCGATTTCCCGTCGCTCGAGCACCCCGTCGTGCTGCGCCTGATGGTCGACGTCTACCGAGGCGTCCGCCCCACCCTGGCGGCCGTCCTCGAACGACGCCGGGTCGACCGCGCCTTCGTCGACGCGCGCACCTTGGCCCTCGTCTCCGAGAACGCGGGGCGATCGGTTCACGACCCGGGGTACCGGACCGTCATCGGCGACCGGGACGCCGAAGGGCGCGTCGTCGTCGGCCCCCTCGCGCCGTTGGCCCACCGCCGCGTCGTCCGCGTCCCCGCCTTCATGGAGGGCTTCCAGGTCACGCTGTTCGGGCCGCCCGACGGCGCACGGCTGGCGATCAACGCAATGAACGCGGTGCACCGCCGCCGCCCGGGCGAGCCCGCCATCGTCGCGGAGCTGGTCGAGGCCAGCGGCCAGGTGCCGCGTTGGGGGGCCGACAGCGAGGACAGCAAGACGCCGCGCCGGCGCGACCTCCTCGAAGCCAGCGAGAACCTCGCGGGGTGCTTCGACCACAGCCTCACGGTCACGGACCCGCGGACGCAGAAGGTCTACGCCATCGCCGAGTCTGGCCGCTCCATCCCCGTCAAACGGGTCGTCGGCCTCGCCATCCCCGACGGCCACCACTTGCTCGACGGCAGCCCGCTACCCTTGCACCTGACGGAGCTCGTCCAGCACATCTGGACGCACCGCCATCGGCCTGACGCGCTCGCGTTCTACTTTCCGAAGCTCGAGAACGAGGAGGAGGCGGCCTACCTGGCGACGTTGCTGCGGACGATCGAGTCCTCCGTCGCAGCGGCGGATCCCACCTACAAGCCGGGCGCGATCGGGGTCCTCGTCGTCTTCGAGAATCCGCGCGCCATTTTCCGGATCGCGGAAATGGCCGAGGCGCTGTTTCCCTACTTCGTCGGCGGCAGCCTTGGCTGGCACGACTACCTCGCCGCGACCGCGCGCTTGTTTCGCTACGACCCAGGCTACCGCATTCCGGTCAAGGCCGACCCCGACATCGTCATCAACCACATCCGCGAGTCGCACCGCATCATGGTGCGGGATTTGGGGCCCATCGGCGCGCTCAAGATCGGCGGCATGTACGGGGTGTTGCCGACGGATGGCGACCCGATGTCCGAGACGGTCAGCATGGTCGGCTTCATCCGGGACGTCGTCACCCAGATGAAGCGGGAGCTGGACGGCTACTGGGTCGCCCACCCCGACTTCGTGCGCGTCGGCATCGCGCTCGTCGAGGCGTGGCGACAGGGTCCGGACGTCCTCGACCGGCTCGTGTCCGCGCTTGTGACGGCCCCGGAGGAGCTGGCGCGTTTGCGCGCGTTCATCGCCGGCGCAGACGTCGCGGGACTCAGCGAAGCGGACCCACGCTACCTGCGGGCGGTGCTTGCGGCGGAGTTGGGGCTCAGCGAGCGCATCGCGAACCACGACCTGGAGGAGGTCCGCTACAACGTCTTCCAGGCGTTGCAGTACCTGGCGGACTGGCTGGTCGGAAACGGGTGCGTGGCGCTGCCGGCGACGCTGCGGACGGCGACGGGCGAGCAGGTCTTCGTGCGAATCATGGACGATTTGGCGACGACCGAGCGGTCCCGCTGGGAGTTGTGGGCGGAGCTGCACCACGGTCGCGTGTCGCGGGCCGATTTTGAGCGCATCCTCGCCGAGGAGGTGGCGTTCATCCAGGAGCACCGCGCCGACCCGACGCGACGCACGCAGGTGCGCTGGGAAGGCGAGGCGGCCCGGTGGTACCCCATCGGGGTGCAGCTGCTGCGGCAGCTCGTGCTCGACCCCCAGCCGCCGGAGTTTGCGACGGAGTTGTTGTTGCCGTTCACGTTCGACGTGGTGCGAGGCGCGGCGGAGCCGTGGGAGGCGGCG
>SXOB01000041.1 GCA_005776945.1 Pseudomonadota bacterium
CTGCCAACGGGCCACCTCCAACGCCTCGCCCGCGCCGCCCTCCAGCCCGACCCGAACGCACTCCGCACGGTCTTTCCCCCTCCCGCCGCGCCGTGGCCAGGCAACGACGTCGCCACTCAGGCCCGCGCCGCGCTCGAATCGCTCCCGCTCCCCCTCACTTCTGCCGTCCGCGCCGCGATGGTCCTCGAACGGGTCCATCCTCTCCGCAACGGTGGCGGCATCGCCGTCTTCGGTGCCCGAATCGACGGACTCGTCGTCCGCGACGGCCGCGTACGACTTCTCCTCGACGGCCAGGGCCACCTGCGCGCCTGGAATGCCGACGACACCGTCTGGGACGGCCTCGGCGAGCACCTGAAGGAGACCGGCCCCGGCGTCGGTCCCGTCGACGCCAAAGACCTCGCCGCCGCGGCCCTCGGCCCCGTCACGGGCATCCCCCGGGCCACCGAGGTCGTCCGCGCCGACGCCGGACGCATCCGTCGCGTTTGGGAAGTCGAACAATGGGTCGGACGCGCGGATTCGACCGAGGCTACCCTCTGGCGCGTCGACATTGACGCCGCCGCAGGCACCGTCGCTGACGCGGTCCCCCTCACGGTGGACGGCTGGCAGTACCGCGCCTACGCCGACCCCGTCAGCCCTTCCATTCCTTCCGACGGGCCGCTCGCGGACGTCTCCCCGCATCCGACGGAATTCCCCGACGGCGTCTTGCCGGGTTTCACGGGCGCGTCCCTCGTCGCACAGGACGGATTCGCCACCCCTCCCGGCGGCCTCACGGACCCCTGGCTCGTGGACGCTGCCACCGACACCGTCGGCCTCCGCGCCGACGTCTACGTCGACCATTACGCGCCTGACGGATTCTCTGACGGCGATTTCCGCGCGTCGATTACGAGCCCCACCACCTTCGATCACGTCTACGACCCCGTCCTCGGGCCGACGGACAGCGAAAGCCAATCGGCGGCCGCCATCGTCGCGGCGTTTTACACCGTACACTGGCTCGGCGACTGGTGGTACGACTCCGGGTTTGACGAAGTCGCAGGAAATGCCCAGGCCGACAATTTCGGACGCGGCGGCCTCGACGGCGACGCCATGCTCGTCGAAGTCCAAGACGGCGTTTTCGAGGGCCTCCGCAACAACGCGTGGATGTCCACGCCTGGCGACGGCCTACCCCCGAAGATGGCCGTCTACGTCTGGTCCGGACCTTCCGTGGAGAGTGTCGAAGTCCTGCACGGAGGGCCCGCCTACGGGGCCGGCGTCGCGGATTTCGGTCCAACGAGTTTCCTCGTCGAGAGCATCGTTTCCGAAGTCGGCTCCGACCCGAAGGCCTGCACCGTGATCGACGGCGAGGTCGCAGGACGCATTGCACTCGTCGACCGCGGCGACTGCACATTTCAGAGCAAGGCGGCGCTCGCCGAGGAGGCCGGCGCCATTGGCATGATTCTCGTCGACAACGTCGTCAGTTCGACTCCCCCGGGGATGGGCGCCACGGCGGAGGATTTGCCGGTTTCGATTCCCGCCCTGTCCCTCACCCTTGCCGACGGGGACGCACTGCGCGCGGAGATGGCCCTCGGCGAGGTGGACGTCCGGCTGACGCGCACAGGCGTCGAAGTCGAAGGTGCGCTCGATCACACGATCCTGGCCCACGAATGGGGCCACTACCTGTTCGGGCGGCTCCTGAGCTGCGGCCTGCCCCAGTGCGGGGCGATGAACGAAGGACACGCCGACTTCACTGCCTTGCACCTCATGTTGCGCGAAGGCGACGACCTCGACGGCGTCTTTCCCATCGGCGTCTACGCGGCGTCCGGCCTCACCGACCAGGCCGGGTATTTCGGCATCCGCCGCGTTCCCGCCAGCCGCGAGCCCGCCTTCAACGCGCTCTCTTTCCGCCACATCGGCGAAGGCGTCGATCTGCCGGACGAATTGCACCCTATGGCGCTCAACGGCGCGCCCAACACCGAAGTGCACAACGCCGGCGAAGTTTGGGCGACCACGATGTGGGACGCGATGGCCGCCTTGCATGAGGCCGGACCCGCCGCCGGCCGTTCGTTCGACGAGGTCCAACGGCGCGTCGGGGACATCGTCGTCGCAGGGTTCACGCTTGCACCCAACGATCCGACTTGGCTGGACACGCGCGACGCGATGCTCGTCGCCGCATCCATCGAGGACCTGGACGACGCCGTCGTCTGGGCGACCGCCTTCGCCGGCCGAGGCATGGGGACGTGTGCCACGGGGCCCGACCCGCTGTCGCTCGACTTTACCGACATCGTCGAGGACTTCGGCCTCCGTGGGCGATTGGATCTCACCGACCCAGCATTCACGTCCGGCGACTTCGCGTGTGACGACGACGGGGTCCTCGACGGCGGCGAAGACGGGTGGCTCCATACCGTTGTCACCAACGCCGGCCCGGTCGAGCTCGCAGGCGCCACCCTCACCTGGTCCGTCGATCCCGCGGTTCCGGGCCTCGAATGGCCTGAGGGAACGACCGTCGCCCTGCCCAACCTCCCCGCCTTTACGGCCGTCGAGGTCGACGTCCCGGTTCACCTCGACCGCGTGCTCGCGGCCATGGGCGGCGCCACCGTCACCGTCACCGTCGTCCACCCCGACGCCTGCACCAGCGAGGTCGCATCGTCGCTGTTCCTGCGAACCGAAACGGACGTCGAATCGGCGGCGAGCGCCATCGACAGCTTCGACGCCGACGACGGCAGCTGGCTGCCAGGCGGCCTCGGCAGCGAGGACATCTGGGCACGCGTCGTGGCCCCCGACGGCGTTGCCTCCTGGCACGGCGTCGACGTCTCCGGCGTCACCGACACGTGGCTCGAAACGCCGGTCCTGTCCGTCGCCGAGGGCGCGCCGTTCGTCGTTTCCCTGCTCCACCGCTACCGATTCGAGGGCGACCCGTCCTATTGGTGGGACGGCGCCGTGATCGAGGTCTCCGTGGACGGCGCCGACTGGGTCGACGTCTCGACGTGGACCGACCCCGGTTACGACGGCATCATCACCCCGATCGCCGACAATCCGCTTGGCAACCGCCTCGCGTTCTCGGGGGCGTCGGGCGCCTGGCCGGACCTTGAGACCCTGGCCCTCGACTTTGGCGAGGCGCTGAGCGGCAGCACGGTCAAGCTGCGTTTCCGCATCGGCACCGATCAGGCCGTCGGCGACTTCGGTTGGGAGATCGACGAAGTCGACGCCACCGGTCTGACGACGCCGCCCTTCCCCGCCCTCGTGGCCGACGCGATCGACTGCAACGCCCCGCCCGTCGCCGTCGCGGGAGACGACCGCACCGTGCTCGCTGGCGACCTCGTCGCACTCGACGGCTCGGCCTCGTCCGACCCCCACGGCGACCCGTTGACCTACGCGTGGTCTGTTCAGGCGGGCCCGCTCGCCGCGCTCGATGCCGCCGACACGCCGTTCCCAAGCTTCACGGCGCCCGACGTCGCCGCCGCGGAGGCCATCACGATCGACCTGACGGTGTCCGACGGCGCCGCGTCGTCGTTCGACACCGTCATCGTCTGGGTCGAACCGATCCCCGTCCCCCCGGACACCGACTCACCCGTGGACACCGGACCCAGTGGCACCGACGAGCCCACCGACGACCCGACGGATGAGCCCACCGACGGGCCGACCGACGAGCCCACCGACGACCCGACGGATGAGCCCACCGACGGGCCGACCGACGAGCCGACCGGCGAGCCTACCGACGAGCCTACGGACGAGCCGACGGACGACCCCACCGACGGCCCGACGAACGAGCCCCCCACCGGAACCCCCGCGCCCGATCCGGCCTGTGGTTGCCAGTCCGAGCCGAGCGCCCCCGCGGGCCTCGGCTGGGCCCTCGCCGCAGGAATTTTGGCGCGCCGCCGGCGGTCCCATTACACCGGCGTCGTCTGACGAAGGTTTCCTTGCTGTCTTGCCTCGCCACCGTGTGTTGCTGCTGTGCGACCCGGGGCGAGGTGCGCGCGGCCTGAACCACCGTCCGATTCGCACCCCGCCCCGGCCGACGGCCGGGGGATGTCCTCTCGGTCGCCAGCCCGGCACCCTGGAGGTTCTATGTGGGTCCACATTCTCTACGAAAATGAAGCCTGGCTTCCCCCGCTCGTCGACGCGTTGAACCGCGCCGGGCTGACGCCCCGCCCCTGGTTCGTCGACGGCACCGCCATCGACCTCAGCCGCCCGGCGCCCGAGGGGATCTACATCAACCGGATGAGCCCTTCGGCCCACACGCGCGGCCACCAGGGCGGCATCGCTGCCACCCGCGACGTGCTCGCCTGGGCGGAGGCCTACGGGCGCCGCGTCCTCAACGGCACCGCTGCCTTCGGGCTCGAGGTGAGCAAGCTGCGCCAAGACATCGCACTCCGCGCCGCCGGCATCCTCACGCCGACCACGGTGGGCGCCGTGGGCCGCGAAGGCCTGCGCAAGGCCGTTGAGCACATGGACGGCCCCTTCGTGACCAAACACAACCAGGGCGGCAAGGGCCTTGGCGTCCGCCTGTTCCACGACCGTGCCGCCTTCGACGCGTTCGCCGACTCGCCGGACGCGGACGAAACCCCCGACGGCGTCTGGGTGCTCCAGCAGTACATCGCGCCGCCAGAGCCCTTCGTCACGCGCGTCGAAATCGTGGGCGGGCGCTTCCTCTACGCGATCCGCAGCTCGACGGCCGGCGGTTTCGAGCTGTGCCCAGCCGACGCCTGCGCGGTCGCGTCCGACGCCTTCTGCCCCGTCGGCGGGACCGGCAAGTTCCAACTCAGGCCCGACATCACGGCCGACGACCCGCTCGTCAAAGCCTACGTCGCGTTCTGCGAGACCCACGGTCTCGACGTAGCCGGCATCGAGTTCGTCGAGGACGCCGACGGCCGCCGCTACACCTACGACGTCAACGCCAACAGCAACTACAACGGCGACGTCGAGCGGGCGCACAGCCTGTCCGGCATGGACGCCGTCGCTTCGTTCTGCGCCGCCCACGCCTTGCGCACGGCGGCCTGACCGACCGAAGCCAGCGGGCTTCCGTCGCCATCGTCGAGGTCGATCACCCTGCTCGCGTTCCCCTGGAGCGCGAACATGATCTCGACCCTGTTCCTCGTAGTCCTCGCCGCCTGCAAGCCAGAATCGGCGAATCCAAGCGCGGCGACCCCCGCGCCAAACCTCGACGCGGACGCCGACGGCTACCGCGTCCTCGACGGCGACTGTGACGACGCCGATCCGACGGTCCACCCGGCCGGGATCGAAGTCTGCGACACCCTCAACCGGGACGAGGACTGCGACGGGCTCGACGACGACGCCGATCCCAGCGTCGACCCCGCGACGCGCGTCGCCACCTACGCCGACCTCGACGGCGACCAATTCGGGGGAGCCGCCCTCGCCTCCGTTTGTGACCCCACCCCCGGCACTGTCGCAACCCCAGGCGACTGCAATGACCTGCGAGCGGACGTGTCGCCCGCAGCCACCGAAGTCTGCGACCCGGCGGCCACCGACGAAGACTGCGACGGCCTCGTCGACGACGCCGACCCGTCCGTCCAAGGCCAGCTCGTCGCCCACGCCGACACCGACCTCGACGGCTTCGGCGACCCCTTGGCCTCCGTCGTCGCCTGCACGCTGCCCGACGGCCTCGTCGCCGACGCCACGGATTGCGACGACTCGCGCGCCGACGTCCACCCCCTCGGCGTCGAGGTGTGCGACGCGGACGACACCGACGAGGACTGCGACGGCCAAGCCGACGACGCCGACCCCGAAGGCTCAGGGGCGCCGACCTGGTACGCTGACGCCGATGCTGACGGTTTTGGTGCCGGCGAACCCGCCGTCGCCTGCGACGCCCCCCCAGCGACGTCGCCAACGTCCGGCGACTGCGACGACCTGAACGGAGCCGTCCATCCGCTCGCCATCGAGGTCTGCGATGCCCTCGTCACGGACGAGGACTGCAGCGGCGCGGCCGACGACGCCGATCCCGCCGTTTCCGGCCTCGCGCCCTGGTACGCCGACGCCGACGGTGACGGCTTCGGCGACGCATCCAGCGAGTTCTTTGCCTGCTTGCCACCGGCCGGAACCACGGCGGACGCCAACGACTGCAACGACGCCGTCGCCACGATCCACCCCGATGCGGCGGAGGTCTGCGACGCAGCCGACGTCGACGAGGATTGCGACGGCCAAGCCGACGACGCGGATTCCGGCGGCGCCGACGGCGGCGTGCTCCGCTACCTCGACACCGACGGCGACGGTTTCGGCGACGACATGGTGGCCGTCACGTTGTGCGACCCCACCGAGGAAACCGTCGCGATCGGCGGCGACTGCAACGACCGGGACGCCGCGTCCTACCCCTTTGCAGAGGAGATCCTGTGCGACGGTGTCGC
Organism: Pseudomonadota bacterium; assembly: GCA_005776945.1. GTDB lineage: Bacteria > Myxococcota_A > UBA796 > UBA796 > SXOB01. Next base: position 6,336 of record SXOB01000041.1, read on the forward strand.
CCAGAACTGCGTGGGCAAGGACGGCGACTTCATCGTCCCGAGCGAATTGCCGAACCTGGACCTCGCCGTCGCGGTGGCCCATGAGGGCGACGTGATTTGCGTCGAAGCCGGCACTTACGATGCGCCCGTCATCGACCAGGACCACATCTCCATCCTGAGCATCGCGGGGTCAGCGGCGACGACACTGCAACCCTTCCTCGGACGCGGCGTCGAAATCACGGGTGCGGAAGGGGTCACCCTTCGAGGGTTCACGATCCTCGGTGGGGACGCCGAAAACGGAGGTGCGTTGGCGGCCACGAGTTCGGACGACGTGACGCTCGAGGACCTCGTCATCATCGGCGGCACGGCCACCGTCTACGGCGGCGGCGTGTTCCTCCACGACTTGCACGGCGCCGCCCTGACCGACGTCGAGGTCACGGGCGGGACGGCCGCCTACGGTGGCGGCATCGCGGTCTGGGCGGCGGAAGACGCCGTGTTCACCCGCGTCGAGAGCCACGCCAACACCGCGGAGCTTGGCGGCGGCCTCGTCGTCTACGACGCCTCGGACATCCAGTTCGTCGACTCCGAGCTGTCCGAAAACACCGCCACGAGCACGGGTGGCGGCGCCTGGGTCTCGGTCACCGACGACTTCGCCTTCGTCCGCAGCGTCGCCGCTGACAACGAAGGGTCGGGTTTGTACTTGGTCCTCACCGATGGCGCGTCGATCGAGGACAGCGTGCTGTCCGGCAACGAGAGCGGGTCGGGCGCCGGCCTCGCGCTTGCGTTCACGGACCGCACCGAGGTGTCGGGAACGACGATCGTCGGCAACCTCGCCACCTTGTACGGCGGTGGCCTCTGCACGCTCCTCGACTCCGAGACGACGCTGAGCAACTCGACGTTCTCGGCGAACAGCGCCACCCTGGCCGGTGGCCATGTGTACCTTGGTGCGGCCAACGAACCCGTCCTGGACGACGTCGACCTGCTGGCAGGCACGTCGAAAGACGGCGGTGGCCTCTACATCACGGCCACCTGGGCCGCCGAGATTCGAGGCGGCCGCATCGCCGACAACGTCGCGACGTCCGGCGGTGGCGGCGCGGCGGTGTTCGACAGCGACGACGTCGTGTTCTCCGACGTCGTCGTCGAAACCAACCAGGCCACCGTCGGCGGCGGGATTGGCGCGGACACGACCGACGGCCTGGAGGTGACGCGCGTCGACATGGCGAACAACGCGTCGACGGGCGACGGCGGAGGTCTCTACGTGCTCGACAGCACCGACCTCGCCGTCGGCGGCGGCACCTACGTCGGCAACACCTCTGGCATCCGCGGCGGCGCCATCCACGTCAAGCGGTCGATCGCTACGGAAATCGTGGGGGTCGATGTCGTCGCCAACGACGCCACGGTCGCCGGAGGCGGCGTGATGTGCACCGACGGCGACCTCGCGACCCTGGACGGCGACATCGAGGACAACGGGCCCGACGACATCGCCTGCACCGCATGTGGCGGCTGCGAGCCGCGTTGAGGGGTCAGGGCTCCCAGGCGAGGCTAGCAGGCCGTATGGCTGGCACCTCGTACTGGGACTACCTGCATCTGGACCAACTGCTTGGCGCTCAGGGCGGCGTCGACGGGACGAACGTGAGCTCCGACGAGCTCACGTTCATCGTCGTTCATCAGGTCTTCGAGTTGTGGTTCGTCATCGGGCTGCGCGAGGTTCGCCTCGCGCGCGACACGTTGGCCTCCAACCACGTCGACGAGACCTCGATTCCCACGGTCGTCCACCACCTGCGCAGGCTCGGAGAGGTGCTGCGCCAGGGCGTGGCCCACTTCGACCTCGTCGAGACGCTGGCCCCCCAGGACTTCCTCGCCTTTCGCGACAAGCTCTTTCCCGCGTCGGGCTTTCAGTCTTTCCAGATGCGCGAGCTCGAGGCGCTGCTTGGGCTCGATGACGCACAGCGCGTCGCTGGCGGGCCGGCCGACCCCATCCAGCACATCCTCGATGCGGCGGGCAATACCCCGGCCGGACGCCTCGCCATCTCACGCATCCGCGCCCTCGCCACCGAAGGGACCTTGCACGCGGCCCTGGATGCGTGGCTCCACCGCACGCCGATTGACGGCTCCTCGCCGTCGGACGCTCAGGACGAGGCTTGCGTCGACGCCTTCGTCGATCGCTGGTTGGGCGCGTTCGACGCCCACCTCCACCGCACCGAGGAGCATCTTGCGTCCACACGCGGGCCCGACGCGTCGATCGCCGCCCGTTTTGCGTCCGCGCGCGCGTCGGCGCGCACCTTTCTCCACGCGACCGACGTCCAAGAGGCGAGTCGCGCCCGCCGATCCCGCGTTCGCGCCGCTGTTCTGTTCATTGAATCCTACCGCCACCTGCCGCTGCTCGCGTGGCCGCGACTCCTGCTCGACACGCTCGTCGAGACCGAGGAACAGCTCGTCCTGTGGCGCAATCGCCACGCCCGCATGGTCGAGCGCGTCATCGGACGCCGCATCGGGACGGGCGGTTCTGGAGGCGTCGAGTACTTGGATCGCACCGCGACGCTGCGCATCTTCCACGACCTTTGGACCGTCCGCACACTGTTGCTGCCGGCCGAGGCCAACCCCGCGTTGCTCCACGCGGACGCCTATGGCTTTTCCAAGGGCTGATGCCTCGGCCAAGAACGGCCGGAAGCACCGCGTTGCGCTCGCCTTTTCACAGCAGCCTGCTAGGTCTCGCCGATGATGGACGGCCCTGGATCACGCGACGAACTCGACTCCTTTCACGCCCTGCAGGCGCGAATGCCAGCGCTCTACCGGGCGTTGGCCGCGAATCCACGGGCGCCCCAGGTGGTCGTCATCGTCCCTTCGCTGTCGATGGACCCACGCGAACTGGAAAAGGTGACCGGGGTCTACCACTACGAAGAGCGCATGCTCGTCAACCTGATGCTGCTGCGGCAGCCTCGGACGCGCCTCGTCTATGTGACGAGCCAACGCCTCGACCCGACCGTCGTCGACTACTACCTCGCGCTGCTCAGCGGAATTCCGCGTTCGCACGCCATTTCCCGCCTTGTCATGCTGGACTGCAACGACCGGAGTGCGGTCCCGCTCTCGGCCAAGATCCTGGCCCGCCCACGCCTCGTCGAGCGCATCCGAGCCGAGGTCGCCAACGCGGAATGGGCACATATGGCCTGCTTCAACAGCACAACGCTCGAGCGTACGCTCGCCGTGCGCCTCGGCCTGCCCCTGCACAGCACCGATCCCGAGCTCGCGCGCCTTGGCACGAAGTCGGGCTGCCGCGAGGTCTTCCGGACCGCCGGCGTCACCATTCCCTTCGGCTTCGAGAACCTCCACCGGCCCGACGAAATCGGCGAAGGCCTCGCGGAGATCAAACGCCGGGCGCCCGAGGCCCGCCGCGCCGTCGTCAAGCTCAACGAAGGGTTTTCCGGCGAGGGCAACGCCCTGTTCCCGTACCTTCCCGACGACGACCCGTCTGACCCTGCCTTCGCGCGCCGCCTGGCCGACCGGCTGCCGACCGGCCTCCGCTACGAAGCCCCCCAGGAGAACTGGTCCAGCTTCTCGTCCAAATACGCCGACATGGGAGGCGTGGTCGAGACCTTCGTCGAGGGCGAGAACAAGGAGTCTCCGTCGGTACAATGCCGGGTCAACGCCGTGGGCGAACCTCAGGTGATCTCGACGCACGACCAAGTCCTCGGTGGCCCGTCAGGCCAGGTCTACATGGGGTGCACATTCCCGGCCGCACCAGCCTACCGCATGGACATCTGGCGGGCGGGCGACAAGATCGCGCGCGCCATGGCCAACGAGGGCGTCGTCGGCCGCTTCGGCATCGACTTCGTCTCCGTGCCGCAGCCCGACGGCACCTACGAACATCACGCCATCGAGATCAACCTCAGGAAAGGGGGTACGACCCACCCCTTCCTGACGCTCAAGTTCCTCACGTCGGGTTCGACGTCCGAAGAAGACGGCGAGTTCTACAGCCCGTCTGGCCGCACCAAGAGCTACTTCGCCACCGACACGCTCCAATCCGAGCGCTACGTCGGCCTTCGCCCCGAGGACCTCGTCGACATCGCCGTCTTTCACGGCCTGCACTTCCACGCCCCGTCCGAACGCGGCGTCGTATTTCACCTCATCGGCGCGCTGTCCGAGTTCGGGAAGCTCGGGATCGTCGCGATCGGAGACAACCTGCAACAGGCCCAGTTCCTCTACAAACAGACCCTGCAGGTTCTCGACGAAGCTACCGGCGCGCTGGCCGCCCGATGACGTGGCGCAACTGGCTTCCGCTCGTCCTCGTCGCGTTGTTGGCCTTTGGCCTCGCGCGCAGCTTCAATGAGCCCACCCCCACGCCGGTCGATTGGAGTGAGCTCAAGCGACGCATCGCCGACGGCGAGGTCGAGCGCGTAGACATCCACATCGATCACGTGGCCGTCCACGGCAAGAACGACGCGGGTCCGCCGGCCCGCGTGACCCGTTTGACCCAGGACGCCGAGTTCATTGCGCTGCTCGACGGCGCCGGCGTCCCCTACACGGCCGTCGAACCCAGCGGCTGCGCCGAGGGCCTCGCCATCGCCCCGTTCCTCATCCTGCCGCTGGCCCTCCTCGGCATGTCCTGGTTGGCGCTGCGCTCCGCCAACGGGGGCGCCCGATCGGCGGCCGCATTCGGCCGGTCGAGCGCCACGATGGTGCCAGAAGCGGGCACGGGCGTCACCTTCGCGGACGTCGCTGGCGTCGAAGAGGCCGCGGAAGAGCTCCAGGAGATCGTCTCCTTCCTCAAGACGCCGGAGAAGTTCACGGCGCTCGGAGGACGCCCCCCCAAGGGCGTGTTGCTCGTCGGCCCACCGGGAACCGGCAAGACCCTGCTCGCCCGCGCTGTCGCCGGCGAGGCCACATTTACGGTCCCACACAGCCCCGCATCCCCCGTCCCGGCGGCCAGCTCCAAGCGC
>SXOB01000042.1 GCA_005776945.1 Pseudomonadota bacterium
ATGCCCCCGGCCGCGCCCGCCGCGCCGCGCGCCTTGCGGATCGCGTCGAGCCGCGTGGTCGTGCCGGGGTCGACGTGGCCCCTGCTGGCGACGACGGGCGGGCGATTGCCCTGGCCGTCTTCTTCCGCCGCGTCGCCGACGTGTTGCAGGTACTCGGTTTCCGTGAAGCCGACGTTCTCCACTTCGTACTCGAACTCCGCGCATACGATGGAGGCGGTGTCGACGTCGAGCATCTCGTTGATCGTCGCCATGCGACCGAGGCCCATGAGCTGACGGATGATCTGGGGGGCCTTGACGCCCAACTCGTGGGCCAGCTGGCCGACGGAGATGACCCCGTCGACGCGCACCTTGCGCTTGCTGGCCTTCGGTGCGGGGCTACCCTTGCCGGGCGGACCGGCGACCTTCCGGCGGGGACGGCCGCGGCCGCTGCGCTGCAGCAGGGCCAATTCGGCGTCGGGCATCCGGTGCGTGCGGCGCGGTCCGCGGCGATCTTGGCCGGCGGCTGGGTACACGGGAGCGGCCTGTTCGACCCGGCGGCGGGGCGGGCCAGGGGGCGGGCGCCCAGCCATGGGGTTCGTGGGGTCGTAGCCGGGGGGCGGCTGGACGACGGCACGACCAAGACCCGCGTAGCGGGGCTCGGTGGGTCGGCCAGACGGCGGAGGCGTGGGCGCAAGCGGGGGCACGGCACGGACCGGGTCGGCCGGACGGGCCGCAACGGGCTCCGCACGAGGGGCCTCACCTGTGTTGGCGGCGGCTGTGGCCTCGGGGGCCGCAGCGCGGGCTTCCGCGGGGCGGGGTGTGGGCTGGGCGGCGGGAGGCGCGGCTTCGACCGTGGCGGCGGGAGCCGTTTCTCGCGGCATTACAGCCGGCGCCTCGACCTCTTTGGGGGCCGTGGTGCGCTCGACCGCGGCCGGAGGTGCGGCGACCTTGGCGGCGTCGATCACGACCGGGCGTTCGATGGGGTCGAGCTCGACCGCCTTGCGGCGGACGACGACTTTGGGCGCCTCCACGGGCACTTCGTTCGCTGGGCGACGGCGGACGACGCCACCGGCGACGCGGGTCGTGACTTGGTCGCCTGGCGGAAGGGCGCGCGCGGCGGCGGCGGACTCGAGTTCCGGCTCTCGTCGGATGACGCGCGGGCCCGACTCTGGCGCCCGGACGAGCCGTTCGAGGATGTCCTTTTTCGACATGGATTCCCTTGGCCTCGTGGCGAGGCAAGCGCGCATGGGCCGCGGCGAGCCCGCAGGCCCACACGCGGTGGCGATCGCGGGCTGCGGTGAGGGGCCGCGCTAACCGAGGTCGACCAGCCGACGCAACTGGCGGAGGAGGTGGTTTGCGGCCCGGGACGCGAGCACGCCGACGAGGGCCCGATCCCCGCGGCCGATACGCCGCCCGAGGGCCTCGCGGTCGAGCGGGATGCGAAGGAAGGGCAGCTCAGGGCCGAGCGCCCGCGCGGCCTTGATCGAGCGGTCGGCCGCGTCTTGGGCTGCGATCAGGGCGAGGATCCGGCCCTCGCGAAGCGCCTCCTCCAATACGAAGGCCCCGCCGACGAGCGCGCCGGCGGCCGCGGCCTGAGAGAGGCCGTCGCCCAACGCGGCGTGCAGGTGGCGGTCGAGGTCCTCCGCGAGTCCAGCGGAATCGACGTCGAGGGCCCGGCGCAGGCGGTCGGGGCGCTTGACGACCTCGGCGACGCATTCCCGGCGCGGGTGGATCCAGGCCCCGCGGCCCGGAAGGTTGCCGCGGAGGTCCACTACGCGTTCGCCGTCGGGAGAACGGGCGAGGCGGACGAGGTCGTCAGCCTCCGTCGTGGCCCGACAGGCGACGCAGGTGCGTTCCGGTCGGGCCATTCGCTACTCGGAACCCTTGCGGGCTCGCGCCTCCTCTTCGATGAGCGCCCCGATGAGGCGATCGGCGGAGTCCACCACCGCCGCGCCCTGTTCGGCTGCGACCCCAAGGATGTCGGCAATTTCGCCGGCGTCAGCGTCGGCCAATTCCTGGACGCTTTGGAAGCCGCTGCGGACGAGCGCGTCCACCGTGGCCTCGCTGAGGCCTTCGATGCGCGCGATCTGCTCGCGGGCCTTCTCGAGGCGCTCGGCGTGCTTGGACTCCGAGTAGATGTCGACGCGCCAGCCCGTGAGCTGGGCGGCGAGGCGGACGTTCTGGCCACGGCGGCCGATGGCCTTGGCGAGCTGGTCGTCGCCGACGACGAGCTCCATCGTGTGCGAGCCCTCGTCGATGTACACGCGGCTGACCATGGCCGGCGCGATCGCGTAGACGATGAAGCGCGCGGGGTCCGGGTGCCAGGGGATGATGTCGATGGCTTCGCCGCGAAGCTCGCCGACGACGGCCTGGACTCGGCTGCCCTTGAGACCGACGCACGCGCCGACCGGGTCGACGTCGCCATCGGACGACGAGACGGCGATCTTGGCGCGGTGGCCCGGCTCGCGGGCGCACGCCTCGATCGTGACGATGCCTTCGTAGATCTCCGGCACTTCCATTTCGAACAGCTTCATCAGCAGGCCGGGATGGGTACGGGACAGGACGACCTGCGGCTGGCGCGTCGCCCGGGTGATGTCCAGCACGTAGGCCTGGATGCGATCGCCGGGGCGGTACGTCTCGGTCGGCACCTGCTCGCGGCGGGGCAAAATGGCCTCGGCGCGGTTGAGGTCGACGATGATGTTGCCCTTCTCGAAGCGCCGCACGATGCCAGTGATGAGCTCGCCCTTGCGGTCCTTGAACTCATTGAACGTGAGCTCGCGCTCGGCGTCCCGAATCTTCTGGATGACGACCTGCTTGGCGGTCTGAGCGGCGATGCGGCCGAGCTCGCCGAGGTTCATCTTCTGGCCAAGCGAGTCGCCGATCTGGCACTCGGGGTCGAGGCCCCGGCCTTCGTCGAGCGTGAGCTCGAGGTCCGGGTCCTCGACTTCTTCGCAGACCGTGCGGAACTCGTAGAGCTCCACGTCGCCAAGGTCTTCATTGTACTCGGCTTCGATGTCGCGCGTCATGCCGTACCGCTTGCGAGCGGCCGCCACCATCGCGCTTTCGATGATCTCGACGACGATGTCCCGCGGGATGTTCTTCTCCCGACGAATCGCGTCGATGAGCTCTTCCATTTCACTGATCACCGGGGACCTCCCGCAAGTTGACGTACTCTTCCAGGGTCAGGACGAGATGGGCCGAGAGCAAGCTCGTGCGCGGCACCACCAACGCCTCACCCTTTTCAGGCTGAATCTTGATGTCGTCGTCGACCATGCCCCCGAGGCGTCCGGTGACACGGCGACGGTCGGCCAGCCGAAGACGGGCTTTGTAGCCCGTGAACCGCTGGAAATCGGCCGCGCGCTGGAGCGGCCGGTCGATGCCCGGGGACGAAACCTCGAGATGCCAGGCGCCGACGATGGGGTCGGCTTCATCGAGGGCAGGCGAAACGTGTTCGCTGTAGCGGGCGCAATCGTCGGCCGAGATCCCGTTCGGGCCGTCGATGCTCAGGCGCAGGGTCCGGCCAAGCCACTCGACGGCGACGAGCTCGTAGCCGAGCGCGATGGCGATCGGCTCAGCGATGGTTCGTACGCGCTGTTGGAGGGCGACCGGGTCCATGGCATAAAAAAAGGGGGCGGCACATGACCGCCCCCTTGGGAAGGGAGTGAGATCCGAGGTCGCGCCAGATAACCTGCCGGCGCCCTCGATCAAGGCCCCTCTTGGACCCCCTCGACCTCGCGCTGCTCGCCTACGTTTCCTGCCTCGGGGCGCTCAGCGTCTCGGGTCTGCAACGACTCGTTCTGCTGCGTGGCTACCTTGGGCGGCCGGGCGTCGAGGCCCCTCCGGCGTTGGATGAGTTGCCCCATGTCACCGTCCAGCTCCCCATCTTCGAGGAGGTGGCGGTCGTCGACCGATTGCTCGACGCCGTTGGCCGCCTGGACTGGCCGAAACAGCGGGCGACCATCCAGGTGTTGGACGACTCCCGGGACGCGACCACCGAGCGTGCGGCGGCCGGTGTCGCTCGTCTCGTTGCCGCCGGCTGGAACGCCCAGCTTTTGCACCGAAGCGACCGTGCGGGCTTCAAGGCGGGCGCACTCGCGGCGGGCTTGGCGCGAGCGGACGGCGACGTCGTCGCCATCTTTGACGCCGACTTCGTGCCGCCGGCCGACTTCCTTCGTCGAACCGTCCCCCATCTGCGGCCCGGCGTGGCCTGCGTGCAGGCCTCTTGGGGACACCTATCGCATGCCACGGCCCTGACTCGGGCCCAGGCGCTGCTCCTGGACGGCCACTTTCGCCTCGAGCAGCCCGCCCGTCAGGCCATGGGGTTGTGGTTCAACTTCAACGGCACAGCGGGCATTTGGCGCCGTCAGGCCATCGAGTCGTCGGGCGGTTGGCAGGCCGGAACGCTCGTCGAAGACATGGACCTGTCCTACCGGGCGTGGCTGGGCGGGTGGCGCTTCGTGTATCTGGAGGACGTCATCGTCCCGGCCGAACTTCCCGCGGACATGGCGTCGTTTGCGCAGCAGCAACGTCGCTGGGCCCAGGGGACGTTGCAGGTCGCGCGTTCGTTGCTCCCGCGGCTGTTGCGGGCGCCCGTCCCCCTTGCGGTCAAAGCTGAGGCGGCGCACCACCTTCTGGCGCCGCTCAGTTGGCCGTTGATGGTCGCACTTACGGCGCTTCTGCCCTGGGCGGTTCGGGCGCGGTTGGACGACCCCTCGGGCGTGCTCGCGATGTTGGACTTCGTGCTTTTCGGGGCCACGTTGGCGCCGTTCGCCCTTTGGTACACATTTGCGTCCCGCGGGTCCCGGAGCGCTCGCATGTCGGACATCCCATTGGCGTTTGCGCTCGGCATTGGCATCGCGGCGTCGCAATCGGTCGCGGTGTGGGCCGCGTTTCGCCGCTGGCCGACGCCGTTTGCGAGGACGCCCAAACGAGGAGATGGGCCTGCGGCCTACCGGGCGACGGCCGGGCGCGGGCTCGTGGAAGGCCTGCTTGCCGCGGGGGCGGCGACGGCCATTCCCGCGGTGGTCGCGGCGGGAGATTGGCTGACGCTGCCCTTCATCGGGCTTTTCGTCGCAGGCCCGGCTTGGGTCGCGATCGGCCTGCGCCGATCCGGCTAGCGTAGAGGCATCAGAGCGCGGCCGGCCCCGCGCATGCGGCGGGATCGCCGGCGCTGCATGCGGCCTGACAGACGCCTTTGGCCGTCTTCTTGTCCTTCGCGCCGCCTTCACCTCGCCACAACATGCCCGCCAGGCGGGTTCCCGCAGGGACGTGACCGTCCGCCCAGGCGCGCTGGTAGGCGTCGCGGGCACCCGCGAGGTCCGGTCCGTTGGCGCCACCGGTCACGAGGACGGCGCCCAAACCGTGGCAGCCGAGGGCGCTGCCTGCGTCACAGGCGCGTCGGTAGAGGTCGGCGGCCCGGCCGCCGTCGCGGCGAAGGTTGGTGCCGGCGTCGAAGATCTGGCCACCGGTGATGCAGGCCTGGACGGCTCCCAATGTGCACCCGCGCTCGAGCGCAGCGAGGGCGGCGTTGTCGTCACGTTTCACGCCGACGCCTTTGGAGAGGAGGTCGCCGCGGCGAGCGCAGGCGGCACCGTCGCCACCTTCGCACGCCCAGCCGTAGAGGCGGGCGGCCTGCGTACGGTCCCGGTCGACGCCAAGACCCTGTTCGTAGGCGGCAGCGAGCAGGCGGCAGGGGGTCGCAGGGCTGGCCGCGCTCGTGCATGCCGCCTGGAGCGCGACGCGACCCTTCGTGGGCGCGTAGCAGCTGGCTGCGGGGTCGTTGACGACCTCGCCCCACCCGGCACAGGCCAGTGGATCGAGGGTCGCCTCACACGCCAGGGCCAGGCTCGGGCTTGCGCAGGAGGGTTCGAGTCCGGCGCGGCGTTCGGTCGTCAGGCGCGCGTGTCCGACGCACGACGCCACGTCGCCCACCGCACAGCCCGCCGCAAACAGGTCGGCGGCCTTGGGGTCGCCGGAGGCCAGCGAGCCGGTTCGCCAGCAGGCCTCGCCGCGGCCGAGGCACGCGTCCTCGGCGGCCGCTGCATTTTCGCCGGGTGCCAAAGGGGCGACATCGGGGGCACGCCAAGCGCCCACGACGGGGCGCGGAGGCGGCTTGCGGGTGGACAAGACGCGGACTTCCATCATGCCCGTCAGGTCGATCGCGGTCGTCGTCGGCATCGTGGGGGTGACCCGTGAAGCAGACGGTGTTCCCTCGGTCGGGACGACGATGACGCGGCCGCTGGTGGCCGGGGTGGACGCGACGACCGGGGCAGCGGGCGCAGGGGCCGCAAGGACGGCGGCTTGTGCGGGTGCCGGCGCGGCGAGCGCAGGGGCCACAGGCGCTGGAGCGGGGGCCGGCGGCGGTGGGTCGACGTCAGCGCTTCCTTTGGAGATCGGCAGCGTGCGCACCACCGGGGGTGCCGTCGACGGCGCTGTCTCGGTCCGCGGGCGCATGGCCGCGAGGGCCTTCGCCCGTTCGAGGGCGGCGGCATCGTCGGCGGCAGCCGCGGCAGCCGCCTCAGCGGCCTTGGCCTCGACTGCGGCGATCCGCGCTTGCTCGGCGGCGGCCGAAGCCGCCTTGCGGGCCTCGCGTTCTGCCTGCTCCTTGGCGAACTTTCGCTCCGCCTCGGACATGCGCGCCAGATCAGCGGCAGCGACCGCGTCGATGGGCCCTTTCTGATCGCTGAGCCAGTCGCGCGTCAGGTTGCCGGCCGTCGCCTCGGGGGGAGGGGGTTGTCCCGTGCCTTTGCCGTCGCCGAAGCGAACGGGGAGCAGGAACGTGGCGCCATCGGGCAGGTCGTGGGCCGGGAAGTCGGCGAAGGCGAGGGTGTCGGTGACGCAGGACGAGATGGTGGGGTCCCAAGCGGGGCCATCCAAAGGGGTTGTGGTTGACACGCGCCCCGAACAGCCGACGACCACCTCGACCTGCAACGTGCCGGCGGGGAGGTGGTCTTTGTGGACGCACCGCTCGAGGATGGGCAGGAACGAGCGCAGCGTTCCCCGGATCTGGTCCAGGCTGAGGCCGCGCCCGCCGACCATGCCTTCGTCGCCGAGTTCGGTGGCGTCGACCTCTACCGTCAATTCAAGGCACGCTTCTTCGGGTGGCAGCGCGAGCCCCGGTACGGGCGCCCCGTGCGCGATCGCCACGACCCACCAGTGAACCGTCAAGCATCCCTCCGTGGGCGGCATCAAACGCTTGAAGAGCGCAAGAGTCAAGGGGGACGATGGGGCCGGCCTTGGATGAGCGCAGCCAGCCCACACCCTCGGCCGGGGCGCTGGCGCGAGGCCTCCGGCGCGAAGGGGCGAGGGCGGTCCTTTTTGCGACAGCCTGCTAACAGGCGTCATGATGCTTCGACCCCTGTTGGAGGCGGACGTGATCGCCCGCCGGATCACCGAACTCGCCGTAGAGATTCGGCGGACCTATGGCGACCAGCCCATCGTCGTTTGCGGCGTCCTCAAGGGCGGCGTTCCGTTCATGGCCGATCTCATCCGGCACCTTTCCGGGGCCGTGGAGATCGAGTTCCTTGGCGTCTCCAGCTACGCGGGAACCGAGACCACGGGCGCGGTGCGCATCACGCACGACCTGAAGCGCGACATCGCCGGGCAAGATGTGCTGTTGGTCGAGGACATCGTGGACACGGGGCTGACGCTGGATTGGCTGCGGCGGACGTTGGGAGCGCGCGGACCCCGCTCGCTGCGGATCGCGACGCTTCTGGACAAGCCGGAGCGCCGGCGCGTCGAGGTCGTCGTCGACTTCGTTGGCTTCACCATCCCCGACCGCTTCGTCGTTGGTTTTGGCCTCGATCTCAACGAGCGCTACCGCAACCTGCCGTACATTGCCGAGGTCGTCGAAGGGCCGTGACCGGCGGGAGATGGTGGGTGGTCGGCGGCGGGATCGCCGGCGTTGCGGCCGCACGGGAGGGCCGACGCCGGGGCCACGATGTGGTCTTGTTCGAACCGTCCGGATTGGCGTCGGGCGCCAGCGCTGACGGCGCCGGCATGGTGCGGAGTTGCGGCGTCGACGACCTCGAGCGGGCTTTGGCCCTTCGGACGCTTCGGATTGTCGCCGACGACCCCGCGTTTCGACGCGTGGGCGGCGTGTTGGCGGCCGACGATCCGGCCCAACTGTCAGCGTGGGGCCGGCCGGCGCCCCTGCCTGTCGAATTGCAGCCCTTGGCCGCGGCCCGTTGGGGGCTCCTGGCGCCAGACGACGGCGTGCTGGACGTTCAGCGCTGGTGTGATGCTGCGTCGAGCGGGATCCCCGTGCGGGGTGAGCGCGTGGCCGCGTCGGACGTATCGAAACGCGGGCGGGTCATCCTCGCGTTGGGCGCCTGGACGACGTCGTGGGCGGCGGAGATCGGCCTGGTTCGGCGGCTCCAACCTCGCCGACGACACCTGTTGCACATCGAGCGCGGACCTGCTCTCCGCGACGATCTTGCCTGGTGTTGGGACCTTGGGCGGGGCGCATACCTGCGGTCCGGCTCCGCTGGCGCCGTCGCCTCGGCGTGCGACGTCCTCGACGCGGCCCACCTGCCGCCGAGAGGGGAGGGGGCCGTCGAGCCGGCCCACGTGCAGACCGTCGTGGACGCCTTTCCCGGGCTGAGCACTGGGGATTTCGGGCGGAGCCGTTGGGGCCTCCGGAGCTTTACGGCGACGGGCGCCCCGTGGGCGGGCCCTGACCCCGACCGCGATGGCTGGTGGTGGTTCTGCGGCTTCGGCGGCTTCGGGGCGAGTTGTGCGCCGGGCGCGGCAGAGGTCCTGTGGGATCGGGTAGAAGGCCGCCGTGTCCACGACCTGGACGTGTCCAGATTGGATGTTCTCGGTACCCAAGGGTCTGCCGCGCGGGGTTAGCCGGGCCGGATGCTGAACATGCTCTGTGTAGCGGCCTTCGCCGCCGAAGAACCTGCTCCTTGGTCCGTTGACGCGTCCCACGGGCCGACCCACGAAGTGAAGCTGTCGCTCACGGAATCGACATGGTCGTCGGTGACGGTGTCGGGGGGAATGGTCGTATTCGACGTCCTTGGCGACCTATGGCGCGTCCCCATCGCCGGCGGGCAGGCGACCCAAATCACGTCCGGCCCGGCTTGGGACACCCAGCCCCGCTTCTCGCCGGACGGCCAGCAACTCGCCTTCGTTTCGGATCGAGGGGGCAACGAGACGGTCTGGGTCGCACGCGCCGATGGCACCGAGCCGCGCTTGGTTGTCGACGAAAAGGTCGCCCGGGCGACGGAGCCTGCGTGGCTCGACGACGAGTGGCTTGTCGTCCGGCGCCGGACCGTCGACACGCGCAGCATTGGCGTGACTGAGCTCTGGCAGTTCCACGTGACGGGGGGCAAAGGCTTCGCGCTGACCAGCTTGGACAGCCACCCCCACGCGGGGGAAGCCTGGCCGACGGCCGATGCGATCTACTTCTCGAGCCGCCATGGGCGGTTCGAGTACGGTCACGACCCCGTCGCCGGCCTGTGGGACGTCATCCGCCTCGATCGCCGGACGGGCGAGATGGCCACGGTGGTCTCGGGCGCCGGCAGTGCGGTCCGCCCCGTCGTCGACCCTACCGGGAAGAACCTCATCTTCGTTTCCCGCGACCGGACGAAAACGCTGTTGGAGTCGATCGCTCTGGAAACGGGGGTACGCACGGTGCTGCAGGCGGGCCTGTCCCCCGATGAAATGGAGGGCTTTGCGCTGCACGGGTCCTACCCGGCGATGGACTGGTACTCCGGAGAGCTCGTCTACTGGGCGCGGGGCAAATTGTGGCGGCTCGATCCGGACGTCAGCGCCCCGACCGAGATTCCGTTCCAACTCGACGGCACGTGGACGCAACACGACGTGCCGCGAAAGGCATGGCGGCCCGACGAGGTCGTCCAGGCCAAGGTCCTTCGTTCCACCGTTGCGAACGCGCGCGGCGCCATCGCGTTCTCGGCGTTCGGGCAGTTGTGGACGCAGGGACCAAGCGGCGCCCCCAACCGCATCGGCCGCGGCACCGGGTACATGCCGGCCTGGAGCCCATCGGGGAACGATCTCGCGTGGGTCACCTACGACGGAGAAGGAGCGCTGCGCGTCCGCTGGGAGCGCAAGGGCGATGAGACGTTGCCGATTCGGGGCCTGTTGGCACGCCCGACTTGGCTGCCCGACGGCAAAGGCCTCCTCGTCCTTCGCGGTGTCCACGGCACCGTGTCGGAAGACCTCGATGCGGTGTCGACCTTCGACGTCGTCGAGCTCCGCAAGGAGCTTTCGGGCTGGCGCCAGCGCGTCATCACGCAGGTCCCCAACCGCGGGTCCAGTTCGCGGATGCCTGGGATGACGGTCTCAAATGGGCGCGTCTACACGATGCTCGATCGCCCCAAAGGGCCTCGTGAACCTGGAACGACCCGCGTCGTCAGTTTTGACCTCGCTACGGGCCGCGACCTGCGCGAACATCTGGACCTCGGCGGCGCCGAGGAGGTCGCCCTGTCACCGGATCTGCGGTGGGTCGCTTGGCGCGCGGGACATCAGGTCTGGGCGGCCCCGTTCCCTGCGGCGTCCTCGGGAAAATTGGTCGAGGTCGGCCAGCTCCCGGGACGCCAGTTCACGAACGTCGTCGGCGATTGGCTCGCGTTCACGCCCGACAGCCGGTCGCTGACGTGGATGCGCGGGTCGACGTTCTCGAAGGTCCCCGTGTCCGCAATTGGCACGCCGCCCGACCCCAAACCGACGGATCCTTACGCCGACGATCCGCGGGTGCAGCGCGTCGAGGTCAAAGTTGAATTGCCGCGTGCCCGCCCGTCTGGCACCCTCGCGTTCACCAACGCCCGCGTCGTCACGATGGTCGGCGACGAGGTGCTGGAAGGCGCCACGATCGTGGTCGAGGGAGATCGAATCCGCGACGTCGGTGTCGGGTTGCCCGTGCCGTCGGGCGCCCGGACCGTGGACCTGTCCGGCGCCACGGTTTTCCCTGGCCTCGTCGATGTGCATGCCCACTTGCACTACACCGCTGGCGACGTCCTTCCCGCCTCGGAGTGGCGGTACAAGGTGGCCCTCGACTTCGGCGTCACCACGGTCCACGACCCGTCCGCCTCCACGGACCTCGTGTTCACCCAGGCCGAGCGCGTCGAAGCGGGCCTGATGCAGGGTCCGCGCGTGTCCTCGACGGGTTTCATCCTGTACGGTGCACTCAACAATGGCGGCGCCGACACGCCTACTCGCGAGTCGGCAGGGGCCCACGTTCGACGACTCCAGGCGGTCGGTGCGCGGTCGGTGAAGGTGTACCAACAGTCCCAGCGGGAACGCCGGCAATGGTACGCCGAAGTCTGCCGGGAACTCGACGTATTGTGCGTCCCCGAGGGCGGCGGCGACCTCTGGCAGAACCTCGGGATGGTGGCT
This sequence comes from Pseudomonadota bacterium, assembly GCA_005776945.1. Classification (GTDB taxonomy): domain Bacteria; phylum Myxococcota_A; class UBA796; order UBA796; genus SXOB01. The sequence continues at coordinate 11,338 of SXOB01000042.1, forward strand.
GACGGCTACCATGCCATCGAGCACTCGCTTCCGACGGCCCCCCTGTACGCCGACGTCGTCGGCTTCTACGCGGGGAGTCGCGTTCCTGGCTCCTACGGAACGGCCTACACGCCGACGCTGCAAGTCGTCTACGGCGGCGTTCGTGGCGAGGCCGCCTTCCTTCAGGAGGAGAACCCGCTCGATCACCCGCTGCTGGCGCGGCATACGCCCCGTCGATGGCTGGATGCCAAACTCTGGCGGGGGAACTTCCTCTTGCAGCCAGATGATTGGCGACATGAGGCGGTGGCGCGCGACGCGGCTCGGATGGCGCGGGACGGGGTTCTCGTCACGTTGGGAGCCCACGGCGAGTTGCAGGGTCTTGGCGTTCACTACGAATTGTGGGCGTTGGCCGGACCTGGCGCGATGACACCGCACGAAGCCCTCCGCGCCGCCACGTTGGGTGGGGCCCGGTACCTCGGGATGGAGGGCCAGATCGGGACGATCGAGGCCGGTCGCCTCGCCGATCTTGTGGCCGTCGACGGGGACGTTCTGGCCGACATCCGTCGCTCCGACGACATCCGCCTCGTCGTGAAGAACGGCGAAATCTGGGCCCCGTGACCTCAGGTCCATTCGTCGGCGCAGCTCGCATCGTCCTACACATTCCGGGGGCTCAGACCCTCAAGGACCGCCGCCAGGTGGTCGCCAGTCTGCGAGACCGCCTCCGGGCTCGGACGGGCCTGTCGGTCGCGGAGATCCCTTCCGGTGAATCTCCCAAACGGCAGGTGCTCGCCCTCGGCGGGGTTGGCAGCGACGGCGCCGATTTGAGGGCGACGTTGGACCGCGCCGTCTCCTTGGCTGCCAATGGCGCCGAGGCGCTTGTCGTGGACGTGGACGTCCAGGTCGTCCCGTGGCCGCTGTCGTTTTCTTCGTCGGGGTGAACTGGGCTGGAGTTAGGACCACCGGGGGCTTGAGGTCTCGATGTGGTTGTGGCTCGCGTGTGCGGACGATGGCGTTACGCCCGGTGGCGCCGACACCGTCGACCCAGCCGACGTGGACGCCATCACTTTCGTGGACGGGGTCTTGGCCGCTGCGACCGTCGGAGCGGCTTACGAAGCCCAACTTTCGGCGAAGGGCGGCGAGGGCGGGCTGACGTTCTCCGCGGAACCGGGCACGCTTCCTGTAGGCCTCACGTTGTCCTCGACGGGCCTGATTTCGGGCATACCGACGGAAGGGGGGCGGCACTTTGACGTCTTGGCGTCGGCGGCGGACGCCTACGGGCAGGTTCAGTTCGCGCATTTCGACCTGGAAGTGGTCTTCGAACCCCGCGTGGTCACCTGCGGCGAGCGATTCACGGGAGCCTTCACGTCGGGCGGTTGGGCCGGCGAAGACGTCGATTGGACGGATCTTGGCGGCTACGAATGGGTGCACGTCGCCTGGCCCGAAGAGCTGACGACACGGGTCGAACTCGTCTTTGAACTCGAGGAGCCGCTCAACGCGCTCGTGCGCCTGCCCGGTACGCCGATCACGAGCCACAACGTCGAGGACCACTACAAGACGTTCACAGTTGGGGCCGGATTCCCGGAGGGCGACGACTCAATCGTCACGATCGACCTCGGCACGGATCCCGCCCTCGCCGGCTTCGAAGACGAGGGGGGCATCCCGGTCATCCTCGTCGCGCCGAGCGCGCAGTCCTATGGCGCCACGGTCGTTTGCACGGATGGTCCGATCTTCGATTGGACGTTGACGCTCCCCGTTCGACTCGGCGACCCGATCGAGATCGACTTCGACGTGATCGGGTCTGACGAAGGCATCCGCATCTGGACCGATGACCCGATTCCCGACTTTTATGTGTGGGACGAGGGTACGGGTGTCGTCACTGGCACGGCCGAGGCGGCCGGGGGTTGGGAGTTCGACCTCCACGCCGAGGACGCCGAAGGGCGTTCGCGCACAGAGCGCGCCATCCTCAGCGTCTACGACGTCACGGATTTGCCCTGCGACACGTCGGTGCCGCTCGTGGTCGAGGAAGGGATGTACGACGGCGACTTCACGGGGCCCTACGACGCGCGAGGCTTTGACGTCTTCCGGATCGCGTACGACGCTGGCGTGTCACACCTCGACGTCGAGTTGCGGTCGGGGGACGACAGCTACCTCGGCAATGCCACGCCCCTGTCGCCGTACCCTTTCTACGCCGACGGCGACTCCATCGTGGCCTTTGGCTACGACCCCCAATTGCCCGTCGGGCCGACGACGTACCCGTCGTGGGCCAACTATGAACTCGCAGGCGAGATGTACGTGATCGCGGCGCCGGTCTACGATTGGAGCGAAGGCGAAGTCGAGGTCCGCTGCGATCGCAACCCTCGTTACGGCCGTCCCGCGTTGCCCGTGCTGCGGCCGGAAATGGCCGAGGAGGTCCACTGGCCGGTGGCCGGTGGTGAGGCTCCGACGACCATATCGGCGACGGGCCTACCGCTTGGCGTCACGGTCGTGTCTGACGGGACGGTCCGCACGCCCAAGCTCGTTGAGCAAGAAGCGGCCGTGGTGGTCGAGGTCGGCGACGCGACCGGCGCGTCCCTGCAGACTCCCGCCACGCTCTTCGTCGGAGACGCCCTGGCCTGCGCGGATGCGACGCCCGTGTCCTGCGGTGACGTGATCGATGGCGCCTTCCTGCAGCCCTACTGGGAGGACGAGGACGCCCCCGAGGGCACGCTCGTCGTCTGCCTCGTCCCAAGGGACCATCGATCCGTCTTCTTTGAGGTTTCGACGCTCGAGCCTGCAGAAATCTACCTGTCTCTCGGAGACCCGGCGGGGACGGCGTCGGGCTTGATCGACGGCAGCCAGCTCGCGACGTCGACTTGGGTCGACTGGAACCTGCCGTCTCAGGTCTACGCGACGGACTACGCCTGGCCCTACATCTGGGACTACGACCGCCTTCCCATGCGGACCATCCTGAGGGCTTGGGAGCCGGGAACGTACAGCCTGTCGGTCGAGTGCTACGACTGAAGTGGGGCGCCGTCTGCCGGCACTCTCAGCGTCGGGTTGGACAAACGGCAGCGCAGTTGTAGATTGTACGAACGGAGGTTCCGGTTGGCGTCCCAGCGGCCCAAGCTTGTGGCCAGGTGTCCGCAATGTCGCCAAGAGGTCGAGCCCGTCCAGCTACGATGCCGCACATGTTCGACCGGGCGGCCCCCGGCGGGATGGCCCGTCGCAGCGGAGGTGCCGAAGGTCGTCGATCGGGACGGCGAGGATCCGCACACGGAGGAACTGCCATTCGAGGATGACGCGGGCAACCAGACGATGCCGGTAGCCATGTTCCTCGAGGATGCGTTGGCCGGTGAGTTCGACGATGCAGCCCCGACTCGGGTTGTCGCTGCTCCAGCTTCGCCCACCTTGTCCCCTGCGGAATTTGGGTTGGACGATGAGGTCCAGACCATCGTTGCGGCGAAGCCGGAGCTGACGCCAAAGTCCGCAAAGGCTGCCCGCCCTGCAGCGGTACCCGCCATCCACGTTCCCCGGTCGTCCGCCCCCACGCCTCCGGCCATGGTCCGCGTCGGTCAGCCGACGCCCATTCCGCCTCGTCATGCGACGCCCGCCGTGGCTGCAGCGTCGCGCATCGCCCTTCCGGGGCCGTCTCGGATCCCGCTCAACCCGCTTCCGCTGGGACCCATCGGCTCACCGGAAGCGGAGCCGGACGAGCCCGACGAAGCCATCGTTGAGGCGCCTCCGGCGCCGCGCTTCGTCAGTCCGCCGCCGAGGATCGAGGCCAGGCCCATTCCGAGTACGGTGCGACCGGAACCCACTCCGGCGCCGTCACCGGTTCGCCCTCCATCAATGAGCGCGCCCACGCCCGTCGCCGAGCCCGTGGACATGCCCTCGGTGGACATTGCGCCGCGCAGCAACATGGGATTCTACATCCTCGTGTGGATGGCGAGCTTCTTGCTGATGGCGATGGTTTCGCTGCTCCTCGTCAACTTCCTGGAACAGCCTCCAGCGCCGATCGAGCCGTCGACCCTGCCCGTGCAGGTCTCGGGGATTCCCGTCCGCCAGCCGCCAGAGCGCGCGCCGGAACAAGTCCTGCCCCCTGAGCCCGTCCAAGCGGTGGTGGCCCTGCCCCCGCCACCGGTGGTCGTCGCAGCGCCTCCCCCTGTGGTCGCTCCGCCGCCGGCGCCGGCCCCTCCGCCGCGAACCACAGCGCGCGCGCCGCGGTCCACGCCAGCACCCGCTCCGGAGCCAGTGGTCGTTGTGTCGCCGGCGCTTGCGCAACCCGTGGTCGCATCAGCGACCCCGGAGCCCGCACCTTCGCCGCAGCCCGCAGCGCCCCAGGCGGACGCCAAGGTGCTTCTCAGCGCGACCTATGTGGGCCGATACGTGAGCGCACCGGCGTCTCTGACCCTCAAGCTCTTGGAAGGCGGCGCCGTCACGGGCGAACTGATGGTGCACGACGCGGGCCTCACGACGAAGCGGGCGCTCGCCGGCAACCATGCGAAGGGTGCCGACGGGGTCTGGACGTTTGCGGTGGTCGAGCAAGGGACCGCGATTCCTGGCGTGTTGTCAGGCACGATCGACGATGGCACCGCCCAGGGCAAGGTCACCGAACAGGGTCGTGTGAAGGGGAGGTTCTATGTCCGGCGCTGAGGCCGCGACCCTTCCCCGTGGGACGCGCCTTGGCGCGTGGGTCATCGACCGGCCGTTGTGGCCGGGCAGGGACGGCGTGCTTCTGGCGCGACACGCCACCGAAGAGGACCGCTGGGCCATGATTGAGGCTTGGCCGGACGCAGCGTTTCACCGTGCGCGCCACCGGCGTGCGCTGACCGCCCTGCGTTCGTTGGACCACGAAAGTGTGCCGCAGTTCCTCGATTCTGGCAGCGATCACGGCATGCTCTGGATCGCGAGTGACCCCGGGGACGGCGAGCTGCTGGCGGACTTACTCGTGGTGTCGCCGATCGATTGGCGCGACGCGTGCTCCATCATCGTCAGCGTCGCGCGCGCGCTGGCGGCGGCCCACGCAGCGGGCATTTCGCACCGCAACGTGTCTGCTGAGTGCATCGTCGTCGGAGCCGATTGGTCTGCCCGGCTGATCGGTTGGGACCTGGCGATGGATGACGAGGCCCTCGGCCAGGCCGCCAACCCACCCTTTGGCCCGCTCCAATACGTCGCACCCGAGGTCATCGCACGGCCGTTGACCCACGGGCCGCGTGCCGATTTGTACGCCTTGGGAATCGTGTTTTACGAGACGCTCGTCGGGCGCTCGCCGTTTCCAGCTGCCGCCCACGGCGGGGACCGACCTGAGGCCGCCGCGCGGCTCCTCGAACTCAAGACGCGTGCCGAGCCGTTGGATCTAGCAGCGCACGCGCCTCCGTGGATTGGCCAACTCGTGGCGAAGGCCACGCACGCCCAGGTCGAGAAGCGTCTGCCAGACATGGACGCGTTCCTCGGCTGGATCGAGGCGGCGTCCGGATCTTGGGGCCGCATGGGGGCTCGGCCGAGCCTCCCACCCGCATCCCGTCAACTCGCGCCGGCCCTGCCCGCGCTGGAGCCGCGCCTTGCGGGCCGATCCATGGCGATGCCGAACCGCGAGCCCATCGGTCCCGACCCGTTCTGGATGCTCGTCGCGGGCGTGGGGGGCGGCATTGGTGGCCTGCTGTTCACCTTTGTCGTTGTGCTTGTGCGCGAGTTCGGTGTGGTGTGACGGCCACGGGTTCGTTTCTCGTCATCTTGGGAATTGCACAGGACGCCGGTCACCCCCAGGTCGGTTGTACGGCTTCGTGTTGTGAATCCGCGTGGGCGGACCCGTCCCTTCGTCACCTTCCCACGTCGGTTGCCATTGTCGACGGCGGTCGTCGCTGGCTACTCGATGCGACGCCCGCCTTGCCGGAGCAAGTGCACCGCCTCGACCTCGCCGCGCCGCGGGCTCCCGGTCAACCCGCCCTCGATGGCGTTCTCCTGACCCACGCCCACATGGGTCACTACACGGGCCTGGTCCACCTCGGGCGCGAAGGCCTAGGCATGGACCGCGTCCCGATCTACGCCATGCCGCGCATGGCCCAGATGCTCGTGACGGCCGCCCCGTGGGAATTGCTGTTTCGTGCCGACCACGCCCGCCTGGTCGATGCCTCTCGTCCCTTTGTGTTGGGGTCCGTTGAGGTGTCCACCGTGCTTGTGCCGCACCGAGACGAGTATAGCGAGACCGTCGCCTACCGGCTCAAGGGCCCGACCCAGACCGTTCTCTACCTCCCCGACCTCGACAGCTGGGACGACGCAGATCTCGACGCGCTCTTTGACGGCGTTGATGTCGCCTTGGTCGACGGGACCTTCTTCCGTGACGGCGAGCTTGTGGGGCGGGACATGAGCCAAGTGCCCCACCCGCGCGTCGTCGACACGATGGCGCGATTCGCCCGCTGGCCGGCCGAGCGTCGCGCAGGCTTGCACTTCATCCACCTCAACCACACCAACCCGCTGCTCGACCCTCAGTCGCCAGCCGCTGTCGCGGTGCGCACCGCCGGCTACGCGATCGCGTCCGAGGGTCAGATCATTCCGCTCTGACCGGCGGACGAGGCGCCCCGGGCTGGCGGACTCACACCTCGCGTTCGTACTTGAACAACTCGGGATTGAGGTGAATTCCGAAGCTCGCCAAGCGTGTCGTGAAGCGCGGGCGGACCCCCGTGGCCCGGTACTTGCCGCGGACTTTGCCCTTCTCGTCGATCGTGGTCTTTTCGAATTCGAAGATGTCCTGGTACGTGATGTACGGCCCTTCCATGCCGGTGATCTCGGTCACGGACATGAGGCGGCGCGAGCCGTCAAAGAGGCGCTCCTGCTGGACGATGCAGTCAAGCGAACGCGCGATGGTCTCACGGATGATCTTGTCGGTCATGTTCGGCATGCCGATGCCGACCATCGTCTCGAAGCGGGCAAGCGCGTCGCGCGGGTTGTTGGCATGTACGGTCGCCATGGAGCCAGAGCAGCCCGTGTTCATGGCCGTCAACATGTCGACGGCCTCGCCGCCTCGGATCTCGCCGAGGATGATGCGGTCGGGCCGCATGCGCAGGCAGTTCTTGACGAGGTCACGCTGATCGATCTTGCCCTTGCCTTCGATGTTCGACGGCCGCGTTTCGAGACGGATGAGGTGGGAGAGCTGCAGTTGCAGCTCCGCCGAGTCCTCGATGGTGATGATGCGCTCGCTGTCAGGGATGAAGGCCGACAACACGTTGAGCAGCGTCGTTTTGCCCGAACCGGTGCCACCGCTGATGACGGTATTGAGCTTGGCGCGAACGCAGCCGCGCATGACTTCCATGAACGGCGCGGGGCAGGAGCCGAGCTTGATGAGCGTCTCGGCGTTGATGGGGACGGTGCCGAAGCGCCGGATCGACATGCAGGGCCCGTCGATGGCCAGCGGGGGGATGATGGCGTTGAACCGGCTGCCATCCGCCATACGGGCGTCGACCATCGGGGTCGTGTCGTCGATCCGGCGGCCGACGGCGAAGACGATGCGTTCGATGACCTGCATGACGTGGGCGTCGTCGTCAAATGTGACGTTGGTCAGCTGCAGCCGGCCCTTCTTCTCGATGAAGACCTGCTTGGCGCCGTTGACCATGATGTCGGAGACTTCGGGGTCGCGCAGAACCTGCTCGAGCGGCCCGAGTCCGATGAGATTGTCCGTGATTTCGTCGACGGCACGTTCGCGTTCGGCGCGCCCGAGGGGCAGCTTTCGCAGGTCCACCAATCGGTGAAGGGCGGCCCGCAACTTCTTCTGCAGGGCGACGGGTTCGGTGCGGGACATCTCCTCGAAGTCGACGGTGGCGACGAGTTCGTCGCGCAACATGCGCTTCATCCGCTCGTAGGTGAGGTCTTCCTTCTCGGTCGACGCTCTCGCGGTGGAGGTGAAGCCCGTGTTCGAGTGGGTCCCGCGCGTGCCGGTGCGACTCCGGGTGCCTTGGGTACCCGTTCCGGTTCCGGTGCCAGTCCCCGTTCCGGTCCCCGTGCCCGTTCCGGTTCCGGTTCCGGTGCCGGTGCCGGTAAACGTACCGTGTCCACGGCCGCCTCCGTGCTTGCCACGGCCAATGCGCATCCACTCCCCCGGCCCGCGGCAACCTGACACGTTCAAGGCGGATGGGCCAATCGGCGCTCAGGGTCGCCGTCGGATCTCGACGCGGATGGGAAGGTGGTCGGAGGGACAGGGATCCAGGCGAAGAACCTCGACGGACGTCACCTCCAAGTCCGGCGAGACGAACACGTGGTCCAGCATCCGCTCCGGAATGTTGGACCCGTAGGGCAACCAAGTGCGCCATTTGGGCGCATCGGGGTCGGAGATGGCGCCCCAGCCTCGATCGTACCAACGCGTCAGCGGGCCGCGCACCTCGGGGTAATCGGCGGCATCCAGGCCGAGCCGAGCTGCGTCGTCCCCTGGCGGCAGCGCGTTGAAGTCGCCAGCCACGACCCACGACCTGGCCGGCAAAGCGGCCTCGATGGCGGCAAGTTGGCGTTCCAGCGTCCCGTCCCCCTTGCTGAACGCGCTGAGGTGGACATTGTGCACGGAGAGGGGCGCGCCGTCGAACATGAGGGTCGTTTCGAGGTCCGCCCGTCGAAGATTCAGGGCCCGGCCGATGCGAGATTCGCGAAGGGCAGGCAACGGCCACCGCTTCGCGCGATCGAGGGCAACGCGGGCAAGCGTGGCCTGGGCCATGTGGACGCGGCCCATGGCGGATCCAGCGGGCCAGGGCAAATGCCGAACGTCATGGACGGCAGCATATGCGGCGGTGGGCCAGCCGCCGCCGCGGACGAGCGCTTCGATCTCGTCGACGCCACCGGTGCGACTTGAGCCGACGTCCACCTCTTGGAGGACGGCAAGGTCGACGGCGGCGTCCGCCAGGGTCTCGCGGATTGCGGCCATGGCCGCCGCGACCTCGGGCGCGGGTACGTGGACGGCCTCGCCGCCGTCGTAGAAGAAGCGCAGGGACCGACCCGCGCCGAATTGGACGTTCCAAGCCAGCAACGAAAGGGTGGAACCCCGATGGGCGGGCGCCTGGCCTCGGATCTTGGCCACCGGTGGCGACAGACGCCAACGCAGCTCGGTTTCGGCGGCTGCGGCCAGCGCGCGAAGGGCGACCCATGGCGGCGGCCCGGCACCCATCACCCCTCCCGACCACGCGATAGCCCGCGGCGTCGGAGGCGGCGTGTTGACGTGGTGGTTGGCGGCTTGTGGACCATCCGTCGACTTCCTGGATCGACCGGCGGCGCCGCAAGCCACCTCGAGGCAGGGCGTTGTCCTTGGCGCGGGCCTTCGCCCGGTCGCGCTCGACGTCGCCCCGACGGGACGCCCCGGCGGCAACCCGGCGCCCGAGCGATTCGGCCCCGTCGTCCCGTTCGACAAGACGCGGGACGAGTTCAAAGACGTCGATGTCTACCGGGTCCCGCTGCCCGTTCACGACTCCTTGATGCCGACCCGGAGCCGGGGCACCCACGTGTTTGGCAGTGGCGAACCGCCTGGCTTCGACGTCTTGCTCGACGGGATGCGCGTCGGGTTCAAGCGCTTGGGGAGGGAACCCAAGTCGTGGGGCTTTGACCGGGAGTTCTTGTACGTCGGCGTTCGAAAGGGGGACCCCGCCCCGGATTGGAAGCGGACGATGTTCAGGTTCCCAGCGGCGACCCAAGCCGAAAACGACCTCAGCCTCGTGTTGTCTGGCCGAACCGCCGAGGACTTTGTCCTCCGCACGATGACCTGGGGCGCCAATTCTGCGACGGGCTTGTTCTTGCCGGCGCCGTCATCGGCGACCTTCTCACTCGACATCGCTCCGGGGTCGGTTCTCGATGCGCGCCTGCACCTGGTTCCGCCAGCGATTCTCAATCCAGCCGGCAGCGATGGCGGGGTGCTCGTCGTCGAAGGCCTGGTCGACGGCCAGATCATCTCTCTTGGTCGCGTACCTGTGTCGCCCGGCTTGGGGTGGGTCGATGTGCGGTTGCCGCTGGATGCGATTGCGGGTTCCAGTCGGCAGCTGACGCTGCGGACGGAGCCCGGCGTCCATACGGCCTACGACTACCTGTTTCTCGAGGGGCCCGCGGTCTACGTGCCTGACTCCGACCCGGAACGCGTCGTGCTCGTCTTCATCGACACGCTGCGCCCGGATCATCTTGGCGCCTATGGCTACACCGCGCGCCCAACGAGCCCGAATCTCGACCGGTTGGCCGCCGGCGGCGTCGTGTTCGAACATGCGCGGTCCGTCAGCCCGTGGACGTTGCCAGCCACCCTCGCGACGCTGACGGGCGTTCAACCGGAGCGCGCGGCCGACGTTCGCTGGCTGCCGGAGTCGTTTGCCGAGGCCGGGTTCCGTAGCGAGGCCATCGTCACAAACGCCTTTCTCAGCCACCCCTTCGGCGTGGACCGAGGATGGGCCGGCTACCAATACGACTTGTTGACGCCCGCCCCCCAGGTCGTAGACCGGGCGCTGGCGACGTTGGAAGACAGCGCCGATCGGGACCTCTTCATGATGGTCCACTTCATGGCGACGCACCTGCCCTACGACGAGCCTTGGTGGTGGCGCTACCGCTGGGCGGGGCCGCAACCCGACAGTGTCCGGTCCGTCAGCCGGGAGTTCCTGTCGACGGTGACGCCGGAATCGAAGAAGTTCGACGAGATCTCTGAGTACGTCGTCGCCCGCTACGACCAGAACCTGGCTTGGCTCGACAGCGAGTTGGGGCGCCTGTTTGAGGCGCTTGGACCCCGCGCGACGATCGTCGTGTTTTCGGACCATGGCGAGGAGCACTGGGAACATGGAGGTTTTGAACACGGGCACGCACTGCACGAGGAGTTGCTTCGGGTACCCCTGATCGTGCGAGCGCCGGGGTTCGGTCCGATCCGCGTTCAAGGGGCCGTGTCGCTGTTGGACGTCGCGCCGACCCTTCGTGAGCTTGCGGGCCTCCCGAAGTCTGAAAGCCACGGCTTGTCCCTCGTTTCCGCGATGCGGGGGGAAACGCCCGTCCCCGCGCGCCCGCTTGGCTTCGGTCGGCCACTCTACGGTCGTGACGCCTGGGGCGTCGTGGCCGACGGCGACAAGTGGTGGATCCGCGAGGGAACGGAGGTCGTCTATGACCTCGACGCTGACCCGGGCGAGGCGCGCAATCTGGCGAGCGCGGGGGACCGAAGCCGCTTCCCTGGGGCTTTGGCGGACGCGCTCGGCACGCCGGTCCTTGCCGTGGCGCGGGTGCGCGTACGCGGATCGACGTCCGGTTCGCCCCTCGTGGTTCGGTCGCCCCATGGGCTGGCGGCGGCGTTCGCGGCCTATGACCCGCGTGGACGCACGGAGGGGGCGGGTCCCACCCGACAGGACGACGGCAGCGTTCGTGTCTGGGCGAAAGGCGATCTTGAGACGCCCGCAGAGTTCTTCGTCGCGCTGCCCGTCGGCGCGCCCTGGCAAGGGCTGGAGCTCATCCAGGAGCGAGGACGCAAGCTGGTTTCGGACGTATGGGAGGGACCGGATCCGGTGCCATCGGGTGAGCCGGGTGCCCTGCTCGAGGTCGGCAGCAAGGACTTGGGGGCCACCCTCGACGTCGTCTGGTGGCCCATGCCCTTTGGTCAGGCCGTAGCGGGTCATTCGCCGGAGGCAGCAGCCGAATTGGAAGCCCTTGGGTACGTCGACCTTGAGAAGCCGCAGTGATCTTGGTCGCCCTCGTTGTCGCTTGCGACGCCAAGCCGCGGGGCCGTTGGGCCTCCGCCCCAGAGCTGGACGCTCAGATCGAGGAACTTGTGGCCATGGGCTACGCGGATGGCACGATGCCGCCGACGGGCCTGACTGGCGTGGTCGTAAATCAGCCCGGAGCGATGCCAGGCGACCGTTCCTACGTGTCCGGCGACGGTCCTCATTGGCGCCGCATCGCGGTGGATGGAACCGAACTCGAACGCCATTCCCGGTCCTACTGGTGGAACCTCGGCTCGCTCCCTTGGGTGTCACTCAGCCATGGCAGCACTGGCAACTTCCGCCGTGCGCGACGGTTGCCCGACGGCGACATCGTGGCCATCCACGAGGGGTTGGGGCTGGTTCGGTATGGAGCGGCCGGCAGCGATTGGGCGTTGGGCCTTGGGATTCACCACGATGTTCGTTGGGATGACGACGGCACGTTGTGGACGTTGGGCCGGAAAATCGAGGTCGTTGGCGGCACCGCCCGGTACCGCGACGAGGTCCTTCACGTCGACGCTGCCGACGGCTCTGTGCTTGGGAGGTGCGACCTCGTCACCGCCGTCGAGCGGGGCAGCCAACCTGGCCTGTTGGCCCAAACGCTACGCAAGGACGACCCGCTGCACACGAACAGTGTGGTGCGGGTTCCCGCCGAAGCGTCGGCCGTATTGGGTGGAGGGGACACCTTCGTGTCCTTTCGCAACGTGTCTGCGCTCGCCGCCCTCGACTTCGAGGCATGTGCGGTCACCTGGACGGGCCGGGGCAATTTCAAGATGCAGCACGACGCCATCCTCGTCGAAGGCCCAGCGGTGTTGTTGTTCAACAACGGCGGTCACTCGGGGGCCTCTCGCGTGATGGAACTCAGCCTGCCGTCGCTTCATACGGTTTGGGCGTGGGGGGGGCCCCCCGAGATGAAGTTGAACAGCCCGCAGCTGGGTGCCGTGTCGCGGCTAGAGAACGGGAACACGTTGGTCACGAGTTCCGAGCAGGGTGTGGCCTACGAGGTGACCCGGGACCGGGAGGTCGTTTGGGCCTTCCACAATCCGCATCGCGCGGGCGAAAACGGTGAACTGGTGGCCGCGTTGTTCGAGGTCGAGGTCCTGCCCTGACCTCGTTTGACGGTCCTTAGCCGCCGGTCAGGTGGCCGTGACGACGATGGACGGGCCGTCGCCCAAGGCCTCGCCGGCAAAGCCGCCCCACATGCCCGTGACGCGCAGGCCTGCTCGGTCGAGTTGGTCTTCCAGCTCCGCTGGCATCACGTAGCGATGGGCCAGGCAGACAGCGGGTTGGCCGCCGATCCGCAACGCGCTCAGCTCACGCTGTTGGCGCACGTCGAAGACCGTGGATTCCTCCCAAGGAATGCGGACGCCCCGTCGCGTCAGGGTGCCGACGGTGCGCCGGGGAGGGCCGGTCCACACCGTGGGAAAGCGCAGGTCGAAGGCGAACAGCCCGTCGGAGTGTAGGTGGGCGCGGACCCGGCGCAGCATGTGCTGGAGGGCGGCGCCGTCTTCCGCGTGGTTCAAGACGTGGAACGGCGCAAGAACGACGGGAAATGTGCGTCCTAGGTCGAGGCTCGCGACATCGGAGAGGAGGCCCGTGAAGCGGTCGGGGGGTAGCCGCCGTCGCGCATCCTCGAGGAGCGGCGCGGAGCGGTCGACGCCAACGACGGACCAGCCGTCACCAATGAGCGCGCGCGCGACGCGGCCATAGCCGACGCCCAACTCCAACACTGGGCCTGTGGTCACCACGGACCGGTACCAAGCGACGTCAGCGCGTCGGGGCGTCCAACGTTTGCGGGCGACGGCGGCGTCCAGAAATGGCTCGTGGCCGCCGCGGTGGAAGGCTGCGGGCGTGATCAGGGGCCTGCGCCCGACTCGATCCACCCCTTGACCGTGGTCAACTCGGTCGGGGTCAGGCTGCCCCCTTTTGGCATCTTGACGCCGGAGCCGCCTGCGTCGATGTGCGTTCCTTCGAGCTTGTGCCACAAGTAGGAGTTCTCCGACTTGGTAGGACGCACGCGCACCATGCTCGGCAAATCCACCGAAGCGACGTCGACGAGAGCGTCGACGCCGAGGTCGAGGTCAAGGGAGCCGGACGTCTCCCCATTCATGTGGCAGTTGACGCACGCAGCTTCGAAGATGGGCCGGACGTCGGTGTCGTAGCTGAGCGGGCCTGTTGGCGGCGGAGGCGGCGTGCCCGTTTCGGTCGGCGGGGTGCCGGTTTCGGTCGGCGGAGTGTCGGTCGGAACGGGCGGATCGTCGGTTGGAACCGGAGGCGTGTCGGTGGGCTCGGGAGTTGTGTCCGTCGGGCTTGGCGTCGTGTCCGTGGAATCGGAACCCGCGTCGGGGTCAGGGTCGCCGCCCGCACAGGCGAGGGCGAAGAGGAACAGCGTCATGAGGACTCCGAACTAGCGTCGAGCCCGCCTCTATCTCAGTGGCGCTCGAGCCAACGGGTCGAGAAGACCTCCTCAGCGAGGGGCACGTCGAACTGCAACTCGCTGATCTCGAGCACCGTGCTCGTGCCCTGTTGCTGCTTGTCCATGACGACCATCTTGAGGGGGTACCAACGGTCGCCGAACTGGGTGACTTGGCTCATCTCCCAGGTCTTGAGCAACATGCCCGACGCGGCGAAGAGCTCTTGCTTGAGCGGGATGTGGTGGGCCGTGTCGACCCACATCACACGCTTGGGGTAGCTGATGGACGCTGTCTTGGCGTTCAACTCGAGCTTGTAGCAGGTCTCGCCGTTGCCACAGGGCTCGGTCCCCTTGAGCGTCGACGTGTAGGCCGTGCGCAGCGTGGTGATCGACATCATATCGTCGTAGGAAAGGTCGGTTCCCATCATGCCGTCGCGCAGCATGTGGCCTGAAATCGTGGAAACCCGCTCGGACTCAGGGTCCCACATCTTCATCTCGGTGCCCGTGCGCAGCATCTTCGTGCCCTTGTTGCGCACGGGTGCGATGTACTCGATGGCGGCTACGTCCGCGCCTTTGGCCATGATCGCCATCTCGAAGGGAGGGCGGGTCCGCTGGGGCGTGATCGACGTCATCTTCGTCTTGTTCGAGCGGGTCTCCGAGACCATGTTGGCGTCGACCTTCGCCAGAATCTGGTCGGCCGTCGGCGTCTGGGCCCACGACAACGTGGAGGTGAGGAGGACGAGCAGAGCAGTGAGCTTCACGGGGTCTCCAGAGATTCAGCGGCGGCCGGTGCGCATCGCCTCGACAGGAGCGATGCTGGCGGCCCGTAGACTAGGCAGGGCGGAACCGATGGCCGCCATCAGGAGGGCAAGCAGAAAGGCGGTCATGGCGATGTCGGGCCGCATGTCGGCGTAGAGCGTCGCCTTCATCGGGATGTCGCTAGGGAATTGGGCGGTGGTCGCCTCGCCGAGGGTGACCCCGACGACTTCGAGGTACCGCGCTGCGGCTCCTCCGATGGCGACGCCCAACAGACCTCCCAACACGGCGATGCCCCCCGCTTCCGACACGAACAAGAACACCGCACCCATGCGGGACAATCCCATCGACCGCATGACGCCGATCTCGGAGGTCCGTTCCATGACCGACATCATCATCGTGTTCCAGACGCCAAGCGCCGTGATGAACACGACGATGGCGACGAGAATGCCTCGAACGACGTCGGCGATGGCCAACATTCCCGACCAGGGCTCCCGGTGCGTCCAAGCTTGGACCGTCAGGCCGTTCAGTTCTGGGGCGGCCGAGACCGTGGCCGCGAGCGCAGGGGCATCGTCGCGGTCCTCGCCGAACACAAGGATCTCGGTGGCTGCGTCGTCGATGTCCGCCATGTACATCATGCGTTCGAGCAGCACGAAGGCGCCTTGATCGATGGCCGCCGTCCCCGTGTGGACGATTCCAACGAGTGGACCGCGCAACGGGCTCATGGACCCGTCTTGCGTCTGCCCAAAGAGCACGATGTCGTCACCGATCTTGACGCCAGCCCGCTTGGCGACGGTTGCCCCGAGCACGATTTCCTTGGGGGACTGGCCAGGGAAGATGGACCCTTCTACGAGGTGCTCGTCAAACCGCATCCGGCGTTCGTAGTAGGCCTTGGGTGCCCCCATCGCGAGGGCGAAGACCTCGCCGATCTCGTCGCCAACGGACACGGAGACGCCCGTCATGATGCGGGGCGCCACGTCGGAAACGCCTGGCATGGCGGCGATGGCTTCCGCGCGGGCGGCAACGCCGGTGACATGCTCGTAGAGCGGATTCATCTGCTCGCGGGAGGCGAAGTCGGGGTCGACGACGCGGACGTGGCCGGCAGCGTCGGCGGCGGTGCCGAGCACGTCGCCGAACACGCCAGTGATCCAGGCCATGGCGACCGTCAGCACTGCGGTTCCAAACGTGACGGTCAGCGCCGTCAACAGCGTACGGACGGTGTTTCGGCGCGCGTTGCGAACGGCGAGTCGGAGCAGCAACATCATGCGCGCACCGCGTCGGCCGGGACCATCCGGCTCGCCACGTGGGCGGGGTACACGCTTGCGAGCATCGCGATCACGGTGCCGAAGGCCACGGCGCCCGCGACGGTCGGCGGCGACCAGTCGGTGTACAACATCGCCGCGATGGGGAGGTTCCCGCCCGTCTGCTCGATGAGGCCGCTCAGGTCGATGCCGACCTGGTGGTAGTGGTAGACGACGCCTCCGCCGAGGGCCGCACCCAACAGGGCCCCGATCGCGCCCATCATGGCGCCTTCGAGGACAAAGAGGGCGAGGACGTCGCGGCGCGTGAAGCCCAAGGCGCGCAACGTACCGACTTCGCGAACGCGCTCGTAGGCCGCCATCAGGATCGTGTTGGCGATGCCCGCCGCGCTCATGCCGAGCAAGGCGGCGACGAGGAGGTTCAGGGCGGCCCGGCGAATCGACTGGATGCGAAGGACAGCGGCCGTTTCCGCGATCCAGGTCGTCGCTTCGGTGCCGGCCGGGGCCGTCCAACGCTGGACGAAGGCCGTGGCGTCGTCGCGGTCGTGGAGGCGGACCGCAAAATGGGAGACGGCTCCGTCGGCGATCACGAGCGTCTGCGCTTGGTCCATCGCCATCATCACCGCGGTCTGGTCGATGAAGGGTGCGCCCGTGGCGACGACCCCTGCGACCTTCAATTCCAACGCGTTGATGGCGCCCGCTCGCGTGCGGGCCTGCAGCACGATCGTGTCCCCAGTCTTGGCGCGCAGGTTCCGCGCCACGCCTGCGCCAAGGAGCACGCCGTCAGCCGCGCTCTTGGGGGTAGCGCCGTCCACGTGCCAGGTACCGCGTGAGAAAACCGTGGCGTCGCGCTCGGGGTCGAAGCCGATCGCGCGAATCCGCATCGCGTCGGGGCCGTGGATGGCGCGAGCGATGAAGAGCAGACGCGGCGCGGACGCCTCGACCGATGCCGCCAATTCGGCCGGGAGAACCGGAGATTGGAAGAGGTCGTCGACAGGGTGCTGGAGACCTTCCGTCGGGTAGCCGGCCGGGCGCAGGAGCACGTGGCCGGTCGAGGTATCGACGACGGCTCGGATGGCGTTCTCTTCCATGCCGCCGATGAAGCCCTGCCCGAGGACGAGGACGCCAACGCCCGCCACGACCGCGGCGAGACTCAACACCGTGCGGCGCGTGTTGCGCAGCAGGTTGCGGACGGCGAGGCGCAGCATCATGTGCGGAATTCGTCCGCGGTGATCTGGCCGTCGGTCAGCGTCACGACGCGGCGGGCTCGCTCCATGACTTTGGGGTCGTGGGTGGAGAACAGAAACGTCACGCCGCGGGCGGCATTCATGTCGCGCATGAGGTCGAGCACGGCGGTACCGCTGGTCGAGTCGAGGTTGGCCGTGGGCTCGTCGGCGATGACGAGGGCGGGTTGTTTCACGAGCGCGCGGGCCACGGCGACGCGCTGTTGTTGGCCGCCCGAGAGTTGATTGGGCCGGCGGTCGAGGAGTCCACCCAGACCGACGGCCGTGAGCGTCTCCGCGCACTTCTCACGTCGCCCGGCCGCGGGGGCACCGGCGAGTTGCAATGCAAGCTCGACGTTCTCGAGGGCAGTCAGGACGGGGATGAGGTTGAAGCTTTGAAAGATGAAGCCAATGCGCGCGGCCCGAAGGGCGGCCAAGGAGGAACCGTCGAGGCCGTTGACGTCGCGCCCCTCGATGCGAACGGTGCCGCCGTCCGGCACGTCGAGGCACCCGATGAGATTGAGGAGCGTGGATTTGCCCGAGCCCGAAGGGCCGCTGATGACGGTGAATTCGGCGGGCTCGATCTCGATGCTGACGCCGCGGAGCGCGTGTACCGCGGCCTCACCGGTGCCGTAGGTCTTGACCGCGTTGACAACGGAAACGAGGGACACGGGCACTCCGTCAGAAACTGGCCCGCGCCCACACCACCACGGCGGCGTCGGCTGCGAGACCAGAGAAATCGAGGTCGACCGGCGGCGCCTCCCCGTCGGTAGGATCGATCGTGAGGACCATGTCGGCCGGGTCTGGCTTGAACTCGCCCCCTTCCGACGTCTTGTACGGCACCTGGCCGGTGGCCGACAACTCGAGCCACTCGAGGACCGCCCACGTGGTCGTGGGAACCATGACACCGGTGCCGTCGCCAAGGTTGTGAATCGCCGAGAGCTGGAACGACAACTCGTTCGTCGCAGCGAGGTTCACCGCCGCAATCGCGTAGTCCCGACCTGCCGTGATGGGGGCAAAGGGGTTCGCGCCGCTGTCTGGGACGAGGTCCGAGAAGCCGTCCTCCTCGCAATGGGGCGGCTCGACTTCGCCGGCAAACCGGCCCGTCGACGCGGTCGATCCCGCGTCCGGCGAGCCCGAACCGTTGCGGTAGTACTGGGCGAGGACCACGAAGCGCTCGAACACGGGGAAGCTGTAGTCGACGCCGACCGCGAATTCCTCGTAGGGATCTTCCGTGGCGTGCAAGGCGCCCTCGAACCACCACCCGATTTCGACGTTGCCACGTAGGTCGAGGCCGACGAGAGGTTCGTCGGTGTCTCCACGCCAAGCGCCGACGAGCGAAAGCTCGGTGCCCTTGATGTTTGCCGTCCCTCGCGTCGCGAGGCGCTCGTGGCGGAACGTGTCGTCGGTACCTGCAAGGACCTGGACCTGGTGGCCGCCCTCGATGGGTACGGTGGCCCGCCCCGCGTTCAAGCCGCGACGGAAGCGCCACGGCTCAACGAACAGGACCTCGGGAAACGGGTCCGTCGGATTGACGAGTTGGGCGCTGCCCCATTGGACGGCCTGGCGTCCGATACGAACGTCCGCGCCTTTGAGGTAGGCATCGGCGTAGAGCCGGTCCACGGCCAGGTAGTCGCCGGCCTGGCTGATGCCGAGCGCTTCGTTGGAAGCGGGGTCGGGCCAGCTGCAGGAACCGATGTTCCAGAGCGAGTCGATGGAGCCCGGCAGGTAGCCGATTGTGAACAGGTCGCTTGCCTCGAAGACGCCCTGGACCTCATCTTGAAGCCTCCGGCCTTGGGCGAAGCTCAAGTCGACGGTTGTCGTCAACGACAGGCGCTCGCCGAGGGGAGCGGAAAACTCGGGGCGGAACCGCTCCGTCAGCTGCCAGGGCACGCCCGTGACGCCGAACTGCTGTTGCAGCCTCAGCTCCGCAAGGCCGGTCACCTCTTGTGCCGCGGCCTGGGTCACCCCCCAAAGGACGATGGACGTGGGACACCCCGGGGGGGTCCGCTAACGCGCAGCCAAGGGGCTGCGGGCGGGCGTCAGAGCCAGCCTCTCCACTTGATCCAGCCGATGAGGGACGCGGACAGGGCGAGTATCAGGCCCCATACGGCCGGGTAGCCCCACGCCCAGCGCAACTCTGGCATGACGTCGAAGTTCATGCCGTAGATGCCGACGAGGAAGGTCAGGGGCATGAAGACCGTGCTGATGATGGTCAATGCTCGCACGATCTCGTTCGTGCGCGCCGATGTCACGGCGAGGTGCAGTTCGACGATGCTTGCGAGCCGGTCGCGGCCGGCGTCGAGGCCGTCGAGAAGCCGCAGAACGTGGTCGTGCAGGTCGCGGTACCAGGGCATCATGTCCGTGGAAACGAGGGCGACGTCGCCAGATTGGAGCCGCCGGGTCGCGTCGCGCATCGGGCTCAAGGCGCGACGAAGGGTGACCAACTCGGCGCGAATCTCGTGGACGCGGGCCGGGGCCGTCGCCTGGCGGTCGTCGAGCGCGGCTTCCTCTTCTTCGTCGATCGCGGCTTCCACTTCGCCGAGCACGACGAAGGTGTGGTCGACGATGGCGTCAAGCAGGTGATGAACGAGCCAATCCGTCGCGTCGCGCTGGGGGCGATTGCGCGCGTGCCTCAGCCGATTGCGCAAGCCTTCGAACACGTCCCCAGGCCGTTCCTGGAAGGTCAGAACCCAATTCGGGCCCCAGACGATGCTCACCTGTTCGAGCGTGACCTCGCCGCGGTCCGGCCGCGTGATCTCTTTGACCGCCAGGTAGTTGTGCCCGTCGTACTCGTCGAGTTTGACCCGGGTCGCGACGTTGAGGACGTCCTCCACGGCCAGCGGGTGGACGCCGAAAGCTGCCGACACGTGGTGGACGAGGTCCTGGTCGTGCACGCCGTCGACATTGACCCACAGGATGCCCGGACGGTCCGCGGCTGCTTTGCAGTCGATGCCGGAGATCTTCGACTCGTGGACGATGTCTCCGTCCCAGGCCAACACATGCACGTCGGGCGTACCGACCGGTGCCGGCGGGGCGGGGACGTCGGCGACCTTGGCGCGGCGTTTCACGCGGGCTGCTAGCCTGCTCGGTCGAGGGTCGTGGCGTCGATCCGTTCCAGGGCCTCCTCCCAAAGGCCGAGGTCGGCGAATGGCGTGCGGAGGTCGTCGGGCAGCGGCGAGCTTGCGACGACTCGCCCGGTCGGAAGCTCGAGGAGGATCTCGCAACAGTGGAGGGCGAGCCGAGTCAAGCCGCGTTCCCGCCACGTTCGGTTCACGCGCCCGTCGCCGTGTGAGGTGTCGCCGAGCACGGGGTGGTCGCGGTCCCGCAGATGGCGGCGGACCTGGTGGTAGCGCCCGCTCCTGGGGCGCGCGAGCACCGCACTGCATCGGGGCTCGGGCCGAGACGCCAGCGGAAGGACGTCGGTGTGAGCGACCTTGTCGCCGGTCGGGTCCCGCATCGGCGAGGTGATCGCGGTCCAGTCGCGGTCCTCGATCACGCCGCGGACGGCGGCCAGGTAGGACTTGCGCCCGTCGCGAAGGGCCGTGGCCAACGGCTCGACCAGGCCAGGATCAAACGTGAGCAGGAGGCAGCCCGACGTCGGCCGGTCGAGGCGATGGACGGGCCAGACGTAGCGACGGAACTGGTTGCGGACGCGCTGGACGACCCAGTCACGGTCGGAATCCAGGCCGGGCTCGCCGCGGTGGACGGCCAGCCCCGACGGCTTGTCGACGATGACGAAATCTGCGGCTTCGTAGAGCACGGGCAGCGTCATGGAGCTTCTCCCGGCGCGATCGGCCCCCTAAGTTGGCCAGTACGGGGGAGTCATGGGCGCGTTTTGGTTCGCGATGGCGTTGGGGTGCGCTCACCATCGTGTGGACGACTGGACGGCCGTGATGGCGCTGGACACGCCCGAAGCCTACGCCGCGTGGTTGAATGACCATCCCGACGATGCCCGCAGCCCGCTCGCCGAGGAGCGCATCGACACGTTGGCGTGGACGCGCGCGGAAGTCACGAACGACGTCGTGGCCTACCAGAACTACCTGCTGGCCCAGCCCGACGGTCGCTGGCGGTCGTTCGCAAGGATCCGCATCGAGGCGCTTGATCACGCGGCGGCGCTTGCCGACGGTTCGACCCTGGCGCTCGAGACCTTTCTCGTCCGCCATCCCCGTGGCCCGTTGGCTGACGAGATCCGGGGTGTGCTCGATCGCCAGCACTACGGCACCGCGGCGGTTTCCAACACGTCGGGCGCCTACGGCGGGTACCTTTCGCAGAACCCCACAGGCGCCTTCGTCGTCGACGCCAGAGCGGAGCGTGAGCGCGCCACCTGGGAGGAGGCGACACAAACGGACACCGTGCAGGCTTGGCGGGCGTTCATCGAGCGCTTCCCTGACTCGACGCGCGCGTCCTTGGCGGCCGAGCGGATGTCCGAGCTTCGGTTTTCGGACGTCGAGATCGTGGTCTGGCTGCGGTCCAGCTGGCGTCCCGAGGAAGGGCGCGAGCGCGCGATGATGCGTCTCGCGCAAATGGTCGACTTCACGGTGGCGACCTCTTTGCGTGAACAGGGCTTCGGCACGCGGATCGTGACTCGGGTTGGCGACGGGGTTGCGCCGCCTGCCCCGGAAACCTGGATCGGCGCACGCAAGGAAACCGGCGTGTTGTTCATCGACGTCGTCGAGGAGGCCGGACCTCCGGTCGCCGGCGCTGGACGTTCGACCCGCCTTGCGGCGGATCTCACCCTGCACGCGCCGGGCCGCCGGGGAGCTGTCTGGCGGGAGCACTTGGAGACAGGGTCCACGGCGACGGCGGACACGGCGTCGGAGAACGAGCTCTACGGGTCGGCCCAGGATCGCTTGGGCATGGCGATGGCTCGGACCCCGCCTCGTGCGGCGGATTGGGCGGCTCGCTAGCGGACGCCCAGCCGGCGCCGCAGTTCGGCCTCGTCGATGACGGGGACGCCAAGGGAAACTGCCCGTTCGCGCTTGGATCCGGCCTCGTCACCCGCGACGACGAACGTCGTCTTGGCGGACACGCTGCCGGCCACTTTGGCCCCGGCTGCGAGGAGGGCCGCTGTCGCCTCGGCGCGCGACCAGCTTGGCAACGTCCCCGTCAGGACGACCGTGGCGCCGGTGAGGGCACCTTCGCCCGCGGGTGCCTCAGCTTCGGGGAAGAGAACACCCGACGCGCGCAGGTCGGCGATGACCGCGAGAATCGCAGGGTCGGCGAGCGCCGCGGCAATCCGCTCGGCGGTCTTCTCTGCAATTCCGTCGACGGACAAGAAGTCGGTCGAAGATGCGCCGAGCAGCGCGTCGATCGAGCGAAAGCGCCTGACGAGGGCGCGAGCCGTCGCTTCGCCGACATCTGGCAGCCCGAGTGCCGCCAACGCGCGGTGGATGGGGCGCGCCTTGCTGGCCTCGACGGCCGCGAGCAGGTTCGCGGCCCGCTTGGGGCCCATCCGGTCGAGACCGGCGAGCACATCGACGGTCAGCCGGTAGATGTCGGCGACGCCGCGGAGGTGACCAGACTCGACGAGGGCGCCGACGAGCTGATCGCCAAGGCCCTCGATGTCCATGCCTCCGCGACCGGCGAAGTGAAGCGCGGCGCCGCGGAGCTGGGAGCGGCACGCCAGCCGGTTGGGGCAGCGAAGGGCGACTTTGTCGGCTTCTCGGACGAGCTCCGTACCACAATCGGGACAGGCTGTCGGTGGTGACGGCGGGGGGCCGCCCTTGGCCTCGCCAGCGCGGCCGACAACGCGCGGAATGACGTCGCCCGCGCGCTCCACAGTGACATCGTCTCCGGCCGCAAGCCCCAAGCCCGCGAGCAGGTCCCAGTTGTGCAGCGTCGCGCGGCTCACGGTGACGCCGCCCACCCGCACGGGTGCGAGATGGGCCACAGGCGTGAGGACACCGGTCCGTCCCACTTGTACGCCGACCTCGAGCAAGCGCGTGACGACCTGGGCGGGCGGGTATTTGTAGGCGATGGCCCACCGAGGCGAACGTGTCACGAAGCCAAGGCGCTGCTGGTCGTCGCGAGCGTCGACCTTGATGACGGCGCCGTCGATCTCGAAGGCCAGGGTGTTGCGCGCCGCCCCGAGTCCGTCGATGGCGGCAAGGACCTCGTCGGCGCCCAGGCAGACGGCATGTCCTCCCGCGACCGGCAGGCCCCAACGCGTCATGGCGTCGAGTAGGGCGGCGTGGCCGACGATCTCCGTGGCGCCCTCTCCGCGACTGTGGGCGAAGAAGTGAAGAGGCCGGGCGGCGGCGACGGCGGGGTCGAGCTGGCGAATCGTGCCCGCGGCGCTGTTGCGCGGGTTCTCGAAGGGCCGTTCGCCGCGGGCGACGCGGTCCGCGTTCATCTGTTCGAAGCCTTTGAGGGGGAACAGGATCTCGCCCCGGACGGAGAACCGGCCGGGCGGATGACCGGGTGCGAGCTCGTGGGGCACATTGCGAATCGTGCGGACGGTGTGGAGCACGTCCTCGCCGACCTCGCCGTCGCCCCGGGTCCCCGCGCCGACGAGGCGGCCGTCTTCGTAAACGAGTTCGGCCGCCAGACCGTCCAGCTTGGCCTCGACCACGTAGGTCACGCGTTCGTCGGTCGATAGGCCTTTCCGGACGCGCTCGTCGAAGTCGCGGACGTCCTCGATGCTGTTGGCATTGGCCAGCGACAACATCGGTACGACGTGGTGGAACGCGACGAGTCCCTCGATGGGTGCGCCGCCTACGCGGGATGTCGGGCTGTCCGCGCGACGGAGGTGAGGGAGGCGCGCCTCGAGGAGCTGAAGCTCGTGAAACATCGCGTCGTAGACGTGGTCCGCAATTTCTGGCGCGTCGAGCGTGTGGTACCGGCGCGCGTGGTGGGCAACCTCGGTGGTCAGGGCCTCCAACCGAGCGGCGGCGTCGTCGTCGGAAAGGGCGGCGACGCGCGCCTCGACCTCACCTGCGGTCATGGGGGCCTCGGCGCTGCGGCTATCGCGCAGCCGCCGGGCGAGAGGTGTCGTCGCGGTGCGGGATGTCGGAGCGTGGGTGGTCCGCGATAGCGGGCGCCGTGGAGGCCGGATGCCGTCGATTCCCGAGCTGTTCGCCATGATGCCGTCGCGCTTTCAAACCGGCGTGCTCGACAAAGACAAGACCTACTATTTCAGCCTCGGCGACCACAAGTACACAGCCTTCCTTGGTCCCAGTGGCTGCCGCGTCGAGACCGGCAAGGCCGTCGAAAATGCCGACGTCGTCTTGAAGGCCACTCCCGAGCTGTTTCTGGCGATGGTCACCCAGGGCAAGATGCCGTCAGCGTGGGACATCGCCAAGGGCGCCATCAAGACGAACGACGTGTCTGGCTTGGCCGACCTCGGAAAGCTGTTCCGTTTCTCGTGATCGAGCTCCGCATCGAGACGGCTTGGGATGGGCAGCCAATCGGGCCCGACGAGGCCGTGCGCCTGTGGTTGGCCGTCGACGACGACGGCGACTTGGCCTTGCAGATCGATGCGCCATTCCACGGGGACGTGCCGCCCGATGCCCCCGCGGGGTCGTTGGACGGGTTGTGGAACCACGAGGTCGTCGAGTGTTTTCTGGCCGGCCCCGATGGACGGTACACCGAACTCGAGTTTGGGCCCCACGGTCACTACCTGGGTCTGCGATTCGTCGGCGTCCGGCAGCGCCTCGATGCGGGCTGGGGCATCGACTTCGTCGCCTCTGCTGGCCGCGGGCGGTGGAAGGGTCAGGCCCGCGTTGCGAAACGGTGGCTTCCTGAGCGGCCATGGCGCGTGGCCGCCTTCGCCATCCACGGTGAAGACCCTCGGCGCTTCCTCGCGCACCCGCCGCTGCCAGGCGAGAAGCCAGACTTTCACCAGCCCGGGCGGTTTTCGCCCTGGCCGGGATAGCGCGCCGCGGTGCTGAAGTTCCTTGGTGCTTTCCTGCGCGACCCTGTCGCCATCGGTGCCGTCGCCCCTTCGGGACCGCAATTGGCGGCCCTGGAGGTGGGGGCGGCCGACCTGCGACCTGGCGCACGCGTCGTGGAATTGGGGGCGGGAACGGGACCCATGACGGCGGTGATCCTCGAGCGGCATCCCGACGTCCACCTCCTCGTCCTCGAGCCCGATCCGAGTCTCGCGGCGGCGCTGCGGGCGCGCTTTCCGAAGGCCGACATCGTCGAGGCTGTCGCACAGCGGCTTCCCGAGCTGATCGCGGAACGGGGTTGGACGTCGGTCGACCGCGTCGTCAGTGGGCTGCCGTGGGCGATCTGGCCGGAGGCGCTGCAGCGTGAGGTCTTCGACGCGATCGAAGCCGTATTGGCGCCGGGGGGGCGCTTCGTCACCTTCGCCTACCTCCACGCGCAGATGTTGCCGGCCGCAGGGCGGCTGCGAGAGACCCTGCGGCGTCGGTTCTCACGGGTGGACCGGACAAACGTGGCGTGGCGCAATCTGCCGCCAGCCTTCGTGTTCGTGTGTGACGCCAGAGACTGACCTCAGCGCCCGGCGCGGCCGAGCGAGTCGCGAACGCGCTGCGCCAAGGGGCCGTCGAGGGCTCGGCGGGGGAGCCGCCAACGCCAATTCCCCCGGGTCTGGCCCGGGACGTTGAGGCGGGCCTCGGAGCCGAGGCCTAGCAGGTCTTGGACGGGGACGATGGCGGTGTCTGGCAGCGCCTGCCATGCCATCTCGACGACGTCGTCGACCGTCGCATGGCCTGCAATCGCGGCGACCCTGCGGCGGCCTTCGGCATCGAGCGACGTGAGCCAGCCGGCCGTCGTGTCGTTGTCGTGGGTGCCCGTGTAGACGACCTGGTGTTTGCGATGCCGGCTGGGATGGTGCTCGGAGCCCTCGTCGAAGCCGAATTGCAGCACGACCATACCGGGCAGGCCGTGGCGGTCGCGAAGTGCGATGACGTCAGGGGTGATGACGCCGAGGTCTTCGGCAATCCACCGCTGCGGCTCCCCAGCAACGATGGCGGTGAGTGCGCCGTCACCGAGCCCGGCACCCCAGCGGCCCGACCTCGCGTCCGGCGCGTCGCCAGGCACTTCCCACAAGCCACAAAAGCCGCGGAAGTGGTCGATGCGGACGGCGTCGAAGCGGGACAGAGCGAGGTCGCGGCGCGCTCGCAGCGTCGCCCAGCCCTCGGCCTCGTGCGCGGCCATGTGGGGCAGGGGATGGCCCCAACGTTGACCCTTTGGCGTGAAGGCGTCGGGCGGAACGCCGCTGACGACGCTTGGGCGCCCGGCCGCGTCGAGGCGCCACAGGTCCTGGCGCTCCCAGACGTCGGCTCCGTCGGCCTCCGAGAGGATGGGTAGGTCACCCCACAGCGCGACGCCGCGGGAGCGTGCCTCCGCGATCAGGTGCTGCCACTGTTCATGCAGGAGCCACTGGACGGCGATGGCCGCGCCTTGGGGGCCCTCGGGGAGCGCGGCGAGCGCGTCGGCGTCGCGATGGCGCAGCCCGTCTTCCCACCTTGTCCAATCCGTGCCGTAGGCCTCTGCCAAGGTCACCCACTGGGCCCACGTGCGCGTCCAAGGCTGGCGGCTTGCGAACTTGTCCAGATCGATGCTGCGCGCCACGCGGCTGGCCGCAAGCGCGACCATCGGCGCCTTGTGGCGGTGGACCGTCTCGAGGTCGACTTCGAGGTGGCCAAGCTCGACGACTTCGTCGGGGCGAAGCCAGCCGTCGGCGACGAGGTCGTCGATGCTGATGAGCGATGGCGAAATCGCGGACGCCGAAGCCGAGGCGTACGGGCTGCCGTGGGCGTCCGGTGGGCCGATCGGCAACATCTGCCAAACGCGCAAGCCGGCCGACTCGCAGAATGCGAGCACCTCGCGCGCCGCGGGGCCGGCGTCCCCAATGCCGTGCGGGCCCGGCAGCGATGTCGGGTGAAGCAACAGCCCGCCGCGCCTCATCGTGTGCGCCAGTGGGCACCGTCGCGGACGACGCGGCCCGTTGCGGCGAGCCGCAGCAACAGATGGCGCACTTCCGAGGGGTCGCCCGTGCCGTGGAGGAGGTCGGCTTCGTGAACAGGTCCTGCAGCCAGGCGCCGATGCAACGTCTCGAGGTCCGTGAGGACGGCGGTGGCTGCACGTTTGCCGGCCTCGACGCCGGGTTGGTCGTAGCCGTTGATGTCCCAAAGCGAAGCGAGCAGGCCGACCGCCCGTTCAAGGAGGGCGATGAGCCCGCCGAGGCCGCGTGCGTCGAGGCGATCGACGAGGATGGTGGCCGTGGCGCGGCCGCGCTCCCTCAGGGCACGCCGAGTTCCGGCCAGGAAGCCGTGGAGCAGGTCGCCGGTGGACGTGGCATCGCTGGCGCCGTCGTCGAGGACGGCGACAAAGGTGGTCAGCGCATCGTAGCGCCCGTCGCGGAGCTGTTGGACGTAGGCGTGTTGGTCCGTGCTGCCCTTGTTGCCGTAGATGGTCAGGCCGCGTTCGACCGTTTGCCCGGCTCGATCCTCGCGCTTTCCGAGCGACTCCATGACGAGTTGCTGGGCGAAGCGTCCGAGCAACCCGAGACGGTCGCAGTAGGGCAAAAGGACGACGTCGTGGCCGCGTTGGGCCGCCGCGTGCCAGCTCGCCGCAAGCAGCGCCGCCGGTTGCTGGTTCCAGGCCGTTCGCCGTGTCCATGCGTCCATTTCAGCGGCGCCTGCCAAAAGCTCGGTCGTGTCGGCGCCAGCGAGCGCAGCAGGCAGGAGGCCAACGGCCGATGTGGCGCCGAATCGTCCTCCCACCCAGTCCCAGATCGGGACCTGGGCCAGCCAATCGCCGGCCTCCCGCGACAGCGAACTGCCGGGCATCGTGATGGCGACGGCGTGTTTGCGGAAGGAGGTGCCGCGGGCTTCGATCGCTGCGCGCACGAGGCGCGTGGCTTCACGGGTCTCCACCGTGCCTCCGGACTTCGAAGCGACGAGCACGAGCGTCGTCTCGAGGCGCGGACCCAGCCGATGGAGGGTTCTGGCGATCCCGTCGGGGTCGACGTTGTCGAGCGTTTCGATCGGGAGGCCTTCGGGCGAGGCCAGCGCAGACGTGATCAGTTGGGGTGCTAGGGCGCTGCCGCCGATGCCGATGTGGAGCACTTGTTGAAAGGGACGGCCGTCCTCGCAGCGGATGCGCCGTCCGAGGACGCCGTCCGCCAGGTCGCGAACGGCGTCTTGGGCGTCCGCGATCTGCGCCGCAATGCCAGGTTCGGGGGCACGTTCGGGTGCGCGCAGCCAAGTATGGCCCACGCGGCGGTCCTCCGTGAGGTTGACCGCTTCGCCGGCCTCCTGGGCGGCGAGGTCGAACCATGCGCGGTCCCAGGCGAGGGGATCGACCTCGGCCGGGACCACCGCGTCGGTCACGTCCACGTGCCAGGGCAGGTGGGCCGATGCGACGCGCGGGTCCGTCATTCTGCCGCCGGGCGAGCGTCCAAGGTCTTGCGGGCCCAGACGCTGTAGGCCACCATCATCAAGGCGCTGACGAGGCCGACGCCAACGAAGATCCACCAGACCTGGCCGGGGTTGTAGGTCGCAAAAAGGTACTGGCGGAGGGCGTCGGCGGAGTTGACCGCCCCGTTCGGGAGCGTCGGAACCGAGGCGATGGCGACCTCGATCACGTCGCCTCGCGGTAGGGCATCGGCCCAGCGGCTGACGACGTCTGCGCTGCTCAGCGCGCTCTTTGCGGCGTCGAAGTTGGCGACGCCGAGGTGTTTGACGACCTCCTGTTTGGCGTCGTCGCCAAGGGCGTCCGCCGTCGAGAGCCACGCGGACACGTCCGTGCCGTCGGCGTGCTGCTTGAGGAACTGGCGCGTGAGGTTGACTTTGTCGCCCTTCGTTTCGTAGGCGTTGCCTGCCGCGAGGCCACCGAGGACCCAGCCAATGCCGTCAGGCATATTTGCATAGCCAAGGTACAAGGCCCGCTTGCCTGGAGGCGCGAGCATCGCCATGAACTCTTGCTTCTTCGGGCTGCTCATCATCTCGCCCACGGTGAACACGACGATGGCGAAGAGCAGGGTGGTGACGCTTGGGCTGTAGACGAGGACGGCGAGTACGCCCGTCGCCATGGCCCAACCGATCGCGGTCGACGTCAGCACGTGTACGCGGCTCGACAGCCAGGCCACGACGAACATCGTCGTCATGATCAGAAAGCTGTTGAGGTTGAGGAGCTGTTCCTGGGGAATGTTCTCGCCGGCCTGGCCGCGGGAGACCCAGTCCGACCAGCCGAGCGTGGTGCCGACGGACGTCCGGAGGCCCGAACTGTTCGTCCAGTCGTCGACGTAGTTTGGCAGCATGTCGAAGAACTGGTGGAAGGTGAACCAGAAGCCGGCCGAAACGAACACGAAGCCGAGGAGGAGCGGGCTCGTGAACAGCTCTTGGACGCTCTCCTTGATGAGCGTGAACAACGAGCGGTGGTCGGTGGTCGTCTGCCGCTCGTCCACGGGGTCGTCATAGAAGAAGAGCGGAATCGCGTTGGCCGCGACGAGGGCCGAGCAGCCGTAGAAGGTCGCGGGCCAGCCGTAGAAGTGGCGGGTGTAGGCGGGGACGTACGCGCCGAGGAAGGCGCCGAAGTTGACCGATTGGTAGAACAGGCCCCAACCCATCGACATGTTGCCGCTGCGTGCGATGCCGTGGGCCATGGTGCCCTGGATGCCCGGCTTGAAGATGCCAGTGCCCGCCGCGAGGACCTGGGTACCGAGCACCATGGGCCAAAAGCCCTGGGCCTCCGCCATGATGAGGTAGCCGGTCGCTTTGAGGACGACGGCCGCAGCGAGCGTGCGCTTGTAGCCGTAGCGATCGCTCAGCCCGCCCGAAAAGGTTGGCAGCCAGCTCTGGGTGGCGGCCCAACCCGCCAGGATCATGCCCTTCTCGGAGTGCGTGAGGCCAGGGCCCCCATCGCTCGTGCTGAGCACAAGGTAGACCGGAACGACGAGCCGGACGCCGTAGTAGGCCATCCGCTCCATCAGCTCCATGAAGATGCAGATCCAGAAGACCCGGTCGAAGGATCGAAACTGTGCGAGCAAGCCCTGCGTTGGGTTCAACGGCCCTCCCCGGGGCCGGCTAGCCGCCGCGGGGCTCCGGGTCGACGGGACCTGCGTTGGGTGGTCGGGCTAGAACCATGCGGTGACGTTCAACAGCTTCGCCTTTGCGGTGTTCGTGCCCGTCGTGCTGGCACTGCACTTCGCGCTGCCGCACCGCCTGCGTTGGGTCCTGCAACTCGTCGCTTCTTATGTGTTCTACCTGTGGTGGCGGCTGGACTACGGCCTGCTGCTCCTGTTCAGCACCTACCTGGATTGGTGGGTCAGCAACCGGTTGGGCCGGACGGAGGGGGTGGGAGCTCGCAAGGCGCTGTTGGGCGTGAGCCTCGTCGGCAACCTTGGCCTGCTCTTCGCCTTCAAGTACTACAACCTGTTCAATGACGTCGGCCGACGCGCCGTCGGCGTCGACTGGCCCTTGCCGCCGTCGGACCTGATCCTGCCCGTTGGGATCAGCTTCTACACGTTCCAAACGTTGTCCTACGCCATCGACGTGTACCGGCGGGACATCCAACCGGAACCGAACTTCTTCCGGTTTGCGCTGTTCGTCTCCTATTGGCCGCAATTGGTCGCGGGCCCGATCGAGCGCGCAGGGCGCTTGTTGCCCCAACTCTTCGTGCCCCGCCCTTGGGACTCCGAACGGGCCGCCAGTGGGTTGCGGCTCGCGCTGTGGGGAATGTTCAAGAAGGTGGTCGTCGCCGACCGCTTGGGGCCGATTGCCGACGCGATCTACGCGGACCCCGCCAATGTCTCGGGGCCGGCCGTCGTCATCGGGACGGTGTGTTTCGGTTGGCAGATTTGGTGCGACTTCTCCGGGTACAGCGACATCGCCATCGGTTGTGCGCGCGTGATGGGCGTCGACCTGATGAAGAACTTCGACCAGCCGCATCTGGCGAGCAGCGTGACGGACTACTGGCGACGCTGGCATCTCTCGCTGACCACATGGTTCACCGACTACGTCTACAAGCCGCTTGGAGGCAGCCGGGGCGGGTTGTTGTCGAAGTACAGGAACATCGTGTTCGTGTTCGTGCTGAGCGGGTTGTGGCACGGCGCAAATTGGTCGATCGTGATGTGGGGCCTGAGCAATGGCCTGCTGCTCGTCGTCGACGAGGTGACGCGGCCCGCGCGGCTCGCGTTCTACGGCCTGACGCGGCTGGACCGCTTTCCCAAGCTGCTTCACGCCATGTGTGTCGTAGGCACCTTGCCGATCATGTACCTGACCTACCCGTTCTTCCGGAGCCCGGACCTTGGCGCCTGGTGGAAGCTCGTGCGCAACCTGCCCGACGGGTGGGGAACGGGGCGGGCGATGGCGTTCTTCGAACGAATCGACATGATGCCCTGGTTCTTCGTGGCGACGATGTCGCTCATCGTCATCGTCGAGATCGGCGAGTACCTGCACCGCGACGAGCACGTGGCGGCGTGGACGGCGCGGCAGCCCCCCGCGGTGCGGGGAGCAAGGGACTTGTTGTTGATTGTTGCGGTGCTGTTTGCGGGGAGCTGGACGGCTCAGCCGTTTTTCTATTTTCAGTTTTGACGACGGGACCTACGTCTCGTCGAAGGTGAAAGAGGCGACTGCGGGACGGGTTGACGGCGGGCCTATTTGGACGTGGACCTCGTCGACGCAAAGGGCGCTGGTCGCCCTACCGAGCCCGCAACCCCGGAGCTTCTCGGCCCGATTTGGCCACATAGGCGTCGTAGTCGTCGAGAAACACCTGCGGGCCCGACGGGCCCAATTCGACCACCCGCGTCGCGAGGGCCCGCAGGAACCCGCGGTCGTGGGACACGAAGACCAGCGTCCCGTCCCAGTCGCGTAGCGCCTCGACGAGGGCTTTTTTGGTGGTCAGGTCGAGGTGGTTCGTCGGTTCGTCGAGCACGAGTAGGTTGGGCGCCTCGTAGAGCATCTTCGCCAACGCCAGCCGCGCCTTCTCGCCGCCGGAAAGCACGAAGATCGGCTTGTCGACGTCGTCGCCGGAAAACCCGAATGCGCCAGCGAGCGCGCGAAGGGAGGCCTGACCAGCCTGCGGAAAGGCGGCGTCCAGCTGCTCCAGGATGGTCAGCTCACCATCGAGCTGCTCCATCTGATGTTGGGCGTAGTAGCCCAGCGAAACCGACGCGCCGACGGTCACCGCTCCGGCATCGGGCTTGAGAACCCCGGCCATCAGTTTGAGCAACGTCGTCTTGCCCGCGCCGTTTTCCCCCATGATGGCCCAGCGTTCGCCGCGCCTCACGTCGAGATCGACGTTGCCGTGGACGGTCCGGCCGCCGAAGCCCTTGCCGACACCCTTGAGCGTCAACACGTCGTTGCCGCTTCGCTCGGGGCGCCGAAATCGGTACGTTCGCTCCACCATCCGCCGCGGCGCCTCCACGCGCTCGATCTTCTCCAGCTTCTTCGCACGGCTCTGAACCTGGCTGGCCTTGGACGGCTGCTTCTTGAACCGCTCGATGAACCTCAACTCTTTTTCCAGCATCGCCTGCTGCCGCTCGAATTCGGCCTCCCTCTGGGCCTCGTCCAGCACGCGCGCGCGCTCGTAGGCGTCATAGTTTCCGAGGTAGGTCCGGATTCGTCCCCCGTCGATTTCGACGATTTTTTTGACCACACGATTCATGACGTCCCGATCGTGGCAGGTCATCAATAGCGCGCCGGGGAACTCGCGAAGCCAGTCCTCGAGCCACAGGATCGACTCGATGTCCAGGTAGTTCGTGGGCTCGTCGAGCAGGAGCATCTCTGGCCGAGCCAGCAAAATGCGGGCGAGTTGCACGCGCATGCGCCACCCACCCGAAAGCGCGCCGACGGGGCCCTCCGCGTCGGTCGACGAGAAGCCAAGGCCGGCGAGAATGGACCGCGCTCGGGACTCCAGGTCGTAGCCGCCGCCTTCCTGGTACCGGGCCTGGACCTCGCCGTAGCGCTCAAGGACGCGGTCATAGTCGGGGGCGTCGACGTCTTCGAGGCGGCCTTCGAGCACGGCGAGCTCCTCGCCGAGGGCCGCGATTTCTCCTGCTCCTGCCACGGTTTCGGCAAGGACGGACGCGTCGCGCCACTCGGCAAAGTCCTGGCGGAAGTAGCCAATGGTGAGGCGACGTGGGCGCTCGACGGTTCCCTCGTCAGGACGCGTCTCGCCTGTGATCAGCCGGAAAATGGTGGTCTTTCCGGCGCCATTCGGGCCGACGAGGCCGACCTTTTCGCCCGGATTAACCTTGAGCCCGGCGTCCAGAAACAGGACTTGGCGACCGTACTGCATCACCACATTGGAGAGTTCGACCACCTCGGTCCCCGGAGCGCCGCGCGCCTGAATGAAACGCCCGCCGGCTGGGCGGACCTGGCATGAGACGCCCTGGCCGGGTGTCGTGTCGGATTCGCGGCCGCGCGAATCCAACGTTCGCCAGAATTACTTCGCCGCCTTCGCGTAGACCCACAGGTAGCGCGGCCCGACGAGGCCCTGGCCGAAGCAGTTCGACGCTTCCCAGGTGCAAATGTTGTTCACGGTGATGTTCTTCGCGAACTCGTTGCAGCCATCGCCGGTGCCCCACCAGCTCGTGGAGACGTCGGGGTCGTTGCCGGTCGCGTAGATCTGATTGAGGTGGCCGCCGAAGTCGGCATTGTAGATGATGCCGGTCTCCGGGTATGACACGAGGCCGTCGCGGAAGGGATTCTTTTCGACGTCGATGAAGTTGTAGTTCGCGAGGTCCGCGCCACACGCCACGCGGACGACGTTGTCGTCCGGCTCTTGGCACTCTGGCGCCCACGACG
Source organism: Pseudomonadota bacterium (assembly GCA_005776945.1). GTDB lineage: Bacteria > Myxococcota_A > UBA796 > UBA796 > SXOB01. Next base: position 45,355 of record SXOB01000042.1, read on the forward strand.
CCGGAATCTCGCCGGCCGCCATCGTGTCGAACCAGCCTGCACATTGGTGCCAGCCGTCGGCGGAGAAGTCGGGGCCCTTTTCGCCGGTAAAGCACGTTTCGTCGAGGCCGTCGCAGTTCTGGTCGATCAGGTCTTCGCAAATCTCCGTGGCGCCGGGGTGGATGCCTGGATCCGACTCGTTGCAGTCGACGTCGAGGTACTCGGAGACCAGGTCGGCCTCTGGCGGGTCGCAGGAGACGACGCCGTAGAGGGCACCGTCGCCGTAGCCGTCGCCGTCGAGGTCGGGGACCCAGTCGCCGGGCCCGAAGACCATCGGGTCGGTGTCGTCGCAGTCCGTGTCATTGGGGGCGCGGCCCGGAGGCGGCGCACAGGCAAAGATCGGCACGCCCGGGACGCCGAAGCCATCCTTGTCGGCGTCCACGTACCAATTCGTTGCGGTGGACAGGTCGACGGATGCATCGGCGTCGTCGACCTTGTTGTCGCAGTCATTGTCGATGCCGTCGCAGACTTCGAGGCCGACGGGCGAAATGTCGGCGTCCAGGTCGTTGCAGTCCGTGTTCGTGACGGCCGTGTACGGGGCGGCCGGGAAGCACGCCAGCAGGGCCCCGACGCTCTTGTTGCCGTACCCGTCTTCGTCGACGTCCGGGTAGTAGGGCGTGTAGCTGCCCTCGTCGAACGACAGGTCGTCCTCGTCGATGTCGAGGTCGCAGTCCTCGTCGATTCCGCTGCAGACCTCGATCTCGCCGGGGTTGATGGCCGGGTTCGTGTCGTCGCAGTCCTCGCCGACGACCTCTGACGCCCAAGGTCCGCCAGCGGGCGGGAAGCAGTCGATGATGCCGGCCGGGACACCGGCGCCGTAGCCGTCGTCATCGTTGTCTGGCAGCCAGTCGGCGGCGGCCAGGAGCAAGGGGTCGGTGTCGTCGCAGTCCAAGTCGTTGTCGACCGTACCTACGGGTGGGTTGCATGCGAAGACGGAGGCCCCCGGGTCGCCAAAGCCGTCATCGTCGGCATCGGTCCACCAATCCGACGCCGTGGCGAGGTCGACCGAAGGGTCCTTGTCGTCCTTGAGGTTGTCACAGTCATTGTCGAGGCCGTCGCAGACTTCGGTCGCGGCGGGGTTGATGTCGGGGTTCAGGTCGTCGCAGTCGTCGCTGCCGATCCCGTAGCCCTCGGGTGCCGTGCACTCGTAGACGACTGGGGTGTCGCGCGCGCCGAACGTGTCGGCGTCCGCGTCGGGGTGGAAGCCGATGACCGTGGTGGGGTCGAGATTGGCGATGTCCTCCATGTCGGTGAGGCCATTGCAGTCGTCGTCGAGGCCGTTGCAGACCTCGTCGCCTTCGGGGTTGACGATCGGGTTCGTGTCGTCACAGTCGTCGCCGCCGTGGGCTTCGTTGAGAAACCCGTCGAGGTCCTGGTCGCAGGCGAATGCGCACTCGGCGTCGAGGCAGTCGATGGCGCCGTCGGCGTCGTCGTCCTGGAAGTTGAGGCAGTCCTCGGGGCATTCGGCTTCGCACTGGGAGTCGTCGCAATCGGCGAAGCCGTCCAGATCGTTGTCGCGCCCATCGGCGCAGTTCTCTGGGCACGAGCCGTCGCAGTCCATGTCGTCGCAGTCGACGGCGCTGTCCGCGTCGTTGTCCCGACCGTCGGCACACAGCTCGGTGCACTCGACCACATTGCAGTCGGAGTCCGAGCAATCGGTCGCGCCGTCGGCGTCGTTGTCGCGGCCGTCGGTGCAGTCCTCGGCGCACTCTGGCACGGTGCAGTCGATGTCGTCGCAATCGGTCAGGCCGTCGGCGTCGTTGTCCCGACCGTCGTCACAGCGGTCGGCCTCGCCGCAGGAACCATCGCAGTCGGCATCGTCGCAGTCGATCGCGCCGTCTTGGTCCTCGTCCAGTGCGTTGCCGTCGCAGACTTCAGGGCAAGAACATGCCGAATCGGCGCAGTCGAGCTGGCCGTTGCCATCGTCGTCGACGCCGTTGCCGCACAATTCGAGAGAGGAGTCGCCCGACGTGTCGTCGGAGGGGCCACAGGCGAGCAGGGTGATGGCGACGAGGGCAAGGCGCATGGATGACTCCAAGACGCACAGACCCTAACCGACGTGGGGGTCGGGGGGTGATGCAGGTCGGCGTTGGCGAGACACGTGGACGAGCAAGGCGATCCAGGCCGCGTGTGCGACGAGCGTGGCGCGGTGGGTGAGAACCGCCGCCCACGCCGCGGTGGGGTCGGGCGAAGCGGTGCGCTGGGTGAGGACGTCCTGGGCGCCGGCGAAGGCCGAAGCGACGAAGGTCAGGCCCACCAACCACAACACGGCGCCTAGCCACTTGAGGTCCTCGTGGCGGCCGCGAAGGATGTTGGTCCAGATGGCGCACGCCGCGAACAGGAATGCGGTGAACGTGTAGGACATCATCCGGCGATCAGGTGGACGTTGTTCGCTGCGTCGTTGGCGATGGCGAGCGCGTCGCCCCAGTTGGGGTGGCGCACGATGATGAAGCCGTCGGAGACGAGCGTCATCTTCCAGTTCCGGCGCTTGGCGCCGACGGGCAGCAGGTTTTCCCAGCAAATCCAGCGGCCGTGGCGCTGGCGGAAGGCGTCGAGGCCCTCGATGCGCGTGATGGCGCCCTGGCCCTTGGCCCGCTTGAAGACGATGGCGCAGTTGTACAGGCGCTCGGTCCTGCCGTCGAAGTCGCTCCAGCAGACGGCGCGCGCCCACTCGCGGAACACGTCGGTATCGCAGGTGAAATTCATTTGATCGGCGAGATGTGCACCGCCGGGGCGGCAACCGATTTCGCCAAAGACGACCTCGCCGCTCGCTTTGAGGTACCACTCCATATGCGTGAAACCGGTGCCCATGCCGAGAGCCTTGAGGACCTGGCGACCAAGCTGAATGCCACGTTGGATGTGCGGCGGGGTCAGGTCGCGTACCGTCGCGATGATGGGGCTGATCGATTCGACCGTCCTGGCTTCCAGCGGACGTGGCAGGTATTGCGCGACGTTTTCGAACACCGGCTGGCCGTCTACGCAGATCGTGTCGTAGGTGAATTCGAGGCCGTCCACGAATTCCTCGACTGAAACCTCTTCGACATGCCGGGTCAGCGCGAGCACGCGCTCCAACTCGGGCGCATCGTCGACGCGGTAAGTGTCGGCCGATCCGGCACCAGCGATGGGCTTGACGATGAGCGGGAAGCCGATCCGTTCGGCGGCCGCGCGTGCCTGGGCGGTGGTCGTGGCGCGAAACGCGTGGGGGACGCGGAGGCCGGCGGCTGCCACCCGTTCTTTCATCACGGCCTTGTCGCGGAACCCGATGACGGTGCCCGGCAACATGCCCATCACACCGAGGTGTTCGCGAAGTCGGGCGGCGAGGAGGACGGTGGGCTCCCATTGCGTTTCGATGCGGTCCACGGAGCGGCCGCGAAGCCAGGCGTGGACGCGTGCGATGACGTCGTCTTCGTCGAGCAGCCTCGGCACCTGCAGGTAGTCGTCGAGCAGCTGGCGGACGTCGGGTCGCAGGCTCCCCAACGGGCCGTCGCCCACCCCCCAGACCCGAGCGCCGACCGTCGCCAGGCCGCGGACATAGTGCGGCATCTCGGCGGGGTAGTTGGGCGCCAGGAACACGACGTTCATGCCGGCCTCGCGGGCTTGCGCTAACGCGCAGGTCGACCGCGGCCCGTTGCGGTTAGCCGCGCGGACCGATGCGACCGCTCGTCCTGCTTGGCCCCCAACGTCCCGACCCGAACCTCCGGGGGCCACTCGACGAAGCGGGTTGCGACGGTCCCTGCGTGCTCATCACTGCCGGCTGGCGGGGCGATGAGGCGGAGGACGCCGCCCTGCGGAGCCACATTGGCCGGCCGGCCACGGCGCTGCCGTTGTACCGTTGGTTCGAGGCCGCATCGGTCGACGCGCCCGACGTCGCCGCGTCGTGGACGCGCCGTCAGGAGCGCCTTCGGGCCCTCAAGCGGGTCCATCGCCTGCGCCTGACGCCAGCGCTCGAGGCCTGGTCGGAACTCGTTCGAGCGGAGGACGACCGGGCCATCGTCGACCGGGAGTTGGAGCGGGCGCTTCGTGCGGTGCGCCAGGTCGACACGGACTTGCTGGAGGAGACTGCGGCCATCGAGGCGGAGCACTCCGAGCTGGCGAGGCCGTGGGAGGACGCGCGGCTTAGGTCGCGCCACGAAGCCGTCTGCGAAGCGTTGGACGGGGCCGGCGCGCTTCTCATCGCGGGTGGGCATGTCGGCGTTCTGATGAACCGCATCCGGTTCTTTGGGGTGGACGTAGCGGCCGCGGCCCGGCCGGACCTGCTCGTCGCGGCGTGGTCGGCGGGCTTGATGGCGCTGACCGACCGCATCGTCCTGTTTTACGATGACCCCCCGGAAGGGGCGGCGTGGCCGGAGGTGTTCGGTCCGGGCTTGGGCTGGTTGCCGGGTCTCGTCGCGTTGCCCCATGCCAGGCGGAGGTTGCGGCTCAGTGAGCCGGGCCGGGTCGGGCTCCTCGCCCGACGCTTCCATCCCGCGGTCTGTGTGGGCTTGGAGAATGGCGCCCACCTCGTCCTGAAGGATGATCGTTGGGTCAATGTGGGCGTGACGGAGACGGCGTTCCAACTCGACGGCAGCGGCGCCGTCCGGGGTCTTTCATGAAGGCCATTTTCGAGTTGGCTCGACGGGTCGAGGCGTCGGGGCCCCGGCAGGCGCGTGCGGCGGTTGCCGCTTTCGTCGGGAACCAGATCTTTCCCCTCGTCGAGGGGCGGCAAGCGGTTTTCGTCTTCTACGACGGGCATGCGGCGGACGCGGTTTACCTCATCCACTGGGTCTTCGGTTTGGAAAGCCGACTCCCGTTGATTCAGCTCGGAGCGACCCAGGCCTGGTACCTGCCGGTGGAATTGCCAACGGGCGGCCGGGTCGAGTACAAATACGAAGTGCATCGCGAGGGTGGGCGGACGCTCGTTCGGGACCCGCTCAATCCGCGACGCGCGTTCGACCCCTTCGGCAGCAACAGCGTCTGCCCGATGCCCGGCTACGAGGAGCCGTTTTGGGTGCAACCCGAACCCGGCGTACGGCCAGGGACGATGACGTCGTTTTCCATCGATTCCGCGGTCTGGGGGGACCGGCGCGACGTCGAGGTTTGGCTGCCCAACGAGTACAAGGCGCACAAGCGGTACCCGCTGCTCATCGTGCACGACGGGCGCGATTACTTGCAGTATGCGTCGATGCGGACCGTGCTCGAGAACCTCATCCAACGCCACGAGGTCGCCCCGTTGGTCGTGGCATTCACGTCGGGGCATGTGCGAAATGCCGAGTACGCGGCGAATCCGAAACAGGCGGATTTCATCGCCCTGGAAGTTTTGCCCGCGCTGCAGAGCCGGTTTGGTCTGTCCGACGATCCGGCGGAGCGGGGCCTGATGGGCGCGAGCTTTGGGGGCGTCACCAGCTTGTTCACGGCCTGGCGCCACCCCGGTGTCTTCGGTCAGCTGCTGCTGCAGTCGGGGTCGTTCGTGTTCACGGACGTCGGGCACCACGACCGCGGGCCGATGTTCGACCCCATCGTGGCCTTCGTCAATGCGCTGCGTGCAGACCCAGGGCGGGTGGACGCGCGCATCTTCCAGTCTTGCGGGACCTTCGAATCGCTCATCGTTTTCAATCGGAGCCTGTTGCCGCTGCTGCGGGACGCGGGCCTGGACGTCCGGTACCGGGAGGCGGCGGACGGCCACAACTGGATTGCCTGGCGCGACCAGCTTCGGGCGGGGCTGACGCACCTGTTTCCTGGGCACCTGTGGATGATTTACGACTGAGGGGGACGGGGCGGCGTCGGGGTCTTGCTGGCGTCCGGGCGAGGAGGCATGTCGGGTCGAGGCGGGTCCTTGGTCGCCATGGCGGCGGTGACCGGGGCGGGAAGGGCGGCGTTTGCGTTGGGGTGTTCACCGCCGGACAAAATGTACCGGTTGTAGGCCACGCGCGCCGGGCCCTGGGGGGGGGCGGTTCCGTTGCCCCCGTCACTCGCCAGGCGACCGGCAACGTCGGGGCTGGCGCCAACGCTCACGGAGCACGTTCCATGCGTTGGTCACGATGGCAGGCTGGGAGGAACTGCCGACTCTTCTGCCAGTATCCAAGCCAGGCGGCGGCGTCGTGACCGCCGTTGAACCGGCGTCGCTCGGGGCCGGCGCGCTTACCGCCAGGAAGACCTCGGACCTTCCAAGAGACCGACCCGGCTCCGAACCGGTTCGTTGGTCCACGGCGACGCACCCTGACCCCAAAAATGGAACGCGGGGCGTGGGTCTGAGCCCACGCCCCGCGTCAATTGCTAATCCCGGTCAGAGCAGGGGAAGGATGGCAGCTTCGAGCGAGGCGAAGTCGTACTCTCGCGCGAGGAACTGAATCACACCGTCCCGGTCGATGACGATGTCGACAGGGTACGGATTCCCGCCGTCATACACCCCCTCGAGGGTGGCGTAGGTGAACGTGCTGATCTCGAGTCCGACCGGGTAGGTGGGTCCGAGGTAGGACACGTAGTCCGCGAATCCTGCGGGTTCGAGAATGTCCGCGGCGTTGGGGTCGAGGGCGACGACCTTGAGGCCAACATCCTTGTACTTCTGCCACAACTGAGCTTCGACGTCTGGCAACTCCAGACTGCAGACGGGTCAAAATGTGGCGAAGTATATCACTAAGGTCGGGGACCCCAGCGCGTCGGCTGTAAACGACCATTCGCTGCCATCGGTAAGGGTGGCGGTAGTCTCCGGGAACGCGTCCCCGACCCCGATGCCGTCCAGATTTCCCTGGACGTAAATCTCTCGAATCGGCTGCTGCGGATCGTCGGACACGAGGTAGATGACGCCCTCTTCGAAAGCCGAGAACGGATTGTAGGGGTCCTCGATCATCGGGCCCTGATCGGCGCCGATGGTCGGGGTGAATCGCAGCGTGAGGTCCCCGGTTTCGCCCGGGTGGAGCAGCATTTCCTCCACGAGCGGCGCGAAGGCCGGCGAGTTCGACCAGATGTCGTAGACCGTCAGGTCCGCCGTGCCGTCGTTCGTGACCGGCACCACGACGTCCAGGCTGGCCCCCAGATCCACGTCCCCGCCGAATGTGATCTGGCTGACGGTCTCGGGGAGCACGAGGTACGGCGCCACACGGGTGGGCACGACCTCGAACGTGTACGGGACCCACCAGGTGCCATCATAGACGGTCGTTCCGTTGCCTGCGATCGAGAGCACGCGGTCGGTGATGTCGGGGCGGTCCGCCTCGATCAGCGTACCGACCTCGTCGTAGGACTTGGCAGTGGTCTGCCGGGCCGCACCGATGAAATACGGCGTACGCGGGTCGGTGATGTCGTAAACCCGGGCGTCATTCCACGCGGCCACGTACAGGAACGTGTCGTCGGTGTCGATCGCGATGACGCTCCCGGAGATCACGCGCTGCTCGACCAGCTCGAGATCGTTGGGGTCGGCCACGTCGACGACCGCCAGACCACCGCTTTCGGTCGCGACGTACATGATGTCGCCGCTGATGGCGAGGTCGCGCGCCTGACCGTCGAGCACCAGTCGGTCCAACTCGATCATGTTCGTCGGGTCGGACACGTCCAGGGTCACGAGGCCGCCGATACCGTCCGCCACATAGGCGAGCGTGCCGAGCACCATGACGTCCCAGCCGTTCTCCAGCCCGTCGTAGTTGCCGATCGGGGTGAACACGTTGGTGACCGGATCGAAGGTGTAGGCGCCCAGCCCGTCGGCGTGTTTGGTCACCCAGATGATGCCGTTCTCGACGTCGAGACCCTCGTAGGCGGTGGACACGTCGGCGAGCAGGTCGCCGTCGAGGTCCTCGGCATTCTCAGTCAGCTTGGGAATCTCGACGGGGGCGATCGTCGTCTTGGTGGGGAAGTCGGGGATTCCGTTGAGGTCGAGGTCAACCACGTCGTTGACGTGGTTGAGATCCCAACCGGAGAGGAAGCCCAGACCGTCCGTGATCCCGCCGTGGTGGGTCGTGAACACGAGGTCGCGGTTCGTGTCGTCGGCCACGAGGTGGATGCAGCCCGGGTTCTTGGAGCCCGTGGTCTTGAGGTGGGTGAAGCCCTGGGCCTGGTACGTCTCGTTGCCCGGTTTGTCGGCGTTGAGCACGCCGAAGGTGTACGAGCAGTACATGATCTGAGAGTTCGTGTTGGCCGTCGCGTCGCGATGGATGACCTCGGACAGGTGCATGTGGTTTTCGCCGGCTCCGTTCGAGCCCACGGCGGTACCGGTGCTGTTGTCCTGCAGGCGGCGCATTTCGAGCAGCACCTCCTCGAAGCGTCCCGGCTCGAGCTCAGTGCTTGGCACCGTCACGGTGACGGTCGGCCCTTCCACCGTGTTCGTGACCGTGTTCGTGTTCGTGACCGTGTTGGGCACGGTGTTGGTGTGAGTCTCGGTGACCGTGTTCGTCACCGTGCGGGTCACGGTAATCGTCTCGGGATCACTCGGCCCGCACGCTATCAGCGCGAGGGTGGCGACGGGAGAAGCGAAGGGGAGGTGGCGCATGGGTTCCTCGGGTGGCCCCGGACCATCCCGGGATTCGCCGTGTAGGTGAACCTCCACACGAAAAGGGTTCCCGCCTGTCCTACGGCTCTTTGTGCCTCGGGACGGCGCCGATGGGCCCCAGCGTCGCGCGTCCTTTCCTGAACGGGCCTGCGACTTGATCAGCGTGAAACCTAATTAAGTCGATGATTCACCCGCAACTGCGGCCCCGCCGACGGACTGCCGGAAGGGGGGTGGCTGCGATGCAGCCGATGTGTGGCTGCGGATCTTCAGGACACAAAGGGTCGAAATGGGGCGCGGTCACCGACCTCCCACCTCCGGCCGGCGGGTCGTCCCGTTCTCGAGACCCGGCGAGGGGCTCGGCCGTCGCCCGCCTCAGGTCAGGAGGTGCGCCGCGAGACCAAGGCTGCCGAGCAACGCTCGGGCCCCCGTGGTGAGCCCGCCGCCTGCGCGCCACGCCACGAAGATCTGCCGCCGCAGCGGCGTGCCGGGCCAGGGGTGCACGACCACCGTCCCGGCGGCGATATCGTCGGCCATCACCTGGCGCGACAGAAAGCCCAGGCCGACCCCCTGCACGACACATCGCCGCATCGCCTCGGTCCCGCCGACCACGAGCGCCGGCGTGGCGCCCTTGGGAAGCAGGTTCGCGACCGCCTGCTGGGTCCCCGACCCCTCCGGACGGGCCACGTACCGGAAGGGGATGTCGTTGGGCCGCGGCCCCTTGCGTGCGCCAACAAGCACGATTTCGTCTTCTGTGAACACGTGCGTGATCAAGCCCGCTTCCATGGGACGCGATCCGACGAAAGCGAGGTCGGCCCCGCCGGAGAGCAAGTCTTGGATTGCACCGGCGGTGTCGCTCACCCGAAGCATCGTCTGGATGCTCGGATAGGCGTCTACGAAGGTCCGGAGATGGCCGGGCAGGAGGTACTCGCCCGGCACGGTGGAAGCGGCGATTTCGAGCTGGCCCGACGTCGCCGTGGACAGCGCCTTGACCTGCTGGGTGGCTTCGGTTCCGAGCAGGATCAGACGCTGCCCGTAGCTGGCGAGCACCCGCCCGGCTGCCGTCGGCCGTACGGAGCGGCCGCTCCGGTCGAGGAGCACGGCCCCGACGGCATCCTCCAACTCCTTGATGTGGAGGCTGGCCGTAGATTGGCTGACGTGGACCCGGCGGGCGGCTTGCGTGAAGCTGCCCTGCTCGATCACGGCGAGAAAGGTGCGAAGGTGATGTGGGTTCATCGTGCCCGCCCCATGTGCCGCCATCCCGCCAAAAGGACGCACATCTGTCATCCAGGATTTCCGCATCGTCGGTACCGATTGGTAGAAGCGGAATTTCCGATGGACCCTTCAGACAGGCTCGGGCCACCCTCGGGTGAGAGGAACACATGAGCGAGGCAACCCGCGTACCGACCCAAGGACCCGAGCACCCCCTCCTTCGCTTGGCGCTGGTCGCGGTCCTTGCCGGATGTGGCGGCACGCCGGGTACGGTGGTCGTCGACACCGACTCGCCGCCCGCGCCCTCGACCACGGGCACCCCGACGACCTCCACGCCGACCCCGTCCCCCACGGATACCACCGATCCCTCGTGGCCGACCCTGCCCACCGAGACGCCGTCCGGGGTTCGCGGCCTGCTCGTCGGCCCCGACGGAACCGCTCGCGGCGACGCCGAGGTGATGGCCTGCACCCGCACGACCTGCTTCACCGGCACGACCGAGCCGGACGGCACGTTCGTGTTCGAAGTCGAACCTGGCACCGAGGTCGCCCTCAAGTCAGTTTGGAACGACGACGTGGAGCCGCGACTCGCGGAGGCCCTTCGACCCATCGTCGTGGACGAAGACGGGGCGATGACCCTCGATTTCGTGTACCAGCCGGACCTCCCAGAGGGCGCCGAGGTGCAGAGCTCCAGCCACGATCCCCAGGCTCTCGGGGTGGGAGACGACCTCGTGCTCACCGTCGACAAGGCGGCCCTCAAGGCTCCCTTCGGCGTGTTCCTCCAGGACATCGCGGCACGGCGCATCCCGGATGTCTGGGTGCCTCCCTACCCCCCCCTTGGCGAGATCGTCGCACTTGCGGTGTGGGCGCTGCACCCGTTCGATACCACGAGCACCGCCGGGGTCGGCGTCGACGCCCCATGCGATCGTCCCGACGGAACGTCACTGGAGCTGTGGGCCATCGATCCCATCGACGGCACGTTCGAGGGCCCGCACGCGGGGTCGTGCGAGGGTGGCCGGTTTACGCTCGCCCAGGGCGACGGACCGACCCGGCTGACCTACCTCGTCCTCGCGCCCGCGCCGTGAGAGGCGCGTAGCCGCGCGGGTGACGACCCCATCCTACAGTGGCGTGACGACCGCCACGGTCGCGGGAACCGCGAGCGCGCCGTGCCTCCTGAGGAACCTTCCTTTGGTGGCGATTTAGCGCACCGAAATGGCCTGAGACGCACCGACAGTTTCGTAAGAAATGAGGTTGCCGGGCAGCTTCCGGATATCCAGGCGGAGGGTCGGCCCCGCATAGGGTCAGACCTACTTTTCTCCGACGCTTTCGGAGAAATCCCACCGGAATCGAGGCCCTGGTGGCCCTTGCAGGGCGGCGTGGCGCTGAGCGGGAACAATCTTGCCGGGTGTGCCTGCCGCCACGCCGTTCACCCTTCCGGTCCCCCGCGTGTGTCTACTGCCATGCCCTTCATCCTTCCTTTCCCACCGTCTGGAACTGGATTTGATTACTCCTGGTGGGCATCTTCGCGGAGTCATGCGAGGTAATCCGCATGGAAAGCCAGAATGCGATCACCGGCGGGGACGTGTTCAGCGCTCCCTTGGATCCGGCCGGATTCGGGCATGGGGGCGTTCGCCTGTTCGGGAAGACAGCCTACGTTCCCTGCGGGGCGATCGGGTGGGCGCGACGACGAGACCTCGTCAACGGCCAGGGGTTCGGCGCCCGCGGGTCGACGCAGGTCCGCACCACACTTTGCGCTCCAAGTACGTCGATCGGTTTTCCGTCAACGCGATCGCCGCCATGACCATGCTCTGGCCCAGGGCCGGCGTCATCGACCTCAGCGCGTCGGCAAAGGCGTCCGTGCCCCACTGTATGCCGGGCTTGGACCTACAACGTCCCGATCGCCCGCGTCATACCGCACGCACCTGCGCCGCGGTGCGTCATTGAGCGGAACTGGAATCGAACCAAAATGCACACCACCCGGTGTAACATGTATGGTGCGCGAAGGTCAGTTCAGGACAGTCATCACTACTATCGCACGCGTATTGGCAGGTCCAACCCTGAGTGGCGAATTCAACACAAACCAGGTCTTTCCCGCACCGATTTTCGGCCTTACACGGTTCACCGTATTCGCCAGCATCACCCGCATCCGTCTCACCTGAACCGGCGCCCGAATCCGTGTCATCGCACGCCAACAGCAATCCAACCAGCATTCCGGTAGGTCGCGGACGAAAGAAATGGCTCCAACGCAGACGCGAGAGCCGCTGAATACCGGAGCTTGCGACACGCACGCGACCCCCCAATTCAATAGATGAACGTACCACATAGGTTGTCCCAACAGACGTATTCCTCCCCGTTGGGAGGACAGTCCACCTTGTTCACACACGTCCAGAGGCACGACGCACCAGGATACTCGCAGCCCATCCCCGCTGGACAGGGATTCAAGTCGTCGCACGGCAACCCGAGATCGCTGTAGTTCGCGACATGCTGTGCAGACCCGTGCTCCTGGTCGCCACCGCACCCACAAACCGGTGCCCACGCGAGGCTTACAACCAGCCAACCGCTAGATCGCAGCAACATCGTCAAACTCAAGGACCGGGCCGCGGTCCGGCTGCGGATGAAAATGAGACGGTCCTCACAGTGGGGCACGTCGTTTCTGGAATGCTTCGCGGTTTCAAAACGGACCCCAGTCCCGGCACATCAATCCATCCAGACGCGAAATCGCAACAAGGGTCGTCGGCCACTCCCTACCTGTCCAGGCACGCGTCGAGGAACGCGGACCCGACGACGTACGCATCCGGTCAGCCCGCCGTCCCTGGTCGCTCGGCCAGAGGAAGGGTCCCTGCTCAGTGGTGCGAGGTCGTCAACCCTGCCGTTGCACCCCTGGACAACGTTTCAGCCGAGGTGTCCTGTGCGCCGTCCCACGTAGCGGGCCAACTCGACGGGCCCATGCAAGCCGAGCTTCGTCAGCGATGCGCGCCGGTGGACTTCGACTGTCCTCACACTGATGCCGAGCCGATCGGCGACGTCTCGGTTGGTCGACCCGTTTCCGACGAGCAGCGTCACCTCTCGTTCGCGATTCGTCAGGCGTTCCCACGCATCCGCGGCGGCTCCCGCTGTAGTGGGTCGCCAGGACGCGGGAACGTGGCGTTTGCCGGCGGCGGTCTCCTGAAGGGCCCGAGCGACGGTCGAGGTCGCGGCGTCCTTGGTGACGAACCCGTCGACGTTGCGCAGCGCCTGCGCGATGACGGCTTCGCTCGAACACTGGCTTAGCAGCAGTACGTGGGGTCGCGGGGGCCCAAGATCCGCGAGGCGTCGCGCGACTTCGAGGCCGTCGAGGCCGGTCAGCTCGAGATTGAGGGTGACGATGGCCGGCCGTAGTCGTTCCACGAGCGCCATCGCCTCGAGGCCGTCCCCCGTTTCGCCGACGACGTCGAAACCGAGGGCACGGGCCAAGGCAGCGAGACCTGCTCGCAACACGGGTTGGTCGTCGACGATGAGGAGCGAGCGCGTTGATGCCATCGCCCCGGCGGTGCGGCCTCAGGTCGGATTGGTTCCGTCTCAGATGACGGGGGAGCGAATCCAGCCAGATTCTAGCTACCTAGTTTGGCAAGGAGATACGCGACAGTACGTAGGGACGAACGTCAGATGCGACGAAGCTTGATCTCGACGTCGCCGGACCAGTGGTTCGCAAACGCCCGAACACAGGTGTCCAGGTAGCGATCGTAGTCGTCGTAGACGCGGTCGCCCCATTGAGCGCGGATCGTGCCTTCGTTCAAGCGAAGGCGGCGCAGCCACTCGCCCGTCGTCCGACCGTAGTCCTTGCGGAGCATGTGAAGCTCCTCGATCTCCCAGTGAGGCGTGACGGCCTGGACGATTTCCTCGATGCGGGGATTGAGGCCGCCAGGAAAGATGACGTCGGCCGTGAAGGCGAGGTCTTCGAGATCCTTGCGGGCGCGGGGGATGCGATTGCGCAGGATCGCCTGGAAGCCGAAGCAGGCGCCAGGGCGCACCCAGGTCGCCAGTCGGTTGAAATAGGCGCGGTAGAGGTCGACCGCGAGCCCTTGGCGCGCCTGAGCGGGCGAGCAGAGGTGGTCGATCATCTCGACGCTGATGAGCCCGTCGAAGGGGACGGCCGGCTCATAGGTGTGGTAGTCCTGCAGCAAGAACGTGGCGTTGGGCAGCTTGCGGGCATGGCACCACGCGAGTTGCTCCGTGCTCAGCGTGATGCCCGTTGCGTGGCGGATTCCCAAGCGGCTGACGACGTCGATCGCCGAGCCCCAGCCGGAGCCGATGTCGAGGACCGTCTTGTCGGGGCCGAGTTCCGCGAAGCGGTACAGGCGCTGGGCCTTGGCTTCTTGGGCCTCCTCGAGCGTCATGTCGTCGCGCTCGTACCAGGCCGACGTGTAGTGCATGTTCTTGTCGAGCCACAGCGCGAAGAATTCGTTCGAAACGCTGTACGATAGGTCGATCTCGGCCTGAGTGCTGGTCATGGGTCCATCCGCGACGCGCTGCCCTATGCCCGCGATGGCCGCTCGGGCAACCCGTGGTAGCTCCGGTACCAGGCAACGAAGCGGCGGACGCCTTCCGCCAAGGGCGTAGCGGGCCGGAAACCGACCGCTTCGAACAGATCGGTGGCGTCGGCGGCGGTGGCGATGGCGTCGCCCGCGGCGAGCGGCGCATGTTGCGTCTTCGCCGTGCGGCCTGTGGCCGCTTCGATGGTGGCGACCAACGTCATCAGGTCGACGGGGTCCGCGTTGCCGACGTTGTAGAGGCGCCAGGGGGCGGCCGCCGTCGCCAGATCGGGGACCGGCACGGAGGTCGGCGGACGGTCGATGACGCGGATGACGGCCTCCACGACATCGTCGATGTAGGTCATGTCGCGCGACATGGCGCCATGATTGAACAGGACAATGGGCTCGTCGGCCAGCAGTGCCCTCGTGAACTTGTAGATCGCCATGTCGGGGCGGCCCCAGGGGCCGTCGACCGTGAAGAAGCGGAGGCCGGTGGCCGGAAGGCCAAAGAGGTGGGCGTAACTGTGGGCCATGAGCTCATTTGCGCGCTTGGTCGCGGCGTAGAGGCTCAGCGGGTGGTCGGCCGCGTCGTGTTCGCTGAAGGGCAGCTGCCCGGAACCGTAGACGGATGACGAACTAGCGTAGACGAGGTGGGGAACGCGTCCGTGGCGGCACCCCTCGAGGATGTGGAGGAAGCCGGTGAGATTGGCGGCCGCGTAGACATGGGGCTGGTCGATCCCGTGGCGGACCCCGGCCTGGGCGGCAAGGTGAATGACGGCGGCGAAGGGCTGCGAAAAAACAGCCTCCACGGCGGCGCGGTCGGCCAGGTCGGCCTCGACCATGCGGAACCCCCGATGGGCCACCAATTCGGCCACGCGGGCCCGCTTGAGCGCGGGGTCGTAGTAGGGGTTCATGTCGTCGAAGCCGACGACGTCGTGTCCGAGCTGCAACAGCCGAAGGGCGACGTGGAAGCCGATGAAGCCCGCTGCTCCCGTCACCAGGTAGGCCACCTGCTCCCCCTGCCCGCGGTTAGCGCGCCGGGCGGGAGGGCGGCATGGTCCAGCTGCTTGTGAGCGCGGCACTGGCCGTCCCCGTCGACGTGGACGCCCTGAAGCGGACCCTTGGGGAGGTCGCGCCAATTCGGGCTCAACGCGGAGCGTCCAAGGTGCCGCAAATCCCGGATGCGTCCCGCTGGATGGCGGCTCAGACGGGCAAGGTGGAGACGGGCCTGGTCGAGATTCCGGGGCATGCGGCTCGGCTTGGCTGGGGCGTCGGAGCGGTGGACGTGAACGCCGCGAAGCTGATGGCTGCGCTGAGCGATGACCAGAGCAAGCCCAACTACACGTCGCTCGAGCGCGTGGTGCTGGTCGACGGTCGTTGGTGCGCGCCCAAGCGTCGCGTGCTGCAGTTCCTGCCGATGGGTTTGGTGACCGACCGATGGTGGGTGGTCGATCAAGCGGTGCAGACGCAGCTCGCGCAGGCGAGCGCAGGACGGATGTTGGAGACTACGTGGCACAGCGTCGAAGATCCGGTCCTTTCCGGCGAGGCCGCAACGGTAGCCGCAGGTGGCATTTCCATCGCTTTTACGCAGGGCGCGTGGCTGCTCATCCCCCTGGGGCCGGAGACGACCTGGGTCGAATACCACGCTTGGTCTGACCCGGGCGGTTCGGTGCCCGCGGCCCTTGCGAGCCGGTTTGCGGCGTCTGGCATTCCGGATGCGATCGCAGGGATGGTCGCGTTGGCGAAGGCGGGGCCGCGGTGCGCGGTCGCGCCGGGCTGAGACGGAAGGGATCATCCAAGAGGGTTTGGGCAACCCTCATGTTAGTGGCCAAGGGGAGGCGGCATGGTGGCCTTTTGGACCTGGCTGGCGTGCGCGGTGGATTCAGAGACGACGGGCGCAACCCCGACCCGCCCACCGGCCGTCGCTGAGTCCTGCGCCAACCAGATTGACGACGACGGCGACGGTTTGGCAGACTGCCTGGATTCCGATTGCGACGGCCGGTGTCTCGAGACCTGTACCGACGAACGCGACAACGATGGCGACGGCGCCGTCGATTGTGCGGACTCGGACTGCAACGAACCCACCTGCGCCGAAGATTGTACGGACGCCCGCGACAACGACGCCGATGGCGCCGCCGATTGTTCGGACTCCGATTGCTCCATTGCGGATTGCGACGAGTTGTGCGCCGATGCCAGAGACAATGACGGCGATGCCCTCGTCGATTGCGACGACCCCGATTGTGACGGGAGTTGCGACGAGGTGTGCGACGATGGTCGGGACAACGACCTGAGCGGCGCCGCGGACTGCGATGACCCATCCTGCACGGACGTCTGCGCCGAGGACTGCGTCAATGGCGTCGACGATGACGCCGATTTCCTGGTCGATTGTGCGGACGACGAGTGCGACGCCTCCTGCGACGCCGATGGCGATGGTTGGGTCGCGCTCGCCCTTGGTGGCGACGACTGCGACGACGCCGATTCCGCCGTGAATCCAGGGGCGGAAGAGGTCTGCAATGGGTGGGACGACAATTGCGACGGCCTCGCCGACGAAGACGACCCCGCTTTGGACATCTCCACGCAGATTTGGTTCTACCATGACGACGACGGAGACGGGTTTGGCGTGTATCCGGACCCGTTGGCGGTCTGGGCGTGCACAGCGCCTGAGGGAATGTCGGCCGATGCAACCGACTGTTTGGACACTGATCCTGCCGTAAATCCCGCGGCGATCGAGGCATGCAATGGCCTCGACGACGATTGCGACGGGCTGAAGGACGACGCGGACCCGTCGGTGGACCTCTCCACGGCCGGTGACTGGTTCCCGGACTTGGACGGCGACGGCTGGGGCGCCGGCGTCGGCGTTCCGTCTTGCGCGCCGCCCGTGGGCCACGTCGACAATGACGAAGATTGTGACGACGCAGACCCCAGCATCGGTGCCCCGACCGATTTTTGGTTCGACGATGATGGCGATGGGTTTGGCGAGGGCGCGCTTCTTGGGGTCGTCGACTGCTCGTCCCCGATCCCGGGGTGGGTGGCGGTGAGCCTGGGGCTGGATTGCGACGACGTTGACCCGGGCGTGTTCCCTGGGGCACCCGAGACCTGCGAGGACGGTCTGGACCAGGATTGTGACGGCGCCGACGATACTTGTTGTGTCGCACCTACGCCGGATTGCGTCGCGCACGTCAACGGGGACGGCTGCTACACGTTCTGCTCACCCAGTTTGAACTGGGAGGACGCCCAAGCGGCGTGTGCAGCGGACGGCGCATTTCTTGTGTCGATCGGCGATCCGGTCGAGGAGACCTGGGTGGACGCCACGATCGACGTCGCGGGCGCTGGCTTCGGGATCATCGGTTCTTCCTGGTGGATGGGCTTCAACGACCGGACCTTGGAAGGAACATGGGTTTGGGACGACGGAAGCCTGGTCGCCATCACGCACTGGTACCCAGGTGAGCCCAACGACTCGGGCGGCGAGGACTGTGGCACCTTGAATCGCTTCCATCCCGACTTGGGCTGGAATGACGACGCGTGCCACACGACAAAACCCTACGTCTGCGAGCGCTGAGCCCTCGGGGGCTCGCGACGGACGTCGGATTTCAGAACGTACAGACCTCGGTCTCGTCGATCCAGGCCTCGATGAGGCCCAGCGCGGTGAGATCGAGTACCTCGGTGCCAACGGGCGGCATCCGGAAGGCGCCAAGGTCGGCCATCCGCAGGTACAGGACGCTGTTCTCGGGGTGGCCGGGGGCCAGAATTCGCGCGTCCGCGCCAGCCCCGAGGTCCTCACCGAAGGGCGCGACGTCACAGTAGTTCGGGAATTCGGAGAGGTAGTGGAAGTCCTGAGGCCCGCTACCGGCGCCCTCGCCGTGGCAGTAGGCGCAGTTGGCGTGCAGATAGGCGCGTCCTCGATCCTGGAGTGACGCTGTCTCGTCGTCCAGGGCGGGCAAAGCGGGCAACGTCTCCGGCGGCCCCGGATCCGTCGCAAAGAGCCCGATGGCCTGCCAGGTCGCGATTTGGTTCGCCAGGCGGCCGTTGGGGTAGGCCCACGTCGCGTTGAGCTGCAGCGTCTCCGCGCCCACCGCGCGCCCGGCTGTCGATGTGTGGCAGTCCATGCACTGCGCCGTCGGGAAGGTCCAGCTGCGCCCCATCACGTCTGTCGTGACGTTGTCGTCCAGCAAGTCCGCGTCGGTGTGGTCCTCGTTCCACTGATAGGTGTAGCCGGCCCACTCGCCGTCGTTGTGGCGCATGAGGAGGCGCGTCTCGAAGATGACGCCGTCGTAGGCGAACGTCTTGAGCATCACGGTCCCGATCGGGAATTCGAAGTCGCCGTCGTCGCCAAGCTCGATGGTCGTGCCATCGGGAATCGCGAGGTAGCGACTCTTTTCGGCGTCGTCGCTCCACAGCGCCACCGTGACATCGAACGGAATCATCGCGGTGGACGGCAAGGTGGGATCCAGCGGGTCGACGCAGCCCGTCTCGGACAATTTGCGCGGGAAGGAGTCCGGTTCCGGCTCGGTCGGGACGAGTTGGTAGATTTGGCCCTGAAGGTAGTCCACCGCGTAGACTTCGCCGGCCTCGTCCGCCGCGAAACTCGCGATGCGGAGGCCCGTGGCCGGGATGATGTTCTCGACGACGTAGCTGCCGCCGCCGATGTCGCGGATGGCGTCGAGGGGCGTCCCCCCGTAGTAGTCCGTGTACAGGTAGGTCCCAACGAGGCCGGGAATCGCCGAGCCGCGGTAGACGAGCCCACCGATGACGGCTGCTGCGCCACCATTGTGGCTCCACTCGACGATGGGCATGGTGATGCCGGTGGTGTCGCAGTCGGCGGGGTCCACACAATGTGTGCCCTCGACGACCGACCAACCGGCGTTCTGACCCTTGGTCAGGACGCTGACCTCCTCCCAGTCCTGGGATCCGACGTCACCAACCCACAATTTCTCCGTGATTTCGTCGTAGGTGAAACGCCAAGGATTGCGGAAGCCGCTCGCCCAAATCTCCGGCAGACCATCGACGCCGTCGGCATAGGGATTGTCGGCGGGAATGCCCCACGGGTAGCCAACCGTCGGGTCTACCCGGTGAATCTTGCTGTACGGGCTGAACAGGTTCTGCCCATGGTCCAGGGGGTCAAGCAGGCCACCGCCGTCGCCGATGGCGAACCAGAGGTACCCGTCAGCGTCGAAGGAGAGGTGTCCGCCCTTGTGGTAGATGAACTGCTGGGGCAATTCGTAGAGGATTTCCTCGGAGGCCGGATCGAGAGTTGCGCCGCCGTCGAAGCTGGTGAACCGGCTGATTCGGATGTAGCTGGCGATGTCGAGGTCGTTGCCGTTCGCCGTATAGAAGATGTAGACCTCGCCCGTGATATCGAAGTCGGGCGAAAACGCGAGACCCATCATGCCGGCCTGTTCGCCCGGCTCGTTGCGGACGGCGTCCTGGATGTCCATGACGACGTCGAAGGTCTCGGTGTCGGGCTGGTTGAGGAACCGGACGATTTCGCCGTCTTGCAGGACGACGTACCACCAGGTGTCATCCCCTGGCGGGTGGGTCATGAAGACGGGCTCCTCGAGGAGGAGCGAGTAGGCGGGGACCCACTCGGCGGCGGCCCCACTTGGGCGCCGATCGCCGGCCAAACATGTCGCGTTGGTGGGGCGGAAATCCAGGCCTTGGGGCCAGATCTCGGGGGCAACGCCCCAGGTCCATGTCGCGGCCTGGCCGATGTCGCCGAATTCGAGGCCGTCGTGGGCCTTGACGTTGCAAACCCATAGCTGGCCGTCTTCCGTTTCGGCGGCCGGGATGGTGTCGCCGGCGAGAACCAGGGTGTCCGTGGGTCCGGCCCAATCGACGCCGTCGACCGTCCAGCTGACCTGGAAGCCGAGGACATCGAGGTCGGCATCGTAGGGGTCGACGAGGACGCCGCACCACAGGTCGTCGACCCCGGGCTCCGGCTCCGAAGGTTGCACCTCGATGATCGGCGCCGTCGGCGGGTGGTTGGCGATGACGACGATGTTGCTGAATTCCTCGGCGGTCACGGTCACGCCGTCGTCGAGCGTCACGCCGCATTGCACGTCGTTGCCGCGCACGAACCACGAATTGTCGAGCGTGGGCTGGTCGAGTTCCAGCTGATCGAAGCCGACCCGCCACTGGTAGTGGACCTCGACGACGTCGGAGTCCGGGTCCTCCACGCCGAGCGCGCTGCACAACAGGGTGTCCGCGGAGTTGGCGGGATCGGGGGTGAGTTGGACACTTTGAAGCGTCGGGGGGGCGTCCACGATGGTGGCCGTGACCGTCGCCGAGGCGCCGCTCGCGAGGCCGTCCGACGCCGTGATGGTGCAGCTGACCTCGTCGCCGAGAACGAACTGGTCGCTCGTCAACGTGTCGCCGTCGACGGCCAACGGCACGCCGTTGAGTTCCCAGTCGTAGGTGAAGGTGACCTCATCGTCGTCGCCATCGCGCCATCCCGCGGCCACGCAGCTGATGTCCTCGCCCGGGTAGGGCGGATCGGGGAGGAAGGCGGCGAGATAGACCTCGGGCGCGTATTCGGGGACGTCGTAGGTCAGTTCGGCGAGCTGTGCGTCGAGGGCGGCCGAAAGGCGGTCGTAGGCCGCCTGCTGCTCCTCATCCATTTCGGTGAGGAGCAGGTCCTCGGTGAGGAGCAGGTCCTCGGTGAGGCCCTCGACGGGGACGTCGAGCCCGGCGAATACGAGGTCGAAGAAATTCTCCGCATCCTTGCCGTTTTCGAAGGCACGGATCAACTTCCAGCGCTCGTCGCGAATGGCCACGCTCTCCGAGAAGAACGGGTCTTTGCCATTGGGCTCGAAGCGCTCGACGAACATCGTTTCCCGTGCGCCGACCCGCATCGGGTCGGACAGATAGGGCAGGATGGACTGACCGTCGAAGGCGATGGGCCGAAAGGTACCGTCCGGGAGTTGTTGTTCCAACTCGCCGGGGTCGACGCCGACGATGACCGAAATCGTCGTAAACAGGTCTACGGCATGGACGAATGCGGTGCTTTCCGTGCCGCCGATGAGGCCGAGATGGGGGGCGCGCACGATGAGCGGAACGTTGACGCCGCCTTCGTGTACGCTTCCCTTGCCCTTTTCGGGGTCGAAGGGCGCGGAGATGCCGTGTTTTGGCGTGCCGTTGTCGCCGATAAAGAACACCGTTGTCGCGTCGAGGACGACGGGGTCGATCGACACCAACAGCCGGCCCATTTCCGAGTCGAGGGACTCGACCATGGCTTGGTATTTGTCGTAGTCGCTCGACGCGTCGTCGAGGCCAACGAACGAGTGCAGCGATGCCGGGGGCACGTGAAGAGGCTCGTGCGGGGCGTTGTAGGCGAGCCACAACATCCAGGGCTCGGGCATGACGGCAATGCGATCCAGCGCGTCGTCCGTCGTCTGAATCGTCGCGTATTCGGTGCTGATGGAGACGAACCCGTTGTCGTCTCGCTCCCAGTAGCTGTAGTCCTTCTTTCCGATGGTGTCGATGGTAGTAGGGTCGGCCAAATTGCCAAGCGAACCGGCGTGCCAGGACCAACCCAAATCGGCCGGGTGGGACGGGCCCTCGGGGCGGGAACCGAGGTGCCATTTCCCGACGAACGAGTTGGAGTACGAGAAATAGGCGGAGGAATCCAATACGGCGGGCAGCGGCAATTCGTTGGCCGGTAGCGCGTAGTCGTAGGTCCACACGTTGATGATCTTGCCGACGCCGTGGCGACGGCCGTACCGGCCGGTCATCATGTTGGCGCGGGTCGGGGCGCAGACCGGGCCGCTGTAGGCATGGCGGAATTTGACGCCTTCGTCCGCCAGGCGGTCGAGGACGGGGGTCGGCGGCGGGTCGGGGTGTTCGCCATAGGCGGCGACCTTGTCGACGCCAAGGTCGTCGGCGACGATGACGAGGATGTTGCCGCCCGCGGGGGTGGGCACGACGGTGGCGGGGGACCCCTCGACCGGGTCTTGGCCGTCGTCGGCCGTCAGCACGCACGTCCAGGCCCGGTCCTGCGTCGTTTCGGCCGCGGGAATCGTGTCGTTGGGTTGGGACGTGGTGGCCGCCGGATAGTCGTCGGTCCACGAGTTGGACCAGCGCGCGGTGTAGGTGAGCGGGTCCCCGTCGAGGTCGACGGCCGGCGCGCCCAATTTGCAGACGAGGTCGTCGAAGCCCCAGATCGGGGCGACCGGCACGATGAGCGATTCGGCGAGGCTCGGGGGTGCGTTGCCGACGATGACGGGTGCGCTGGTGGCCGGAGCGCCCGCCTCGCCGGTATCGGGCGTGAGCACGCAGACGACAGAATCGTCGCGGTCGAAATCGGCGCCCGTCAGGGTGAGGTCGGACGACGCGAGCGCGCCGTTGACGCGCCATTCGACCGTGAAGGCCGGCAGGTCGCCGTCGGCGTCGGACCAGCCGAGCGGGGCGCAGCTGGCCACGACGCCCTCGTGCAGGTCCGCGGGGCTGACCTCTGCGCCAGCGACGCTTGGGGCGGTGTCTGCGACGACGATCTCGGCGGTCGATTCGGGACCGTCGACCAGACCATCGTTGGCCGTCGCGTGGAAGGCGACGGTTTGGCCTTTGGCGAAGGCCGTCCCAGGCAACGACGTGGTGTCGGTGGCCACCGTTGCGCCGTCGACCGTCCACCAGGTGGACGTGGTGACCAGTTCCCCGTCGCGGTCGGATGCCGTGAAGGTGATCGTCAGCGTATCGTTGGTGCGGACGGGGTCCGGGACCAGCGGGCCGAGCGCGACGAGCGGCGCAGAGTTCGTGGCCGTGCCGATGTTCGACAGGACCGGCGCCCCGGCATCGTCGCCGTCGGTCGGGGTTCCCTCGGCCTGGATCGTGTCGCCCTTGGCGAAGAGCGAGGGGTGGAGGGCGTCCTCGGTGGAGACCTCGGCTCCGTCGACCCACCAACGCCACGTGAACGTGACGGGGTCGGCGTCGGCGTCAGTCGCGATGCCCGACGCCGTGACGCTGGCACCGCCGTCGGGACTCGCGTCGGACAGGGTCGCGGACGTCGCGACCGGCGCCGTGTTCGCGACGACCAACTCGGCCGTGATCGTAGGCCCGACGGCGCCGTCGAGGTCGGTCGCCACGACGTCGCAGGCCAGGGTCTGACCCTTGGCGAAGACTCCCACAAGGTCTGGGCCGCTGGCGATTGGAGTGCCGTCGAGGCGCCAGGTGGCCTCGGTGCTGGCGACGGTGTCGCCATCGGGGTCAACCACGGAAGACCACGAACAGGTCGCGATGTCGGCGACGCGAAGGGGCTCGGGTGCGATGGCGACGTCGATCGCTTCAGGGCCAGCGTTTGCGACGACAAGCTCATTGCTGTCGGCGGTCGACGAGGCCGAGCCGTCATCCGCTGTCAGGGTGGCGATCACGTGGTCGCCTCGCGCGAATGAGGCACCCGTGAGTGTCGGCCCGGACACGCCCGCGACGTCGGCGCCGTTGACGCGCCAGGTCCAGCTTTCGGTGACGACGTCGCCGTCGGCGTCCGTGACGGTCGCCGTGGCCGAGATGTCCGTCCGCTCGGTGGGCGATTCGGGTCCGATGGTTACGGTTGCAATCGACGGGGCCGCGTTGCCGATCGCCACCTCGGCGGCGGCCGTCGGACCATCGTCGAACCCGTCGTTCGGGGTGACGATGACTGACCAAAGCTCGTTGCGAACCGTGACGTCCGCGGGGAGGAGCGCCTCGGTGTGCCCGCTTGGAGTGCCGTTGCGCGACCACGCGTAGCGAAAGGTGACGGTGTCGACGTCGGCATCCGTGCCTGTCGCGAGCGCCAGAATGGGTTCACCCGGCTCGGGCGAGGCCGGTTCGAAGGACACCGCCGCGGTCGGCGACGCGTTGGCGATCAGGAGCGAGGCCACCGCCGCGTCCCCATCGTGGTCCGCCGGGCTGACGCGGACTTCCCATGTCTCGCCGCGGGCGGTGGCGGAAGCGGGGACGATGCTCGTGGTCAGGTCGGCGACAGCGGCGCCGTCGCGCAGCCACAGGAAGGTCCATTCGGCGTCGGGTCGGGCATCGGGTCCAGGGTCGATCACGGCCGCGACGAGGTCGTCCTCGGTGTCGGCTCCTTCGGGGCCAAGCGAGAGCACCGGCGCGTCCCAGGGTCCGCCGCAGCCAGTCATCGCGAGCAGAAACACGGAACGCATGGCCTCTCCAACGCGGGCCTGGGGCCCGCACCAGGGGTCCATCCTAACACCATGTTCACCGGGCCGTGGTCAGCGGCGCGGACGCTGCGATAGCGCGGTCGACCGGGGAGGACTGGCCATGGCGGTAGTGACCAGGCGGATCGGGTTGTCGCTGGGCGCGGACCTCTGTTGGCCCGCGGCCTTCGAGATGCTGGTCAAGAAGCTCGATCTCGCTGTCCAGTCGCCGGAAGGCGAGATCCGTTTCGACGTCCAGCGCGTGCGTGTGGCGCCGTTCGACTTGGCGGAGCCATGTCGCTACGACCTCGTGGTCGACCGGCTGACCCACTGGTTCCATACGACGCGCGAGTGGATCAAGAAATCGGTCGTCGCCGACGATCTGTACGTGCTCAACAACCCATGGTCGATTCAGAGCAACGAAAAGCACACGACGTACGCCGCGATGATGCGCCTCGGGTTGCCGATCCCCAAGACCATGATGATCCCGCCAAAGGCGTATGAGACCGACGGGGACTGGGAGGTCACCGTCCGCCGCTACAACGACCTCTTCGACGTCGGCGAAGTGGGCCGCGGGGTCGGGTATCCGGCCTTCCTCAAGCCCTACGACGGTGGTGGCTGGGTCGGCGTCACGCAAGTCAAGGACGAGCGCGACCTGCGTGCCGCCTACGACGCGTCCGGAAAGCGCGTCCAGCATCTTCAGGCGGGGGTCAAGAACTGGGACCTGTTCGTGCGCGCCATCGGCGTCGGCCCGCAGGTCCAGGTCGTCAAATACGACCCCGACCAGCCCCTGCACGGCCGGTACGTCGTGGACTTCGGCTTCCTCGACGGACCCGGTTGGCGCACGGCCACACGCGTCTGCCGCACGATCAACGCCTTCTTCGGCTGGGATTTCAACTCCTGCGAGATGTTGCGCGCCGATGGCGTCCTGCACCCCATCGACTTCGCCAATGCCTGCCCCGATAGCCAGGTGACGAGCCTGCACTACCACTGGCCTTGGTTGGTGAAGGCGCTGGTGCGGTGGAGCTTGTTCTGCGCTGCGACGCGGCGCCCGATGAAGATGAACTTGGACTGGCGCCCGTTCCTCGACGCGCGGGACCCCGGCCTGGACCTCGACGCGCAGCTCGATCGGTACGACGCCATTGCGCGCGCCCATTTCGACGCCGATCGATTCGAGGACTGGTGCCAGAAGCACCTCGCCGACTTCGACCGCATCGCAGTGGACGTCTTCTCAGCGCCGGAAATGCGCGATGTCATCCGGGCCAAGGTAGCGGCGCTTTACCCGGCTCACGAGGTCGAGGCGTTCACTGATCATTTCCATGGCCTGGTGCGTTTTTGGTGCAAGACCGAGCGTGACCGGATCGGAATGGGGGAGTAATCATGCCGCACGTCATCTTCGTTGCGCCGAACTTTCCGGCGAACCAGCGGCGCTTTGTGCGCGGCCTCAAGAATGTCGGCGCGCGCGTGACCGGGCTCGGAGACACGAAGCCGGAGCACCTCGATCCGGAAATCTGCAGTTTGTTGGACGGCTACGAATATGTGCCAGCCATCGGCAACGAAGCGGCGATGATCGACGCCGTGACCCGCATTCAACGGCGAGGTCCGTGGGTCGATCGCCTCGAAGCGACGGTCGAGGCCCATGTGTTGTGCACGGCGCGCGTGCGCGAAGCGACGCGCATCCCCGGCACGCCCTACGACGTGGCCAACCTCTGCCGCGACAAGTTCGTGATGAAGCAGGAGCTGCGCAAACGCGGCATCCCGTGCGCGCGGAATGCCGCCGTCAGCCGGGCCTCCGACGCCGTCGCATTCGTCGCGGAGGTCGGGTACCCCGTCATTCTCAAACCGCGGGACGGCGCTGGCGCCGCGGCGACCTACCGCATCGACAACGCCGCGGAGCTGGAGGCGGCCCTGCGTGAAACTGGCCTCACGGAGCGTGAGCGGTTCTTCACGATGGAGGAGTTCGTCCTCGGACATGAGGGCTACTTCGACACGTTGACGGTGGACGGCGAAGTCGTGTTCGAGGCGATCACGCACTACTATCCGAATGTGTTGCAAGCGATGCGGGACCGGAGCGTCAGCCCGCAAATGGTGGCGACGAACCGCATCGACGCGCCTGGCTACGGCGAGTTGCGGCATTTTGGACGCCAGGTTGTCCGCGAGTTGGGGCTGAACACGTCGGCGACGCACATGGAGTGGTTCGTCGGGCCCAAGGGCCTCGTATTTTCCGAGATCGGTGCTCGACCGCCGGGCTGCAACTGGTGGGACACCTACTGTGCGGCGAACGACTTCGACCTGTACACGGCCTGGGCGCGCGCGGTGGTGTGGGGTCGCGTCGAGGAGTCCGCGTCGCGTCGATATGCGGCGGGCCTTGTGGCCCTGCGGCCGAACCAAGATGGGACGATCGCTGGCTACAGCGGAGTCGACCAGGTTCAGGCGCGGTACGGCAACATGATCTTCAAGCTGCACCTGCCCCCGGTTGGGCACCGGACCCAGCCCGTGGAAGCCGGCTACCTCGCCAACGCGTACGTGGCGGTGAGGCACCCGGACTACGATGTGGTCCGGTCCGTGCTCGACGACATCGGCCAGACCCTCAAGGTGTGGGCGCGCTGAGCCGACTTCGTGGTAGGGAGCCCCGGGGAGATGCACGTGGCCGAGGGGACTCGGGAGGAGTCGACGCTCCCGATTGTGTTGGTCGTTGACGACGATGAAAGCCATCGCACCCTGGTGATGCGGTGGTTGGAGCGCGGGGGCTACGAGGCCCACGGCTTTGCCGACGGCGCGAGTTGCATCGAGGCGCTTGAGCGCGTCATTCCCGACGCC
Source organism: Pseudomonadota bacterium (assembly GCA_005776945.1). Lineage (GTDB taxonomy): Bacteria > Myxococcota_A > UBA796 > UBA796 > SXOB01. The sequence continues at coordinate 72,513 of SXOB01000042.1, forward strand.
GTGCTGCTGGATCTGCACATGAGCGGGATCGGCGGCATGACGGTTCTTGGGCGCCTGCGGCACACGCACCCCTTCCTACCGGTTCTGATGTTGACTGCCGACGCGGGCGTCCCGCACGCCGTCAAGGCCATCCAGGCGGGCGCATGCGACTACCTGACGAAGCCCGTGGATCGGATGCGCCTCATCGAGGCCGTCAAAGGGGCCGTCGATCAGAACCTCGTTTCCCAGCGCATGCGGCAGGCCGACCGCGACCAACGGGGCGCCTACGGCGGAATCGTTGGGGTCTCGCCGCCCATGTTGCGTCTCTTCCGCCAAATCGACCGCGTCGCCGCGAGCGATGTCACGGTGTTGATCACAGGGGAATCGGGGACTGGGAAGGAGCTCGTCGCTCGGGCGATCCACATGCACTCTGGACGGGCGGGTGGCCCGTTCGTCGCGATCAATTGCGCGGCGATTCCAGAGACCCTGCAAGAGACAGAGCTGTTCGGCCATGAAAAGGGGGCGTTCACGGGGGCAGGTGCCCGACGGACGGGTCGTTTCGAGCAGGCGAACCGGGGGACGCTGTTCCTCGATGAGGTCGGGGAGCTCAGCCCGGGGCTCCAAGCCAAGCTGCTGCGCGTCTTGCAAGAGCGGCAATTCTACCGAGTAGGCGGCAACGAAGAGATCGACGTGGACGTCCGCATCGTCACGGCGACCTACAAAGACCTGGTCGGGGCCTGCCAGAAGGGCGAGTTTCGCGAGGACCTCTTTTACCGGCTCGCCGTGTTTGAGTTCGACCTCGCCCCGCTCCGAGAGCGGCGTGAGGACATCCCATTGCTGGCGGCGCACTTCCTGGCCGAGGCCGGGGCGCGCGGCGAGCGTCCGAGGGTTCGCTTCTCCGACCAGGCGCGCCAAGCGCTGCTCACCTATGCATGGCCAGGCAATGTTCGGGAGTTGCAGAACGCCGTGGAGCGAGCGCTCGTCGCGAGTTCGGGGGACGTCGTCGAGTTGGAGGATTTGCCACGCCGCGTTCGCGAAATGTCGGGCGCCGTGAGCGCGCTCCCGCCGACGGTCGCTCTGCCCCCCATGCGCGTGGCCGCGCCGATGCGTCAGCCCCTGGCGCCGCCGTCGACCCTCGACGTCGATCTGCCGCCCCGTGATCAGGTCGAGCGGGACATGATCTTGGACGCCATCCGACGTGCCGAAGGCAACATGAGTGAAGTGATTCGAGCGTTGCGCATTCCGCGCACGACGCTGTATCGGAAGCTCAAGAAGTACCAGATCGAGCCGTGATGGCGGCCGTCGCCTCGCCGCCCGGTTCCGCGTGGTAGGCCGAGCCGAACGGGGGAATATGGCGCCGGATTCACGCCAGGCTGCGCGACGGGAGGTGGAAGAGGCGCATCTGGCCCTTTGGCGCCTACACGTGCTTTTGGACGCCACGGTCGACCCAGTTTGGTGCGTGGATGGCAAGCTGAGGCTGGTCGCCTTCAACCGCGCCCTGGCCGGACTCGGCGAGGCGCTCGGTCGGCGTCCCCTTGTGGGGGCGGCCGTCCTCGACATGCACGTTCCGACTGCCCGCCCTGACTGGGAGGCCGCGTACCGAGGCGCGCTCGCGGGCCAGACGGCACAAGTCGAACTGGCGGTGGGCCAAGGCGAGGACACCCGTTGGTTCAATGCGACGGTCGCGCCGGCGCGTGCGGACGCCGACGGCTCCACTGTGGTCGCCGTCACGGCGCGCGAAACGACCGATCAGCGGCGGACCACCGCACTGCTGGAACGCGCTCGCGATGCGGCGGAAGCCGCAAGTCAGGCCAAGTCTGACTTCCTCGCCCACATCAGCCACGAGATCCGTACGCCGCTCAACGCCATCGTCGGCATGACTGAGCTGACGCTGGACACCGACCTGACGGACCGGCAACGCCGCTTATTGCACACCGTGCGCATGAACACTGAGGCGCTGCTGCACCTCATCACCGACATCCTCGACTTTTCGAAGATCGAGGCCGGGCAGATGGACCTCGAGGTTGCGGTTTTCAGCGTCTCGGACGTCGTCGAGGACGTGGTCGAGTTCCTTGCGGTGTCTGCAGCCCGCAAGCGCCTCCGCCTGCTCTGCGACATCTCCCCGGATTTGCCGAGGGTCGTCCACGGCGACGCCAACCGGTTGCGGCAGGTCGTCACGAACCTCGTGTCCAATGCGATCAAGTACACGGAGCGCGGCGAGGTCATCGTGCGGCTGCGCGCGAGGCCGATACCCGATGACCGACGCATCGAGTTTGTGATCTCGGTCGCCGATACGGGAATTGGCATTCTGCCACGCGATCAACAGAAAGTGTTCAGCCGCTTCTTCCGCGCCGCCCATACGACGGCGGGGCGCACCTCGGGGACCGGCCTCGGGCTGGCCATCACCCGCAGCCTCGTCCACATGATGGGCGGACGTATCGACATGCGTTCCGAGCCTGGCGCCGGCAGCGTGTTCAAGGTCAGGCTGCCGCTGCTGGCCGAAGCACCCCCCACCGACGCTTTCCCCCTGCGTGGCCTGAGGGTGTTGGTGGTCGACGCCCACCCCGTATCGTCGGCTTGGTTGGTCAATGTCGCGCGACACGCCGGTGCCGACGTGGCGACGGTGGGCGACGTCGCGGCCCTGCGTGAGGCCTTGGCCGGCGAGCCTCACGACGTCGTCGTGTGGGACCAGGACATGGAGGGGGCCGATCCTGTGACCACGCTGCGCCAGCTGCGCCAAAGGCGAGTTCGGACGCGCATGGTGATGACAGTAGACCCTACGCGGTCGTTCGCTGGGACCGAAGGCGTGTTGGACGGGTTGCTGCTCCGGCCGACGCGGCTTGGTGCCTACCTGGCGGCCCTTCGCGGCGACGGGGAGCCGGCGCCGGCGACGACCGACGACCTGGCGCCGCCGGTGGCCCCGTTGCTGCGGCCGCCCATACGACGGCCTCCCCCGACGCCTTTGGAGCGGCGCCTGACGCGGCCAGCAGACGTCCTCCTCGTGGAGGACAACGTGGACAACCAGGCCGTCGCGCTCGGCATTCTCAGCGGCGCGGGCCATCGGGTGGTCGTTGTCAACGAAGGGCGACGAGCGATCGAGGCCGCCCATGGAGAACGCTTTGACCTCGTGCTGATGGACGTTCACATGGCCGAGATGGACGGTATCGAAGCGACCGCGCATCTTCGTTCGGACGAGGCACTGCAACAGCGCTCTCGGACGCCGATCATCGCGGTGACCGCCCACGCGACCGACGCCATTCGCCAGCGTTGCCTGCGCGCGGGCATGGATGATTTCACGACGAAACCCATCACGCGGGAACGGCTGCTTGCCCTGGTGGAACGGTGGGTTCGGGCCACGCCCGTAGTCGTTGTCGTGGATGACGACCTCGACACCCGCACGTTCATGCGAGAGCTTCTGGCAAGAGCAGGGGCCGAGGTCGTCTTGGCGGCCTCTGCCGACGACGCGCAGCGCGCGGTCGCTGAGCACGCAGTGGACCTCGTGATCACGGACGTCGAGATGCCTGGCCGAGACGGCCTCGCGCTCACGCGCGACCTTCGTTTGGCGGGCTTCGCCGCGCCGATCCTCGCGGTGACGGGGAACGCCGGTGCGAAGGTCGGCGAGAGCATCGCGGAGGCGGGTTGCACGGCTTGGTTGTCCAAGCCCGTGCGGAAGGAGGCCCTGCTCGATGCAGTCGGCGGCTGCCTTCGCCGTGCGCCCCCAGTTGAAACCGAGGCGGCCAGTGAACCGCGCCGGACGACCCGCCGTGAGGTCGACCCCGACATCGTCGATCTCATCCCCATCTACCTGAACAATCGCCGCGCTGACGTCGCGGCGATCCGAGATTTGCTCCTGCGCGGGGAGTTCGGCGAGGTCCAGCGATTGGGCCACAGCATGAAGGGGTCAGGGACGCCCTACGGCTTCCCTGAATTGACCGATCTTGGCGATCGCATTGAAATCGCAGCGCGCGCCCGCGACCGCGCACGGGTCGACGAACTCGTCAACCTGATCGCGCAGGTCGTCGACTCGATTCAGTAGCCGGCGTACGCCTTCCAGAAGTTGATCAGCTCATCCGTCGCCGAAATGTCGTGGCATGCATTCGGCAGCTTGCTGAGGCGGCCACCCGGCCAGGAGTGGCCGCCGCCGTCGATCTTATAGAGACGGGCGGCACCGATGCTGCCGCACCCGGTCCAGGTGCGCTCCGTCACGCGCGTGTTGTCGTCAGCCGAGTCGGCCAGCTTGCGCTCTGACGTCGGCTGCGCCTTGCAGCCGCCCTTGCCGGCGTACCAAGCGGCGGCCTCCTCCGCGCCCATCTGGAAGGTGCCACGCTGGTCCTTGAAGCCGGCGTAGGGGCTATCTTTGTCCTGCGTTCCGGCGAAAATGGCGAAGGACTTCGCGGGCGACTTGCAGAGCGCGGTCGCGTCTTCGATCATGTACTTGGAGACGAAACCGAAACCCTGGAATCGGCCCCCCTCGAAGCACGCCAAGTCCCAGGTCATGCTTGAGCCCGACGAGAAGCCTGCAGCCCAGATGCGCTTGCGATCGACTCCGTGGCTCGCGACGAGTTGATCGATGAGCTTGACGATCGTGTCGAGATGGCGCCGTTCGCCGACCTTGTCGATGGCCCAACCGCCGCGCTGAGAGTTGGACATCTGGCCGTTGGGGAAGACCAGGACGGCGTCCTTGTTGAACCGAGACGACCAATTGGGCGCCAGCGCCATGGCGTTGGAGCCCGATCCGCCGTGAAACACCATGATGGCCTTGCGACCGGTGGCCGGAAGCGTCTTGGGGACGTGGATGTAGGCAGTGCGCTGTTCGCCGGTCGAGTCTTTGCCGATCTGGATGAGCTGGAGTTGGTCCTTCATGCCGCCGGGCTTTCCACCTTCGGCGGGCATGTCGTCGGGGCGGCCGTCGCCGTTGGCATCGCCGTCATCTGGGCTGGGGTTGTCGCGCGGCCGGTCCTCGTCGGCGGGCTTGCCGTTGTCGGGCTTCCCACCGGATGGAGGGCGGCGGTCATCGCGCTCGTCGGGGCCTTCGTCGCCGGGGGAGGGTTGGCGCGGGCGGTCGCCAGGGTCGTCGCCTGGAACGGGCGATGGGGCAGGGCGCTCGGCGTCGCTTCGGCGGGGCGGTCGCTCGCCTGGATCGGCGCCCGGAGCGCCTCCACAGGCGAGCGCGGTGAGGACGACGGAACAGGTGAGGAGCCAGCGTTTCATGTGGCCTGCTAGCCCGCTGGCAGCCGCCAGGATTCGCCGTCGACCCAGTTGGGGCCGATCAGCTGCGACAGGTCCTTGTCCCCCGAGACCAACAGGACGTCGTGGCCCGCGCGCCGCGCGACGCTACACAATGTCGCGATGACGTCGTCCGCCTCGACGCCGGCCTGGCGCAGGACGGGCCAGCCGTGTGCGGCGACGACGGCATCGATGGCCGCGAGTTGGCCTCGGAGGCCGGAAGGCATGGGCGGCCGGTGGTCTTTGTAGGTGGCGTCCATCGCGTGCCGCCAGGTCGGACCCGGTGCGTCGAAGACGACGGCGCCGAAGAACGGGCGGCGCATGAGCAAGAGCTTGCGGAACATCTGGGCGAAGCCAAGGGCGGCATTCGTCAGCCCGCCGTCGGGTCCACGAATGGTCGTTGGCAGTGCGTGCCAGGCCCGGTAGGCGAGAGCTGTCCCGTCGACGAAGGCGGCGCGCGTGGGGCCGGATAGCGGAGGCTGGCGAACGCGCGGAGATGACATGATCGTGCGCATTTGGATGGCGTGTGGACCCCGGCAAGACGACGCTGTGGTCGTGCGCGCGCCTGCTGACGAGGCGCCGAATGAGTATGACCTGCCGATCCCGCCAGATCCGACGGGGACCGACACCTCGGCGCCGCCGGTTCCCACGACGCCGACGACATCGACGCCGACAACGTCGTCTGGCACTTCCAGTGCCCCGGTCGTCGTCTGCTACCTTGGCGAAAACGGCGACGGAACGTTGTGCCTCGACACGTGGCCTTGGCCGGCGGACGACCCCGACTACGTCTACCCGGACCCCCTGTACGGGTCCGCCCAGTACGCGGCGCCGACGCGGGCCCTCGACCTTGATTGGGAGGACCCTGACACGATGTTGGCGCCCAACTTTGCCCTATGGGAGGTCGCCGAGGCGTGGAAGGGCCGCTGGGCGGTCATGATGCCGCGGACGATCGAGGTGCTGCAGGCCATTCGCGACACCCTGGGTCCGGTCGTGGTCAATAGCGGGTACCGGTCGCCCGCCTACAATGCGTCCGTCGGCGGCGCGACCTCTTCGCGGCACCAATACGGAGACGGCCTCGACCTCGTGGCCCTCGATCATAGCCTCGACACCCTGGCCGACACCTGTGAAGACGAAGGCGCCGACTACATCGGCTGGTATGAGAGCCACATCCACTGCGATTGGCGCGACGACCCCATGGACCCCGTCTTCTACGGCGCGCGGTCGGCCGGGCCGGCACCCGTCGAGGCGCTCAGCGCGTCGCTCTTGCTCGATGCAGGGGCATGGACGGCGCCCGCGACGGGGTGGGATGAGGGTGAGCCGCTTCGTGAATGGACGGCATTTACGGCCGACGGCGTCGTCCTGGAGCGGGCGACGGGTGTTCGGTATGTGGCCCCCGACGAGGCTGCCTACGTCGAGGTCGTTGTGGGCCGCGAGCTCACGATCCGCACCCCCTGATGGTGCCCCCTACCAGGGCAAGCCGACCGCGTTGCAAAGGAAGCGATTGAGCGGCGCGGCTTTCCGGCATGCGTCGGCGAATCGGTCGACGAAACTCGCGCCCATCACTTCGGCAGGTTCAAAGGTGATGCTTCCGATGTAGTCCTTACGGCGGAGGTCGTCGGCGAACCGATGTTCGGCGTCGAATCCAGCGGGCACGCGCTTGAGCGACTCGCCGCCAAGCGAGACCGTGTCGCGCGCGGCGGCCCAATCGTCGGGATGGGAGACGATGCGTGCGCGGATGGCTGCCAGGGCGGGACCTTCGGGCCTCCACGTACCGAAGCCGCCAAAGCAGCCGTCCATCTCGCCCAGTCCTTCGGGCGAGATGTGGCAGTAAAAGCCGGGCGCATGGACCGTCTCTGACAGAGGCCCACGGACGGCCTCGTGCCGGAACTGGGCGGCAAGGTGCGTCTTGTAGGGGCTCTTGTCCTTGGAGAAGCGCGTGTCACGGTGGATGCGGAACGCGCTCCGATCGTCAGCCAGGTAGTGCCCGCTGATGCTGCGAATGGCGGGGCCCATGGCGCGCACAAAGTCGCTGAGCGGGCCTTTGGCGACGGTCTCGTACCTGGCCTTATTGGCGTCAAACCAGGACTTGTCGTTGTGGTCCCGGAGGTCTTGGAGGAAGTCGAAAGTCGCCTGGGTGAACATGCGATCAGCTAACCTAGCAGGCTGCTGCAAGAAGGGCGAAACGCTCGCCGGCGTGCCGGCGAGCGTGATGACCGGCGCCGTCCGTTGCGAGCCGGCGAGGGCGCCCGATCCCGCAAGGAACGGGGTGCAAGGCGAGGAAAGCCGTACCGTGCGTACGGCGACCGAGCCTGGGGTCCCCGTGACGCCGCGGGGCGGGATGCCCCCGCGGGCGCAGCAGGACGGCGCTTTTGCAGCAGCCAGCTAGGCTGGCCCGTGGCCGCGGGCCAAGCCCCGGCGGCGGCTGGGCGACCCCCGAGGCGGCGAAGTAGGCGGCCGGTCCGAGCCCCCATAGTTCAGTGGATAGAACAGAGGATTCCTAATCCTCAGACGCGGGTTCGATTCCCGCTGGGGGTGCCAGGGCCGGCCGTAGCTGGATCTCGTCGACCTGGTCGCCCACGTTGCTGCTGCATGGATGACGGATTCCCGCCTCCAACTCCACGTGGCCGAAGACGGGCGCATCCTCAATCTCGACTTCGAGGGTCACGACGGCGACAGCGAAATTGCCCTTTCGGCCAACAAGGCGAAGCGCCGTTTGCTCGGCCGCATCGCGGTTGCCTGGCACGTCCGTTTCGAGGACCCGTCGGCGCCCAGCTGGCCTTCATACTCCGAACCCGGGCCTGTACCTGGACGTCGCTTGGGCACGTCCAGCGGCCAAGTGACGGCGTCCGATGCATCCCAAACTGACCAGCGGGTCGGAAGTGAATTCGCGCAGAATCATGTTCCCTCCCCCGCTTTTCACACTTGCGCGGCCGCCAGCAGCAGCCTAGGGTGCGGCGCCCGCCACGAACCCCGGAGCCCCCATGCCGTCGACCTTCGAGACTGTCGCCCAGGCCGTTGCCGAAGTTGGCTGGAACGCCGCCGACCGCGGTTTCGTGTTCCAGGATCTCGAGGGAAATGAGACGGAGTACCTCTTCCCCGACATCGCCCGGGAAACGAGTGTCCGTGCTGCCGCGCTGCAGGCGCACGGCCTGCGCAAGGGCGACCGGGTCGGCCTCATCGTCATCGAGCCCGAGGACTTCGTCCTCACCTTCCTCGCAGCCCTGCGCGCCGGAATCGTTCCGGTCCCACTCTACCCGCCGATGTCCTTTGCGAGCCTCGACGCCTACGTCGACCGCAACGAGCGCATCCTCACGCAGGCCGGCGCGTCGCTCCTCGTCGCCAGCGAGCGCTTGCTCACGGTTCTCTGGAGCCTCGCTGACCGGGTGCCCACCCTGAAGCAGGTCGTCGCCGCCCCCACGCTCCGGACATGCGACGCGGCCCCCACCTGGGAGCCCATCGTTCCCGCCGACTTGGCCTTCCTTCAGTACACGTCGGGGTCCACCGCGGACCCGAAGGGCGTCATGGTCACGCACGCGAGCCTGGTGGCCAACGCGCGGGGCATCATCGACGAAGCCCTGCAAATGGTGCCGGGCAACGGCGACAAGGCCATCAGTTGGCTGCCGCTCTACCATGACATGGGCCTCATCGGCTTCGTCATCGCCCCCATCCTCCACAGCATCCCCACCGTGTTCATCCCGACGTTGCGCTTCATCAAACGCCCAAGCGTTTGGCTCGACACCATCCACCGCCACCGCGGCACTGTGACGTTCGCGCCGAACTTCGCCTTTGCGCTCGCCACGAAACGCGTTCGCGACGAGGACCTCACGAACTGGGACCTCAGCTGCCTCGCAATGGTCGGCTGCGGCGCCGAGCCCATTCAGCCAGCCACGGTTCGCGCCTTCACGGACCTGTTCTCCACGCGTTGCAAGATGCCGACGAATGCGGTCACGCCCGCCTACGGCATGGCCGAAGCCACGCTGGCGATGTCGATTAAGCGGCGCCCGGACACTTGGGAAGGCCTTGTTGTCGACGCGGAGTCCTTCCAGGCCGACGGCACCGTTCGCGACGCGATCGACGGCCAGTTGACGGCCGAACACGTCGCTTGTGGCGCCGCCTTCAGCGGGCACGAGATCCGGGTCCTCGGCGCCGATGGGCAATGGCTGCCCGACGGTCGCGAAGGGGAGCTTTGCTTCAAGGGCCCGTCGGTCACGCTTGGCTATTTCCAGAACCCCCAAGCGACCGCCGAGGCTTACCGGCCCGACGGGTTCCTTCGCACAGGCGACCTCGGCTACGTCCGCGACGGCCAGGTCGTCGTCACGGGCAGGATCAAAGACCTCATCATCGTCAACGGCCGCAACCTGCATCCCCAGGCGCTCGAATGGTGCGTGGCGGAACTGGACGGCGTGCGGCGGGGCAACGTCGTCGCATTCAGCGTCCCCGGCGAGGCCGGCGAAGAGGTCGTGGTCGTCGCTGAAACGCGCGCCAACGACCAAGAGGCCGTGGTCGAGGCCATCCGCTCCAAGATCCGGAAGGAGCTGAGCGTCTCGGTCATCGACGTCGTTTGTTTGCCCGCGGGCAGCCTGCCCAAGACTTCGTCGGGCAAGCTCCAACGGCGCAAGACCCGCCAGGACTACCTGGAGGGCAAACTCGGTGCCGGTGGCAATCGCCTCGCGGGCGCCCAGGCTGGCCGTCTGGCCCTCGCCAAGCACATGGCGCGCGGCGTCTGGGCCCGGGCGAAGGCCGCCACGCTGGGAACCTGATAACGGCGCCCCCTTTTCGGAGCCCCCAATGAATGACCAACAGATTCTCGGCCTGATCCGCGACGCGCTGACGGCGGTGGCGCCCAAGCGCAAGGCCGATTTCGCCTCGCTCGCCCCCGCTCAGACGATCGAGTCCCTCGGCTTGGACTCCATCGCCACGATGGAGATGGTCGGACAACTCGAAGAGGCCTCGAAGACCACTTTCGCCGACGAAGACCTCGCCAAGGTGCAGACGGTCGGCGACCTCGCCAACCTCGTCTCCCGCGCCCAGTCCTGATCGACCGGGCGCCCCCCCGGAGCGTCCCCGTGAGCCCCATCGCCATCGTCGGCATCGGCTGCCGCTTCGCCGGCGCCGCCGACCCGATTGCCTACTGGCGCCAAGCCCTCGCTGGTGCGCACGCCTTTGGGCGCGTTCCTCCGGACCGCTGGGACCATGACGCGTTCTTCGACGCCAACAAGCGGGCGACGGACCGTTCCTACGCCCCGACCGGCGCGTTCATCGACGACGTTCGCACCTTTCCGGCGCTGCACTTCGGAATTCCCCCGCGCCGCGTCGAGGTGATGGACCCGCAACAGCGCCTCGCGATCGAGGTGGCTCTCGAAGCGATCGCCGACGCCGGCTGTCGCCCCTCCGAGATGCCGCATCGCACAGGCGTCGTCCTCGGTGTGACGGCGACCGAGTACCGCCTCCTGTTGTCGAGCCGCATCACGGCCCAGTTGATGGCGGGCGGCCAGCTCGGTGAGGCGCCCGATCCGCAGGCCATCGCCTCAGCTGTCGGCCGCGTCGCTCCCTCCCGGCCGTTTACGGCCGCAGGCCTCCTCGCCAACATGACTGCGGCGGCCGTCGCGCAGGAACTCGATCTGCACGGTCCTGCGTGGACGACCGACGCGGCCTGTGCAAGCGCGCTCGTCGCCGTGCACTCGGCCGTCGCTCAGCTCCGGTCGGGGGCGCTGGACGCTGTCCTCGCCGGTGGCATCTACCTGTGCCTCACGCCGGAGAACCACGTCGCGTTCAGCCGGATCGGCGCCATCAGCGCGTCGGGGGTCTGTCGCCCCTTCGACATGCGCGCTGACGGCTTCGTCCAGGGCGACGGCGCCGGCATCGTCGTCCTCAAGCGCCTCGAAGATGCCCGCGCCAACGGAGACCGGATCTACGCGGTCCTTCACGGCATCGCGATGAACAACGACGGCGCCGGCGACGGCCCCATGGCCCCGCTCGCCAAGGGCCAAGTCGAAGTGCTCGACGCCGCCTGGCGCGATGCGGGCGTAGCGAAAAATCGCCTTGGCTACATCGAGGCCCACGGCACGGGCACGGATGTCGGCGACGAGGTCGAGTTGGCTGCGCTGCTGCAGGTCTTTGGCGACCAAGCCGGGCCCGTCCCGCTTGGCTCGAGCAAGGCCAACGTTGGCCATACGATGTCGGCGGCGGGCGTCGCGGGCCTCGTCCGGGCCTCGCTCGCATTGCATCACCGGACCGTCCCACCGCTCGCGGGCTTCGCGTCCGCCCGACCCGAGCGGAGTTTTGGTCCGATCACCCTGCCCCAGGCGCCCCAACCGCTCAAGGGCGACGTCGCCTCCGTCTCGAGCTTTGGCTTCGGCGGCACCAACGCGCATGTCGTCCTTGCGGCCGAGGCCCCGGTGGCCGTCGCCGAGGATGGCCTCGTCCACCTTGTCACGTTCTCGGCCGGCGACGCCGCCTCGCGCGCCCGCTTCGCCGCGGAACTGCGCGACGCGGTCGCCGCGGACCCCAACCTCACGCCGGCGCGAATGGCCCGCACACTCGCGGTGCGACCCGCGACCGAGGCGCGGGCGGCCGTGCGCGCGTCCAGCCGAGCAGAGTTGCTTGCGGGCCTCGACGCCGTCGCCCGCGGCGCCTCCTCCCCCGGCACGTTCGTCGGCGAAGCCTTGGCGGCCCCGCGGATCGGCTTCCTGTTTCCCGGTCAGGGCTCGCAGCGCGTCGGCATGTTGCGCGACATCGCCGTGCGCGTGCCCGCCGTCGCCCAAGCACTGGCCGCCTGGGAGACGCCCTCCAACCTTCCGCTGCGCGACCTCATGTGGAGCAACGCGCCCGGCGCCGCCAACTGCCTACGCGCCACCGAACATTGCCAGCCCGTTCTGCTCGGCGCCGGTCTCGCCCTGGCCCGTATGCTTGGGACGGTGGGCGTCGTCCCCGTCGCCGCCGCCGGCCACAGCCTTGGCGAATTCGCCGCCGCGGCGATGGGCGGCTTGCTCTCCGACGAGGCCGCGATGGCCTTTGCGGCCGGGCGCGGTCGTGCGATGGCGGCCGTCGCCGGCGACCAAGGCAAGATGGTGGCGGCCAAAGCCGGCGCAGCCGCAGTCACCTCCCACCTCGTCGACGGCGCGGTCATCGCCAACGACAACCACCCGAATCAGGTGGTCATCAGTGGCTTCGGACCCGCCGTGGACGCCGTGGCGGCCTCACTCGCCGCGGCGGGCATCGAGGTCGTCGCCCTCGACGTCTCCCATGCCTTCCACTCCCCGGTGTTCGCGGACCTCGACGTTTCCGCCCTCGTCGACGCCATCGCGTTCGCTGAACCGACGGGAATCATCGTCGCCAGCGGCATCGCCTCGTCTCCGCTCACGACGTCCGAGGCGGCAAAGGCCGTGTTCCGCCGTCACGCCCGCAGTCCAGTGCACTTCCGCGGCGCCCTGCTCCAGATGCGCGACGCCGGCGTCGACCTGCTCGTCCAAGTGGGTGCCGGCGGCCCGCTCGCAAGCTTCGCACGAAGCACGGTGCCAGAGATCCCCGTCCTCCAACTCGCGTCAAACGACGACGGCGACCGCGGCGCCAGCCTGCTCGACGGCCTCGCCCGCCTATGGGTGGCCGGCGCTCCCATCGACGTCCGCGCCGTCGTCCCGAACGTCCCGCCCGCCACGCTGCCGCCGACCCCGCTGCCGCGCGAGTCCTACTGGGGCGTGTTCGAGACCACCCAGCTTGCCCTCAAGGTGTCCGGCACTCGGACCGTACCCTCGACAACGGTGGTCGCGACCCCCGTTGCGGACGCCCCTTCCCCTTCGACGGGAGCGGATCCCGTCTACGAAGGGGTCGCCGCCGTCGTGGCCAAGGTGTCGTCCTACCCGCGCGGCAGCCTTCGCCCAGACCAGACACTGCTGGACGACCTTGGCTTCGACAGCCTCATGGTGGCCGACCTCGCCACGGGCCTCGCCGACGCCTTCCCTGGCCTCGGGGGGCTTCCCCAGGAGCTCTTCCTGCGCAAGCCGTCGGTCCGCGACCTCGCCGACCACGTGCGCTCCGCCGCCGGGGGCGCGCCGACGGCGACCGACGACGACCTGCCCCTCGCCGCCTTCCGTCCGGTCTGGGTCCCCGCCCCTCACCGCGGCACGGTCGCGGCCGCGGGTCGGCGCTACGAAATCCGCGGCCACGCGCACCTCAGCGACGCGTTCCGCCGCCTCGCCGCGACCAAGGGCACGGGCGACCTTCTGGTGTGGGTGGACGGAACGTCGGGCCCGTCGCCCGCCGCTGTCGTCGCCGGCGAAGCCGCCGCGCCCGACCCCCTCACCCCCTTCCTTGAGGCCTTAGGTGGCTCGCCCCGCGATGTCCTCGTGGCCCTCGATGCGGCCAACCCATGGGCGCCCATGCTTGCCGGCGCTGTCAAAGCCCTCGCGCGGGACTGGCCCACGCATCGGGTCCGCGCCGTCACATTTGACGGTCCTGTCGACGCCACAGCGCTGGCATCCGAGTGGCTGTCCGAGGACCACACCCCTTCGGTCGCCTACAGAGCGGGCGTACGACTCGTCCCCGGCTTTGCGCCCGACAGCACGGTGTCATCGTCCCCCGGTTCCGACGACATCGTCGCGATTTCCGGCGGCACGCGCGGCCTCGGCGCCCGCCTGGCGGCCGGCCTCGTCGCTCGTGGAGCGAGCGTCCTCCTGATCGGTCGCGGCCAGCCCGACGAGGTCGCGGCCGGCCTCATCGCAGGCGGTTCGGCTCAACTCATCGTCGCCGACGTCCTCGACCGGCCCACCCTTGCAGCGCAACTCCAAGGGCGCGGCGTCACCGGGGTCGTCCACGCCGCGGGAACGCTGGCCGACGGCCCCCACGACAAGGTCGACGCTGCCGCCGCCCGCTTGGCGCGCCAAGTGAAGGTCGACGGCCTCGCCCATTTGTTGGGCTGTACCGGTCCGACCCTCCGTTGGGCCACGGCCATCGGCTCGTGGGCCGGCCGTTTCGGCTCGCGCCACCAGGTGCACTACGCCGCCGCCAATGCAGCCCTCGAGGCCTTCACGGCGCTCGGGGTCCCCGTGGCCGTCGGCGAGTACGGACCCTTCACTGGCTCGTCGATGGCCAAGTCGATTCCGGGACCCGTCGCCGCCGCCCTGCGCGCCGAAGGCGTCGACTTCGCGGGGCCGGACGCCGGCCTCGCGGCGCTGATCGACGACTGCGGGCGCTCCGGCCCTGTCACCCGCGGCCGGCGGCTGCCGGACACGACGCGCCGCGCCCGCGCCACGTTGACCTTGGACGCGGACACACTGCCCTTCCTCCGCGACCACGCCGTCGACGGCACGCCCATCTTGCCGCTCGCGTCGGCCACGGACCTGCTCGCCTGGGTCGCCGCGCGGCCGGTCCCCTACGAAATCGTCGACCTCAAGCTGTTTACCGGCATTGCTGTCGACCGTCCGACGGAAGTTGAGGTCGAGATCGACGGCGAACGTGGCGAGATTCGCGCGAACGGGCGCCTCGCCTACCGTGCCAGGATCCGGCCCACCGCCGACGTCCCGAACCCCGCGCCGACCCCCGCCGAGGGCGAACCCACGCTCCCGCTCGCGGCCTTCTATGCGACGGCCACCTTCCACGGCCCGCTGCTGCAGGGCCTCCGCAGTCTGGACGCGGCCGACGCGCGCGGGGCCAGCGGCACCGTGGTTGGCAACCTGCCGTCCCAGTGGGGCTTTGGCGACCGCGACCGCTGGGCCGTCGATCCCCTGGCCCTGGACAGCGCGTTCCAACTCGCCGCCTACGTCGGCTGGACGACATGGCAGCGCGCCGGCTTGCCGGTGGGTTTCCGGCGCCTCGTCCTCCGGGCGCCGGTTCCAGCCGGAACGCCACTCCGGGCCGAGCTGACCGCTGGCCCTCGCGATGGAGACCGCTTCGAAGGGGACGTCGTCATCCGCGACGCCGACGGTTCAGTTCTTCTCACCGTCGAGGGCGCCGCTGCGGAGTTGCGGCAGGCGTCGGACGACCCCAGCTTCGACCCGGTCACCGTCGACATCGCATCCTGGCCCGAAGTCGCGGATTTGGACCAACGCCTCGCCATGGCGGCGGCCGTCGGCATCCGCAATCCGTATTTCGCGGTCCACGAAGGGACGGCGCGCAACACGACCGTGGTCGGCGGCCGGACGCTCGTGAACTTCAGCTCCTACAACTACCTTGGGCTGTCCGGCGATCCGCGCGTCCTCGACGCTGTGGATGCCGCTGTCCGCCGCTACGGCACAAGCGTCAGTGCGAGCCGTGTCGCGAGCGGAGAGCGCCCGTTCCACGTCGACCTCGAACGGGAACTGGCCGCGGCCCAAGGGGCCGAGGACGCCGTCGTCTTCACGGCTGGGCATGCGACGAATGTGACCGCCATCGGCCACCTGCTTGGGCCCGGCGACCTCGTCCTGCATGACGAACTCATCCACGATTCGGCCCTGCAAGGCATCAAGCTCTCAGGGGCGGGTCGCCGGAGCTTCCGCCACGACGACCCGGGCCACGCCGAGCAGCTCCTGCGCGAGCTTCGCGGGCACCACCGTCGGGTGCTGATCGTCGTCGAGGGCGTGTACAGCATGGATGGCGACCTCTGTGCGCTGCCAGAGTACGTGCGCATCAAGGAGCGCTACGGCGCCTTGCTCATGGTCGACGAGGCCCACAGCTTCGGCATCGTTGGCGCCAGCGGCCGCGGCATCGCCGAGCACCACGGCATCGACGGCGGCCGCATCGACCTGTGGATGGGGACGCTGAGCAAGTCGCTCGCGAGCTGCGGCGGGTGGATCGCGGGTCGCAGTGCCCTCGTCCGCTACCTCCGGTACACCGCGCCCGGATTCGTGTACTCGGCGGGCCTCACCCCCGCGAACGGCGTCGCCGCGCTCACCAGTCTGCGCCTCATGCTGGAGGAGCCGTGGCGCGTCGCCCGCCTGCAGGCGAACGCAGCGCGATTCCATGATGCGCTCGTGGCCCGCGGCGTCGACACAGGCCCGGCTCGGGGCGGCTCGGGCGTCGTCCCGGCGGTCACAGGCAACTCATTGCACGCGCTCATGCTCAGCCAGCGCCTCAACGATCAGGGGATCAACGTCCAGCCCATCGTGTACCCGGCGGTCGCCGATGACGCGGCCCGGCTGCGCTTCTTCCTGTCCTCCACCCACACGGATGCCGAGCTTGACGCGGCGGCCGCCGCGGTCGCGACGACCCTCGCCACCCTCCGTGAGGAGTTCCCGGCCCTCTCGTGACAACCGGCCAACGCGCAGGCCTGCCGTCGATCGGATAGGGCAGAGCGCCACGGAGGCCGGATGACTTGGGCCCTCTTCGCCATCGTCGCCTGCAACACGTCCTCCGATTTCGGGGAGCCACCCAACGTCGCTACGTTCGACGAGTCCACCGAGTGGGGATCGTGGTTGTCCGCGGAAGCCGCTCCGGACGGTCGCCGCATCGCCGCCGCTTGGTACAGCCCCTACGACACAGCGGTCGGCTTCTCGGTGGGAACGCCTGGCACCGATGACGCGATCGCGTGGGTCCACGAACACGTGGACGGCTGGCCCTCCGGCGGCGTCGACCTGACCGACGTCGGCAAGTATGCGAGCCTCGGCATCGACGCTGAAGGCAAAGCTTGGATCGCCTACCAAGACGCCACCGCGGGCGGCCTCAAGGTGGCGCAGCGGACGTCGCCCGGCGAATGGAAGGTCGAAGCCGTCGACCCCACAGGTGGTCGCTACGCGTCGCTTGCCTTCTCGACGGATGGTCGTCCCGTCGTCGCGCATGTGGACGACGATGCCGCCACCGTCCGGCTCTCGCGGACCGACGGAGAGGGCTGGGAAACCACCATTGTCGCCTCTGGGGCGGGCTCCACGACCGTCACCGCGTCGGGTGCCACGGCGCCCGTGCCGGCGCGCGTCGCCTACACGCGCATATTGGTCGCTGGCGGGGTGGAGTTCGTGGCCTGGCAAGACGCTGCGAACGGGACACTCCATCTCCTCGAGGGTGGTCCTGCAGGTTTCACGGATGAAATCGTGGACAGCGAGGGTCTCCCAGGCGTGACGCCGACGATGACGCTGTACGAGGGCACCCTCCACATCGCCTACCTGGACGCCGAGGCCAATGTGCTGCGGCTCGCCACCCGCTCCGGCTCAGGCTTCGACATCTCGACCATCGACGACGGCAAGCGCCGAGGCGCGGATGTCGAGATGTATTGGCGGGACGGAAAGCCGCGATTCGTCTACCAGGACGCCTACGCCAGCGACCTCCTCCACGCCGCCGAAGTCAACGGCAACTACGATCCGATCTTGCTCAATGGCGAACAAGGGGCCGCCGGCTTCCACAACGAAGTCGTCACCGTGGCCGATGGCACGTTCATCGGGACGTACGACGCGACTGCCCGCAAGCCGGTCTGGCTCAAGGCGCCGCCCTGATGGTCTTCGCCTGGTTCGGGACCTTGGCGGCTGCGGGCTTGCTGACGGTCGACATGCTCGACGTCGGGCAAGGCGACGCCATCCTCATCCAGGCGGCCGGCAAGACCGTCTTGGTGGACGCCGGGGACCGATCGGCGGACACCGTGGCCCAACTCAAGAAGATGGGCGTCCAACGCATCGACCTCGCGGTTGCGACGCACGCCCACGCCGACCATATCGGGCGGATGGAAGACGTCATCCGACACTTCGAGGTTGGCCTGTTCCTGGACTCGGGTCACCCACACACAAGCGTGACCTATGCGAACCTCGCTGCGGCCTTGCAGTCTCTGAAAATCCCCTGGGAAGCCACGGTGCGCGGCACCGAGATCGCATTGGGCGACGTCGCCACACTCAGCGTTCTGTGGCCCACCGATTCGCCCCTCAAGGACACGCGCAGCGACTTGAATTCCAACTCGGTCGTGCTGCTTTTGCGCCACGGCGAGGACGACATCTTGCTCACCGGCGACGCCGAAGCGCCGACCGAGAATGGGCTGCTGGCCGGGGGCATCGGCCCCATCGACGTACTCAAGGTCGCCCACCACGGTTCGAACCATTCGAGCACAACGGCCTTTCTCAGGGCCACGCAGCCCACGTACGCGTTGATCAGCGCCGGCCAGGCCAACCGATACGATCACCCCGGCACGGACACGCTCCGACGGCTGCTGCAGGCCGGTGCCATGATCTATAGAACCGACCAGTCGGGCCACCTCCGAGTTGTGTCCACCGGCCACGGCGTGGAAGTCCTAGAAGGAAGCCTTGAGGAGGTGGTGGCCGTGCCGTTGGTGGACCCCGCCCTCGCGACGTCGACCCAGGTCGGGAGGAAGCGTCGATGAAGGTCATTGTCGATCGGATTGAAGGAAGCGTCGCTGTGGTGGAGGTCGACGGGCGCATGTGGGACGTGCCTCTTTCCTGGCTCCCCGCCGGAACGCGGGAGGGCACGGCCCTGACGCCGGCATTCACTGTAGCAGAAGTGCCACCGACGCCGGCGCTGCGGATCGGCGTGGCTCGGAAGATCCAACTCTAGCCGCATGCTCCAAAGCGCCTTTTCTAGCGCCTGATAGAAACCCGCCGTTAGAGGCCTACCGCGGAGTCGACGATGTTCGCTTGGTGTTTGGCTCTTTGGCTCAGCGCTGCGGCTTGGGCCGACCCTATGGACCTCAATCAGGCCAGCGTCGAGCAGCTCGACACGCTGCCTGGAATCGGCCCCACGAAGGCCGCGGCGATCGTGGCCTGGCGCGCCGAATATGGGCCTTTCCCTACCGTGGACTCGCTCGAGTCCGTTCCCGGCATTGGCCCTGCGACGCTGGCCTCAATCCGACCGCTCGTGGTGATCGGGGCGTCGGCGGGGGCCGCAACTCCGCCCCAAAGCAGGAAGCCGACTCCGGCCAAGACCCCGTCAGCACCCATCGCCGCCACGCCCGGGCCCACCGTCAACGTCAACCAAGCCGATGCCCCGACCTTGATGTTGCTTCCCGGCATCGGGGAAACGAAGGCCGCCGCCATCGTCGGCGATCGGACTACGAACGGCCCCTTCGCGGCCTGCACCGACCTCGACCGCGTGCCGGGAATCGGCCCAGCGACCATCGCCAACTTCGGGGTCAGCTGCACGACGAAGTGACGTTCATCGGACCACTTCTTGACGGACGACCCTGGGCCCGTGGTTACCCTCGACACGATCGAGGCACCCATGGCAGAACCGACTCCCAAGGAAGACCCCAAGGCCCTCGCCGCCCGGCTCGCCGCGGAAGCCCGAGCCCGGATGGCACCGCCCGCGAAAGCCGGCTTGGCCGCCTCCGCCGCGCCAACGGGCCGGCTCGCCGCAGCGCCGCCCCCCGCGCGCCCCAAGCCGCCGCCGCCTTCCCGTGACGAAGCCACCGACGAGCGCTTCCTTTCCGAGCCTCCGGCACCCGTGCGCGCCGCCAAGCCGAAGGCCGCAGCGTCTCCGCCCCCTCCAGCCGCGCCCATCGCCGAGAGAGCGCAAGGTCGGACGATGAGCGCTGCGGACGCGCTCCGCGCCGCGATGGCGGCTGAGGTCCAGGAAGAGGCCCGTCCGACGGCGCAAGCGTCCACCCCCGCGCCGGCACCTCGCGCGGCGACCGGTCGCACCACGCCCGTTCCTGCGCCCCCGCGGCTGTCCGCCGGCGCGATTGTGTCGGCTGCGCTTCCCGCGGCGACCATCGGGGCGGTCTCGACGATGGACAACCCCGTGGTGTTCAAGGCGCTTTGGCAGTCCCACCGCGCCCAGGGCGCTCACCGTGCAGAATGGGGACTCGTGGCGACGGCGTGCGTGCTGATCGACGCTGCCGATCGCGTGCCTGCGGGCTCGCTCCAGGCGGTTCGGATCGGCCTTGGTGGCGGAGAGCAGGCTGCCTTCGTCGACGCCAGTCGGGGCGCCCTACTCGCTGTCGTCGGTCCGGCCGGCCTGTACCTGGCGGGACTGGTCTAAAGACATCCACGTCGCCGAGTCCTGGCGGCGCAGCCTCAATCCACCGCGCCGATCGCGTCGATGCGGTGCCCTCGGTAGCTGTTCCAGCCCAGCGCGTTGACGGCGTCGTCGGCGCTGTACATCTGCACGTCCATGACCGTGTCGCCCGTGCCAGGGTCGAACTCGATGACGCGCACACAGCTGTTGCCGCGCCCCAGCGCGTCGTGCTCCGCCGCGCCCTCGTTCTTGCCGAAAGCACACGTGAGCAGGCCGTTGCCATTGGGCAGCACGTCGGCGTCGCTGCCGGCCGAGCAGAACAAGGGCCCGAGCACGGTGTCTTCAAACGACCAGACCTCCGAGACGGTCGAGCCGTCGACCTGGTACATGACGGCGCGGGAAACGGTCAAGCTCGACGGCGCCGCTGGCGGACTTGTGTCGACGTTCCGATTGTCGAACAGGACCACCGTTCCGTCGCTCGACCACGTGGGCGCGTGCCCGTGGTACGGCCAGCGAAGTTCGCCGACGGGCTCCAGCAACGCGTCGGACCACGGTGCGACCCAGTTCGCCGGGTCAGCCAACAAAACGTCGATGGCGCGCGTGGTCCGGTCGAATTTCACGACCGCGTCCTGGTGGCGGACCGAGACGACGTAGTCATCGTCTTCGGCAATGTACTGGACGGCGTTCGCGTGGGCCCAGTCATAGGAATTCGGGTCCACCTCTCCGTCGTTGAGAGCGTCCCAACCAATGCGGTCGGGCTGCAACACGTCGAGCAGGGAAATCTCGTCGATCGTCGCCCCCGACGGTTCGAAGCGCCTGACGACGGGGACGTCGAGCACGGCGGGACCGCGGTCGGACAAGTCGAAGTAGCTCGTCGGAAAGTCCGAGACGTTCGCGAGTTCGTGGTCGAGTACGAGCCACGAACCGTCGTCGAGGACCGTGACCTCGTGGTGAAAGAGTGCGCTGCCAGGCACGACCGTGCCGTCTTCGCCGCTGCCCTCCCAGGTGAAGCGCGCCAACTCGCGACAAGCCCAATCGAGTTCGAAGACGCCGGTGTCGTTCATCGCGGCAATCGTCCCCGTCGGCGTCACATCCACGTCGTCGAAGCGGGATGTACCGACGTAGACCCAACGCACCACGCCCGCCCCGTCGATCGCCACGAGGTAGTTGGATGGCGGGGTCGCCAACGTCCCAAGCGGCAGGATCGTGAGCCCAGACTCCGTGCTGGGAACGGCGACCTCGATCGTCGGCCAGTCTTGGCCGGCCACGAACGCGCGAGGGGTCCAGGACACGCTCGTCGTCTCGCTCGTTCCGTCGGCCGCGGTCGCCACAACGTCGAACACGACCTCAGTCGCAGGGGCAAAGTCCGCGAATCGAAGGGTGTGCACCGTACCCGACGCCGACGTCGCCGAATGAGGTCCGCCCACTTCGGTCACGGTGATCGTCGCATCGACCGCCGTGGTGACGACCACTTCGGCCACGAGCGGGCAATTGGGCATCGCCACCGCCGTGGCTTCACCCACGATCAGGTCGCCGGGCTGGTCCGTGGGCGACACGTCCGACGTGAGATCCGTCGGCGTCCGAATCGTTTCATCGGGCCCACATGCGACCCAAAGGTGCAACCACATGCCCCCTCCGAGGTTCACCTAACGCGGCGCCCAACCGAACCCCGGGACGACGTCAAACCGCCTGTTGTTTGGCGACGTTCCACGCGTCGATCGCGAACATCGTGTTGATCACGAGGACGCTGGCAAACATGGGCCAGTAGTACTCTGGCGCCGCCGACTGGATGCCCAACTCCACGTAGGGCAACCCAATGAAGCCGAGCAGCCAGCCAACAGACTGGTAGCAAGGTCGTAGTCGTGAGGAGAGATCATCGGCATCTGTTGACTCCGTAGAGGACGGTGGCGGCGAGGTAGAGGTACCCTTCTAGGAGAAGCCCGAAGGGTACCGCTAGGAATGACGGCAAAAGCGGTGGGTACCAGCAAGGGATCCCAGCCCTTCGGAAGGCTTCCACCTCTGCCAGGAAGAAGGACACGTCATGGTCTAAGTACCCCGCAACGTGTGTGGCCTCGTGGATGCCCACAACCAGGGTGCCAGCTTTCGACATGGGGCGAAGCACGATGGTCCCGTCCTCGTAAGCCCACCCGAACCGCTTGATTCGCTTGGAGTAGGACACGCTCTGCACCCCTGGAAGGGTCAGCAGGTAGCCACCGGGGTCGCGTGGAATCCAGGTAATGCTCATTTTCGGCCCCGGCCCACCTTGTGCCCAAGCACCAAGTAGCCGGCTCCTAGGAAGAAGAAATTCAGCAATGTGGCGGCGATGGCCTTGCCCCTGTTGTCTCCTGGCTGGCGAGGGGATTGAAACTCGCTAACCTACCAGGGTTAGTCAACCCCCGAATAAACCATGCCTCCGTTGTTGATCGCCGCGCTGACCCAACTGGCCCGGGGCCAAGAGGTCATCCCGACCCGAACCATCGAGGCGCCCTCCATCGACGGCGATTTGTCGGAAGCGGCTTGGCAAACGACGCCCGCCATCACCGGCTTCCTGATGGTCGACCCCAAGGAAGGTGACCCGGCTCCCGACACCGAAGTCCGCCTGCTTGTTGACGACCGCCACCTCTACGTCGGCGTCCGCGCCGCCCCGTCCAAGCACCCGCCAACCGCCCCGATCGTTGCCCGCGATCAGTTGCTCTTCCACGACTGGGTCGAGATCCTGCTCGACCCCTTTCAAAAGGGACGCAGCGCGTTCGCCATTCGGGTCAACGCCCGAGGCGTCCAGGAAGACGCCGTCTTCGTCGAGGGGGAAGGCCTATGGGCCCACGACACGTCGTGGGACACGGTTTTCCGCTCCGAAGGGCGCATTCATGAGGACGGAGGTTGGACCGTAGAAGTCGCGATCCCCTTTCGGAGCCTACGCTACCCGTCTGTTCCGGAGCAGCGATGGGGCGTGACGCTGCTCCGCTTCACGCCGCGGCCTTGGAGCCTCTACGCCTGGCCTCGACTCACCGACAACGCCCCGAGCACGTTGGGTCAGGCTGCGACTTTGGGGCCCTTCGCCGCCCCACCCCCCCGCCTGCGCCTGGAGGTTCAACCCACGTTGACCGGTTCACTCACCCAGGTGGCCGGTCAGGCGCTCGGTTGGGGCCTCCAACCCGGGGGCAGCGGACGCTGGGGGGTCACATCGGCCCTGGCGCTCGACGCCGCCGTCAATCCAGACTTCAGCCAGATCGAGGCCGACGCCCCCCGCGTGACGAGCAACATCAAGTTCCCCCTTGAATTCGAGGAGAAACGCCCCCTCTTCCTCGAAGCCGCGGACCTGATGACGACGCCGCTGCCCCTGCTCTACACCCGATCGATCGCGGATCCCCTAGCGGCCCTAAAGTTCACGGGCCGCGCCGGGCCGGTCGCGATCGGTGTTCTTGGCTCTGTCGACGAGCAACCCACGGCATCGACGGTGACGACCGACTTGGCCGAAGGCGCATCCCTTCCTGGATGGCGGCCGCGCGACGTCAGAGGCGCCACGGCGGTCGCGTCCGTGGCCCGCCTGCGCTTCGACACGGGCGATGGTGGCGGCGCCGGCGTCGTCTTCCACGACAAAGAACTGATCCGGCCGACCGAGGACACGCTCGCCAACCGGGTTCTCGCCTTCGACGCACAGGCCGAGATGGGTGATCACCTCTCGACGTCGGTATCCGCGGGTGGAAGTACCTTGGATGTCTCCGACGGGGGTACCTCCTTGCTCGGAGCTGCATGGGTCGCCGAGCTCGATCGTTCGGGCCGCACCTGGGAGGCCTCGCTCGAGCAGCGGGGCACGACGGCCGGCTTCCGAGCCGAGAACGGCTTCCTCACCGAGGTCGATCGGTACGGGGGCGCGCTTGGGCTGACCGGGAAGATCCAGGGCGCCGGCCCCTTTCGCTGGCTGTCGCCAGGCATCGAAATCGACGGGGACGTCGACGGCAACGGTCAGCCGACATTCGTCACGGCGGGCCCCGAACTCGAGATGATGTGGGTGCCCGGAATCTACTCCCAAACGTCGCTTGCGCTCATCCAAGAGCGGGTCTTCGGCGTGGACTTCCGGCGCTGGGCCCAGGAGGGCTACGCGGGCGGCGGGCCTCGTGGCTTCGATCTTGGAGTCGACTGGTGGCTCGGCCCCACGCCGCACTACGCCGCCCAAGATCTCGACGATCTCTACCTCGGCTTCACCTGGGGCGCCGAGGCCGAGGTCGAGGCCGAACTCGCCAGCCGGGTCACCTTGTCCTACGCAATCACGCTCGACACGTTTCGGGAGTCCGCATTCGGCGACGCCGTCTACAACACGGTGATCCACAGGGCGATCGCCAACGCGAACTTCACGCGAACCTGGCGAATCCGAACCCTGGCTCAGATCGACCCTTCGAACGAAGAGGCGCTGTTCGGGGCCCTCCTCGCCTGGGAGAAGAACTACGGCACCGTGTTCTATCTGGGCTACGACGAGGCGCGCACCGCCGACCTGCGCACGATGCAGGAGCGGTCCGTATTCCTGAAGCTTGGCGTGCTATGGCGGAATCGGGACGCCAAACCCGATGACCATGCGCCGGCCAACGACGCGCCGCTCAACCCGCAAGTGGAGCCACGCCGCCGAGGTATCCACCCGCCCTACCGGTTGTCAAAACGGGGTTGATCTTCACCATGCACTTGCACTAGACTGAAGCATGGTCGCCACTTTCATCACTTTCGGTGCGTGCTTTCAGGAGCCGGAGCGGATTCCCGTCGACGATGGCCCGATCGCGCCAGACACGGTGGAACCGACGGGCCCGCCCCTCGAACCCACAGCTCCGACCCCACCTGTCGTGGACCAGAGGCCCAACATCGTCCTCATCCTCGTCGACGACATGGGCTGGACCGGACCCGGCTCGGACCGGCTCAACGACGGCAACGGCTCCGACTACTACCTGACGCCCGCGTTGGATCAACTTGCGGAGGACAGCGTCACCTTCGATCAAACACTCGCCTCGCCCGTCTGCCAAGCCAGCCGCGCCGTTCTGCTCACGGGTCAGAGCGCGGGGCGGACGAAAGTGTACACCAACGGCGACACGAACGAGGTCGATCCGGAGTTCCGCACCTTCGACGTCCCCTACTACTGGTCGGAGCTGCCGACGTCGCACGTCACGCTTCCCGAATTGCTCGGCGACGCCGGCTACGCCACCGCCCACTTTGGCAAATGGCACCTCGGGGAGACCGGTGTCTCTGGCCCAGAAGAACACGGCTACCACTTGAACGTCGGCGGCACCGGGGAGGGCTTTGTCACCGGGGGCTCAGACTCCCACTTCGCCAATTGGGACGGCTCGTGGGACCTTCCGAATCTGCCCGCCAATGACATGCCGTTCCAGTTCATGGCCGACCGCCTGACCGACGAGGTCATCGCCTACCTTGGGACCCAGGAGGAAACGCCCAAGTTCGCCATGCTCTCCCACTTTTCCGTTCACCACCCCATCACGGCCGTCGACCTCGACATCGACATGTTCGAAGCCCTACCGCCGGGCGAATTCCACACGGATCCGGTCTACGCCGCGATGCAGTACAACGTCGACGAGAACCTTGGACGACTGATCTCCTTCCTCGAGACGACGCCCGACCCTCGCGATCCTTCAGCGATGATGATCGACAACACGCTTGTCATCTTCACGTCCGACAACGGCGGAACAGGCGGGTACGAAGACGAAGGGGTACAAACCGACCGCGAGTACACGAGCAACAAGCCGTTGTTCGGCGGCAAGAGCACGACTTGGGAGGGGGGTGTCCGCGTTCCCATGGTCATGCGCTGGGATCAGGGCGGGCAAGGTGGCCGCATCGTCCACGACCGCGTGGGTCTCATCGATCTGATGCAAACGATTGCCGACATCTCGGGGGTTGGACTGACCGAGGGCCTCGTCCAAGACGGCGTGTCGCTGGCGCCCTTTCTGACAGATGCTGACGTAGTCTGGACTGAGCCCGACCGACTCCTGCATTACCCCGCCTACATGACCGACGGCTTGGCAGAAGAAATCGCGGTCCGCGAGAGCCCGAATACCGTGCTCTGGCGCGGCCCCTGGAAGTTGACCTACACGTACGAGGACGCGGCCCTCGGCGGAACCTCTGATGGCTGGACGCTCTACGATCTCGAAGCCGACATCTCGGAGGCCGATGACGTCGCCGATGAGCACCCCGACATCGTAGCCGACATGGCAACGGCGATGGTCGACCTGTTGATCGCCACCGGGGCCGACCCGCTCATCGATCCCGACTCATCCAAATTTGTCGCCTGGCCCGCTGTCGAAACGCTAGATCCATGACCCTCGCCATTCAGGCAAGCATGGCGTTGGCGGCGCCGACGTTGTCGCCCCCGGTCCCAGGGCTTCCGGACCGCACGAATACGTTCGGCGGCGCCGGGGCCACGCCTGACTTGGTCGTTGAGGTCTGGACGGGGTCGAATGCCGGTTCCTCCGCTCATGACTGCGGCGACCTTCCGCTTGGCGACGCGCGCATGGTCTGGTTGGGTCCGGCCGCAGCCGACGGGACTTTCACATTCGACCTTTTCACCCTTCCCGAATTTGCCCATGAAACCAGCCGTTTCGTGGCGGTCGAACCCAACGGGTGCGAAGTCGGCCCCAACCTGGACGTACTTTGGGAAATCCCGGACTGGACCGGCACCTGGTACCCATCCGTCGCCAACACGGAGGTGCGCTCTGATGAAGCGTTCGCCGTCTTCGGCTCCCGAACGGATCTGGCTGACATCGACGGCGACGGTCTCGACGACCTGGTCGTTGCCGCGCCCCATCACACCGTTTGTGGCGACAACTGTGGCGCTGTCTTTCTCATCCCCAGCCCCGTGGTCGGCAACCAACAGTTGACGGCGATTCCCCATTGGACCATCGCGGGGGCGGCCCCTGGCGACTGGTTCGGCTTTGCCCTCACATCTCGCGTAGACCTGGACGGAAACGGCCTCGCCGACGTGCTCGCAAGCGCGCACAACGCGGACAACGGCGGCGTGGACTCTGGATCGGTCTTCGCGATCCTCATGCCGATCGCCTCGGACGTATCGGCCGCAGACACGATGATCCGCTGGGACGGCGACGACGAAGCCGGCAACTTCGGGATGGAAGCAGCCTCCATCGGAGACGGAGACGGCGACGGCCTTTCCGAAGTGGTCGTAGGCTCTCCGCTCGTCGACGACAGCCAGGGACGTGTCGACGTGATGCGCACGCTGCCTGCCGCGCCGACGGATGGCCCCAGCGCGGCCTCGCTGACCGTCCTGGGTCTGGAACCGGGCGCCCGCTTGGGCGCTCGGGTGGGCGACCTCGGGGACCTCGACGGCGACGGCATCCTGGACCTCGGCCTCGGCTCCGACGGTACGCCGGGCCTCGTCCCTGACGCTGGCAGTCTGCTGATCTTCCCCGCGAATCTGACCGGGGTGGTCTTGTCGAGCGACGCTTCGGCCAGGGTCATCGGCGAATTCGAAGGGCAAGGTGTCGGGTCCAACGTGGAGACCGGCGACCTGGATGGCGATGGGTCGCCAGACCTCATCGTTTCGGCGCTGGAGGGTGTGGACCTTCCGGTCGAGGCCGGAACGATTGGCGCCTTCAGGGCGCTGCGCACGGAAATCACCTACTCGGAAGCGGACATCCTCGTCTCCGCCCTGGGACCCAAGGACTACCTGGGAGCACACGCGGCCGTATGCGACCTCGATGGTAGCGGGCAAATGGACCTCATTGTCGGCGCCCATGGCGCCGGTACCGAGCCGCTGTCCGGCGCTGTGTACGTGTTCTACGACCCCGTCCCTGGCACCTACTTTCCTGCGGATGCCTCGTTCACGCTTGCCGGAGTAGGCGCTGACCGCGCAGGCCAGGACGTCAAATGCGGCGACGTCCACGGCGATGGCGGCGCCGACCTTCTCGTCGGTAGCGAAGGGAAACCAAACATCCTTGGTGAGGAACTCGCGGGCGCGGTCTACCTGTTCGACGGCGTGGTTCCGCTCGACGAGCCCACGACCACTTGGCCTACGCCAAGCGAAACGGGCACCCCTCCAACGACGACTCCGGAGCCCACGACGACCCCCACCACGGACTCCGACGTTGACACCGGGACTGACCCCGACCCGCCGATCTCAGACCCCGCGTGCGGTTGCACCCACCCGGGACCCGGTCTCCCTCTGCCTGCCAGCCTCGCGGTGGCTGGTCTTCTCCGACGTCGCTCCGGTCGGCGTTCGTAGCCACCCGGCGAGTTCGTCAGCCTGGGCGAACCCGCTGCCAGCCGCACAGCACCCGATCCTCGACCTCAAAGCCGGCCCGCGCGTAGACGGCCAGCGCACGCTGGTTGCGGCGATGGGCTTCCAGTTCGATGCGCCACCACCCCTCCTCGGCCGCCATTTTCTGGAGGCGTGCGAGGACCGCCGTGCCGATGCCGTGGCGCCGATGCTCCGGCAACACGAAAATCTCGTCGAGCCACACGATGTCGCCGCCGAACTCGTTGGACCAGTACGGAACGAGGATCAGATGCCCGATGGGAACCTCGTTGAACATGATCAACATGGGACGCGCGCGGTGCGGGAACGCAAGGACCGACGCCACCTGACGTTTCGCCCGCTCGAGCGTCATCGGGACGCCGCCGGGGTCGTCCTGGTACAATCCGACCACAAACCCAGCAAAGGTGTCCAACTCTCCTTCCGTTACCGGGCGAAGCGTAAGGGCCATGGCGTCTCCACTTGGCCTCTATTCGAGCCGCCGGCGCCAGCGTCGTCAGAACTGGAGGCCGGCATGCAGCCCCGGCCAACTTGCCAACTTGCGGCCGCGTGCCAAACCTACCGGCCAATTCAGGAACGCTGGCCAGGTCTGGCCATTCCCCGACCAGGTGTTGAAGGACGCGCCGACGAACGGGGAGAAGTGCTCCGCCAACCGCAGCCCCGCCTGGACGCGCGCCATTCCATGGACGCCCGGAAGCAGAACGCCCTGCTCGACGACGCCCCACCCCGAGAAGTCGCCTTGGACCCACACCGGTCGGGTGGGGATCTGAAATCCCAGGCCGCCACCGGCCGTCCACCAAGGCCCGCCCGGAGAGACGTACCCAACACCCGCCATCGTATACATCCAGTCGCTGCCAAGCTTGAGTCCGACGTTGGCGACGGCGGACTCACTCGTCCAAACGTCGACGTGGTGCATCCCGTCGCCAACCAAATTCAGCAGCCCAAAGGAGGGTCCGTCCATGGTCTTGGCGACGTTGAGCAAACCCACCTGAACGCCCTGGCCGTCGCCAGCCACATTGAGCAAACCTAGCTGAGCACCCTTGAATGTCCGGGCGTAGGTCAACGGAGCGGCCTGCAGGCCGCCGACGTGCTGGCTCGCGACCGCCATTCCGCCAGACAGCTGAAGGGCGCTGACCTCACGCGCCCAGGCCACGCTGCTCGCGCCCTGGACGTCGACCTGCTGGGCCACAGCCACCAAGCCCCCTTGGACCCCCTCGACCGGACCGTTGACCACCGTCACGAGGCCCGCGTCGACGCCTCGAACCGCAGGCGACCAAGTGACAAAACCGACCGAGACGCCGTCGACAGGACGGTCGGTGCCTCCCGCGAGGCCGATGCCAGGCAACAGAGTCACTTTGAGCGCAGCCGTTGGCTTCGGCGGAGGCGCCTCCGCCGGCAACAGCCGCGCGGTGACCTCCACCGTAGCATCTTGCGCCATCGCCCCGAGCGCCAGCAGCCAGGTCACCATCATCGCCTCCGCACCCCGCAGACACCGGCGCGCGCAGGCGGCGTCACCTCGACTTAGAAGCCCACATGACCGCGCGTGGCTCCGTGCTCGTGGCGAGCGGCATCGCGTTGTCCCGACTCGCAGGTCTGGCGCGCGAACGCACGCTGGCCCACGTCCTTGGCGACGGCCCGCCAGCCGACGCCTTTCGCGCCGCGCTGCGAATCCCCAACGTGGTGCAGAACCTGCTCGGCGAGGGCGTCCTTTCAGCGTCCTTCATCCCGGTCTACGCCCGGCTGCTCGCGGAAGGGCGCCATGCCGACGCCCGACGGGTCGCGGGCGCGGTGCTCGCGCTGATCCTCGCGACGGCGGGCGCCGCCACGTTGGTCGGCATCGCGGCCGCGCCCTGGCTCGTCGATGTCCTCGCTCCTGGTTTCCACCCCGACCTCCGCGACGAGACCGCCGCCCTCGTCCGCCTCACCTTCCCAATGACCGGTCTCTTGGCCGTCTCTGCTTGGGGCCTAGGGGTGCTGAACTCCCATCGGCGTTTCTTCGCGTCCTACGCGGCACCGGTGGCCTGGAACCTCGCCATCGTTTCTGCGCTGCTGGCGGGGTCTGCAACGCCGGAGGATGCGCTGCGCCGCGCTGGCTGGGGCGCACTCGCCGGGGGCCTGTTGCAGGGCCTCGTCATGGTGCCCACGCTTTGGCGGGTGGCGCCCGACCTCCGCCCCGCTTGGGCCAGCGGAGACGTTCACGTCGCTCAAGTGATCAAGCAAGCCGGTCCGGCCATCCTCGGTCGGGGGGTGGTGCAGATCAGCAGCCTCGTCGACGGCGTGCTCGCCAGTCTCCTCGCCCCCGGTAGCCTCGCGGCCATCGGGTACGCGCAGACCCTCACCCAGCTACCCTTTGCCCTCTTCGGAGCGTCCACGGCGGCCGCCGAGTTGCCAGAATTGGCGCGCCAACAAGGCGACCCCGCAGCGCTGGCCGCCCGCACACGCGCCGCGGTCGAGCGCGTGGCTTGGTTGTCCATCGGGAGCGCCGTAGCGCTCACGACGCTCTCCGAGCCCCTCGTCGGCACCTTCTTTCAGACTGGACGATTCGACGCCGGAAGCGTTGAGCGGGTGGGCCGGGTCGTGGCCGCCTTCGCGCCGGGACTGGCCGCGTCGGCGGCGTCACGCCCCCTTGTGTCAGCGCTTTCGGCGCTTGGCGACACGGCCGGACCCGCCCGCATCGCGACCGTCCGCGTCATCACCTCGTTGGCGCTCGGCCTGTCGCTCATGTTGGCGGTCGAGTCCATCCCCTCGCTGGGCTGGACGGCGCCGTGGCCGACGTCGGTGCCGTGGGGCGCCGCGATGCTCGGCGTGGCGTCCTCGGTGGCCGCCTTCGTCGAGGCGACGATGTTGGGCCTGCGCTTGTCCGCAAGAGCGCCAAATTCACATGCCCGCCTCGGCGTTCTGGCGCGGGCGACGGCGATCGCCGCCGTCGCCGCAGCCGTGGCGCTCATCGTGCCAAAGACGGGTTGGAGCGCCCTGGCCGACGGCATCGCAACCGCCGCGACCTTCAGCTTGTGTTGGTTGGTCCTCGCGCGCGCCGCCGGCGGTCCGCGCCTCCGCTGACCCCTCAGCCCCGAGTCCCAGCCTTGGTTCGCGCCGCGTCCAACTCCTTGTCGGCCAACCAGCGCGTCAGGCCGGGGAACGTCCGCGACATCCAAAGGATGAACGACGAGTCCATTCCCACGACGATTTCGGCCCGGCCGCGCGCTTCGCCGTCGGCCAGCGCCACCGCGACATCTTCGGCCGAGTAGGTCTTGCTGAAGCTGTTGTCGGCCTCGAGCTGCCAGACGTCCTTTGGCTTCGTCGCGTTTTCGGCGTCGAGCCCAGGCGTCCGCGTCGTCGGCGGGTAGCAAATCGACACGCCGACGCCGACGGTCCCCAGTTCTTGGCGCAGCGCTTGCCCGAAGCCCGCAATGGCGAACTTGCTCGCCGCGTAGGCTGTGTACCCGTAGAGGCCCATGAACCCGAGCATGGAGCTGACGAGCACGATCCGGCCAGACTTCGCCCTTCGGAAATGGGGCAGGAGCGGCAGAACGCAGTGAACGTGCCCGAGGTAGTTGAGCCGGATCATGTCCTCGTAGACCGAGGCGTCCAACTCATGGGCGTAGCCGGGTTGGGCCGCCCCGGAATTGCAAACGAGCAGATCGAGGCCGCCGAGTTCGGCGACCGCGCGCAACACGCCATCGCTCGCGGCCTTGGCGTCGGTGACGTCGAAGGCCACGCCTACGGCCCGCCGGTCGGGCGCCACCGCGCGAATCGCCTCCAGTGTTTCGTCGATGGCCGCTTGCCCGCGCGCCGCGATCGCCACGTTGGCACCGCGCCGCGCGAGTTCGAGCGCCAAGGCGCGTCCGATACCCTTCGAACCGCCCGTGATCAGGACCCGCCGACCGTCGTTGCGCACGTTGCCTCCGCGCCCGACGCCTATGCCCAGACGCACCGTGACGCTTCCTGACCGACCTGACCTTGCAACATCCGTCCAGCGAGGCACATAGGGGCGCGCGGAGGGCGGCCTTGGCGCTCGTCGAGTTGGTGGACGTCCAACGCCACTACCAACAGGGCGACGAGCTTGTTCGCGCCCTGGACGGCGTGAACCTTCAGATCGAGGCCGGCGAATACGTCGCGATCGTCGGCGCGTCGGGGTCCGGCACGTCGACGATGATGAACGTCCTTGGCGCGCTCGACCGGCCTACCTCAGGCACCTACACCTTGGACGGCACCGAAGTCAGCCAGCTTGGCGACGCCGCCCTGTCCGCGGTCCGCAATCGCGCCATCGGTTTCGTCTTCCAGTCCTTCCACCTGCTCCCACGCCTGGACGCCGTCGGGAATGTGGAACTGCCATTGGGCTACGCCGGCGTGCCTCGTGCCGACCGTCGGGTCCGTGCCCTCTCCGCGCTGCAGCGCGTGGGCCTCTCGGACCGGACGACCCACACGCCGAGCCAACTCTCTGGCGGCCAGCAGCACCGCGTGGCCATCGCGCGCGCTCTGGTCACCGAACCACGGATCCTGCTTGCCGATGAGCCTACCGGCGCGCTCGACTCCGACACGACACAACAAATCCTCGGTCTGCTCGCGGGTCTCAACGCGGCCGGCATGACCCTCATCGTCGTCACTCACGACACGGAGGTCGCGGCCCGAGCGCGGCGCGTCGTCCGCATCAAAGACGGCCGCATCGTTTCCGACGGCCCCAGCGCCACCGCGAAGGAGGCCCGTTGATCCCCCTGCTGATCGCCGCCCAAGCCGGGGCCCAGGACGTCCAGATCGGCCTACGCGAGGCCTGCGACCGCGCCATCGCCGCCCATCCCGACGCCACGGTTGCCGACCTCGACGTCGCCCTCGCCCGCATTGCCGCCCGCCGCGCCCGCCTCGATCGATTTCAGCTTTCGGTTGATCTGACAGCGGGTGTTGGGGCCGATTGGCGCGACCCTCCCGACGTAGGCCCCACCGCCACCCACGGCGTGGACCACGACCTGCGAGCGACACTCGCGGTCCCGCTGTTCAGCGGCTTCGCCAACGACGCGGCGATCGAAGCGGCCGACGCGCGTAAGGCCGCCTCCGAGGCCTCCCGCCGCGCCACCCACCTCGAGTTGTGCCGCGCGGTCACGATGTCGTACTGGCAAATCTCCGGCATCGATCTGCGCTTGGCGGCCGCCCGCGAAAGCTTGGACCTGACGCGCGAAGCCCACGGCGTGATCCGCGGCCGGGCCGACGCCGGCCTCGCGGCCCCCATCGACGTCAACCGGTCCGCCGTCGGCCTCATCGGCGAGGAGACGTCGCTCACGACACTTGAAGACGAACGCTTCGGGGCCGTCGTCGACCTCGCGAGATGGCTCGACGAACCCGCCACGACCATGATCGTCCCCACCGACCCCATCCCCGACGACTCCACTTTGCCAACGGCCAGCCAACTGCTTGAACGCGCCCGCAGCTCGCGACCCGATCTCCAGGCCGCCAAGGCCGACGTCGAGGCCGCCCGCGCCGGCGAACGTCAGGCGACCTCGGCGTGGTGGCCGCATCTGACGCTGGACGCCACAGCCGGCACGGGTGCGTCGGCCCTCGGCGGCACGTCGGACGTCGGCCTCGGACCCGTCGACCTCGGTGGCATCACCGGGGACGACTTGCGGCCCACCCACGATGCCGGCATCGGGCTCACGCTCCACGCGAACCCGTTCAATCTGTTCAAGACCGCCGACCAGGTCACGTCCGCGCGGCTGAGCACGGAGCAGGCCGAGGCCCGCCTGCAACGGCTCGAACGAACCGTCGAGGCCGACCTCGTCGCCGGCGCCCACAGTCTGCGGCGACGCGCCGCCGAACGCGACGCGCTTGGCCGGGAGTTGGAGCTCGCGCGCGACAATCTCGCCATCGTCAGAGAGCTGTACGCACTCGGGTCGGCGACCATCCTCGACCTCTTCGACGCCCAGCAGTCCTTCCGCAGCGCCAACACGCGCGCCGCGGCTGCGTCCGTCGACCTCGCCCTGTTTGCGGCGGACCTCGCCTTCCAGGCGGGTGTGCCGCCCCACGATTTGGAGCCACCGTGATCGGACTTTTCGCGTGGGTCGCCTGCCAGGGCGACGGCGACGGCGCACTCGACGACGCCCTGATCCGCGTCGCCGAGCGAGGGAACCTCGTGGAGGCGGTCTCCGAGGCTGGCAAGATCGGCCCGCTCGTCGAAGTCGACATCAAGAGCAAGGTGTCGGGCGAAATCCTCGAGGTTCTCGTCGACGAAGGTCAGGCCGTCCAGAAGGGCGGCGTCCTGTTGCGGGTCGACCCTTCCGAGTACGCGCGCGACCTTCAACTCGCGGAAGTCCACGTCCGCCAAGCCGAACTCGCGGTTCGCAACGCCGAAATCGAAGTCGACCGCAAACAGCGCGCGTTCACCGCGCGCGGCATCTCGGAACTTGAATTCGACCTCGCGGTCCGCGAAGCGGAGTCCGCCCGTCTTTCCCTCGAACGCGCCAAGATTGAGCGCGACGCCTCGCGCGACCGACTCAAGTGGACGACGGTCGCCAGCCCCATCGACGGGACGGTCATCGTCCGCAACATCGATCCCGGCGAGGTCGTCACCGCCGGCATGACCGCGATGGTGAATGGGGCAGCCCAACTCAAGATCGCGCAGTTGGACCGGCTCATACTCGACCTCGATCTGAATCAGGTCGACGTCGCCCGCGTGACCCTTGGCATGGATGCCACCGTCCAACTCGACGCGTTCCCCGAGGCCAAGGTGATGGGCCGCGTCAGCACGATCGCCGCCGCGGGGCACCGGGACGAAACGCGCGGCGTCGACGTGTTCGCCGTCGAGGTCGAGGTCGACCCCGCCCAGGCCGGCGTCGCAATCAAACCTGGCATGACGGCGGAGGTGCAGATCCACATCGCCACGGTCGAGAACGTCGTTCGCGTGCCTGTCGAGGTCGTCTTCGAGGCGGAAGGAAAGAACTGGATTTACCGCGTCGTCGACACCGAAGGCAAGCCCTCCAAGGAGAAGGTCGAAGTCGGCGTCGGCAAGCGGTCTCAAACCGAAGTCGAGCTGACGAGCGGCCTTGCCGAAGGCGATCGCTACTACGCCCAAGCCGACGTCAAGGACCTCGCGTTGGAATTCGACTGATGATCTGGGAGGCCGTACGCGTCGCGGGCACCACGCTTCGTGGCCACCCCTTCCGCACGGCGCTGACCGTGTTGTCGGTCACGATTGGAGCCTTCTCCATCGTGGTCATGATGTCGCTTGCCGAAGCCGGACAATCCACATTGTCCCGCTCCATCGAGGAAGTCGGCGGAATGCGCATGATCATGTGGATTCCCGACGACGTCGAGGAGCATGAGCGCGCCATTTACGATGATGGCCTCACGACCGGCGATCTCAACGCGATGCGCTCCGTCCCCCATCTCGCCGCAGCGGCGGCCCTCGCCCCCTACGGAGAGTCGCGGGTGGTTTCGCGGCTCGGCAAAGAGCAGGACGTCGACGTTGTCGGCGTCGAACTCGAGGTCCTCGATCTGCTCGCATGGCCCGTCGTCAGCGGGCGACCCCTGATGCCAACGGACCTGGAGGATCGGCGCCGCGTCGCTGTGCTCACACACCTCGTTGCATCCGACCTCTATGGCGGTGACGCCGTGGGGCAGACGATCAACCTGCTCGGCAAACCCTACGTCGTCGTCGGCGTGCTCGAAGAGCGTCACCCCACCGGGTTGCATTTCGGTTTCGATTGGGAACAATCCGCCTTCATCCCCCTCTACACTGCCGAGTTGCACGAAGGTCAATCGGAGAAAAATCGCTACGTCATCGGTCGGACGGATGACGCCAGAAACAACGCCCAGGTCGTAGCCGTCGCCAACGCCAAACTGCTGTCACGGCATCGCTCAGTCGAGGACTTCCAGGTCATCGATTTCAGCCGCATCCTGGAGGAGTTCTACAAGTTCTTCCTCATCTTGGATGCGCTTGTCGCCCTCATCGCCGGCATCAGTCTGTTCGCCGGAGGCGTGGGCGTGATGAACATCATGCTCGTGGCCGTCTCCGAGCGGGTGAAGGAAATCGGCATCCGCAAAGCTGTTGGCGCTTCACGCCGCTCCATCCTCACCCAGTTCATCGTGGAGGCCAGCGTCGTGTCCACGTTGGGCGGCCTCGTCGGTGCCGCAGCCGGCCTCGGGGCGACGGCATTGGCCCACATTGCCATCGCCCAAGCCCAAGAGGGCTGGGTGGCCGCCTATTCCTGGCGGGGCCTCCTGCTATCCCTGTCCGTCACGACGAGTATCGGCCTGACCTTTGGAGCCATTCCGGCGTGGCGCGCGAGCCGCCTCGACATCGTGGAGTGCCTCCGCCGATGATCGACGCCTTCCGCACCGCCATCGCCCTCTTTCGGTCGTCGACCACCCGTTTCTTGTTGACGGTGTCGGGCATCGTGGTTGGCGTCGCGAGCCTGGTCTTGCTCGCCAGCCTGCTCGAGGTCGGCAAACAGCTGCTCGTCGATTCCTCGAGTCGCGCCGTGGGGGCCGACGTCGTCACGGTCAGCAACGACTGGCGACGTCGCGACCGCTGGCCCGATGAGCGCATGCTCGACCGCCACGACCAAAGCCTCATCGAATCGAGCGCGCTCCTCGACGATCTTGCGGTGGGAGCCAACTACGGAATGGCCGATCGCCAGGTGACACGGGGCGTCGACGAACTCGATCCCTTCGTCGTCGGCGTCACCGAACACTCGATGGCCGTCTACCGCCTCAAAGTGTCGGACGGCCGCCCATTCGGTCCGACGGATTTCTCGAGCCTGCATCGCGTCGCCCTCGTGGGGGCCAAGGTCTTTGACGGGCTCGACCCCGTGAAGCCTGGCCAGGTCCTGCGGGTCGAAGGCGTGCCCTACACGGTCGTCGGGATCCTCAAGGAAAAGCCGGACATGGGGCCGGGCGGGCATTGGGGCTGGAACAACCGCGTGCTGCTCCCCGCAAACGCGTTCAACCTGGATTTCAACGCTTCTCGCCGGCCCAGCGCCGTCGTCTCCCGCGTCGACGCCGTGGTCGACGACCTCGAAATCCGCGTCCAGTCCGCACGCGAAGTCGTGGGCGCCCTGCTCATGTCGCGGCGCGAACACCAGAACTTCCGTTTCGAGGGAGCCGCGTCGGACAGTACCGAAGAAGTCGTCGTCCAGGTGATCGAGGCGCTCGTCCTGCTCACGACCTTCTTCTCGATGGTCGTCGGCGGCATCAACATCATGAACATCATGCTCGTCACCGTGACCGAGCGGACCCGCGAAATTGGGCTGAGACGCGCCATCGGCGCCACCCGCGGCGACATCCGCCGCCAGTTCATTGCCGAGACGGTGGCCGTCACGCTCGTGGGCGCCGTCCTTGGCGTGGCGCTCGCCCTCCTCGGGCTGGCCCTCGGCACGGCTGCGCTCGACCGGTGGGTCACCGAATGGCCCTTTCACGTCGCCCCGTGGTCCGTTGCGCTTGCCGTGAGTTTCAGCGCCGCGATTGGCCTCGTCTTCGGCATCGCCCCCGCGAGTCATGCGGCGTCGCTCGACCCTGTGGACGCCCTCCGATCCGACGGGTGACATTGACCTGCCTGGATTCTTCGGACCAACCATTACGTTAGATTCGCCGCCACCGTCTGGTTGTTCTTCCTCAAAAGCCGCTGCTTGTGTTCCTTCGGCGTGAGATAGCCGAGGCTTGAATGCGGGCGAATCTCATTGTAGTG
>SXOB01000043.1 GCA_005776945.1 Pseudomonadota bacterium
AGGCGATGACGACCTGCGTACCCGGCTGACTTCCCGCCAGGACCGGAGCGAAGGTCAGGCCGGTGGCCGTAGCGGAGTACGTGAAGATCGGCGCGGCCGGGATGATGAACAAGGCGCCGGCGGCGGCCGAGGTCGGACCCGACGTCAGGCCGGTGGCCGACATGTAGAAGACGCTGACGTCGTCAGGCGCGCCGACGGTGGCACCGTCGACAGGGGCATTTGCCGCGTCGAGGACGAAGCCAACGAGGCTGCCTTCGACAGCGATGTCTCCCGCGTAGCCAGCGGCGGCGAGGCCGCCCGTCAACGTGGCAGCGGTGCCGTCGTCGATGACGAAGGCGGTGTACCCGCTCAGCACGGTGCCGGCGGCGGCATCCGCATAGTCGGCGGCCTCGATGCCAGTGGCCGTGAGCAGCGCGCCACTTGGCGCCAGGGGGTCGCAGTCCGAAACGGCCATCAGGATGCCGATGGTGCTGCCCGTTTCGATGCCAGCGACGGAGAACGTGCCGTCTGCGCCGATGACTGCGCTCGCGAGGACCGTGGGCGCACCACCGGCAAGGGCGGGCGTCGGGTCGAGGACGGAGATGCAGAAGTTGGGGGCCGGCGACGCGGGGTCGAGCAGCAGCACGGCCGTGCCTTCCACGGTGAAGCCGGCGGCGGTGGTCCCGGTGGTGGTCCCGGTCGAGTAGGTGGTCGCGTCACTGGTGGCGTCGGCGCCACAGGCCGCAAGAGCCAGAATCAGGCTGGTACGAAGCATCTTACCTCCAAGACCCCGCGGGGCGTGCGCGTGCTAATGCTCCGCACGCCCTCGGGCGAAGGGGAGGCCGTCATGTGGGTGATCGGGTCGATCGGCGCGATGACGGCGCAAGCGGGCTCCATTTCCGTTTCTGGCTACCTGGCGGGCCCCGACAGCGGCGCGGCGACGCCGAACCCGGCGGCCGCCCATTTCAATCCGGCGGCCCTCG
This sequence comes from Pseudomonadota bacterium, assembly GCA_005776945.1. Classification (GTDB taxonomy): domain Bacteria; phylum Myxococcota_A; class UBA796; order UBA796; genus SXOB01. Next base: position 963 of record SXOB01000043.1, read on the forward strand.
CCGCTGTCGAGGGCGTCCAAATCCTGACCGATGCGCAGGCCACGTTCGTCCGGGTCGACGTGACGCCCACGCGAAACGACGGGATCGACCCCAACACCGGTGAGGTGTATGCGCCGTCGGCCGCCCGGGTGACCGTTCCGGTGGGATTGCTCGGGGTCAGCGGTCAGGTCATCCGAGACCGGTTGACGGTCGGTCTGGCCGTCGCCGACGTTTTCGCCGGGGGCGGCGACTACCGGGCGGGTGAGCCCGACGACACCGCCCCGTGGGAATCGTCGACCCGCTACGCGGGCGTGGTGAGCAAGATCATCACGATTCACGTCATTCCGGCGGTCGGCGTGACCGTTGTCGACGGCGTGCACGTCGGCGGCAGCGTGAAATGGGTCTACGACAGCATCGACGCGATTCAGGCGAGCGACCCGCTCGGCACGGAAGGGGTGTCGTTTTCCGGCCCCTATACCGGGGACAGCATCCTCGAAATCGATGCGAGCGGGAGCCACCTTGGCGGCGCTGCGGGCTTGTTCGTCAATCGGTGGGACAAGGCCCAGATCGGCGTTTCTTACACGGAGAATGGCCGGTTTTCGGCGGAGGGGACCGGCTCTGTCGACGCGCCAGACCTCGTGGGCGGCGGAAACCCCGACGCCCTCGTCACGTTCGAGGCGGATTTGCCCGCCGTCGTCCACGCTTGGGTCAATTCGCAACTCAGCGACCGCCTGATGATTGGAATGGGCGTTGAGGCGCAATTGTGGGGCGCCTGTTGTGGGGATCAGGACGGAGACATCCTCATCGGCATCACGTCAACCGACGGCGACCCCATCGGCGCGGACGCCGAAGACGGCCTCGCCATCGAGATCGCGTCGGAGCAGACGAGCCCGCGGCGGCTCGTCAACAGCTACAATCTGGGCACGACCGGCGGTTGGCAGGCGATCGACGAACTGTGGCTGGGTTGGCGGTTGGGCACGAATACGGCCGCGGTGCCAGACTACGCCGTGAGTGCGACAAACCTCGACTTCGCCAACATCGGCGCCCAGGTGGGCGTGCGCTGGACCCCGTCGGAGAAGGTGCAGCTCGGCCTTTCGGCCGCCCACTTCGGCTTGTTCACGCGCACGATCGAGAACAGCGCCTGGGACGTCCGCGACCCGAACAGCCCAGACTACGTGGACGAGCGATTCAGCCCGAAGAATCCGTACAAGGCGGGCACGAACGGCATCTATGAAGGGAAGGCCGACTCGATCGGCTTGCGGTTTGCCGTCCGGATCTGAGGCGCCGGCCGAGGCCGTCAGGGCGGGTCGGCCTTTCCGTGAGCGTTGCGTCCCCAGCAGGAGACGACATCGTCCTGGGTCCACGCGCAGGCGTGGTCTTCCCCGACCGAGATGCCAGCAAACGTGCCGAGGGGCGCGTCCGCGGCGATGTTCGAGGCGCCATCGTCCCAGCAGGCGACCGTCCCGCTGCAGGTGATGCCACACGCGCCGTCGCGTCCCGTGCTGACGTCGGCCCAGCGCGTGGCGAAGACGCGGGCGTGGATCGATGGTCTGAGCTTCGGCGCAGAAGCTGCGGACGGCGAGCGCCTCGTCCCGGTCGGCTTCCCGCCCGACAAGAAGATGCGCCTGCACGACTACGTGCTCATGCGCCAGATGCCGAACTTCCACTTCCACCTGGTTGCGGCGTACGCCCTGCTCCGGTCGGCGGGCGTCCAGCTCGGCAAGGGCGATTACCTTGGCGCCATCCCGATGGTGTGACGGGTGGAGGGTCGGTGGCGATCGACGTCGTTGTGGAGATCGCCATCGCCCGCCCCGTCGAGGTGGTGTCGGCGTGGGCGGGCGACCCGTCGAATGCACCAAGCTGGTACGTCAACATCCAACAGGCGGTCTGGCAGACGGAGCCGCCGCTGCGCGTCGGCAGCTGAAACGACTTCGTCGCTCATTTCCTTGGCAGGCGGCTCGCATACACCTATGAAGTACGCGAGCCCGAACCGGGTGCGCGCCTCGTGATGTCCACGGAACAAGGCCCGTTTCCGATGGAAACGATCTACGACCGGCGAGAGGTGCCGGAGGGCACGCACATGGCCTTGCGCAACCGGGGGAACCCATCCGGCTTTGCCTGGCTGGCCGCGCCTCTGATGGCGGCGGCTGTACGACGGGCGACGCAGGCCGATTTGCGGGAACTCAAGGCACGGCTGGAGTCCAAGGCCTGACGATTACGCAGGTGGCGACGCGCTCGACGGCCAGCGTGCGAGCGCCGCCATCCACAGGCTGGCGAACATCAGGCCACCGATTTCTCTCGCCTCTTCGCTGCCGCCGCTGTGCATGTGCCAGTCGGCCAAAGCGGTGAACAACGGCACGTCGAGCTGGGTGTGAAGGGCGATGCGAATGGCAGAAAGCGCACCGGTCGCCGCGACGAGTAAGGGAAGGCGCCGATCGACGGGGCGTCGCAGAGCGAGGACGCCGACGCCGGCCGCAGCGCCGTACCATGCGACCCAAGGCAACGGGTCGGGGTCGTTGTACTGAACGGCGACGGACAGCAGCATGGACGCGACCATGACGCCGTGAAGTGCGCGCATTGCCCCCCCCATCGGGAGCTATCGCGTCGCGCCGGGCCCCATGCGGGGCATTAGAGGGCGTCCGAGGTGCCGATGACGACGTGGCTTGCCTTGTTGGGCGTGGGGCTGGCGGCCGCCAAGGAGGGTGGAAAGACCGGCAAGAGCGAGACGGGGTGCACGAGCTGCCACGGTGCCGCCGCGACGCCCTCGACGACGGTCGCCTTCGACGTGCCCACCGTGCTCGTGGGGCCGTCTGAGTTGTTGGCCGTCACGCTCTCCGTCAGCTCGACCGACGAACTCAAGTTGGGCGCTGGCCTCAACGTTTCGGCCACGGGTGGCACGTTCTCGGCGGGAGTCGGAACCAAGGTGTCGGGCGGAGAAATCACGCACAACGCACCGCAGGCCTTCGTCGGCGACGCGTCCATGTGGTCGTTCACGTGGATTGCGCCGATGGACCCAGGCACCTACACGTTCTACGCGGCGGGCAATGCCGTCAATCTGGACGGAACCAGCTCGAACGACGGATGGAACCTCGCGCCCGACCTCATCGTGGAGGTGTCGGAGGATTGCATCGATGTCGACCTGGACGGGTACACGCCCTGCGGCGGCGACTGCGACGATGAAGATGAGGACGTGAATCCGGCCGCGATCGACATCGCCTTCGACGACATCGACCAGGATTGCTCCGGGGAAGACAATTTCGACGCTGATGGCGACGGGCAGGACGCCGTTGAGGCCGGCGGCGTGGATTGCGACGACGACAACGACGCGATCTACCTCGGCGCCATCGAGATTTTCTACGACGACATCGACCAGGACTGCCTCGGCGGCAACGACTTCGACGCCGACGGCGATGGCCAGGAACCGGTGGAATTTGGCGGCACGGACTGCGTCGACACCGACGACGCCATCTATATGGGTGCCCCTGACCCGCTCGGCGATGGAATCGATCAGGACTGTGCCGGCGACAGCGATTTCGACGGCGACGGCGACCACTTCGACAGCATCGCCGGCGGCGGGACGGACTGCGACGACACCAACGCCAGTGTCTACCCGGGAGCCACGGAAATCCCGTACGACGGCATCGACCAGGATTGTAGCGGTGCGGACCTCGACGACGTCGATGGCGATGGTGCCGTCGGGGGCCCTGGTGGCAGCGACTGCGACGATGAAGATGCTGGGCGGCGTCCGGGTTTGGCCGAAATTCCGTACGACGGCGTCGACCAGGACTGCACGGGCACCGACCTCACGGACGTCGACGGCGACGGGGCCGATGGTGGCCCGGGTGGGACGGACTGTGACGACCAGGACAGCGGTCGGACGCCGGGCCTGACCGAAGTACCGTACGACGGCATCGACCAGGATTGTGACGGCTTGGACCTCTCGGACATCGATGGGGACGGCTACTCGGGCGGACTCCTTGGCGACGACTGCGACGACGAGGCCGCGGACGTTCATCCCGGCGCTACCGAGATTCCTGACGACGGCATCGACCAGGACTGCGCCAACGGCGATCTCGTCACGGACCCGACCGAGCCGCCGCCGACGGGTACCACCGGCACGATCGATCCGCCGGGTACGACCGACCCCACCGACCCCACCGACCCGCCTGGAACGACGACCACGCCGCCAACGGGCGCCGAAGACACGGGCGGGGACCCCGACGACGGCGGAGAAGGCTGCGCGTGCGACGCGTCCGGAACGCCGGGCGGGCTCGCATGGGTGGCTGGCCTGTGGGCTTTGCGGCGCCGCAAGTCGCGGGCAGCGTAAGCGCCTGCGTCAGCAGGGCTCAGCCCGAGGCCACGTCCCACGCGCGCTGAAGGGTGGGGCCGTCGAAGCCTCGGCCGATGAGCACGACCGTCGAGCGGACGGGCGGCTGGCCGGGCCCGGGTCCCAATTCCAGCCACTGATGGATGCCGTGGGCGACCACGGGCGCCGGGTGGTCGCGGCAGCGGACGATGCCTTTGAGGCGCAGCAGCTGCGTTCGGGGTCGGGCGGCGACGAACTGCAGGAACATTTTAAGTTTGGGCAGGTCCATCGCGGCTTCGGTCGCAAACGACCAGGTCTGCACGCCGTGCGTGTGTGCGTGGGAAAGGGGGGCTGGGACGTGCAGCGGCTCGCCGTCGGAGAGGAAGTCGCCGGGCACCTCGGCGCGCAGGGTCGCGATGCAGCGCGCCAACGGGGCCGCCAGTCGGACCCACGCCAACAGGTCGTCCGTGGGTTCGGTGGCCCGGTCGATGTGGTTGAGCAGGACGCGGTCAGCGGCGGCCAACTGGGCCGGCACTTCGGGATGGTCGGCGAGTTGGCGTCGAATGTTGGCCGCGTCGACGAGGCAAACGATGCCCGCGAGCCTCAAGTCGGGCGCCAGGCCCAACGTCGCGACGACGGGTCCCGGGCTGGCGAGGCCGCTCGTCTCCACGACGATGCGCTCGAATCGTGCGGGTCGCCACCACCGGGCCTTGGCGGCGCGCAGCGCATCGAAGGCCCCTTGCAGGTCCGCGCGAATCTCACAACAGATGCAACCGTTGCGCAATTCGATGACGCGGTCTTCCGCCCCGACGACGAGGGCGCCGTCGATACCGATGTCGCCGAATTCATTGACGACGACCGCGGTGGGTGGCGCCCCTTCCGCGGTCAACAGGCGGTTGAGCAGGGTCGTCTTGCCGGCGCCAAGGAAGCCGGTCAACAACGTGACGGGCGTCACTCCTCGGCCAGCTCGGCATCGAGGAGGGTCTTGTCGACACAGCCGTGGAAGGGTTCTTCGGTCGTCGCGTCGGTGCCGAGAACGCACCAGGCCACGCCGTCGTCGTTCAGCGGACAGACCGAGACGTTCAGCCCGGAGTCCTCGGCCGAGAAGCTGCAGTCGAACGTACAGCGCGCGCCGTAGTCCTCGAACTCGAGGCAGCGCATCTCGGTGGGGCAGTCCGCCTCGTTTTTGCAAGGATCGAGGTAGTGTTTGGGAGGGTACCCTTGGCAGGCCAAAAGCGCGAGAATCATGGCAGCTCTGGGAAGAAGTCAATCGGTTGGGCGCGGACGATGGATGTGAAGGAAAAGCCGCCGCAGTCCGGCTCGAACGTCCAAATGGCGTCGCCGCCGCGCTCGAATTCCACCACGGTTTGGGTCGTCGCGCACGTGGCGAGCAGATTGCCACTCGGCAACTCGTAGACGCCGCCCTGGACGACGCACCAGCCGTCGATGTCGTACTCGTCGAGGAGATCGGCTTCGCCAGTGGCGTCGTCGAGCACCCATTCGACGACGCGACTTGCGACGGTGAATTGGCGGTTGTCGAGGAAGATGAGGCGGCCATCAGCGGTGAAGCTGGCGTGGTGCTGCACAGAGAAGTCGAGCGGCGACACGAACGCCGACGACACCTTGGTGTAGGTCGATTCGATGGGGACGTCGGACTGGCCGACGAAGGTCCAGCGGACGGTCCCAGCGTCCGGGGCGTCGAATCCAGCCACTTGCATCACGGTGTGCAAGTGTCGGAAGGACAGCAGCAGGTCGCCGTCGTCGAGGACCGTGAGACCATTGGCGTGCGAGATGTCGATGCTGGCGTCGTCGAAGTCGAGCCCCCAGTAGCCGGTGGGTGGGGGCGCGTAGCCGGTGTAGTCGTAGCGTCCGGCGAGGTCCCAGGTGGCGTCGAGGAGCCCGTCCGCGTCGAAGCGGAGGACGCGGTCGAGGATGTAGGTCGTGTCTCCCTCGACCGACTCCGCGGCCGCCAACACGTAGGTCTTGCCCTCGTGTTGGACGATGTCGTGGTGGGCTGCGGCTTGCGCGTCCCAGTCGATGCCGCGCACGAGGTGCATTCGCAGGTGGCCCGACAAATCGTACTCGGCGATGTCGTCGTGGCGCAAGATGACGGTGATGGCGCGCTCGGCCGGGTCGTAGCGGAAGCCGGTGACGTCGATGCCGACGGTGCTTCCGATCCGAAGCGCGCTGTCCTCGTACCAGACGACCTGCCCCTCGGGGTCGACAGCCACCATCATGCCCTGTTTGCCGCAGGTGTAGGGAAGAAGGACGTCGCCGACGGTCGCTTCGGGGGTCGCCTCGACGAAGCCATCGAAGTCCACGGTGCTTGGAAGGACGCCCGAACGCATCGTGCCGTCACGCGTCCCGGGCCCCGTCTCACTCCATGCCAGCCAACTGTGGTCCTGGTTGGCGCGCATCCGGTCGACGGTGATCTCGTGGACCGTGGCGGGGCCGGAGCTGGTCCAGGTCCATTCTTCGCCGGTCCCTTCGTTCGTCAGCGTGATGTGCGCGGCCCCTTCGTCGCCGAGTTGGACGGCGCAGGTCGCACGCAACACGTTCTCGAGCTGCATCGTGCAGGTGGCGTCGATGACGCCCGGTCCGGTCCCGGTGATCGTGTGGGTGGGTCCCGTCGGCGGGGTCGGGGTCGTCGTCGGATCCGGGTCCGTGAGGGGCGGCGCCGTGTCCGTGACGGGCGGCGGCAGCGTGTCCGTCGGCGGGGGCGGCGACGCGGGACCGGCGCAGGCTGCGATCCACCACATCCGGACCTCCCGGCCGCGCCTAACGCCGAGATGACGGCAGAGTCGTCAGCCGCCTCGACAGGTATGCAGCGTCCGAAGCGCCAGAGCGGTGGCCACGACCGGCTCGTCCTCCTTCTGGTGGGGCGTGGCGTTGTGCCAGGTGCCATCTGAGTGTCGGTCGGCCTCGATGGCTTCGATGAAGCGCTCGCGCCAGCCCGGTGGACCCCCGAAGCGGGCGAAGACCTCGGCGGCGGCGCTGCGCCAGTAGCCGACCATCGCCCGGTCGTATTGGGGCCAGGTGACGCCGGGATTGTGGTCGGCGACGGCGTGGGCCGAAAGCCACGTCAGCGGCGCGTCGATGGGGAGGCCAGCGGCGGCCAACACGAGGGCGCCGTCGGCTGTGGCCGACCCGTAGGGTCGTTCGCGGGCGCCGGATTTCGCAAAGGCAGGGTCCGTGGCGTAGACGAAGCCGTCTCCAGCGGCACATCGTTGGGCGAAGCGCCCCGCCGCGACCAGCGCCTCGTCGTCGGGGCGGGCGCCGTTGGCGACGAGGGCGGTGACGGCGAAGCGCGTGACGCTCAGATCCACATGGCCCGCGACAGGCGGCTGGGGCGAGTGTTGGCCGCCGACGGCAAATCCGCCGTCGGCGTCGCCCCACGCTGGCCCGATCCGTTGTTGGCGGCGGACGAAGGCGGCGCCCGCCGCGGCTGCTTCGTGCCAACCTGGCACCTGCCAACGGTGTTCGGCGAGAACGTGAAGCGACGTCGCATAGGTTGGCCAATCGAGGACGTCGCCGATCCCGAGGCCGCCTTCGCGCGCTGAGGCGCGGAGAAAGGAGAGCGCCCGCTCGACGTCGGGCCGTCGGGCGTCGCGGACGGGAGCGGCCCACAAGGCGATCGCTGTGGGGACGGCGCCGTCGGCCATGAGTCCATAGCGGCTAGAACGCCACGACCCGTCGGGGGCGCGAAGGGCCCACAACGGGTCGTCCAGCGAAGGCCGGGGCGCGCAGGCGAGGGCCGCGAGCGCGCCGACGAACGACCGGCGGCTCAGCCGGTCGGGTGCAGTCGGCGCCAGTTCGCCATGTCCCCGGCCGCGAGCGTCATCACACCGCCCGCGGTCGAGAAGACCTGGCTCGTGATGCAGTGGTGACCCTGCCACGAACCCTGGGCGTCCTGGGCGGATCCGAGGATGCCGCTGATCTTGCGATTCCACGCGTCCCACTCCGCGCCGCCCTTGGCGGCCATACCGTCGCTGATCATCATGTAGGACAACATCTCCTCACCGCCAAGCGAACCGAATCCGGCGACGAAGGACCCGTCGTCGCTTCGGATGGCCTGTACGGCGTCCGCGGAGACTTCGATGGCCTCGGCTTGCGCGGATGCGGTCGGAGCAGCCGAGCCGGTCCGGGTCGCCATCTTCGCGGCGTTGGCGAAGCCACTGGCCACCGCGTAGAGGTTGATGCCCGCGGACTGCGACGTGTCGCCCTTGCCGACGTTGTTCTGGTAGGTGTCGGACTTGTCGAGGACGTCTTTGTCGACCTTGGCGCCCACCTGCACGGCGCGCGCGAGTCCCTGGGACGCGAGCGCGGTCGAAAGAACCGGAGCCCACGCGTTGCCGTCGAAGGAGCCGTCGGCGCGCTGGGCGGAGGCGATCTTGCTTGTGACGATGTCGAGCGCCCGGCGGACGCGCAAGTCGGTCGCTTGGTCGAAGGTGCCGACGACCTCGCCGAGCATCAGGCCGGCGAGGTGGGTGTCGACGAGCGGCCCAAGCTTGCGCTGGATCTGGGTGCCTTCGGGTGTGCGGAGCTGGGGGCCCGCGGGCGCTTGTTCGACGGCCTCGACGACGAAGAGAGCGCCGCGCTTCATGGCCGTGAGGTGACGGCCGCTGCCGGCCGCGTCGCGCTGCAGGGCGAGAACGGTGAACGCCGTGGTGGCGACGTCGGAGGCGGCACCTTGGCCGTTGCTGCCGTGGTCGCCGCTGCCCCAACCGCCGTCGCCGTGTTGGGCCCCGAGCAGGAAGCCGACGGCCTTGGCCCGGGTGGCCCCGCCCTGGGAAGGGGGGAGTGGCACGGAAGGGGCCTTGGCGGGCGCCGGCGCGGGAGCGGCGCCCCAATCGGTCAAGACCGCCGAATCGGCGGCGACGGCGGTGGCGAGGGTGAGCGTGAGCCACAGGGGCAAGCTGGACGACATGGGAACCTCCTTGGACGGCGGTCCAACGGGGGCCACGGCGCGGCCTTACAGTTGCGTCTCACGTTTTTTGGGGCGGAGGACCGCGCGGGGTGCCCAAACGACAACGGGCGCCCGCGAAGGGGCGCCCGTTGGGGTGGCCGCACCTGCGCGCGGCCTGAGGATCACGGAATCAGAGGTTCCAGGTCCACATGTGATTGACGGTGTAGTACCCGGGCGCCACGCCGCCGTAGGGCAGCGGGAGGCTCACGAGAAGCTGCGGGATGGCGTTGCCGTCGTCGTCGAGGAGGACTTCGCCGGTCTCGTCCATCGCGTATGACGTGCCCCAGCAGTCGGACGAGTAGTCGGGGGAGTTGAAGAGACCGCTGGTGAGCGATGCGCCGTAGGTCGTGTCCGGGTACCAATAGTCGTCCAGGAAGTCGGTCACGTCCCCGGACGCCTCCGTGCCAATGGCAATCTCGAAGTCGTTGTCGGAGACGAAGGAAACGATGTC
>SXOB01000044.1 GCA_005776945.1 Pseudomonadota bacterium
CGCCACGCTGAAGGTACCGACGTTGGTGTACTCTCCCTCCAAGCAGTCGCCGGACACCAGAGTCAAATCGGCGCCACCTTGGTCGCCGGGGGCCACCGGGCACGCGGCCCAAGCAGGCGCGGCCGCAGTCAGCGCCAAAACAACGAGTGCGCAACGGTGCATAGAACCTCCGCGCTCATGCCACTACACCCCCACCCACCCTGCTGAGTGTTCTTCGGACCCCGCAGCGTGCCCGCCGGGACGCTCAGCGCCCGACGACGTCGATCGCGAAGCTCAGCGCCGGCGCATTTCGCAGGCGACCGAAGAGATTCGAGTAGGGAACCATCGCGAAGTCCGCGTGGTTCGCCGTGAACGTGCCTTTGGCGGTGAATTCGTTGCCCTCGGTGGCCACGGTCAGCAAGGTCACGACCGACTTTGTGACGCCGTGTACGGTCATGTCGCCTGTCACGCGCACCTTGCCGCCCACGGCTTCGCAGCGCGTTGAGCGGTAGCGGATGACGGGGTTGTTGGCGGCATCCAACTGGCGCGACCCAAGCATGTTCTGCGCGATCGTCACGAGGTCGCCGGCCGACACCGCCCCTTTGGGATCGAGACCCATCCGCTCCCGGAGGCCGGGCGGATCGACGGCGAGCGACGTCAACGCAACGTCGATCTCGATGCGGCAGGAACCGACCTGCTTCGGGTCCCATTGGACGACACCGCGAAAATCGACGGCCCGCACCGCGTGGTCGTGGCCCAGAAAGCTGGCCGCGGCGGTGCGGTCATTGCGAACAACGACCGTCAGCCAGGACGCGGCCGGGTCCAAGGCGTAGGTGCGCAACGTGGCCGCCGGCGGTGGAGGGGCAACCGCCGCGACGGGAGCCGGAGGCGCGACGACGTCCACAACCGGAGGCGGAGGTGGGGGAGCGGGAGCGAGCGGCGGCGGGACCGGGGCCACGGCCACCGGGGCCGGGGCAGGGACCTCGGCGGGCGGCGCGGCCGGCGCTGGTGCTGGAGCCGCCACAGGCGGGGGCGCGGGGGTGTCGGGCACCACGACCGGCGCAACGGGCGTGGGGGCCGGAACCGTCGGCGCCTCGGCGGGTGGAGCGGGCTCCGCAGGGGCCTCAACGGGCGGAGCGGGCTCCGCAGGGGCCTCAACGGGCGGAGCGGGCTCCGCAGGGGCCGCAGCGGGCGCGGCCGCCGTGGTTTCGGGCGGCGAACCGGGTTGCGGAGCGTCCTCCGCTCGGGCGACGCCGAGCCACGCCACCGCCAGCACCAGGATGAGCACCATCGTCGTCCCCCGTGTCGCTCCGTATCCCGGTGCGATCCACCTCGACTTTGCCCAAGTCCCCCGCTACCTCGACCGCGAGGACACCCATGGGCCATGCACCGCCCGTCGACACCCTGATTGCCGGCCTCCAGTGGCGGGCGACGCATCAGGGCGACCGAGTCGCGTACACCCATCTCGAGGACGGCGACCGCCCGCGGGACCTCACTTACGCCGCCCTCTGGGCCCGCGCGGGAGACGTCGCAGCCGCCCTTGGCGACCGTCGCGGCGAGCGCGTCCTCCTCATGTTCGAGGAGGGACTCGACTACCTGGCGGCCCTTTTCGGCGCGATGCGCGCTGGCGCCCTGGCCTGCCCCGTTCACCCGCCCGACCCCAAGCGGCTCGCGCGCACGCTCCCACGGCTTCAGACGATCGCACGCGACGCCGGGGTGACCGTCGTCCTCACGTCGAACACCATCCGTGAGGCGGCCCTTCCCGCGGTCGGCGATGACCCGACACTCAGCGCCGCGAGCTGGCTGGCCGTCGAGACGCTGCCGCCTGGCCAACCCGTGGACGCCGTGGTCGGCCCCGACGACCTCGCCTACCTGCAGTACACTTCCGGCAGCACGAGCACGCCCAAAGGCGTGATGATCTCGCACCGCAACCTCGTGCACCAGCTCACCGATTTCGACGTCGGCTACGACCATGGGCCCGACAGCGTGATGGTCACGTGGCTGCCGGCCACCCACGACCTTGGCCTCGTCTACGGCCGATTCATGCCCATGTGGATGGGCTTCCGCTGCGTCTTTCTCTCCCCTGCCGACTTCATGCGCCGCCCCATCGCCTGGCTCGACGCGATGAGTCGCTACAAGGGCACCCACGCCCCCAGCCCGAACTTCGGGTACGAGGTGGCGGCCCGAAAGGCGACGCCTCAGGACATTGCACGCCTCGACCTTCGCTCCGTTCGCGTTCTGCTCAACGGCGCCGAGCCGATCCGGTCCGAGTCTGAGCGCGCCTTCGTCGAGACCTTCGCGCCTGCGGGCCTGAATCCGGCGGCGATGACCCACGCGATGGGCATGTCCGAGGCGACGGCGAAGATCATCACCGAACCCATCGACCGTCACCCGCCGAAGTTCGTGACAATCGATGGCGTCGCCTACGAACGCAACGAGGTCGTCATCGCGGCACCCGGCAGCCCCCACAGCCGCGAGGTGGCCAGCAACGGCACCACCGTCCTGGACACCGTGGTCGCCGTCGTGGACCCCGACACGTGCACCATCCAGCCCCCGGGACGGGTCGGCGAGATGTGGGTGCGCGGCACCACCGTCGCCCAGGGCTACTGGAACCAGCCCGAGGCCACCGAGGCGACGTTCCGCGCCCGCGCAAGCGACGGATCGGGGCCATGGCTCCGAACGGGCGACCTCGCATTCATTTTGGACGGCGAAGTCTACCTGTCCGGCCGGCTCAAGGACCTGCTCATCATCCGGGGGCAGAACCATCACCCCCAGGACATCGAGTGGACGATTCTCGCCGCGTCCTCCGATCTTCGGCCCAACTGCGCGGCCGTCTTTGGTTGGCGCGACGAGACCAACGAAGAGCGCGTTGGCGTCGTCGCCGAGATCGTCACGGAGCGCGTCCACGACCCCGAACCCCTCTTTGCGGCGATTCGCAACGCGGCGTCCGAACACGGTCTCGCGCTCGCGACGATCGGCCTCCTGCCCGAACGGGCGCTGCCAAAGACGTCGTCTGGCAAAATCCAGCGCAACGCCGCGCGCGAGGCGTGGCTGTCGGGCTCGTTGACCGCCCGCTTCCGCTGGGACGCGCCAAGGGTCCAACCGCCCGAAGCCCCAACCCCGGCCGTCGACGATCTGTCGGCCCGACTCGACGCCGCCAAGGGCCGGCGCCGCCAAACGATCCTGGTCGATGCGATCCGCGCGGAGGTCGCCCAACTCATGGGGTACACGCCCGCGGATGTGGATGCCGATCGGCCTTTCGGCGAGCTTGGCCTCGACAGTGTGACCGCCGTGGACCTCGTCGAACGGATGGGTCGTCGCCTCGGGCTGACCCTACCAGGGACGGCGCTATTCGATCACCCGACGCCCCAGGCCCTCGCTGGCCACCTGCTCGAAAGACGCGACGCCCGCCCGCGCGTCCACGCACCGGCCGCAGTCGAACCCGCCTCGGCGCCTGACGTCTCACAACTCGACGACGACGCCGTCCTGGCGGAATTGGCCGAGTTGCTCAAGCGCTAGCAGGCAGATGCAAAACGCCGTCCTGATGCGGCACCCGGGTCGCCGATGGCTGGCGCCGCGGTGTTGCAGACGCCCTCCCGGCGGCTAGGAGACCACCATGATCTGGCCCCTTCTGCTTGCTGCCTGCGACGGGGACAATCCGGCCGTCAAGGACGTTCACGAGCCGCCGGCCGTGCCAGGCCCGGCGCCCCTTCGCCGACTGACGGACACCCAGTACCGCAGCGCGATCGCGACGCTGATCGGGCCCGACGTTCCGATTGGCAACCTCGAACCCGACGTCGCCTTCGACGGCTTTCTCTCCGTCGGCGCCGGCATCAGCACACTGTCGAGCCTTGGGGTGGAGCAGTACGAAACGGCTGCGATCGACGCCGCCGGATTCGCCGTCGACGAGGCCCACCGCACCAAAGTCGTCCCTTGCACCCCCGCAGCGACGATCGACGACGCTTGCGCCACCAAGGCGCTCGAGCCCTTTGCGCGCCAAGCCTGGCGTCGTCCCGCTACCGAAGCGGAACTTGGCACGCTGGTCGACATCGCCGGGCAAGGGGCCGACACCCTCGGCGATTTCCACCTCGGTCTCGCCTGGGGCCTGACGGCCGTGCTCCAGTCCCCAAACTTCCTGTATCGAGCCGAGTTTCCGGGTCCCGACGGCCGCACCTTCGACGACTTCTCCATGGCGTCGCGCCTGGCGTTCCTGCTGTGGAGCGACCTGCCCGACAACGAGCTGCTCGACGCCGCGGAGGAAGGCCTGCTGACGACCGACGCGGGGGTCGCCGAACAAGTCGACCGCATGTTGGCCGACCCCAAGGCCGTCCACGGCCTGCGCAACTTCTTCGACGAGCTCTTCGAGTTGGTGCAGCTCGAAGACCTGACGCAGGACCCCACGCTTTACCCCCACATGGGCGAAGACGTCGGCCCGGCCGCCCGGGAAGAGACGCTCATCTTCCTCTCGTGGTGGGTCACGTCGGGGAACGACTGGCGCGACATCGTCACGACGAACGAGACCTTCGTCGACCGAAAGATCGCCTCGATCTACCAGATTCCCGCTCCAGAGCGGGAGGGCTTCGGCCACGTCCTATTGGCGGAAGAGGGTGGACGGCGCGGCTTGCTTGGCCACGCGTCTTTCTTGGCCCTCAACGCCCACCCCACGTCGACCAGCGCCACGCTGCGCGGCAAGTACGTCCGCAACAAGCTCCTGTGTCAGGACATCCCGCCGCCGCCGGCCGACGTCGACACGTCGATTCCGCCAGCCTCGGGTGAGGCCCCTACCCTCCGCGATCGCGTCGCCGAACACCTGTCCGACCCGTTCTGCGCGGGCTGTCACGAGCTGACCGACCCGATCGGGCTCGCCCTCGAGAACTTCGACGCGCTCGGCGCGTGGCGCCCCACCGACGGGGGCTACACGATCGACGCCTCCGGCGACCTCGACGGCATCGCCTTCGCCGATGCTTGGGAACTCGGCGACGCCGTCCGCGCCCACGAGGACTTCGCGACCTGCATCGTAGAGCAGGTGGCGACCTACGGTCTTGGCCGCAGCCCCCTCAACCAGGAAGACCCCACGATCGACTGGCTCGAAGGCCGCTTCCCGGCCGACGACCACGACGTCACTGAGCTTTTCCGCCGCTTCGCCACGAGCGAGGCCTTCCGGACCGTCGGCGAGGACCTCCCATGAAACGCCCACCTCCGCGGCCCACCACCCGCCGCCGCGTCCTGCGGGGCCTTCTGGGCGGAAGCGCCGTCAGCATCGCGCTGCCGGCCTTCGAGTACATGCTCGACAGCACGGGCAAAGCTTGGGCTGACGGGTCCGCCCTGCCGCGTCGCTTCGGCATCTTCTTTTGGGGCAATGGCAATCGCCCCGAACGATGGACGCCCATCGGGGAAGGCGCGGACTACCTGCTCAGCGAAGAGCTGGCCCCGTTGGCCGACGTCCAGAGCAAGATCACGGTCGTCTCTGGGATGAACATCGCGACCCCGAACACCGTCCCCCACTTGTCCGGCGCGTGTGGCCTGCTCACGGGCTCCCCGGTCATCGGCGACGACGTCGACTACACGTTCCCCTCAGCGTCCATCGACCAGGTCATCGCCGACGCTGTCGGCGGAGAAACCGCCTTCCGCTCGATCGAACTTGGCACATTGCCCGACCGCGGATTGTCCTACAACGGGCCTTACAGCCTCAACCCGCCGGAGTCGTCGCCCTACGCCCTGTTCGAACGCATCTTCGGCACGGGCTTCGTGGCGCCGGGCTCGACGGGCATCGTCGACCCGAGCCTTGGTCTCCGCCGCAGCGTGCTCGACGCCGTCTCCGCCGACATCCTCGCGCTGCAGTCGCGGATGGGCGCGGTCGACTTGGCCCGGCTGGAAGCCCACCTCGAGGGCGTCCGCGCGCTCGAACTCCGCCTCGCCAAGCTCGAAGAGGACCCCCCGACGCTGGCCGCGTGCACGATTCCGGCCACGCCCGCGACCGAGTACCCCGACATCGACGGGCGCCCGCAACTCGCCGTCATCAACCAGGTCATGGCCGACCTGTTGGCGATGGTTCTGGCTTGCGACCAGACCCGCGTGTTCAGCAACACGTTCACCTACCCGCTGACGAACGCGCTCTTCCCGGGAGCGACGGCGGGCCACCACTCGCTGACGCACGACGAACCCGGCGATCAGCCCGAGGTGCACGCGATCACCACGCAGTGCATCGAGGCCTACGCCGCGCTCGTCCGAACGCTCGACGCGATCCCCGAAGGTGACGGCACCCTGCTCGACAATTGCGTCGTGCTCGGCACCTCCGACGTCTCCGAAGGACGCCAACACAGCTTGGAGGACTACCCCATCCTCCTCGCCGGCTCGTGCTGCGGCCAACTCAAGACGAACTGGCACCACCACTCGATCAGCGGCGACAACGCCTCCAAGGTGGGATTCTCGCTGCTCAAGGTGATGGACGTCCCGGCGACTTCGTTCGGCACCGAGGCCGGCTACGTCACCGAAGGCCTCTCCGAGATCGAAATCTGAAGGGTGCCGGCCGCGTCCGTGCGGCCGTCCTTGCCTCGTCAGATCGTCGCCTTCGGCCAGATCTTCTTCGCGTTGTCGACCAGCGCGCGCGCCTCGACTTCCTTGCCCTCGGCCCGCCACATCTCGGCGCGCAATTGCACCGCTGAAACCATCGTCCTGGCCAACCAATCCGGCCCCTGGCTCCCCATCGCCACGGGGCGGCTGTTCCAAGACGTCTCCCAACCGATGACGAAGACGCTGTCCAGGGCCGCGCTGGCAGCGGCCGCCAGCCCGATGCCTTTGTGGGCCCGAGCCCTCGCCACGGCGACATCGACAAAGCCGGGCTCGTCAAGTCCGAGTTTGTCGGCCAACACGCCGGCCGCCTTCGGATTGCCCTCCTCGAGCCGGAGGAGGACCAAGGCCATCCGCGTCTGCGTGTCGTCGTCGATGCGTGGCGCGCGCTCGACGGCTTTCTTCCACTGGCCCGACGCCAGCGCCATCCAGCCTTCGGCGGGCTCTCGGACGACGTCGGACTCAGCGTCCTTGCACGTCTCCCAATGGCCCTTGCCGCCCTCGATGTCGAACGTCCAAGCCGACCCAAGGACGCGCAAACAAGCAACCTCCGCGGCTTTGACCTCGGCAGCCGCAGCGCGGTCGGCCAGGGCGGGAATCTCGCCGGGGCGCGACCGGAGCGAAAGCGCGCCGTAGGTCCAGCCTTGGATCCAGTCCGGCCACAGGCCTTGCGACGTGGTGGCGAGGGCCAAACCCTCGTCGAATTTCTCAGCGCCCATGTAGACAACGAGCCCGGCAAGGTGCGTGTCCTGCCGGCCCGGGAAATCGGCCAACAACCGCCCGACCACGGCGGGCGCAGACGGATCCCCGAGCTCAGACAGCGAGCGGGACAGCCGCAGCAGGCACTTTCCGCATCCTGGCTGCTCGCCGAGCGCCTCGAGCATCCCCTTGGCGGCATCCTCCCAACTCGACCCCCGGTAGGCCGCGTCGGCGACGAGGAAGCGGTCCAGCGCCGCGCCCTTCGCTTCCCAGGCCGGCTTCTTCGCGGCGACCATGGCCGCCGTGACGTCGATTCCGTCCGCCGCAATCGCCACGCCTACGAGCGCCAACCACATCGTCCACCTCGGGGGTCGTTTCTATGGCCCGCGCATGCCGCGGTCCAGATGGATGCCTCAATCGAGTACGCGGGCGAGCCAACCCTCGAGCGCGCCGACGAGTTCCGGCTGCGTCCCGAACAACTTCGTCCCGTGATCGGTTCCCGGAAATGCGCGCCGGGCGACCAACGAGGCCTCGGGCATCGTCGCCAACGCCTTCTCCGACCACTCCGCCTCCGATTCTGGGTACGCGAAGAAGGACGGGAGCAAGGGAACCGACGCCAAGGCCGTCTGATTCTCGGTGTAGGTGCCGCCCGACAGGTAGCCGAGACCGACCACCGCAGGCAGCCCCGGCGTTGGCGCCGCGGCGTAGTCGATCATCGACGTGGTCCCATTGCTTGCGCCCACGATGGCGACCCGGTCGACGCCTTGGCCTTCCAACCAGCGCATCGCCGAATCGACATCCAGCCGACCTCCCGGCCCGAGGAACGCGTCATCTGCCTTTCCACCGGACGCGCCGGCGCCGCGTCGGTCCAACGCGAGGACCCACCAGCGCCGCGCGTGAAGCTTCGATGTGAGGTCCGAAGGCCAGTCCTTGCGGTGGTAGCCCCCCTTCGGGGTCATGTGCAGCAACAACACGGCCGGCGCCCCGGCGTCGCCAGGCCACATGTCGGCCTGAAGCGTGACGCCATCCGTCGTCGAAAGCGACACGACCTCCATGCTTCGCCGCGGAGGCGGAGGCACAGGACGGACGGCGTGAGACACCACCGCCGGCTCGCTCACGGAGGCTGGGACACCCGACCCCGTGCACGCCGCAAGAAACAGGCTCCACATCGGCGCCTCCACGCGGACCCTACCACGCGCGACACCGGCAGGAAGCCATGGTAGGCTGGCCTGTGAACGTAGGAGTTGTGATGCGCGCCCTGTTCATCGTGGCCGTGGCGACGGGATGCAACGAGACCGACCTCGTCGGGAACGTACTTCCCGACGTGGTGCCCGCCCCGTACGACCCGGCGCCTCCGGAACGCGAAGACGTCATCATCCAGGTCACGAGCCCCATCGTCGACACGCTCTACGTGATCGACAACAGCTGTTCGATGGAAGACGAACAGGCGAAATTGGCCGACAACTTCCCGACCTTCATCGACTTCTTCGTCCAGAGCGGCCTCGACTACCACGTCGGCGTCGTCACGACGGACACGGACAATCCGGCCGATTCCGGCAAGCTCAAGATGGGCAACGGGGCGCTCTGGATCGACAACCAGACCGAAGACCCGATCGGCGCCTTCGACAAGATGGCCAAGCAGGGCATCGACGGCTCCGGCCTCGAACGTGGCCTCGACGCCGCCTACCTGGCGCTGTTCGAGGAAATCGACCAGTTCAACGAGGGTTTCGTTCGCGAGCACGCCACCCTGCATGTCGTGATGATCACGGATGAGCTCGACCAGAGCAACATCATCACGCGCGACGAATTCGCGGACCTGCTCCTCGACTTCAAGGCCGAACCGGGCATGGTCACCTTCTCCTCGATCGTCTGGCCAGAAGGCGTCGGCACGGGCCCGCTCGGGGAGAGCGCCGGTACCGACTATATGTTCGTCACGGAACACGTCGGCGGCATCATCTTCGACATCCGTGAGGACGATTGGTCGCCCGTCATGGAAGAGCTCGGCATCCAGGCCGCGGGCCTCAAGCGCGAGTTCTTCCTCACGCAGCTCCCGGTCGTCGACACCATCGAGGTCAGCGTGGTCGACGCCGGCGCCCGCCAGGTCTTCGCGACGACCGACTACATCTACGACGGCCTGCGCAACAGCATCACCTTCGTCGAGTACATCCCGAATCCGCTCGCCGAAATCCACATCAAGTACACCCTGCTCACGAGCGAGGCGCAGGACTAGCAGCCTGCTAGAACGCCGGTCCAACGGGCCGCGTCGGCCTCAGGGCCCCGCGGCGCGCGCCGCGTGCCAGCCTAGCCAAGCAGACCGCATCCAAACGACGTCTTCGGGCCGCGCGAGGCCCTGGCAGGACGGCTCTGCCCCACCGACGACCTCGGTCAGCCCCAACTTCGGCGGGGCGTCGAGGTTCCATTCGTTGAGCAGGCGCTGCACTTCTGCGACCGGAACCTGGCCGTCCGGCAGGACATGGCCGACCACCTGCGGCTGGACGGCTGCGGCCGGCAACTTACTTCCACAGGGGCCGTCGCCGAGCGCCCAGACGTCGGGCGGACGATCGACGGCCTGAGCGCCCGCCGCGCACGCTTCACCCGTACAGGCCAATGGCGGCACCCAGCATCCCGGGACCATACCGTCGCGGGGGCCGTCCGCGAACACCGGCCTCAGCCGAGCATGCGCTTCCACCTTCAGAGACCCGCCCCACCAGCGTGGCGCCAGCGACACGACCACCTCGTCCCGGTAGGGTGCTGGCGGCTCGCAGGCCGCCGACCAGGTCGCGTCTTCCCGAAGCGCCAAGACGGCGCCGTCCACGGTCACCGTCTCTTGGTCGAGCGCCGCGAGCAGGGGACGAAGCTGGGCCCAAACCACGCCAGGCTCCACCGACAAAGGGCCCATCTCCATGCCGCGCCATGCGCCGGGGTCCAGGTCGCCCAACGCGGCGGACGTCGTAAACTTCCCGTTCGCACTCGTGAACCCATCGACGCCGAGCACGGCGCCGCCACCCCGGCCACAACCCAACACAAGCACGAACGCGACCATCCGACCGTGTGTCCCGTGGCGCAGCCGCTCGCAAGTCGGGCTAGCCGTGCGCCATGCTCCTCGCCGTCACCCTCGCCACGTGTCAGCCCCCGCCTGAGATCGACGCCTGCCTGGCCTGGGAGGGCGCGCCCCGCGACGGCCTTCACGCCTTCGCCGGCCAGGTCGCCGTCAGCCAACAGGGCCCAGACGGTGCTTGGTCGCTCGTCGGCGTCGACCCCGATGTCGGTGACCCTCAGTCGCTCGTTTCGGGCCTCGCGCCGGATGCGCGACGCATCCCCGGCGGCGTGATCGGAACCCGTCAGGATCCCGACAGCGGGCGCTGGGCCCTCGTCCGCATCCGCGGCGAGAAGACGGCCCAGCTTTCAGGACCCCACGAGGACGTGCTCGGCTGGTTCGCCGGACCCGAAGGCGCCGTGGCCTTCCTCGCGGCGCGACCGGGCGAAGCCATCCCGAGCCTCGTCCTTCGCCAAGCGGGGAAAGAACACGTCCTCCCGGCGCGTCGCCTGTGGGGCACCTGGGACACCGGCGCCGTCTTCACGAATCCCGACGGCCAGTTGATGCTTGCCCGGTGGGACGGAAACACGATCGACCTTGGCCCGTCGTCCGACGCGATCGACGTGACCCCTCACGCCGCAGAACACATCGCCGACGGCGTCGTCACCCGCGCCGTCGGCCCCGACGGCGCCCCGCGTACCCCCGCCGCTGGCCGCGCACTGCCGGGCGCCTCGCTCCGGCTCGACGGCACCGTCATCACCGACGCCCAAGGTCGGCCCCTCCTTTCGGTCGACGGCGCCCACCCGCGTGCCGCCCTGCCGTTGTCCGACGGACGCTTCGCCGTGCTCGTCGCCCACGACACCGATCGCAACGGTCGCGACGGTTTGAGCGACGAGGCCGACCTCTGCGTCTGGACGCCCGCCGAACACAAGGTCGAGCCCCGCGACGTGCCGTCGGACCTCATGGAAGCCCGCGACGCGCTCCTCGCCGCCGCAGAGGGCATGGGCGTGACGCTCCCGCCGGGCCTCGTCCAGCTCCATCTGGATGGCGCGACGCCCGGAGACGTCGCCGAAGCCGAGCGCATCCTGTCCGACCAAGGCGCACGCTTTGCCGCCATCGTGGGCGAAGGCCGCGCGATCGAGGTGCTCTGGGAGGACGGGCGCGGCACGTGGGCCAAAGGCGTTGGCCACGTCGACGCTCACGGCGTGCGCGTCCAACTCCCCGGATCCTGGCCGCTGGACGTCACGGCTCGCGTCGAGTGGGTGCCCCGCGACGGCACCGTCGCCATGGTCCGCTGGGCGGGCGCCGTCACCGCAACGGACGCCGGCGCCGTGGCCGTCACCGGCCGCGCCGCAAGCCTCGTTGGCGCGGAGCCGCACGCGCACACCGAGGCGTTGGGCCCGCTGGAGGCCGGCGCGCGAAGGCCCTTCTTCGTCACGCTCGACATGGTGGACACCGCCACCCACCCCAATCTGGAACTCACGTTCACCGTGAATGACAACCCCGTCGCTTGGCGGGACGCGCTCCGCGACGAACACGGCCGCGCCTGGTGGCGCACGGTGGCGGAAGCGCGCGCGTTGGGCTTCGTCGACCGTCCTCACCGCGACGGCCTTCGATTGCCCGGACGAATCGAACACGACCTCCCTGCCTTCGACGCCCCTGACGGCTTCGACGCCCTGCCCGAAGCGGAGCGCAATGCCGCAGCGGCCGCCCTCTACGCCATCCTCGACGGCCATTTCAGGGACCTGGACCGCCGCGACTGGCTCGGAGCGCGAATCCAGGTCGGCGACGTCCGCTACGACCTGACCCGCGAGGGCCTCCGCCTCAGCGAGTGAAGGGCGAGCAGCGCCAAACCTGCGCCGGCGGCCCCTCCGCCACACCCGCAGCCCTTGTCGCCGTCGCCTTTCGGCTCGCGAATCTGGCCGCTGTCCCACGGCAAGCCCGTGTCGTCGGGCACCGTGGGGACCGGCTCTGTCGTCCCGCCTGGCACGGTCCCGGTTGGCTCCTCGTCGTAACGGCAGTCGAAGTCCCACTTGGACACGAGGGTCAGCGGGCCGACACCGACAGGGCCGATCCGCTCCATGGCGCCAGACGTCGGCGTTTCGCCGCGCGCGTGGCCGCAGTAGTCGCCCGTGAGTTCGGGGTCCGCGACCCCCTCCCAATCCGTCAACGGGTACCAGTCCCATCCGACGGGGTCGACGAAGCAGCCGCTCTCGCAGCCCACGTTCCCGCCGCCGTCCGTGCCCGGTTCCACCGGCGTCAGCGGTCCGTCGACGGCGTTGTTTCGCACCTCTGAACCTGGGGCCACCTGCCAGGCCATCGGCGAGGCGACCGTGTTGCCCGTCAACGTCACGCCGGAGCCGACGTCGACACCAAGGACGCCTCCGACCAGGTAGTTGTTGCGGACCAACGCAGGCCCCGCCACCCTGGCGCCCACGTCGCCGGCCCACAGATTCTGCTCGATGGTTGTCGACGCCGCCGCGCCGCCGTCAAAGACGAGGGCCGTCGCACCCTCCCCCACGATGTTGTCGTGCAGCCATCCCGACGCGCCCACCCCGAAACGTGCGCCGGTCCCGAGGCCGAGCAACAGGTTGTAGCTGACTTCCGCCGCACAGCCGCTGCAGGCGATATCGATGCCTGTTCCGCCGCCGCCGAGCACCGCAACTTCGCTCACGCGGCCGTCGCCCACGTCCGACGGGTAGGCGATCGCGGTGCCAGCGACCTGTTCGAAGGTCAGGTAGCGGGTCCACAGCGTGTCGCCGTCGCGCACGCGGATGCCCGTGACGCCCGCCGGCACGTCGGGAAAGGTCATCAGGCCCACGAGCACGTGGGTGCCCGTGACGTCGAGAATGTGGTCGCTCGCGCCGTCCCACAGCATCCGAGGCTGGTTGAACGGGTCTTCGGCCTGCACCGCCGTGAAATCGCCCGGGTACACCGGATTCACAGTGCCCGGGACCGTGCAGGGCCCGACGTAGTCGCCGGGCGCCAGCAGCACGATGTCCCCGCCGATCGTCAGAGCAAGCGTGTCACACCAGTCGTCCGGCGTGGCGTTGTACAGCACACCGATGTGGGCGAACGCTGAAGACGTCGCCCAGATCACGGGCCCGGATTCACTCGCGCCACGACGTTTTCTGCGCCGTTGGCGTAGTAGATCAGACCGTCAGGGCCGACGTCGATGCCCATGATGCCAGGGCCCTCCGGCGTCGCGATGCGGCCCAATTCGGTGCCATCGAGGGGGTCATAGGCGACGATCTCGCCCGTTGCGTGGTCGGAAACGAAGAGGCGGCCATTGGCAAGCGCCAGGCCCGACGGCTCCACCAGCCCGCTGTCGACGAGCGTGAACTGCGTGGCGTCCTGCCAACCGACGTAGACGTCGAGCGGCTCCAGGAACTGAGACAACGCGCCCGCCGACGTTCCCGATGTGGTGTCCACAACGTGGATGCGGGCTGCGCCGGTGTCGGCGATGAACAGCATCGCGGTCGCCGCGTCGAATTCCATGTGGCTGGGGACGCCAGCGACCCGGGTGAGGACAACCTCCTCCCAACGGTGAATCTGGCCATCGGAGTGGTCGTCGGCGCCCATGGAGTGGGGCTCGGCGAAGTCGTAGCGAACGAGGTTGCCGTTGCGGCCGTCGTTCACCCAGTAGACGTGCTCGGTCTCCCAAGCGATGCCTACGCAGAACGGCGACTGATGAAGCATGTCGACGTGGCTGCCGAGGCCGAATTGGTGCTCGATGGCGAACACGTCGGACTGCGAGGGCCAGAGCACCGGCCCCATGAAGTCATCGGGGGGCTGAGCGCCGTCGTAGGTGTTGCGCGACTCCTGGCAGGACCCAAAGGTGTCGTCGTCCTTGCCAAAGGCGAGCGCCGCAACCTCTTCCATGAAGTGGTTGCGAGAGACGTCCAGCCGCTCCTCGCTGGTCTGCCCGGCTTCACCTGGATTGAAGAACTGGACGACGCCATCGCTCTCTTGATTGACGGTCCACAATTCTTCGGGGCGGAAGGGGTGGAAAGCGACGTCGCGTACGGTGTCGAGGCCGTCCGCCGACGTCCCGATGACGGTGAAGGTCGGGGCAGTTCCAAATTCGGGGACCGAACCCAACCCCGTGCCACCCGTTCCGCCAGCGCCCCCGGACCCCCCTTCGCCACCTGCGCCTCCGGACCCGCCTTCGCCGCCTGCGCCGCCGGTCCCATCCGCGCCGCCCGAGCCCCCGGCCCCGCCCGCGCCGCCGGTTCCGCCTGCGCCGTCCGTCGGACCCACCGCATTGGTGTAAGCCGAGTCATCCGCCGTGCAGCTGGCCAGCCCGACGAGAAGGGTCAATCGAAACATGGGTCCTCCAAGGGTTCGTTCGCTACACCTGAGGCATCGCCGTCAGGACGCTACCGCCTCGTCCACCGTGGGGTAAAATTGACGGCACCATTTCCGGTAGACAGGCAGCGGGCCGTCGCCGACGGCGATCGCCGGACGGGCCACCCAACGCTTGTTCCGCCAGATGTCGAAGTCCTGCTGCACGTCGTGCGCGACGGCGCGCAGCGAAAACGAGCGAATCACGCGCTCGGCCATGTCGTAGGGCAGACCCACGCGGCGTTCGACGCTCACGCCGATCCGCAGGTCGATCGTCCGACCGTCGCGCGGGCTCGGCAGCACCCACAGCCGCATGTGAAGCCAGGGGTTGCGCGGCTGGATGTCGACGAGGCTGTAGCCGAGGCCGTGGACGTGGACGTCGAAGTCCGTCGTGATGGCCCCCATTCCGAACAGGAACGGGTTCGCTCGGGTCATCGTGTAGGACAGTCCTAGGTAGGGCCCGTCGATCCGCGTCTCCCCGCGCATCTCGACGTCGCGGTACCCGTGGACGGCCCCGAGATGGCCAAGGTCTACGCTGTTCTCCGTCGTTTCCTGGGGATGGCTCTCGAGCGTCATCCGCCGGAACGCCGTCGGCGTCCAATTCGTATCGTCGATTTGCGGCACCTCGAAGGTGGGTGCCGCTGGTCCGTGCCATGCCAGGATCAGACCATTGCGTTCGACGACCTGGCGGCAGGCCACGACGGCCGTTGGAGGCGGCTTCGTGCCATAGGCCGTGCCGACGCAGCGGCCGGTCGCGTCGAAGCGAAACCCATGGAATGGGCAGCGGAGCGTGTTGCCCTCTACGGTGCCCCCCACGCCCATGTGGGCGCCAAGGTGGGGGCAGTAGGCGTCCACCACGCCGACGACGCCGTCCGCGCCCCGGAAGGCCACGACCTCCTCGCCGCAAAAGGGACGCGAGAGGAGCTGCCCCGCAGGCACCTCCTCGGAGCTCGCCACGCAGTACCAGCCGTCGGGAAACGGAGGAAGTTCACCCGCCCGAACCGCCATGGAGGCCCCCCCGCCGCTTTACCTCGTTGCCGCCACGCCGGATCATCGACGCCGGCGGAGCGCCAACGCGCCAAGGAACAGCCCCAGCCCCACCGAGGACGGCGGCGCCGTGGAGCAACCCTCCTCATGCAACTGCGACGGCGGGGGGAAGCGTCCACCCAGCCCTTGCACCTGTTCGCCGACGCCGAGGTCGATCCATGGCAACCCCTCGCCGTTGAGCGCATCCTGCAGGTCGGCCGGGTCGGCGTAGACCCTTGGGACGTGCAGCAGCACGAAGCTGTCAAGGTACATATCGACCCGCGTGGCTCCGTTGCTGCCGCCGTTGCACGACGGGGTCACAAACGCGTTGACGCCAGAGAGTTCGAGGTTCTTGCCGTTGTGCTCGAGCGCAGCCCCGCCAGAGTCGCCGTTGCAGACGTTGCTGTCGAGTTCGAAGGAGTAGACGTACTGGTCATCGAAGTCGGTCACGGTCAGGTCAGTGGTCCGCTTCGTGCCAGAGTCGTTCTTGCCGTCACCCGTGATGCCGTACCCGACGAAAGTGAGTTGGGTGCCGCTCCACGAGTCGTCGATGGGCTCGTCATTGACGAGCATCGGCGTGATGTCTTTGACGGGACTCGCCAACTTCACGACGCCGATGTCGTGCGCAAACGCCGCCGCGTCGTAGGTCGGAATCGCGATCAGATCGTCGAGCTCGACGAGCAGATCCGGCGCGAAAACCGTGGAGCCGAAGGCCGCGTACAATGGAATGCCGAACGCCTCGTAATCCTCGGCGGCCTCGATGCAGTGGGCGGCGGTGATGCCCCACTCCGCATGCACGAGCGTGCCCGAGCAGAACGTCGACACGCCGCCTGCGCCGTCGTCGGCCGTCAGCGAGAACACGGCCGGGTAGTCGCCCGTGTCGGTGCCGTTGACGATGCCGCGCGGCAAAAAGGACCTCGGCAACTGGCCGATGTCCGCCCACTCCGAGGCGCCCTCGCCCAAGGTTCCAGCCGTTTGAACTTCCTGAGCCAACGCGGCGGAAACCCAGATCGCGACCATGATGCGCCCCGACGGCGATCTAGCGGTGCTTCCTTCTTTGCGCTGTCCGGAGGGCGTCAAGCGATGGCCGGGTCAGCGGACGCCCGGGACCTCGGGCGCTACCAGCGCGGCGGGAGGGAACATGCGCTCAGGCGCCGCGCGCCCGAACCTGTTCGCAGGCCTGCTATGGGTGGGCGCCATCCCGTGGCTTTCTTCGTGCGGCCTGTTCGGCGTGAAAGAGGAGAACTGGCCAGAGAAGGCGGCCGACGTTTCCTGTCACTTCGCCAAGCGCTGCGACACGGCGAACTTCTGGGCCCAATTCGACGACGTCGAGCACTGCATCGCCGAAACGAAAGACCTGCTCGAAGACGAGGCCGACCTCTACGACGGCTGTACCTTCGACTCCAAGAATGCCGGCGACTGCCTGTCGGCGATGCGTTCGAATTGCAAGGAGGCGGGCCAGTCCTACGACGCCCTCTTTGCGGCCTGCTACGACGTATGGGTGTGCGAAAACGGGCGGCCTTTCGACACCGCCACGGGTCCCAGCCTTCCCTCAGGGCAGTAAGGCCATCGTCCCCGTGTAGCCGTCGAAAGCGACGGTACCGTCTGCTGCGGTCAGCGTGGCCGTGACCTCGACGAGGCGTCCTTCAAGGGCCTCCAACGTCCAATCCGGCGTTCGGGCATGAACCTCTGCGCCGACCCAGTGGCCGACGTCGGCCCCGGCGTTCGCGCAGACGTAGCCCTGGGTCAGGAGGGCGGACCCGATCGGACCCAGTTCCATGTCGACGAGTTGAACGTCGATGAGGGCGCCCGCCGCCAACCCCGTCATCCCCGTCATCCGCACCCGAAAGGGCACGTAGGGCGGCCCCCCTTGAGACGGCTGGCCGTAAAGGATGGAGTCGCCGTCGGACAGTCCATAGGACGTCCCAGGTTGGGCCAGATCCAGGGTCACGGGACCCGAGTCGCAACCGACGTCCGTGGTCGGTGCCGCCGAGTCGGTCGGCACCTCAGGCGCAGCGCACGCCAGCGCAAACCACATTTCGAACTCCGCCCTGCCCCACGTCATCGTAGCGTAGGTGGGCCATCTTTGTGGTGGAACCCGAGTCTGGGGCTAAGATTCCCGTGGGGCACATCAAGGAGTCCACGATGACACATTTCCGCCGCAGCGCGCTCAGCGTCGCGCTGTTCTTGGCGCTGCCCCGTCCGGCCCTGGCGTGTGGCGGTTTCTTCTGCAGCCAGATTCCCGTCGACCAGGCCGCCGAGCGCATCCTGTTCCACGTGGACGAGGCGGCGGGCACGATCGAAACCCACGTCGAAATCACCTACGAGGGCGAGGCTCCCGATTTCTCTTGGATCGTCCCCGTCCCGGCGATTCCCGAGGTGCTCCTTTCGTCCGACCTCATGTTCAACAGCCTCGATCCCGCCACCACGCCGCGTTTCCAGGTGAACTGGAACTTCGAGGGCGAGTGCTTCAGCGATGACTCCGCGGTCTCGAGTTCCGCGACATCCGCGGGTCCGCCATCCGGCGGCGGCGTCACGATTCACAGCCAGGAGCGCGTCGGACCCTACGAGACCGTCGTGCTCAGCGCCGCGGACTCGACGGCGCTCACGGATTGGCTGACGGCCAACGGGTACACCTTGCCGTCCGGCCTCGACACCGTCCTCGCCCCCTACGCGAGCGCGGACAGCGCCTTCATCGCCCTTCGCCTCGCCAACGGCATGGACAGCGGCGATCTGGCGCCCATCGCCTTCCGCTACGCTGGTAGCCGCCCGAGCATCCCCATCCAGCTCACCGCCATCGCGGCCAACGAGGACATGCGCCTCGAAGTGACCGTGCTCGGGCCGCACCGCGCCGTGCCGGAGTCCTACCTTCACCTCACGGCCAACGAAGCGGCGATCGACTGGACGTCGGGCGGCGCGAACTACACCGACGTCGTCCGCCTCGCTGCGAACGAGGCCGGTGGCCACGGCTTCGCGACAGACGTGGCGGGCCCTGCCCCCGCCTACGCCGCCAACATCCCCACCTTCGGTGGCCTGTCTGGCGCCCGCTCTGCGAGCGACGCCGGCGAATGGCTCAACGAAATCGGATCGGCCGGCCTCTACGGCAGCAGCCTGGCCGTCGTCATCGGCCAGTTCGTCGAAGGTGCCGACGCCGACGCGGAAGCCATCGCTTCCTGCCCGAGCTGCTACGCGGAGGACTACAGCGGCGTCCCCATCGACGCCGACGCGGCCACCGACGCGGTCATCGAGTTTGTCGTCGATCCGACGAACCACGCCCGCGACCTCCTTGAGGCGTCCGAGTGGCTCACCCGGCTGACCTCGTCGCTGTCCCCGGTCGAGATGACCGTGGACCCGACCTTCGTTTTCAACCCCACCCTCGGCGAAGTCGGGCAGGTTCGCGAGGCCACGATCGACGTGCTTTGCGGGTCCGGCGCCCGCGACACCGAGAGCCCCTTGCGCATGACCCTCTCCGACGGCCGAATCGTCTACCTGCCGCCGCTGAACTGGCCTGGCAGCCAAGGGCAGTCGATGGCCCAGTTCCTCGATTCGTGGCACCTGCGCGCAGCACACCGGATCGAACAAAGCAACGCCGACGGCCCGGCCGCCATGGTCTTCGACGGGGACGCCACCCCCGACGAGAACCTCGAGGCCCTCAACACCTGGGTCCAATTCACCTTTCTCGGCGGGCTCGACGGGACCACCGGCGGGGTCACAGATCCCATGGACGAAACGGCAAACGAAGCCGGCGCGGCCCAGGGCTGCGGATGCAACCAGTCGTCGCCGCCGTGGGCAGCGGGTCTGGCGCTCCTCGCCCTGATTCGGCGCCGTCGCTAAAGTCCGTGGATCGCGCTGGCAACCGGCGCGATCCACGCTACCCTGCAGATGCGCGGGGCACGCGAGGACTCACATGACATCCCTTCGAACGGGCACGGCCGTGGCTGCGGCCGCGCTCTGCGCCCCAAACCTGGCCTACGCATGCGGCGGGTTCTTCTGCAACAACATGCCGGTCGACCAAGCGGCCGAGCGCATCGTCTTCGCCTACGATGAGGCCGCGGGTCAGGTCGAGACCCACGTCCAGATCACCTACCAAGGTGAGGCCGAAGACTTCGCCTGGGTCGTGCCCGTTCCGGCCGCCCCCGAGATCTTCCTCACGACCGACGCCCTCTTCGACTCGCTCGGCGCCTTCACACCGGCGCTGTGGTACCCGTCCTACGACACCGAAGGCGTATGCGACGACGGCTCCTACTGGTTCGCGCCGGAGGATGAGGTTTCCTACTCGAGTAGTGCCAACGGCGGCTACTACGGCGTCACGGTTCTCGCGTCCGACGTGGTCGGCCCCTACGAGACCGTCACGCTCGAGGCCACGTCGGCCGACGGCCTGATCGCGTGGCTGGAAGCCAACGACTACGACCTGCCTGACAACCTCGATCCCCTGCTCGTCCCTTATGTGGCGGCCGGCGGCGTCTTCGTCGCCCTTCGCCTGCAGAACGGCTTCGACGCCGGCGACATCTCGCCGCTTGGCTTTCGCTACCCTGGCACGCGACCCGCGGTTCCCATCCAGCTGACAGCGGTCGCCGCTACGCCGGACATGCGCCTTGAGGTGTTCGTCATCGGGCCCAACCGTGCGGTGCCGGAGTCTTACCTACACCTCATCGTCAACGACGCGATCATCGACTGGACGACGAACGGCTCGAACTACAACGACGTCATCACCCGCGCCGCCGACGAAGCCGGTGGGCACGGGTTCGCCACCGACTATGCCGGCCCGTCCGCAGACTGGTTGTGGGCCTTCCCGTCGAGCTTCAATCTCGACGGCTTGGAGGACCAGGATGATCCGGTCGCGTGGATGGACCGCGTCATCAGTTCCGGCATCCCGGCGAGCGACACGCTGCTCGGTGTGCTCCGCAACCACATTCCGATGCCCGCGGACCTCGTCGCCGACGGCGTCGATGAGAACTCCTTCTACAACTGCCTCGCCTGCTATGACGAATCGCTCGTCGGCCAGCCCTTCGACCCGGTCGCGGCGACCGCCGACCTCATCGAATTCGTCGCCGAGCCCTCGATCCACGCGCACAACCTGCTCGCCGAGCACCCTTGGCTCACGCGCATGACGTCGTCGCTCTCGCCGGCCGAGATGACGGTGGACCCGACCTTCGTCTTCAACCCCGACCTTCCGGGCGTCGAGCAGATCCGAACGGCCGAAATCACGACGATGTGCGACACGGGCACGAACTGGTACGACAGCATCCGCCGCATCGAACTGACGGACGGCCGCGAGATCTACCTGCCGTCCATGGCCTGGTTCGACGACCGAGGCATCACCGTGGCCGAGTGGCTCATGGACACCGACCTCCTTGGCGCTGCGCTCATCGAGCAGCTGGGGTCGTCGGGCGCCGGCGAGGTCATCTTCGACGTCAACGCGACGGGCGATGATGCCCTCGACGCGCTCAACGACGAGGTCCTCGGCGAAGCGGGCAACGACGCCATCGAAGCCGAAGGCTGCGGTTGCGACCACGGCCGCCCCGCGACGGGACTCGTCGCCGGCGCCGCGCTGATCGCCCTGCTCCGCCGCCGTCGGTCCTGAGGCCTCAGCTCGCGGCCGTCATCGCCTCGAAGGCGGCCGCGAGCCGGTCCTGGCCCCAGAAAACCTCGCCGTCGATGACCAACGTCGGCACCCCACAGGCCCCCGCGTCCCGGGCGGCTTGTGTGTTCGCAATGA
Organism: Pseudomonadota bacterium; assembly: GCA_005776945.1. GTDB lineage: Bacteria > Myxococcota_A > UBA796 > UBA796 > SXOB01. Next base: position 21,375 of record SXOB01000044.1, read on the forward strand.
GCGCCGCCTTGACCTCAGGCGCCTGGGTGCGGGCCAGGATGTCCCGACCCGGCAGGCCGGCCCCGTCGAGAATCGCAGTACAGCCTTCGTCCGACCCGACGTCCGCGTCTTCGGCCCAGACCGCCCGGTAAAGCGTCTTGCGCGCCTCAGGCGCCACGAGCAGGGCTCGCTGAACGGTCACCGAACGGAGTGGGAATCGACTCGGGAACGTGAACGGAACGTCCCACCACGCGGCGTGGTCGAGCAAATCGCGCACTTGGTAGGCCCGCTTGCGCTCCCCCATCGCCACGAGGGGGACGTCTACGGTTCCGATGTCCCGGAACAGCCCGCCAACAAGGATCGGGCGCCAGTCCAAGACCGCGCCCGCCGCCGCCGCCAGCCGCGGAAGTTGGGTCTGGGCGAGGTAGGAAAAGGGGCTCGCGACGTCATGGTAAACGGTGACGACGGCGCCGCGGCGCCCGCCATCCACCTGTCGCGATTCGACGCGTCGGCCAGTGGCCGCTGACCACGCGAGATGCCGCCGGTCCTGGCCCCACCACCAACGGTCGCCCACCCGGTACGTGGGTACGCCGAACATCCCCGCGTCCGACGCCGCCGCGGTGGCGGCGCGAAGCTCGTCCTTGACGGCCGGGTCATTCACAACGTCCGGGTCCACGCCGTGCGCCTGGGCCAAGGGGCCCCAGACGCTCCGGTCCGAGACGTCCCGTCCTTCGAGGTTCCCCGCGCGGAACAGAGCCAACGAGAGCGCCGGTCGGACATCCTCCGGGGCGGCCGTCAACAGGCGCATCGCTTCCACCGTGCGCCGCGGGTGTTCCGGGTGCTGCCGGATCCCAAGGCCTGCCCTGCGGCCCTCCCGCAACAGGTCGTGCCGACCCACGGCCTGCCGAGCCGGCGACCACGTCTGGGCCGGCACCGCCGGTGTCCCCGCGGCCGCCATCAGGCCGCCAAGGAGCACCGGCCGCCAGACCAGCTCGATGCCAAGCGCAGCCGCTTCGGCGCCGCTCGCGAAGGCCCCAATGCACGCGTAGGGGCACACGACGTCGTAGAACATCTCGACGCGCATTCGTCCCCTCCGGGGTCCCGTCATAACGGCGCGTATGTGGTTCGCGGCCGCCTGCGTCCAGCCCATCGACGTCCGAGACTCCGCCGACGTCCTCGCCTACGTCGACCCCCGCCTGGGGACCGGCGGCATCGGCGCACAGGTCACCGGCATGAACCCGGGCGCGGCTGCCCCGCTCGGCCGCGTCCTCGTCGGCCCGGACACGCGCCACGAGACGATCGGCGCCCCCGGCTTCATGCACTTCGGCGGCTACCACTACGACGACACGCACATCGCAGGCTTCAGCCATACCCACAGCGTGGGTATGGGCGTCAACGATCTCGGCGCGGTCCACATGATGCCGCGCACCGGCTGGAACCCGGCCTTCGCGACAGCCACCGGCCGCATGGCCCCCTTCGACCACGACAACGAGTGGGCGAGCGCCGGCCGCTACGCGGTTCACTTGCTCGACGACGGCGTCGAGGTCGAGATCGTCGCGACCGAGCGCGGCGCGTTCACGACCGCTTCATGGCCCGCCGGCGCGGTCCCGACCTGGGTGCTCGATCTCGGGCATACGCTTGGCGACGTCAGCATCGCGGAGGCCTCGGCCACCTGGGACGGCGCGAGCCTCACAGGCCACCAGGTGATTTCGGGGGCCTACTCGGGGCGGTACGGCGGCGAAATCGTTCACTTTGCCGCCACCTTCGAGCCCGCGCCCACCTCCGTCGGGGGCTGGACGGACCCGCTGGCCCCCCAAGAAGGCGCGTCGGCCGTCGAAGGGCCCGCGAGCGGCCTTTGGTTTGCGTGGCCCGCGGACACCCGCCAGGTGGTCCTGCGTCTCGCCGTCAGCTCGACCGACGCGTCCGGCGCTCGCCTCAACCACGATGCGGAGCTGGCGGGCGACGCTGCCGCTGCGCTCGCGGCCACCGAAGACGCCTGGCGGGCCTGGCTCGACGCCGTTCGCTTCGAGGGTCTGGACGACCGTTGGTCGACCATCCTCCACACCGCGCACTACCATACCGGCCTCGTGCCGCGCGTCTACGCCGACGTCGACGGCCGGGTCCGCGGACTCGACGGCCAGATTCACACCGTCGATTTCCGTTACCTCACGGACCTGTCGCTCTGGGACACCTTCCGGACGCTTCACCCGCTGTGGGCCCTCGCCCACCCCGACGCGCAGGTCGACGTCGCGCGCAGCCTGGTGGCCATGGTCGAACACGGCGGGTCGCTGCCAAAGTGGCCACTCGGCCACGGCTACACCGGCGGCATGGTGTCCAGCCCGGCCATCCAAGTGCTGGCGGACACGTCGGCCGCAGGCATTCAGGGTTGGGACGAAGGCGCAGCCTGGGACGCCGCGGTCGCCACGGCCAGCACGCCGGTCGCCAAGGACGCCCGTGAGGCGGTCACCCAGTGGGTCGAGCGCGGCTTCGTCGCCATCGAGGACTCCGGGTCGTCGGCGAGCATCACGCTCGAACATGCCTGGTCCGACCACGCTTTGGCGACCTGGGGCGACCGGCAGGGCCGCGACGTCGCGGTGTTCCGCGACCGGGCGCGCAACGCCTGGCGTGGGTCCGTCGACCCTGAAACCGGCTTCGTCGTCGGCCGCCACGCGACCGGCGAGCTGTCCCCCATCGAAGACGTGTTCCTCTGGGACGGCGTCTACGTGGAAGGCAACGCCTGGCATTACCGCTACGGCGCACCGTGGGACGTCGAGGGGCTCATCGCCGGCGCCGGCAACGGCGACATCGACGCCCTGGCAGCCGAGATGCGGACCTACTGGCAGGAGGTCTACGCCGAACCTGACGACGCCTTCTTCGACGACTGGTACTGGCATGGCAACGAGCCAGACCTCCACTACGCGGCGCTTCCCGCCCTGCTCGGCGACCCCGCGACGACGGGCGACGCCGTGCGCTGGATCGCCACCCACCGCTACAACGAGGGGCCCACCGGGCTGGACGGCAACGACGACGGCGGCACGTTGAGCGCCTGGCTGCTCACGTGGGCCATCGGCGCCTACCCGATCGGCGGGACGGGCCAATGGGTGCTCGCAGCGCCGTTCGCTGAGGTCGTCGAGGTCCCCGCCGCGGGCCTCGTCATTCACGCGCCCGGCGCCACGCCCGAAGACGGCACCCCGCGCACCTGGTCCGACGGCGTGTTGCCTCTCCCGACGCTCGTTTCCACCGCCGACCTGCAAGGCCGCGACCTGACCGCCACGCCTTGAGGGGGCGCCGGCGGGGCGCACTTCAGATCAACGAGATGCGGGAAACGCAATCTGGCCCAACGTCGACGGCGCCGTGTGCTACCCTTCCGTCGTGCCGCCGCCGGTCGACCGTCGGACGCCATCGGAGGATCGGTGATCGCCCTACTCGGCCTCTGGATGGCCTGCAGCGAGGCGCCAGATCTGACGGGCGGAAACGCCGACGGGGACGGGGACGGGGTTCCCTTTCCGGAGGACTGCGACGACGCGAACGCAAGCATCCACCCGGGCGCCGACGAGGTCTGCAACGGCGTCGACGACGACTGTGCCGGCGGCGTCGACAACGGTCTCGTCGGCTTTGGCTTCCTCGACGGCGACAACGACGGCCACGGCGGTGACCCGCCCGAACACTGCGACGAGACCGGTCCCGCCTCGCGCGGCGACGACTGCGACGACAGCGACCCGTCCCGCAACCCCGACGTGATCGAAGACTGCGGGGGCGTCGACCTCGACTGCGACGGCGCCGTCGACCCGCCCGCCGTCGGCTCCTCGACCCCTGGCGCCGTCCAAGGCTGGAGCGACGGCGACGGCGACGGCTACGGGGTCGGGACCGCCTCCTACCAGTGCAGCCTGGACGGCCTCGCCGCCGCCTTCGGCGACTGCGACGACAGCGACGCCGCCCGGCACCCGGACGCCGCCGAGATCTGCAACGACGTGGACGACGACTGCGACGAACTGACCGACGACGACGACACCTTCGTCGACCCGAGTTCAGCCACGGTGACTTGGTTCGAAGACCTCGACAGCGATGGCTGGGGCCACGGCGACGGAACGTTGGCCTGCGCTCTTCCCACCAATTTCGCCGCGAATGTCGACGGGGACTGCGACGACACGCTCGACGTCGTCAACCCCGACGCCCAAGAGGTCTGCGGGGGACTGGACGAAGACTGCGACCTCAAAGTCGACGAAGCGGACCCCAGCCTCGACCTCGGTACGCGGATCACCTGGGGCCCCGATGAGGACGGCGACGGCTACGCCACCTCGGGCGGCGTCATCGTCGCGTGCGCAGCGCCGGTGGGAACCGCGGACGTCGCCAACGGTCTGGACTGCGACGACGACGACGACCTGGCCTACCCGTCGGCGTTCGAGTTCTGCGGCGACGGGGTCGACCAGGACTGCGACGAGGTCGATCCGGTGTGCCCCTTCGTCGACGCCCTCGAAAGTGCCGAAACGGCCGACGCTTCGGTGGTTGGCGGCGACAGCCTCGCGCGCCTGGGGTCGGGGCTTGCGCCTGCCGGCGACTGGAACAACGACGGCTTTGCCGATCTCTGGATCGGCGCCCCTGGCGAAGGCGACGGCGGTGCCATCGCGCTGCTGTCCGGGCCCTTCGCCGGCGCCACCGACCTCGTCGACGCCGCCTGGACGGGCGTCGACCCCAGCTACCCGGCCTTCGGCATCGAGCTCGGCGCCCAAGTCGTCGGCGACTTCGACCTCGACGGCGACGGGAAGGTCGACGTCATCGTCAGCTCCGCCAACCACCCTGCGGGCTACTTCGGGGCCGGCATCGTCCGCCTCGTTCGCGGCGAACGGTCCGGCGTCGAGGAGATCCCCGACGCCGACCTCGCGGCCTGGCTGGGCTTCAATGACACGCAGGCGGGCGCCGCACTCGCCATTTCGGACGCCGACGGCGACAGCGACCTCGACCTCGTCATCGGCGGTCCCGGTGCCGACGGTGGCCACGTCTGGCTCGACGATTCCGTCGTCTTCGGCATCCAACACGTCGACGAACTCGCGCTCGACATCGTGGGAACTGTGGCCGGCGACGAACTTGGCCACTCCGTCTCGATGGGCGATTTCTCCGGAGACGGCACGCGTGCGCTCGCCGTCGGCGCGCCGGGTTCCGACTTCGGGACAGCCTACCTCTACGCCGGCGACGCGCGCGGGGTCCTCGACGCCGGCGACGCCCTCGGCGTCGCCGACGGCCGCAGCGCAGGCAGCCGCTTCGGCGCCGACGTCCTCGCTGCGGTCGACCTCACCGGCACGGGAAAAACGTCCCTCGTCGTCGCCGCGCCCGAGGCCAGCCACGTCTGGTGGTTCGAGGAGCCGCTCGAGAATCTCACCGACTTCGACGCGGCCGGCGACGTGGACGACGACGGCTACGACGGTGTGGGCGTCTCCATCGCGACGCCCGGCGACGTCGACGGGGACGGTGCCCCCGACCTGCTGGTCGGCATCCGCGAGATCGAGGGGGTGCCCGGCGCGGTGCTTTACTACGGGCCCCTCGCCGATGCGGACATCACCGTCGACGACGCCGACGCGTGGATCCTCGACCTGTCCCTCGACACGCGCGGCCGGGTCCCGATGGCCGGAGCCGGGGATGTCAACCTGGACGGCCACGCCGACATCATGCTCGGCGACCCCGCCTACGTGGGTGATGCGAGCGACGGTGGCCGCGCGCTCATCTTCTTCGGCGGCGAACCCTGATCACATCGAGATCGAGCCCTTTCGGAATTCCGATCGGCCGATCCACGCGTTGACGAGGGCCGGTCGGCCCGCTCGCGAAGCGGCGAGCGCGTTGCCGAGCGCGTCATCCAGTCCGACGTCCCCTTGTATGCGCGTCCCCCAACCCCCGAGGCCCTCGGCAACGGTGTGGTAGTCGTTGCGCTCGAGCCAGCAGGCGACGTCGTCGCCCAACATCGGCACCTGGTCGCGCGCGATCTGCGTCCAGCCTCCGTCGTTGCCGACAACCGCGACGAATGGCAGCCCGTGCCGCTTCGCCGTGTCCATCTCGACGAGCGAGAAGCCAGCGGCGCCGTCGCCCCACAGCAGCCAGACGTCGGACTCGGGATGGACGAACTTGGCGCCGAGCGCGAAGCCCGCGCCTACACCGAGGGTCCCGAAGACCCCAGGATCGAGCCAGCTGAACGGGCCTCTCGGCCGGACCACGTAGGACGCCGTGGCGACAAAGTCTCCGCCGTCCCCCACGAGCAAGCTGTTCGGCGTCAGATGGCGGTCGATCGCCCGGCAGAGTGTGAGGGGATGAAGGTACTCGGTCGGTTCGCTCTCCATTTTTGCGATCTCGGCATCGCGGGCGGCGTCCCGTTGGGCACAGGTTCCCATCCAATCGGTCGACGCGGCCGACGTCCCCACCTCCTTCGCAAGCGCGAGCAGGAATCGGTGGGGGTCCGCAAGGATGCCAAGGTCTGGCCGCCGGTTCTTCACGAGGTCCGTTCGGTCCAGGTGGACCGAGATCACTTTGGCCCGGCTGAGCGGGCTGCCGTAGTCCAGCCGGAAGTCGACGGGGACGCCAGCCAAGAGGACGACATCGGCCTCTTTGAGGGCTGCCGACCGCTTGTGGCGCATCTGGGTCGCCGAGTCCGCCCCCAACAGGCCGCGCGCCATCCCGGACAGGAAGGTCGGGACGCCAAGCGCGGTCACGGCTGACGCGAGGGCCGTCGCCTCGCCGGGATGGTTCATGGCGCCCGACCCGACGATCGCCACCGGACGTTTGGCGCCACGCAGCCAAGCCGCTGCCTTGCGCACCTCCCCCGCGGACGCCGGTGCCGGCGGGATGGGCGTCGGCGTGGGCATGGGGACGTCGGCCCCGCCGAACAGGCCTGAGAGGTGGCGGTTGATGTACCAGGAGACGACCCGGTCCTTGAGGCGCGGGTTGGGGCGGTCCGTCTTGTTCTTCGTCCACTCCCGAACGATGGGCTCGTCGTAGAGCAGGTCCACCGCGAGTTCGACGAAGCACGGCCCGGGAACCCCGGTTCGACACGTCGTGAGCGCTTCCTCAAGCGCTGGCCAGAGGTCGGCGAGGCGGTCCGGGCGCGCGGCGAACTTCACGTGCGGCCGCACGAGGGCCATCTGATCGATGTCCTGGAGGCTGCCTCGGCCTCGAAGCAGGGTCGCGGTGGCCCCGCCAAGAAGGACGACGGGGCTCTGGGCCATTTGCGCATTCTTCAAGGCCGTGATGGCGTTGGTCACGCCCGGCCCCGCGGTGACGGCCGCGACACCCGGCAAACCTGTGAGCCGCGCGACGGCGTCGGCGGCGAAGACGGCATTGACCTCGTGGCGCACGTCGATCACGCGGATGCCAACGGCCTTCGCGCCAACGAGAATCGGCGAGATGTGCCCGCCGATCAAGGTGAAGAGAACCGGAACCCCGTGGGCCTTGAGGAGCTCGGCCACGCGCAATCCGCCGTTCATCCGACCTCCGCGCGCCCCGCTAACCGCTGGACCCCAGGTGCTCGGAGGCGGGGCGCCGCCCCCACACCGGCCCTCGATCCACCCCCAACACCACCGAAACCCCGCCCCCACGCCGACGACC
>SXOB01000045.1 GCA_005776945.1 Pseudomonadota bacterium
CCCGACATCGACATCGACTTCGAGCACGAGCGCCGCGAGGAAGTCATCCAATACCTCTATTCCAAGTACGGCCGCGATCGCGCCGCGCTCTGCGCGGAGGTGGTCTGCTACCGAGGCCGCATGGCGGTGCGCGAGGTGGGCAAGGCGCTGGGACTCTCGCTGGACTGCGTCGAGCAGCTCGCCTCCGGCGTGGAGTGGTGGCACGATTTCCGTGGCGGCGGCGGTGGTAGCACTGACAGCGGCGGCGGTGCGGACCGCGGGAACGACGCGGCGGGGCCGGACCGCGGCACGACCGAGGACACGATCGATGGGGCCGATGGCAGGGTCGACAACCGCGGCGCCGCAACGCTTTCCCAGCGGCTTGCGTCGGTGGGGCTTGACCCCGCCGATCCCACCGTCTCCGACCTGGCCACGCTGGTCCCCGAGATCATCGGCTTCCCGCGGCACCTCTCGCAGCATGTCGGCGGCTTCATCATCACCGACGGCCCGCTGTGCGAACTGGTTCCCATTCGCGAAGCGAGCATGGACGGCCGCACCATCATCGAGTGGGACAAGGACGACATCGAGGCGATGGGCATGCTCAAGGTCGACTGCCTCGCGCTGGGCATGCTGACGGCGATCCGCAAGGCGATGGACCTGTCGAATGAGTTCGATCGTCGGCACGCTCACCCCACGCATCACCTCCAGCTCCACACCATCCCCGCGGAAGACCCCGCCACCTACGACATGGTCTGCGCCGCCGACACCGTGGGCGTCTTCCAGATCGAGAGCCGCGCGCAGATGGCGATGCTCCCGGTGCTCGCGCCGCGCAGCTTCTACGATCTGGTGGTCCAGGTCGGCATCGTGCGACCGGGGCCCATCCAGGGCGGCATGGTTCACCCCTACCTGCGGCGCCGGACAGGGGACGAACCCGTCTCTTACGCCCACCCGGCGCTTGTCCCCATCCTGGAGCGGACCTTGGGGGTCCCGCTCTTCCAGGAGCAGGTGATGGCGATGGCCGTGGCCGTCGGCGGGTTCACGGCCGGCGAGGCGGACCGGCTTCGGCGAGCGATGGGCGCGTGGCGCAAGCGCGGCAACCTCGTGGAAATGGGCCAACGGCTCGTCGCCGGCATGGTCGAGCGGGGCATCGACCCCGCCTATGCGGAGCAGGTCTTCTCGCAGATCCTTGGCTTCGGCGAGTACGGGTTTCCGGAGAGCCATGCGGCGAGCTTCGCATTGCTCGTCTACGTCTCGGGGTGGCTGAAGGTGCATCACCCCGCGGCCTTCGCGGCCGGCCTCGTCGATAGTCAGCCGATGGGCTTCTACTCGCCGCGAGCGATCGTCGCGGACGCCCAGCGCCACGGGGTGGAGGTGCGACCGGTCTGCGCCGTCGTCAGCGGTTGGGACTGCTCGCTCGAGGCCGACGAGGCGGGTCGACCCGCCCTGCGTCTCGGCCTGCGACTCGTCGACGGCCTCGGCGAGGAGTCGGCCAAGGCGCTTGTCGACGCTCGCCGTGACGCCCCATTCCGCGACCTGGCCGACCTCGCGGCGCGGACGGGACTCGATCGCGGCGACCTCGGGCGGCTCGCGCGCGGCAAGGCGCTCGCCGCCCTCGAACCGGAAAGGCGACAGTCCGTGTGGACGCTGCAGGGCCTATGGACGGGCTTGCCCCTGTTCGCCGGCCTTCCAAGGCGCGAGCCGAGGGTGGCGCTGCCTCCGGAGTCCCCGCTGGACGCCCTTCGCGCGGACTACGGCTCGGTGGGATTGTCCGTGGACCGCCACCCGATGGGTCTCGTCCGCGAAGCGCTGCGAAAGCGGCGGGTGGCGACAGCCCAAGAGGCGGTGTCGCGGCCTTCTGGCGCGCGCGTGCGCGTGGCGGGCCTCGTCTCCTCACGGCAGCGGCCGGGGACGGCCAACGGCGTCGTGTTCATGACCTTCGAGGACGAGACCGGGATGGTCAACCTCGTCGTGTGGCCCAAGGTCTGGACGGCGCACCGGCTGCTTGCGCGCTCGGCCGTCTTGCTTGGCGGCGATGGCGTGATTCAGCGGCAGGACGACGCGGTGAGTGTGCTCGTCAGCCGATTTTGGGAATGCCCGCTGCCGGAAGGGGCGGACCGGGCTTCGGCCCTTCAGATCCCGTCGCGCGATTTCCATTGAGTGCGCGATGGCGTGAACGACAGGGGTTCGTCGTGCCACAACCCCTCCGAACGGCTAGGGGCCCCACCCGCCACCCTGGCGTTGGAGGATCCGTGCGCCTCGTTCTGCCCAGCTTGCTCGCGCTCTCCGCCTGTGACGCCGACGACGAGTTGCCCCGGTCGTCCGCCACCGAACCCACGATCGCGATGGACATTCCGCTGCCGCCGGTCGATACCGACACACCGACGGTACCGCCGGAGACGACGACCACGACCACGACCACGACGCCGCCGCCGCCGCCCCCCACGACGCCCGTTTGCGAGACGGACATCTGCGTCGTGTATGGCGCGGCCGTCCCAGCGGTCTCCGCAGGCATCGTGGCCGCGGCCGCGGTCGACCCGACCTTCGCCGACTTCTTCGCGCCCGTCGTGGCCGGCGGCGGCGAGGCGGCCCTCGCCGCCAGCCTTACGGATTTCATCACCGACGCCTACGGCTGCACCACGGGTGCTTACACCGGCGCCTCGATGGAAGATGCCCATGCGGGCATGGGCATCACCCAACAAGAATACGACGACTTCATCACCCTCATCGCGGGCGTCTTGCTCGGCGCGGGTGTGCCCGAAGACGACGTCAACCTGTGCTTCGCCCCGCCGCTCGTCGACCCGGCCTTCAGCGCGACCATCGTCGGCCAGTAGACCGCGAAGTCGGCGTCCAAGCCAGAGTCTGACGGCCCTCCCCGGGAGTGGTCCGCCCGGGAGAGTGCGTTTCGCGCCTTTGTCCGGCCGCTTTCGCACAATCCACAATTCGTCCGCAGGGCGTGCGCCGCGTTGAGCGTTGCGGGCCCGGATGGGTGCTTCGGAGAGCGGTCGATCCACAGCCCCCGCGTCGATCGGATTGGGCTTCGAATCGATCCGACGATCGACGGATAGGTGGACGATCCACAGGTGCGGATCGGTCGAGGTTCCTCGTTAAAGCAACATTTTTTCGCTTGACCACCGGATCGGCTTCGGGTATCCACGTCGGGTCGGCGGTCCCCCCGCCGAAGCGCCGCGCCCCGTCCCCCATTCACCGCCCCCCCCTGGGGCGGGTCGCCCCGGCAGGCGGCCCGCCCACCCACCGCGGGCGGCTTACGGTTGACGCGAGATGTTGGGAAGGCGCGCCATGGTGGGATTGACGATGGTGCCGGTGGCGCTCGCGTCAGGCTGGGTCGTCGAGCGAGCCGAGGACGTGGTCTGGGAGCGTGCCTCTCGCCGCGGCCTCAGTGGACGCCAACTGGCCGAACTCACCACCTGTGACGCGACGTCGGTCGCCACCATGGCCAAAGTCGTGGCCCAGGACGTGTCGCCCGCCTGTGGCGAGTGGGCCTTCGTCCAAGGCATGGTCCGGCGGGTGGAGACTGACGTCGCCCTACGCGACCGGATGATCTCCATGGGCGTAGCGGCCGGTGGGCGGGCTCGTTGGCGGGTGTTGGTCATGGGTGCCAAGTCTGGGGCGGCCGTGGACCTCGGCGCCGAGGTGTGGAGCGCCGATGAGCGCGGCGCGCTCGTCGAAGGCGTGTTGTCTCACGGGCTGGACGGTGCGTTCTTGGACCCCCTTGGTGCCGGCGATGTCGCGGTTCGGCGGCTGGCCGACGAAGACGCGGATGCGTTGGCGACGCGCCTGTGGGGCGCGGTGGCGGCCCGGCGGTCCGACGCCGAAGGTGTCGCGGCCGCGCAACGCCTGCTCGGATTGCCAAGGGGAGCGTTGTGGACGGCGGTTCCGTTGGAAGAGGTTCCCGAGGCGTGGCGCGGCATCGTGGCGCGAACGAGGGTGGAGTGCGCGGCGGGGCGGTGTGAGGTCCAAATGGCGGCGCTGCTCGACGTTGGCGAGCCCGGCGAGGGGTGGGAGCCGCCGCCGGAAGCGGCCTTGGGCTTGGCGGCTACGGATTGGGTGGCCGACCGCTACGTCGCGCTGGCACAACGCCGTTGGCGTGACGCGTGGTCGACCTGGGTCGCTGCGTCGCCGCGAAGCGGGGAACGGTGGGAACGCGTCGGAGGGGTCACCCTGGAAGGCGGAGCACCCTGGCCCGAGGCCGCGCCGTTCGGAGGCGCCACGCCGGTGGCGCAGGAGGCCTGGCGGCTCGCCATCGGCCATGACGCCGGCGTGTCCGACGGCGACCCCGCCGCGGCCTTGGGGCGGGCCTGGCTGGCCATCGACGACCCCGTCGCGAAACGTGTAGGAGCCCGGCTGACCGGCGCTGAGCTGTCACCGGGACCCGTCGCGGCGCTCGGCGCCGCGGTCGCCGGACGCTGAGCCTACCGAGCCCAGGCGTTGAGGGTCTCGGTGGCTTCGAGGATGCGTGGCAGGGTGTCCACGCCGAGCGAGTTCGTTTCCTCGTAGTGGTCGCCTTCGGGCTCGAGGATGTAGGCTCCGGCGTCGGCCACGACGAAGTCGTACGGCGGGATCATGTAGCCTACGGCGTCGTTGCCAAGACCTACGACCCAGCGGGTCGATCCGGGGAGCCCGTCCTCGACCGACGGCCCTGACGGCGCTGCCGCCAAATCCGGCGGCAGGGGATTGTCGGGCGAGACGAGATCGGAGCCGGGGGGGGTCCAGCGGCCATCGTACCCGCCGACAAAGGTCTCAGGCAGCGGCTCACCTGGCCAGGTCAGGAGCGTGAGGGGCCCGACGCGAAGCAGGTCGACCTCGGTACGGATTTCCGGTGTGTTCTCCACCGTGATCGTCTGTTCCGGGTCGTAGTTTTCGGCTTCGCGGTGGGCGAGGACCCCGAGCAGGAACATCGCCTGGAAGGCGTAGTTGTCCACACGGAGAAAGAGCTCCTGGACGCCAAGGGCCAGGTCCGTGTCGACCGGCTCGGCGGCGTCGATCGCGTCGAGTGCCATTTCTCCGAGGAGTTGGCCGACGGCGTCTGCCTTTTCGAAGCTCGCCGCGGCCCAGACGTCGCCATCCGGCGTGTGGACCTCGGCACCGAGGCTCGTCATCATGCCGCCGACCGTGCCGTTGAGGAACAGAGCAACGCCGCCGACGCCGGCGCGGCCGCCGGACTCCCAAACGCTGCCGACCTCGACGGTTCGGCGTAGTGCGTGGACGTAGTCGGACGTCACGAGCGTGTTGCCACTCGCGACCGTTTCGGGGTGGTTTGCGAAATGGACAAGGGTCGCGATGGGCGCGCCCTCGGGGCTTTCGAAGGTGGCGACGCCCACCCGGGGATCGACGATGACGGGGTCGCGCGTGTCGACGACGAGGTTGGCAACGCCGTTGTCGGCGTAGTCGGTGGCGTCGACCGTTCCGATGCGAAGCGTGGCCTCGGTTCGTTGTTGCCAGGCCGTGTCGAGCACCGCGACCGCAGCGGCACGCATCTCCTGAAGCGTCTCGGCGTCGTACCCGGTGGTCACGATGCTTGGTCCCCAGATTCCCATCGTGTCGGGGGACGCATGGACGTGGCTGCTGTGGACGATGACGTGGTCATAGGGGAGTCCGGCGGCCTCGACGTCGGCCCGCAGGCGCTCGACGTCGTCGTACATCACGCCGACAGCATCGAAGACGACGATGCCGACGGCGGTGGAGCCACGTTCGAGCGCCAACGCGCGGACTTGCAGTCCGTCGCCCTCTCCGACGAGGCCGCGATCGGCGCCGCGAACGCCGGTGGCGGCGCGCGCGTGGCCGAAGCCGGCGAGCCAGATTGCGTCGAAGACGCCGTCGCCTTCCCCCTTGTCGGGCACGCCCGCGCCGTCGGCGACACACACATGGTCGCACCCGCAGTCATGAAACGGGTCGTCGCGAGACCAGGTCGCGTCGCCCGCCTCGTCGTCCCAACGTTCCCAGCAAGAAGGCAGGATGTCCGCGACCGCCGCACCGACCTGCAGCACGCCGTCTGCGTCGGGACATCGGGGGTCTCCGGGGCACGCCAAACTCAGCGTGTGCGGAGGGGGAATGTCGGGCGCTGGGTTCGCGTCGCCGCAGGCCACCAGGAGGGCCAAGGTCATGGTTGCCTCGGCGGATGGCTAACTGGACCCTTGACCCGGCTACCCTTACGCGCCACGTTGGTCTTGGAGGAACCCGTGTGGCTTTGGCTGGTGTTCACGGGGTGCAATGACCCGTCCGAAGTCGTCGACACGGGCCGCCCCATGCCCGTCGAGTGGTGTGGCGACGCCGTTGACAACGATGGGGACGCGCTCGTCGACTGCGATGACCCCGACTGCATCGGCGACCTGTGCGACGAGGACTGCGGCGACGGGATCGACAATGACGGCGATGCGAAGGCAGATTGCGCCGATCCGGCCTGTTCTGCAGACTGCGACGAGGGGTGCGACGACGGCGTCGACAACGATGCGGACGACCTCGTGGATTGCGACGACCCAGAGTGCGGCGCCGCCTGTCCGGAAGACTGCGCCAATGGACTCGACGACGACGCCGACGAGCAGATCGACTGTGATGACCCCGAGTGTACCTCGGTGTGCGACGAGGTCTGCGATGATGGGCGAGACAACGACGCCGACGATGACGTCGACTGCGACGACCGCGAGTGCAGCGATGCGTGCCCTGAGGACTGCGCCAACGGCATCGACGACAACGGCGATGGTGGCGTGGATTGCGGCGATCCGGCTTGCAGCGAGACCTGTTCGGAGGGCTGCTTCGACGGCGTGGACAACGACGGGGACGGGCTGAGCGACTGCGACGACCCCCTGTGTGCTGGTGCCTGTGACGAGCTGTGTTTCAACGGGCTCGACGACGACGGCGATGGATGGGTGGACTGCAGCGACGCCGAGTGCGCATTCGCCTGTGACGAGGATTGCTACAACGGCGTGGACGACGACCACGATGGGAACGCGGACTGCGACGATCCCGATTGCGGGCTGGAGTGCCCCGAGGACTGCGCCAACGGCGTGGACGACGACGCCGACGGCGATGTGGACTGCGGCGACCCCGAATGTGCAATCGTCTGTCCCGAGGATTGCTTCAACGGCGTGGACGACGATGCCGACGGGGACGTCGATTGCGGCGACCCGGAGTGCAGCGGAGAGTGCCCCGAGGACTGCTTCAACGGCGTAGACGACGACGCGGACGGGCATGTCGATTGTTTGGACGGAGAGTGCGGCCTCTCCTGCCAGGAAGACTGTGCCAACGGCCTGGACGATGACGCCGACGGCAAGGTCGACTGCGACGATCCGGAATGTGGCGCGGAGTGCGACGAAGCCTGCGACAATGGGATCGACGACGATGCCGACGGGCTCGTCGACTGCGACGACGGCGAGTGTGCCGGCGATCCGGCCTGCTAGCAGGCTGTCCGAAGATGCGAGGCCGGGTCCCGCCGGGTAGCTGGCGGCCGGGGATCGATGGAACTTGATCGGCTGGAGCGGCGCCTGCTCGCGGACATTGGCCGCGTCAGCAAGGCCCACCACCTCTTCGACCCCGGCGACCGCATCCTCGTGGCGGTTTCAGGGGGGAAGGACTCCTTCGGCCTGCTGTGGCTGTTGCGGCGGTTGGCGGAGCGGCTGCCGTTCGACGTCTCTCTTGTCGCCGTCCACCTCGAACAGGGGCACCCGGGCTTTCCGATCGACGTGCTGCGGGACTGGCTCGCGTCCGAGGGCTTCGAGCACCGAATCGTGTCCGTGGACACCTACAGCATCGTCAAGAGCAAGGTGCCCGAGGGGCATACGATGTGCAGCCTCTGCTCCAGGCTTCGGCGGGGCATCCTCTACAACGCGGCGCTCGAGATGGGCCTCAACAAGATCGCGCTCGGGCACCACAAGGACGACGCGATCGAGACGCTGATGCTCAACCTTCTGTACGCGGGGCGGATCAAGGCGATGCCGGCGCGCCTTCGGTCGGACGATGGCCGCAACGTCGTCATCCGACCGCTCCTAGGCGTCGATGAGTCCGACTTGGCCCGCTACGCCGAGTTGCGCGGATTTCCCGTGATTCCTTGCGACCTTTGCGGCAGCCAGGAGGACCTGCAGCGAAAGGCCGTCAAACGGATGATCGCAGAGTGGACCAAGGCGAATCGGCACGTTCGAGGCAACTTGTTCGCCGCGCTCGGCCACCTGGTCCCGAGCCACTTGCTCGACCCCCAGTTCGCCGGCGACGCGAGCGGTCGGGATGCAAGTGTGCCGTAGGCGCCGTAGCCTTGGGCCCCGCTACTTGTGAACACCTGCAAGCTGACCCGCCGAACCGGCCGGACTTGGTGGTAGGCTTGGCCGGGGGTTGGGGATGCCAGAGCAGATGGCCGGATTGAACAACGAGGACCGGCTGCGGTTGGTTCGTTTCCTTTGTTCGTTCGCCTGGGCCGATTTGGAAGTGAGTGGAAACGAGCGCGAGTACCTGGCCAAGGTCATCGATCGGCTCGAACTCAAGGGACGAGCACGCGCTGAAGCGGAGAGTTGGCTCAAGGTGCCGCCTCCCCCCGAAGACATCGACCCCACCGACATTCCCTTGGAACACCGGCAGGTATTCCTGACGCACATCCTGCAGATGATGGGTGCGGACGGTGAGGTCGACGAACGCGAGGTGGAGAACTTCCACCTTCTCGAGCGTCTGCTCCGCTGATTTCGTGGCCGGCTAGCGGCCCGAGCGGTCCAGAGGCGCGGGCAGGGCGACCGCGCCTTCTTGGAAGGTCACGGCCTGCACGAGCAGGACGCGCACGCGGGCGTCGCGCTCGTTGGCGACGGCCTTCTGCAGGGCCGGAAGGAGTTCGGGCAGGGGCAGAGAATTTGCCGCGGCGGCGGCGGCCTTGCGGACGACGTACTCGGAGTCGCTGAGCGTGGCGGCGAGCAAAGGTGCGGCCACTTCGGCCGGCGCGTTGGGCAGCGCGGACGCGACGTGGACGCGGATGGAGGACTCTGGGCGCGCCATGGCGCGTTCGAGCGCTTCGGCTGCGGTCGGGAAGTAGTGCGCAAGGACGGTCAGCCGCGTCGCGGCGGGACCGTGCACGGCCGGGCGCGGGTGGCCGACCGCACGTTCGATGGCGTCCAGGTGCTCGGGGAGCAGGCGCTTGGTCTTCGCCGTCGTTGCGAATGCGTCGACCATCGCTTCGAGAACGGCCCGGTCCGCGTTGTCGGGAACAAGTTCGGTGAGCCAGGCCAGCTCCACGTCGCGCGGGAACGCGAACAGCCGTGGCCGGATCCGCTCGGGCATGGCCGCCGCTAACGCGGTAGCCGCGGCCGATGGCCGACCCCCAGCCCGACGATGCCATCGATGATCACGACCGGAGGACGGTCGCGTTCTACCGGTTGGGCCTCGCCCTGACGGGGGCTTCTTTGGGGGGATTGGCGAGCGAGGCGCCCTTTCGGGAGGTCGACCCCGAGAACTGGGCGGTGCGCGGGCTCGTGGCGGGCGTCGGCCTGTCCGTGCTGCACTTGCACCTCTACGATCGCCGCATCCGCTGGTTCCTGGGGCTGTGTGCGTGGATGGGGGCCTGGTTGGCCCTCACGGGGCTTCACATTTGGGCGACGCGAGCCGGGCTGGGGGCGCTGTTCGTGGTGGTGAGCGGGCTCGCGCTCAAGGAACGCTTCTGCTTCAAGATTCCCGGGTTGGGGCTCGTGCCCTGGGCCTTGGCCCTCGGCATAGTCGCATGGTCGGCCGGCCCCAATGTGGTGGCCGGGGCCTCACTGGCGGTGGCCACCGCGTTCGTCCTCATCATGGCCGTCGTCAAGGGCCGGCAGCCGGTGGGCTTCGATGTGGGCGACAAGACTCGCTACGATGTTGGGCCCTGATCGGCGAGTCAGGCCCGGAGCCATCCGAACAAGACGTCCAGTTGCGCCCGCTGTTCGGGCGGAAGGTACTCGAAGTTCGTCGCCCGGTCGGACACCTCCCAGTATTCGGGCTCGGTGACGGCGAGCATCTCGTTGCGGATGCTCGCCAGGCGCTCGGCCGTCTCATGTCGCAAGTCGGTGGCGATGCGCCGCGCCTCGGTCTCCCGTCCGCGTACGAGGTACCAGGTCGCAAGTTTGAGCTGGGCCTTTCGGACGCCGCGCAGGCTGGCTTCCTGGGTGCGGCCCCCCTCCGGTTCGCGGTCGACATCGACGAACAGCTCCAGCAGGGCGCCATGGCATTGGGCATCGCGGGCCGCGGCGACCTCAAGTAGGGCCTCGAGGTCGTAGGCCGCCGTCTCCAGCAGGAAGGGAATCTGCATGGAGAAGCCGAGCTGGCCATAGAACTTGATGCGCTGGGCGAGTTCGAGCGTCAGGTCCTCACGCCCGCGGTCGAGCGTGTCGGCGGCGAGGTGCCCGACCTCTTGGAGCAGATGGAAGGCCGATCGGACGTCCCTGGCGTTGAGCGCAGCCCGGACGTAGGTGTTGAGAAAGCGCATCGACAGGGCGGCGGCGGCGGGGTCGTCGGCCTCGATCGCGGCGAGCGCGATGCGGCGCGTGTGGCGACCGACGAGGTGGTTGACGTCGCGCATCCGGTTCAGCGCGTCGCCGAAGGCGGCCTGGTACTGCCGGAAGACCTTCATCTCGACCCAGGTTCGGCGGTTGACGAGGGCGCGGACGACCTCGGGGTCCAGCGCGGCGAGGTCGGGGTCGGCGGCGACCATGGCGTCGGCGGCGAACCACGCCTCGGGCAGGCTGGCCTTTTGGCGGATTTCGGCGACGGCGACATCGCCGAGCGCCGTCAGACACGCCACGGCGATGGCCTTGTCCTTCTGGTCCACCGCGTTGAGGACGATGTCGCCGAGTTGCTCGACCGCGTTGCGCGCGTTGTCGCGGCTCGCAATGGGGTCCAGACCCGCTGCGGCCTCGGCCATGGCCGATTCAGCCGTCGACCGGATGCGGGCGATGACCTGGCTCGGTCCGAGAAAGTCGAAGACGTAGACGAAGTACGGCAGAATGAGGATGATGGCGGCCGACAGCCCCACGGTGGCCGTCGCGACAAGCGTGGTGGGATGGACCTTCGCCGCGAGGCTCAGGTCGGACCAGACCGCGAGCAGGGCGACGACGGCGAAGAAGCTCAGCGCGATCTGATTGACCGGGTCGCGGACGAAGAGCTCGGTGATGCGCGCCGTGTACCGGTTGGCGGCCAACTCCACGATGATGGCGACCACGGTGATCGCCATGCCCAGAATGCCGACCGACACGTTGCCGAAGGAACGGACGGTCGGCGCGGCCGCCGGCGACGCGAAGAGTTCCCAGGGGGCCGCCCCAGGCACGCCCGAAAGGTCGGGGAGCCAGGCCAACGTCCAAACGACCATCGCGACGCCAGCGATCGCTGCAGCGCCCCATGCGGCCTGACGGATCGGGCGCTTCATGTGGACCTCGGGCGGGCGCCCTAATTCGCACGCATCGTGCGGTTGGGTGGCGGGGGCGGCAGTGCGGCCGTCGCCCGGCGTCGTAAGGCGTCGATGTCGCGCCGTTTGGGCAGGCTGGACAGGGCCCGGAGGGCGTCGGCTGGCCGATCCAATTCGAGAAAGACGGTGGCTCGGAACGTCTGCAGGGGAACGTGCTCGGGCGAGCGTTGCGCCGCATCGCTCGCGTGCCGCATCGCGGCTTCGATTTGGCCGAGGTCCCAAGCCGCGCGGGCGGCCAGCAACTGCGCCTCGGGGTCGTCGGGTGGGTCGTGGACGTCCCAAAGGTCGCCCTGAGCGAGCGACCACGCGGCACGTAGGGTCCAACTCAGGTCCGGGCGGCCGTAGCGATCGAGGGCGTCGGCGACGGGGCGCGGGTCGGCCGACGGCTCCAACTCGAACTCCGCCCGCGCTGAGAGCGCCAAGAACCGAAGGTCCCCAGTGAGTTGTTCTGCGCGTGCAGCGGCGGCGGCGAGGTCTTCCCAGCGGCCCGCCCTCAGCGCTGCATCGACTTCGGTCGCCTCGTTGTGCTGACGGGCCCCCGTCCGATCGGGAGACTTGCCGAGAAGGGTGGACGCGAGCCAACGCGGACCGGGCGCGTCGGGGTGGCGGGTGGAAATCGCGGCGAGGTGGCTGGCGGCGCGCTGCGGCAGGCCGGCTGAGGCGAGAAGTAGGGCGCGCTCGGCGTCCGCGATGTCGAGCGGCGCGTCGCGTGGATCCGTGCCTGGCACGCAGGCGCTTGGATCGAGCGGCCACTCGCCGAGGGCGAGGTACGCCGCTGCCTGATCGGGCTGGAGGAGGACGACAGGGGCGTTGTCCGGCGGCCTCTTCCGGTTTGGCGGCGGACCAGCGATGGGGCTCGGTCCGCTCGGGGTGTGGACCCCCCAGACGCCGGACGTCCAGCGGCCGTCGACGTCCGTCCAGGCGTGGAGCGGTGCGAGGCCGATGGCGCAAGGTGCGAGGGCTTCGGAGTGGATGGTCGGGCTGCCCCCGTCGCCGAGATCGACGCCGTCGAGGTCCGACGCTGCAAGGCCGGCGGCTGCAAGCACGGTGGGAGCGATGTCGACGGCACCGACCGGGGAGTCGACGACGCCGCTGCCGCGTCCAAACACGGCCAATGGGACGTTCAGCGTGGCATCGTCGAGGATCATGCCGGCGGCGGGGACGGTGCCGTCCGCCCGAAGGCCCACGTCTCCCGCCACGATGGCGAGCCCGCCAGGGTGTTCGAGGAGCCAGGCCTCCAGCACGGCGACGGCGCCGTCGGCGTTGTGGTCGGGCCGCTTCGTCGCGAGATGAACCCAGGTGAAGCGCGCGGCGCGCCCAGCCCCGCGGTGGAGCCAGTCGATGGCTGCGTCCGCGGAGGGCAAGGTCGTCACTTCGCGACCGAAGGCGCTTGGCCACAGCATGTCCAGACCGACGACGACGGCCTCAGTGTGCCACCCGCTCAGCTCCAATCGCTGGGCGAGGGTGGCCGTGAACAGGGGCGCCCCGGGTGCGCGATGGCCGTGGCGATGAGGTTCGACGCCCGTGTGGATCGACGCGAGGGACGCAAACGACGACGTGGAGGGCGCGATGGCCCTGACGTGGTGTCGCCCGTTCTTCAGGGCCTCCTCGAAGCGCGGATGGCGCGGCGGCCAATGGCCGAGGTCCGCGGCAGCGAGGCCGTGAACGGTGACCAGGAGGATGGCGTCGTGGGGGGGCCCGTCCGCGAATGGTACGCAACCTGCCGAAACCCCCGTCACGGCCGTCGCGAGGATAGCGGAGATGCTGATGTGGGGGCCCCGCTGGCCGACGACACCTTGGCCTCGCTTCGGCTCATGCCGCTGTTCTCGTCGTTGGACGACGACGAACTTGGGCGCTTGCTCGACGTCGGTCGCCTCGAGCACTGGCAGCGAGGGGCGATCGTCTTGGAACAGGGCGCCTTTGGTCCTCGAATGATGGTGATCGTCGACGGATCGGTGGAAATCCTGCGGCGCGACCATCACGGGGTGTCCCACGCCATCGCCGTTCTCGGCCCGGGCGACGTGCTCGGCGAGATGAGCCTGCTCCTCGACACGCCGCGTTCGGCCACGGTCCGCGCGACGTCCCAGCTTACGCTTTTCGCGATCGACCGCATCGGCTTCGAGGCGATGATCGCGTCGGATGACCGCGCGGCCCTCCGTTTTGCGCTTGCGGTCGCCCGTGTCTTGGCCAGCCGCCTCGTTCGCCTCAACGAGGTCGTCGTGTCACTGCTGGCCGAGTCGGACCCCCTTCGAAAGAAGTTCGCGGACGCGCGCCAAGAGGCCTTCCCGCTCTGGGACGACGACGACGTGCCCTGATCGGGTCGCTCCCTGGGCTCCGGCGCACGCTCGGGCCCTTTGGTGGCACTCCGGTTGAGTGCCGTCACCAACCAGACCAGGTGAAACCGGCGCCGGGGGTGGGACCGAGCTTGCCCCTCACGCCGGCCGCGGACAGCGCGAAGACGCCCGGTACATCCAAATTTCCGAGCGAAACGCGCGGAGGGCGGGTGATGGAATGGGCCGCCCAAACCCCCACGCCGAAGCCGACGACGCCGCCGGCGAGGCCAACAGCGATGGGGATGTCGTCCTCGGCGCCGAC
Organism: Pseudomonadota bacterium; assembly: GCA_005776945.1. Lineage (GTDB taxonomy): Bacteria > Myxococcota_A > UBA796 > UBA796 > SXOB01. Next base: position 13,994 of record SXOB01000045.1, read on the forward strand.
CAAAGCTGCGCCGATGCCGCCTGTGGCTGCGCCGACGACCCCGCCTGCGTCGCCAAGGGCCAGCATGAAGGGCGAGACGCCGTTGGCCACCGCGATGGCGCCGGTCGCCAGGCCGGCGTCCGAGCCGATGAGTGCCGCCAAGATCGGTTCGTCGCCGTCGGCTAAAATGTCGATGGAGGCGCCGATGTAGGCACCCCAGAGGCCGATGGACGTCCCCGCGAGGGCCATGTCAGGAGAAACGTCGATCAGCGGGGACGCCAAGGCTGCCGCTCCGCCGATCGCACCGGGAATTGCGACGTAGACGCCCACTTGTTCGTGACGCGCCTCCAGGACGCTCGCGAAGCCGCCGGCCTGCCAGATGGCCCAGGAGGTGGCCAGGGCCGTGACCGTGGTGTCTCCGCCGTCGATGCTTCGGGGGTTGAGCTCGGCCGCGAGGACGCCGGTGGCGAGCCCAACAGCGCCGCCGACGGCCGCGGCTGCGGTGGGGGCACGATCGTCGCTGGATTCGATGCTGATGCCCACTCCGGTGCCGACGCCCGTGCCAAGGGCCCAGCCGCCCAACCCGGCTGCAAGCGCGTCGGCACCCACCTCCCATCGGTTCGCCGTCCCGAGCACCAGGAGCCCGCCGACCCCTGCGCCGAGCATGGGAAGCGACGCGTCGCTGATGTGGTCCGCGGCCAACACCGCTGTGGTGGCCCCGAAACTCCCTGCAATCCAGGCTGCCGCCAAGTCCGTGCCCGACAGGTCAAGTTGGGGCGCGACGGCGAGGCCGATCGCGGTGCCGCCGGCCAATCCGACGCCTCCAGCGATCCACTCGGTGTCCAGGCGGGACGCGGCGACGATGTTGGCGTCGTCGAGCAAGTCGAATGTCGCTGCGGAGGTCGCGGCCGTGAGCCAAGCGAACGGAACCGACTCGCCGATGTCGCGACCTGAGCCCCGGTAGAGCTTCGACGTGCCGATCCCGAGGCCCGCGCCGAGCAACTCGCCGGTCAGCGCGCCACCCCAGACACCCTCCGGAGCGATGCCAGCGCCGACGAAAGCGCCCGCGGCTGATGTCTGGATGCTCGTGACGGTCACGAAGGCGGCGCGTTCGGGATCTACCGGTTTGACGCGACCGTACGTGAAACCGGCCACGAGGCCGGCCGCCCCACCGGTGGTCGCGCCGAGCACCTCGAGGCCCTGTCCCCCGTAGTAGCCGGCCGATCCGAGCCCAACGCCAAGGCCCCATCCGAGTCCGGTCGCGAGCCACGGCGAGCCCGATTGGGACCGGAGTCCGCGATTGGGGACGCTGTCGGGAAAGTGCTTGACGACGGCGTCGGCGGCCGCGGACCGGACCTTGCCGTTGAGGGCCGATGCGATGCTCGTCAACAACTCGTCTGCGGCCTCGGGCGTGCCGATGCGCCCGAGCGCATCGGCGGCCGCAGAACGGACCTCGTTGGGTGCGGAGCGGGAGCGGAGAATCTCGCCGAGGGTGGGGGTCGCTTCAGGAAAGGCGCCCATCCCAGCGGCCGCGGCGACGGCGACGTCTTTTCGACGCGTAAGCGTCGCGACCTTCAGGGCCTCGACGGCTCGCACGTCACCAAGCGTCGAGAGCAGGAGCGCGCCTTCCCTCGCCCGGTCGACGGAATTGAGCATGAGGAGAGCGTCGGCGAGCGCGGCGTCCCCGGTGGCTGGAGCGATGGGGGCTGGCGCCGCGGCGGGGCCTGGCGGCATCGCGGCCTGGGGATCGTCGGTCAGAGGCGCTTCAGGCACCTCCGGCGGAGGAGGGGCAGGGTCGTCCTGCGCCAGCGCAATCGCGGCGGTCCAGGTCCAGAACATGGCCCGCTCCGTTGTGAGCAGGATTAGCCTGAGGTTGCGCCGCTCGCTTGCGGCACTCCTGCGTTAACTCCGGTCGCCCGCGCCGCACGTTGGGGTTGGAGGCACCGTGCACCTTCTGTGGATGTTCGCTGTGGCGTTTGCGCCGTCGGCGTTCGCGCAGGGCCTGCCGTCGGATGCCGACGAATTGCCTGTGCCCACGCTCAAGATCGATCGTCTGCCTCCAGATTGGAGCTACGAGGGTGCGATTCAATTCGGGTATGGCAGCCAGCCTGTCTGGGACGAGTACGTCCCGTCGTGGATCGGGATGGGTGTCCGCGGCGGGGCCGGCATCAACTTCGGGCCGGGCCATCGGCTTGGCGCGCTCGTCTCTACGTCCGTCGAGGGCCCCATCGGGGTCCACATGTCGGTGGTCCTCGAGCCGCTTGCGAACTGGGACTACGTCGCGCAGAACGGCTTCGCCGTGGGTGCAGGTATCGGTCCGGGGATCCTCTACAGCCAGCGCAACGAGACTGTGTTTGCCGAGCGCCTCGTGAACGCCTCGGGCTCTGTTGCAGCTCGCGTGGGCTGGAGTCAGACGTTCTCTCGGATTGGCCGCCGTCTCTTCGTCTACGCGGAACCTCGGGTGCGGTTGGTCACGGGCGAAGACGACCCCAAGCCGACGGTCGTGGTCGTTTTCGGGTCGGGCGCGGGACGTTAGCAGCGGCCCCTTTCTGAGGGGGGCAAATGGCTGGGCACCAGGTCGCCGTGGTGATGGGCAGCAAGTCGGACCTTCCGATCATGTCGGCGGCGCTCGACGTACTTCGCGAATTCGGTATTGAGGTCCAGGCTCGCGTGACGTCGGCGCACCGCGCGCCGGACGAACTCGTTCGCTTTGCGCGGGCCGCGGAGGCCGAAGGCGTCCAAGTGTTCATCGCTGGCGCCGGGGCCGCGGCCCATCTTCCAGGCGTGTTGGCAGCGCTCACGCCCGTTCCGGTCCTCGGCGTCCCCTTGGCGGCGGGCACGTTGGGAGGCTTCGACGCGTTGCTGTCCATCGTCCAAATGCCCAAGGGCGTCCCGGTGGCGACCTTCGCCGTCGGCGGTGCGGCGAACGCCGCATTGTTCGCCGTCCAGATCTTGTCGGTCGCGGACCCCGAATTGCGGGCGCGATTTGTCGCCTACAAGGCGGCTCGGGCCCGCGAGGGCGTCGAGATTCTGCCGAGCTGACCACCGATGTCGCTTCATGGCATACGGTGACGATCGCGCGTTCCGCCGGGCATGTTAGTGCCCGCGCCCTTTGTTGGAGACGCCATGGCCATGCGCTGGGTTGCGATTGTGATGGGAGGCTTGCTCGCCGCGTGCAGCAATCCCGAGACGGACAAGAAGATTGCCGACATGGAGGCCCGTCTCGTGGCCCTCGAGGAAAAGAGCAAGGGCGCACGGCCCGGTGCTCCCGCCGTCGCCGACGATCCGGGCGAGGAGGCCGCCACCGAGCTCTTGAAGGCCGCCAACTCGGCATTCGAAGCCCAGAAGTACGACGACGCCAAGGCCAAGCTCGCCGAGTTGACCGAGAAGTACCCGAACACGAAGGCCGCGAAGTCGTCGGCTCGCCTGTCGGGCGAGCTCGTCGTCATCGGTCGCCCCGCGGGCGAGCTTGCCGTGGCGGAATGGCTGCAAGGCAAGACGGACTTCTCGCAGGGCAATGCCACGCTGGTCGTCTTCTTTGAGGAGTGGTGCCCGCACTGCAAGCGCGAAGTGCCGAAGCTGGAGGCCACCTACGGCAAGTACAAGGGCAAGGGCCTGAACATGGTCGGCTTGACCAAGCTGACGAAGGGCGGCACCAAGGAAAAGGTCATGGCGCTGCTCAACGAGAACAAGGTCACCTACCCGGTCGCCCAAGAGCAGGGTCAAGCGCTTTCGGACAACTTCGGCGTTCGCGGCATCCCCGCAGCGGCCGTCGTCAAGGGCGGCCAGATCGTTTGGCGCGGCCACCCCGCCAAGATCAGCGACGCGATGATCGAGGGCTGGATCGGCGGCTGAGCCGTCCGCCACTCGATTTCGGCCGCCGCGATCGGCTGCGCACCCGAGGGATGCTGAGTCGCATGTCCGGCGAGACGCCGGGCTAGCTCTCGCGCACGGAGGTGGTCCATGGTGGTGGTCCTGGCGATGATGGCCTGCGGTGGCGAGACGGAACCGCCGGCCAAACCCGTTGCGAGTGCGGCGCCTGCGCCTGCTCCTGCGCCCAAGCCGGCCCCGCCGCCTCCGCCCGACGTGGCCGCGATGAGCCCCGAAGAGGCCAAGGTGGCGCTGATGACGCACGGCGAGCGCGTCTACAAGACAGGCGGAAACGGCGGAATCGCGTGCATGACGTGCCATATGGAAAATGGCAAGGGCATGCCTCCGGCCTTCCCGCCGTTGGTCGGCCAGAAGGACCACATGGGCGATTGCGGCACCCATGCCAAGATCGTGATCAACGGCATGAGCGGGAAGCTCTTGGTCGATGGCGTCGAGTACAACGGCGTGATGACTCCCCAGGGCGCCATGCTCAGCGACTTCGAGATCGCGGCCGTGCTCACCTACGAACGTCACAGCTGGGGCAATGACTTCGGCGTCTGCATGCCGTCCGACGTCAAGGCTGCGCGCTGAACATCCCGTGCCAGGCCCGGGCGCCGGGCCACATCCAGCTGATTTCGCCGGCGCCACATTTGGAGCCGGCGGGCGACAAGAGCACCGGCGCGGGTGTGCGATCGGACTGACGTTCGATCTGCCAGTCCACGCCGCCGCCCCCTTCGACGTGCAAGCGGTCGACGACGAGGACGAGAGAGCCGCGGCCGTCCCAGGTCGTCAGCGCCCGCAGCGCGAGCTCGTGTTCCGTCCACGTGACGGCGTTGACGACGTCCGCTTCCACGGCCACCGGCATCGGCCCTGCCCAGGCGGCCAACACGTGGGCGCGCCCTGGCGATTGGGGCGCGACGTCGGAAGGGGTGCGAGCGGGCCCGCCGCCAAGCGCGATGACGCGGTCGGCAGCCGCCAGTAGGGGCGTGTACGGACGACCGGGGAAGCCCCAGGTGTCTTCGATCGCGGCGAGTTTGGGCACGTCCTTCGCTTGAACTTTGCCGGCGGCAAGGTCGTCGAGCAGGGGCTGGTGGCTGCGGTCCACGGCTTGAAGTGCAACGGTGACCGGCTCCGGCAGGATGGCCACCAGCCGCGCGGCGCGGGCCAAGTCCAGGGCCGTGCCCCGGCGCTCGCCAAGCACGTAGACGGTGGTCTGCGGCAATTCGAGGAGGGGTTCGAGGGCGGTCGGGGTGCAGGCGCCAAGCGCAACGTCGATGGCCAGCCACGCGACCATGAATCCCTCCGGCCGGCGGCCTACCGATGCGATGCGGACGTGTCGAGGGGCGCAAGACCGCGATTGCGGTAGAATGCGCCGCGGAGGCTGCCTGGACGTCGCGCCGTCATTGTGCAACGGACGCTACCGCCTTGTCGCGGTGCTCGGAACCGGTGGCATGGCGACCGTGTACCGGGCCTACGATGCGCTACTGGACGTGTTCCGCGCGGTCAAAGTCCTCGATCCGGAGCTGACGAGCCGACGAAAGACGCGCGAGCGCTTTCTCAACGAAGCGCGGACGATGGCCAAGCTCCACCACGAAAATGTCGTCGCCGTCTACGACATGGGGGTCGATGGCGACCGCGTCTACATGCTCATGGAATTGGTCGACGGCGGCAGCCTGATGGAGCGCGTGGACAGCCACGGTCCGCTGCCGCCTCGGATGGCGCTCAACGTGGTGGCTTCCGTGTTGTCGGCGCTCGACGCGAGTCACGCCATTGGCGTCGTCCACCGCGACGTCAAACCGCACAACGTGTTGCTGACGACGGAAGGTGTCCCCAAGGTCACCGACTTTGGCATCGCCTCGGTGGCCGATGCCGATCGCGACCTGACGCGGACCGGCGCCGTGATGGGCACCTGGGCCTACATGGCGCCGGAGCAGCGCAAGAACGCGAAGATCGCAGATCCGCGGAGCGATGTCTACGGCACCGGAGCCTTGCTCTTCGCGGTGACGACGGGCCTCGAACCCCTCGACCTCTACGTGCCCGATTCGCATGATGACGTGCTCAGCGGGATGCCGTCAGCGCTGGCCGACCTGATTCGGCACTCGACGCGGTACAAACCCGACGAGCGGCCCGCGAGTGCCAAGGCCTTCGAGGCCATGATCCGAATGGCCGTCCAAGCGCTGCCTTTGGACCCGCCAGGGTTGCCGCCGCTCGCATTGCCGCCTTCTGAAATGCCACGGTACGATCGACCGGCCACGTCCGACTTCGACCTGTCGCTCAAGACGGAACAGAACCAGTCGCGAACGAAGGCTTCGGTCACTGGGCGGCCAAGCGACACGTTCGCGTTGGGCGAAGACGCAGGCGATGTCGTCCGAATCGACGGTCGGGGGCCGCAGCGGGTCGAGCCGGAGGCCCCTCCGTCGGCGCCGACCGCACCGCAAGCGACTGAACGGTCCGCGTTGCCCGCCCTTCCTCCGCTCACCCCGGTCGAGGACGCGCTCGGAGGATGGATCGGGGGTGGAACGCCCGTTCCCGAGCCTCGCGTCGCGGCGCCGGAGCCCGCTGCGGAGGCGCCGTTCGAGGACGCTGTGGGCTGGGCCCAGCCAGCGTGGATGGGCAACACTCCGGCGCCCGCCGCAGGGCGGGTGGCGGCAGGGTGGGCCCCCGCTTCGCAAGAATCGAATTCGACGCCGCCTACGACAGTGCAGCGCGTGGAACCCATGGCCGACGAAGGCGTCCCCGATTGGTTGGACAAGGTGTTGGAAGCGGGGCCCACCGGGCGCGCGGGCTCGGGCTGGGATGCATCCCAGTTCGACGACAACACCGTGGACACGTCGCCCCTCGCCGTGGACCTCGTAGCGGACCACATTCGGACGGGACTTCACGAGATTCGCCTCGTGCCCAAAGGGCTTGCCGTCCATCCCCGCGGCCTTGGGTGGATCGTGCCCGGGCGACCTCGGACGACGTTGGCGTCGTTGGTCTGGGATGGCGACGTCTACCGGACCGACTTGTCCGGCAGCCGCTTCACACGCTCTGGCGCGACACGGCTGGTCAAGGAGGCCGCGTCCAGCGTCCAAAACCACCTTGTGCATCCGGTGGGCGCCTCCTCGATTCGGGCCGGGACCTTGGCCGCGCTCGCCGTGCACATTGCCGCGGTCGGCGTTTGGCTCGGTGTCGTGTTGCCAACAGTACCCGCCGACGTCCTCGCCGGCATCGACGCAAACACTGCCCTTGTGCGCGCCGGGCTGTCCATCGGGGCCGCCGGCGCCGTCACACTTGGGGCGTTGTTCGCGTCCTCCGTGCCGCTCGCGTGGTTGGGTCGAATGGTGTCCCGGACCCGGGTGCTCTTTTACGATTTTGGCCCAGAGCGAGTGGAGGCGTGGCGCGTCCTCGATCGGACGTTGTCGGCGGTCGCGGCCGCTCCCGGTCAGGCGTCATGGGCGGGCAAGGGCAGCAAGCCGAAGGCGGTGCGGTGGGCCCGCGCACTTCCTTCGGGCGTGGTGAGCAACCTCGCGCCGTGGCGTGTGCGTGCCGGCGAGGCGAATCTGACCTTCCTCCCGGACTGGCTGCTCGTCGACCAGCGCCGCGGATTGCGCGCGTATCGCTGGCGGGACGTCCAAGTGGACACCGAAGGCGGCGGCATGGCACTCGACATGGAGTCGGCCGTTGCTCAGAAGGGCGGCGGGGCCACGGTCCGCATTCGCGCCAAGGGGCTCGACGTGGCGCTGCAGTCGACCGAAGGGCTCATTGCGAGCCTTCCGGAGCGGATCGCGGCGCTTGGCCCGCAAAAGCGGGACGGCTGGAACTGACCGGGGCCGTCGTCCTGCCCATGCGTTGGGCCTCCACTCGGTTGCCAGGCAAGCTGCTGGCGACGTTGTGGGGGGCACCGGTTTGGACGTGGGCATGGCAGGCGGCTGTCCGCGCTGGCGTTGGCGACGTCATCGTGGCCGTGGATGATCCCCGTCTGGCAGCCTCGGCAAGTCGGTGGGGCGCGTCTTGGTGCGCCACATCGCCGGATTGCGCGACCGGTACGGACCGCGTCGCCGAGGTGGCGTGCGGCCTTGAGGTGGACTGGGTGATCGGGCTGCAGGCCGACGAGCCGTTGGCGGACGTCGGGGCGGTTCGGGCCATGGCCGCGGCGCTGGCCGCGGGAGCGCCCATGGTCACCGCGGCGTCGCCGCTACAACCCGAGGATGCCGGGCGCCTGAGCGCCGTCCACATCGGGGTCGCGCATGGGCGGGCGACGGGTTTCGCGCGCGGGGCACCCCCCCCGGCCGGGTCGCCGCGGCATCACGTCGGCATGTACGGCTGGCAACGCGGCGTCCTTCTCGACGTCGCCAGCCGTCCCCCGACCGCAGCCGAACGTGCGTTGGGCCTTGAGCAGCTGCGCGCGCTGGAGGCGGGCATCGCGCTGCACGTCGTCGAAGTCGGCGCCCGCCACCGTGGCGTCGACACTCGGGACGATCTGGAGACCTTACGGGGCGAAGCGCCGCCGATTAGGCGGCCGGTCCGGCGTTGACCGGGAGGAGGGGTGGTGGATCGTGCAGCCATCGAGGCCATGCTGGGCGACGAGGCGGCATCGCTGCTCAACCACCGCGCCGTTGTCCCGGCCACAGGCCTTGCAGCGCCGGGGCCCGACTTCATCGACCGGGTCTTGGTGCCGTCCGACCGCAAGGTGCCCACGCTTGGCAATCTTGGCCGCATGTTCGGCACGGGGCGACTCGCTGGCACGGGCTACCTGAGCATCTTGCCCGTCGACCAGGGCATCGAACACAGCGCCGGCGCTTCGTTTGCCCCCAATCCGGCGATGTTCGATCCGGCCCACGTCTGTGAATTGGCCATCGAAGGCGGCTGCAACGCCGTCGCGACGACGTTTGGGACGTTGGGGATCGTGGCGCGCCGATACGCCCATCGCATCCCGTTCATCGTCAAGGTCAACCACAGCGAGCTTCTGAGCTACCCCAACACCTTTGACCAGGTGCCCTTCGGCTCCGTCCAGCAGGCCTTCGACCTTGGTGCTGTCGGCGTGGGTGCCACGGTCTACTGGGGCGCGCCCGAGTCGCGTCGCCAGCTTCAGGAAACGGCGGCGATGTTCGAGGAGGCCCACGCGCTTGGTCTGTTCACGGTGTTGTGGTGCTACGTCCGCAATCCGGCCTTCAAGACGGCGACCGCCGATCACGCCACGGCTTCGGACTTGTCCAGCCAGGCGATCCACCTCGGGTGCACGATTGGGGCGGACATCGTCAAACAGAAGCTCCCCACCCACAACGGCGGGTACAACGACCCGGCCTTGGGCAAGTGGGGCAAGACCCACAAGCGCGTCTATACGGACTTGAGTTCCGACCACCCCATCGACCTGACGCGGTACCAAGTCGTCAACGCGTATATGGGCCGTGTGGGGCTCATCAATTCGGGCGGCGAGTCGGGCTCGGACGACCTGCGCGACGCCGTTCGCACCGCGGTCATCAACAAGCGGGCCGGGGGTACCGGCCTCATCTCTGGGCGCAAGGCCTTCCAGAAGCCGATGGCTGAGGGAGTGCGCTTGTTGAACGCGATTCAGGACGTCTACGCCTGCAAGGACATCGGCCTCGCGTAGAGGCACCCGGGATCGCGGCAACATACGCGGCAGCATGCGTTTGTTCGCCCTCGCCGCCCTGTTGAACGCTGGCTGCGCCTACAAAGTGGGCTCGGGTGTGGTCCGTGGCGCGCTCGACGAGTTGGGCGGCGAAGGTGCGAGCGTCAACGAGGTCGGTGAACAAGTGCTCGAGCGGGCTCTGCTCGCGGAGCTTGGCCACCAGTTGGGCCAAGGCTTGCGGGCGGGCGCCACCGACATCACACCGGAGCAACAGGCCGACCTAGAGCGCGTCATCGATCAGCTGCTGACGACCGCAGCTCGAAAGACGGGCAAAGGCCTGCGCGACGACGTCTCCCCCGAATTCCGCAACCTCGTCCGGCGCGACATCGTCGGAGCGCTCGCCGAAGGGGTCCGCGGGGAACTGGCGCCCACGCTCGAGGAGACCGTCGACCGCGTCATCGAGCGGGCGAGCCGCTCGCTTCGTGTCGCGCTGCAGGACGAGAACCTTCGGGTGGCCGTCGGCGACCTGCTGCGGGACTCGGTGTTCGCCGCCATCGAGGAAGGGCAAGCGGGGACGCCCCCCATCACCGAGACGTTGACGATGATGACCCAGCAGATGGTCCGCCCGATCGAGGAGGCCTCCGATCGCATGAGCGACCGGTGGGTCGGGCCCGTCCAGCAGGCGAGCCAGGAGACGCAGCGCGTTCTCTACGGCGTCATCTCGGTGTTGACCCTCGGTGTCATCGCCGCACTCATCGCCTACGCCCTCCGTTCGGTGCAGTTGCAGCGGGCCCGAGAGGCGTCGCTGGCGGCGGAAGAGGGCCTGCGTCGGATGGACGCTGCGCTGACGGCGCTCGACGAGGGAACCCGCGAGGATTTGCGGCGAAAGCTCGGCGACCTGGCGTCGCGGCCCGTCGAACGGGGCGACGACTACCAGCGCTGACGTCTACTCCAGGCTGCCGTCTTCGACCTGGGGCCCGGCCTTCGTCGTGACGTGCACGGTGCCGACCTGCGTCTCGACTTCCACCCGCGTCGGCGCGCCGGGCGTGTGGGGGAACTCGATGCGCTTCTTGCCAAGGCCGGCCCGAGCGGCGATTTCGACTTGCGCCTGCGGGGGAAGCTCGATGCGAACGCTCCCTACGCGGTTGGACGCGCGGATGCGGCCGGGTGGGACGACCAGCCAGGTGAGCGCGATGTCGCCAACGTTCGTCGACGCCGTCACAGGCGAGACGAGGTTGTGGACGTGCAGGCCACCGTTGCCGACGGTCGCCTTGAGTTCGGGGCCGACGTAGGCCCCTTCGACGACGCCGTTGCCAAGCGTGAGGGTGAGTGGCCCCCCGACGTCTTCAAGCCGGATGTCGCCGTTGCCAACGTTGAGGAACGTGCGTCCGCGCATCGCGGGGATGACGAGGCTGCCCTGACCCATGCGGATCTGCAGCCCCATTTCGGGCGTCACGTGAATGGACCAGCGGACCTCGCAGGGCGCGACGAGGGCCATTCCTGCGTTGCGGACGGTCAGTGAAACGACCTCTCCGGTTCGCGTCGCTTCTGCGGAGCACTGTTCGGTCCAGTTCAGCTTTTCGCCGCGGAACTCGACGTGGCCTTCGGCGTCGGGCCAGATGCGGACGTCGCCGGCGTGCACGTCGACGCGGACGAGGTTGACGCCTTCGGCGGGCAGTTTCGACTGAAACGGATCGGCGAGGGCAACGCCCGCGAGCCACCAGATTGCCATGCCAACCGATAGCCGACGCGAGGGATTGTGGGCGTCCCGTTCACATCCCTGTGACGACCGGGGGCGGACTCGGGCATCCTAGGGGTGATGACGCTCGCCGTTCACACCCAGGCCCCGGCCCGCGCCCGACCTGTCGACATCGGCCGGCTGTTCGACGCCCATGCGGCGGAGCTTTGCCGCTACGTCGAACGGATGACGGGGCGGCGGGAGCTGGCGGAAGAAATCGTGCAGGACGTGTTCATCGTCGCACGCCGGCGGCAAGCCGATCTCGTGCCTGGCAGCAACTTGCGCGCTTGGCTGTACCAGGTCGCCGCCCACCACGTGCGCCACCAGCGCCGCGGAACGGCTCGCTGGCTGCGGATGATCGAACGATTCACGGTCCGGCCGGCCGAAGGACATCCCGACGGGCCGGAAGACGCCGCTGCCGCGAGCAGCACGGCGCGTCGGATCCAACGGACGGTGGCGAAGTTGCCCGAGGTTCAGCGCGAGGTGTTCGTGCTGTTCGAGTTGCAAGAGGTCGAAGGCGCCGACATCGCCGAGATCCTCGGCGTTTCGGTGAACACGGTTTGGAGTCGCTTGCGCCTTGCGCGTGAGCGCTTTCGGGCGGCCTGGGCGGCCGAGGAGGCAAGATGAACGACACGCCCATCCGATGGAGGGACGACCCGCAGTTTCGATCGTCCTCCGGCATCGACATGCGCGCGGCCGACGAAGGCCTGGGGCCGTTCAACCTGGATCTGGTCCGGGCCAAGGCCTTTCAAGCGCCGCTAGGGCTGGGCTGGACCCCGGGCGTCGGCGTGGCCGTCCTTGCGGTCGGTGTGGGTGCGGCGGCGTGGCTTGCGGCGTCCGAAGCGAAGGTGCCGCCCCAGCTCCCAAGCGAATCACCGCCTGCCCATAGCGTCGCCGTCGTGACCCCCGTTGCACCGCCCGTCCAGCCGCCCGAGGTCCCCGCCGTCCTTGAGGTACCGGCCGGATCCCTCGATGTGCCGCTCGCATCCCCCCGGTCGGGTCCCGTCGTCGAGGCCGTGGCCGCTCAAGCGGACTTGCCGCCGGCGCCGATCGCCGTCGACGAAGTGTCGAGTCCCGTCGATGTGCCGCGTCCTGTGCTCGACGGACTCGCCGCCCAGATGGCTGAGTACGACCGGGCCCGTGGATTGGAGCGGGTCGGGCATCGCGAGGCGGCGCTCGGGGCGTACGAGGCGTGGCTCGAGCGGTGGCCGGATGGCCGCTTGGGCACGGAAGTGCAGCTGGCGCGGGTTCAGCTGCTCATGGCGCTAGGTCGCGCCGTTGAGGCCGAGGTGGCCGCCGCTCATGTGATTCCGACGGTCGATGCGGCGGGCGTCCGCCAACAGCTCTCGTCGCTGCGTGCGGAGGCCCTGTCGGGGTTGGATCGATGTGATGAAGCGCTGCTCCTCGTCGACGCGCTGAGCGATGAGGACGCGGCGGCCGTGCGCAAGCGGTGCCGTCGGCGCTGAGTCGGCTTCACAGGGCCCTTGCGAAACCTGGCCGGTATAGGAGGCGGCGAAGCGCTATTTACAGCGCGGGAGGCGCCATGCGATGGATCGTGGTGGCGTTGGCGGGCTGCACGGCCAGCGGAACGGTCGGGGGCGCGACGGGGACCGGGACGGGCAGTACGACCGAATCGGGGGAGCCGGTCGCGGATGGCGCGGCGGTCATCGACCTGCCAGTCAGCCAAGTCGCCATCTATCAAGGCGTTCAGATCGATCTGATGGTCGAGGGTGAGGCGCCGGAAGATGGGCAGGCGCCGATCGTCGCCGATCGGGAGGCGTTGGTCCGGGTCTTCGTGGAGCCTCCGGACGATTTTGACTCGCGCAAGGTGACGGCGGTTCTCCGCGTCGACGGCGGCAAGGAGCACATCGTCGAGGACACGTTCAAGGTGGAGACGTCCAGCGACGAAACCGATTTGGACTCGACGTTCAACTTCTCGATCAACGCAGCCTGGATGAGCCCCGGCATGACGATGTCGCTCGAACTCCGTGAGAGTGGCGAGGCGGGCGGAGGGGATGCCGAAGTGTGGTCGGACGAGGAGACGCCTTTCGACGTGGAAAAGGGCGACGCGATCGAAGTGGTGCTCATCCCCATCGAGTACAACGCCGACGGTTCTGGGCGGTTGCCGGATCTGTCGGACGACCAGATCGCGCTGTACCAGGAGTGGTTGGTCGGGACCTACCCAGCGGAGGACGTCGTCGTCTCCATCGGCGACACGTTGCCATGGGATGACCGGATTGCGCCGTTTGACGGCAACGACTGGGGAGACCTGCTGACTGAAATTTCCCAGCTGCGGTCCCAGGCCGACGTACCGGACAACACCTATTTCTACGGCCTGTTCAACGCGGACGACTCGTTGGCGGCCTTCTGCGGCGGGGGCTGCATCCTTGGCCTGTCCCAACTCGGGGGCCCGCAGGACGTCTGGTCCCGGGCGTCGATCGGCATCGGCTTCTCCGGCGCCACGTCGGCCGAAACGATGGTGCACGAGGTCGGCCACGCCCACGGCCGGGACCACGCGCCCTGTGGCCTCTATGGGCAGCCGGCCGACCCCCAATTTCCGCACGACGACGGGAGCTTGGGCGTCGTCGGCTACGACATCGTCTCCGGCGACCTGATCGCGCCCACACGCAAGGACATGATGTCCTACTGTGAGCCCATTTGGGTGTCGGACTACACCTACGCGGGCCTGTTCCAACGTATTGAGACACTTGCGGACGACGCGAAGGTGGTCGGCGCGTCCCGCTGGACGGCCTTCCAGCAGCGTGCGGACGGCACGATGGTCCCGGCCTTCGACGTCGTCCAGCCGACCTCGGGCGGGCACCTCGTGGACGTAGAAGCCGTCGACGCCGATGGCGTCAGCCGGCGCGTCGTCGGGCACTTCCACCCCTACCCGGACCTGCCCGGCGGGATGGTGTTGCTCCCGGCCGACGGCGTCACTTGGGCGTCGGCGAGGGTCCTGGCCACAGTCGTTCGGTGACCTCGATTCGCCATGGTTCAGCCACGGCGTCCGCGTTCCAAGCTGCGAAGTCGGCGTCGCCCTCGAGGGTTGCAAGGGCTCGTGCGAATGCGTCTGGCATCGCCACGCCGTAGGTGCGCAGGCGGGTGAGCATGGGCGCGTAAAAGGCGTCGGCGGCGGAGCGCTCACCGAAGAGCCAAGCGCTGCGGGCGTAGAATGGGCCAAGGCGCTCGAAGAAGGCGTCGAGCGAACGCCGCGTGTCGTCGGGCCAGCTTGAGACCACGGTGCGACGGCGGAGATTCATCGAGAGGTCCCGCCGCACGGGCGCGTATCCGGCGTGCATTTCGGCCATCAGAGCGCGCGCTTCCGCGCGGTCGAGGGCGTCCTTCGGCCAGAGATTCGCGCCAAGCTGTTCCGCTGCCCATTCCGAGATGGCGGTGGATTCGGGAATGGCGCGTCCGCCCACGAGGAGGACCGGGACGCGGCCCGTGGGCGAAACCGCCAACACGGCGGGCATGCGGCCCTCGCCGTAGCCAGGAGGGCCCAACGGAATGAGCCGCTCCTCGAAGTCGACGCCGGCCCAGCGCAGGGCGAGCCGGGTGGTGTCTTTCATGGCAACTATCTGGTTCGCGACCGTCAGGCTGTCGGCGAGTAGCCAGACCTTCGTGACAAGACTGGTCTTGCTGTTTTCAGCGGTGGCACTAACGGTGC
>SXOB01000046.1 GCA_005776945.1 Pseudomonadota bacterium
CTCTCCGCTGCCGGCGAACTCGAGCTTGCCGTCGACGCGTCCACCGGCGACTGCACCACCAGGGCCGGTTGTTCCGACGCGACCGCGCTCGACCTCGAAGCCATCGACGCCGCCGTCTACCCCTCCCCCACGGGTGGCTACGACCTCGGCTTCACGCTGGCCGGCGCCGACACCTACGAGGTGGCCTACGCCAAGCTCGCCCTCACCGCGAGCGACGAGGTGACCACCTGCGACAAGTCTGGGGGCTGCTCCACCACCGGCTCCACCGTCACCTACTCGGCGGAAGTCGGGTGGGACGAGCTCGGCGAGATCTGGGAGGCCGAGATCGATGTGCCCGAGGACGCCGTGTTCGACGCGGAAGTGGCGCTCTACGAGGACGACAAGAAGGTGGAGACGGCGAAGGTGGAGCTGGCGTTGCCCTTCGGGGATGGAGACGGCGGCGTGTCTGCGGTGCCCGCGGAGGATGATCCGCTCACGGTGATCGCGCTCAGCAACGGGCCCTTCGTCAAGCGCGTGGACAAGTCGACACCGGTCCTCTCGGTGGTGTCGGACGGCTGGTCGCTCGACGACGCGCTGCCCACGCACGCGGAGCTGGCGTTGGACGATGGCCACACGATCACCATCCCGGCCAACAGCTACCAGGTGGCGACTTCGCTCATCCCGGGTTCCATCGGGATGGTCGTGAACACCACCATCGCGATGCCGCTGTCCATCGAACTCGTCGGCGCCGGAACGATCCTGACATACGATAATATCAACTTCTACGGGGATTCGTCCGATCTTGTGTGCGACGCGGGCGTCTGCGGCCAGTTGTCCTGGGTGGACGGCGAGCTCGCGGTGTCCATCACCGTCTTCAGCGACGAACCGGCGGATCTGCCAAGGGTCGCTGCCGTCGAGCTCAAACACAACGGCCACACGTTGCAGGTGGAGGCAGCGTTCGACACCTCCGTCGCCGTCGTCTTCGGCAGCGCCATCGAGTTCGCCGAAGACCCCACCGGCCTCGGCCTCACCGGCACACTGAGCCTGCTCGGCGAGGCGGACAGCAAGGGCAAGCAGGACACCCTCTCGAAGGGCAAGTTCGTGGCCAGCGTCGACAGCGATGGCAACGGCGGGGTGGGCCTCGCTAGCGCCGACAAGAACACCATCCAGGCCCGCGGCGACATCCTCATCGGGAACGAGCCCTTCGAGTTCGAGAAGACCGACGACAACGGCGACGGCTGGCTCACGCCGCCGCCGGTGATCGTGCTGATGACGACGGGTAATGGCACGCGGAGCAAGGTCATCAACGTTCAGGGTGGCACCGACACCACCGTCACCGTCTGGCCGTCGTAGGCGAGGGCGCGACGAGGGATCAACCCCTGTTCCGCGCCCTCCGGTCTGCGACAACATCCCCCGCCCCCGCCAACTCTGCCTCGTGCGCCTCGTCGCGGAAGTCCTCGGCGAGCGCCGCCGCTTCCCACTGCCGCATCTGCGGGAGCGCGAGCATCTGGCGCTGCCACGCCGTCGCCGCGGGCGAAAGAGCTAGGTCATAGGTCGCGACACGGAAGCACACGGGGGCGAAGAAGGCATCCACCGCCGTGAAGCGTTCCCCGGCGAGGAAGGGCCCCCCGAAGCGGTCGAGCCCGTCGCGCCAGAGCGCGTCGATGCGCGCGAGGTCGTGCTGGAGTTTCGGGCTCTGCTCGTGGAGCTTCACCCGCACCCCCACGTTCATGCTGCACGCCTGTCTCAGCACTGAAAAGCCGCTGTGCATCTCGGCTGCGGCTGAGCGGGCCCATGCTCTCGCCGCGCCGTCGCCGGGCCAGACGCCGGGATGAGTCTCCGCGAGGTACTCGACGATGGCGAGCGAATCCCAGACTCGGCGCTCGCCATCGACCAGCATGGGCACGCGCCCGGACGGGAGATGAGTGCTGGCGGCCTGCCAGGCGGCGAGGTCGCCGAAGCGCAGCAGCCGCTCCTCGAAGGGGATCCCGAGCACCCGCATGAGCAACCATGGGCGCAACGACCACGACGAGTAGTTCTTGTTGCCGATGACGAGGGTGGGGCGCACGGGACTCCGGCGGGGTCAGGGGCCTACGTGCTCGACCTCGCGCTCGTAGAGCGGCTGGGTGTCGCGCGCGTTGAACGGAACGACCGACTGGAGCGCTTCAAGCTGGTCGAACGACATTTCCCGGCTTTCCGTGAGAACGTGCCAAGTGACAGACTTGGCGCAGGTCGGCGTCGTCAGTGAACCGTCGTAAATAGCCCGCGAATCCCCCAGACCGTCGAGAAGGAAGGCGTCGTAGGGGTTGAGCGAAATGTCCGGGTTCTCGACGATGGGGCTCTCCAACGAGGGCAGCGCGTCGAAGCCGATGCCGTCGAGGAAGCTCGATGGTGTGGCGCCGGCTTTGTACAGGACGCCGACGACGAGGAGGTCGTCGAGCCCCTTCGCGCCTTTGAGCTGGTGGACAATGTGCATTTCCATGTCGGTGCCGGCGCCCGCAATCTTGTGTTCCGAGGGGGAGTGGAAGTGGAATTGCAGGACGTTGTACTGCCCGCCCTTGTGGCGGAGTTCGCAATCGCCGTCGACGTCGTACTCGACCGTATGACCGTTGTGTTCCGCGAAGAGTGTCGTCGAGCAGCCCGTGAGGTCGATGGGGGACGGGTCCCCCGTGCCGGCTGGGACGTCGATCGGGGATTGTTCCAGGCCAGCGTCGCACGTGGCGAAGTCCTCGTGCAGCGAACCCCAGAACTCGGGGCCCGTCTCTCCGTCGTAGGACCAGTGGATCGCCGCATCTTCGCCGTCGCAATTCTGGTCGATTCCGTCGCGGGGGGTGTCGAATGCGTCGGGGTGGATGGCGCCGTCGGCGTCGTTGCAGTCCAGGCCTTTGGCACCGTACCCGTCACCGTCGAAGTCGGCGCGAAGCACCGTGAGTCCAACGTCGGACGCCTCGCCGTCGACGACGACCTGCAGCCAGACGTTGGTGCCCGTGAAAAACGACTCCGGCGGGAGAATCGTCATGGAGAAGTTCCCGTCGGCGTCCACCTTGCCCCGGCGCAAGCGTTTGGGCGCGAGCAGGTCCAGGCAGCCGCCCGGCGAACACGTGAGCCCTTTACCGCTGATAGAAGCGTAGACCGTGGCGGTCACGCCGGGAGGGGCGCCGGTGACGGAGGCTTCCAAGCCGTCGACGTAGATGGCCGCTTCTTGGAAGTGGACGTCCCAGGCCAGGGCGGCTTGAGCCAAGAGCAGAACCTGGATCACAGAGTTCCTCTGGGCGCTGGTAGCGCAGGGATGGGGTGCTTCGGGTCGTTGTCGACGTGGTCAATGCGAAGACCCCGTTTGGGCTTGGGCGGGCATGGGCCGCGCCTTGACGGGTTCAGCTTGACGGTCCTGGCCGGGCCGTTTCAGGCGTTTGGCCGTCGCCCATCAGCTTCATTCCGGCCAGGTAGATGACGCCAGCGAGCCCAAAGCCGAGAAACCACGCGTAGGTGTAGAGTTGGTCGAATATGGCGGGCACGCTGTCGACGATGCCGGCGGCGTGGGCGAAGCCCGGCACGTTGGGCAAAACGGCGAGGAACAACGCGACCATCGCGACGGGGTTGAAGCCGTTTCGGTACCAGTAGGGCCCTTGTTTGCGGTACAGGCCGTCGAGGTCGTAGGTGGCGCCCCGCAGCAGGAAGTAGTCGGCGATGAGAATGCCGCCGATGGGGCCGAGCAGCGCGCTGTAGCCGATGAGCCATGTGAAGATGTAGCCGTCGGTGGTCTCGAGCAGTTTCCAGGGCATCATCGCGACCCCGAGGCCCGCGGTGACCATGGCGCCCGTCCGAAACGTGATCTTGTCGGGGGCAGCGTTGATGAGCGCGTTGGCCGGGCTGACGACGTTCGCGGCGATGTTTGTCGACAGCGTCGCAACGCTCAGCGCGAAGAGCGACAGGATGATGCTGAATCCGCCGCCCATCTTGCCGAGCAGTACGGTCGGGTCCCAGATCGTCTCGCCAAACAGGATCGGCGTTGCGCTTGTGACGGCGACGCCGATGAAGGCGAACAGCGTCATCGTCGTTGGCAGCCCGATGGCCTGACCCAGAATCTGGTCGCGCTGGCTTTTCGCGTAGCGGGTGAAGTCTGGGATGTTCAACGACAGGGTCGCCCAGAATCCGACCATTGCGGTCAGCGAGGGAAAAAAGACGCTCCAGAACTGGCCCTCTTTGCGCTGCCCGGGGTCGAATTGGCTTGGCGTCGACAACATGGGGCCGAAGCCGCCAGCCGTCGCCCAGGCCCAGTACAAGAGGGCGAGGCCCATCACGATGAGGAAGGGTGCGGCCCACGTCTCCAGAACGCGGATGGACTCCATCCCCTTGTAGAGCAGCGCGACCTGGAGACCCCAGAAGAAGAGGAAGCAGATGAACTGGGCGGCATTGATGCCAAGGAAGGCGAGTGGTGGGCCGGCGATGCCGTCACCGACCATCACGAGCAACAGTTGGTAGATGCTCGCGCCGCCGACCCAGGTCTGGATGCCGAACCAACCGCAGGCCACCAGGGCGCGCAAGACGCTTGGCACGTGCGCTCCATGGATGCCGAAGCTCGCGCGGGCCATGACGGGGAACGGGATGCCGTACTTGGTGCCCGGATGCCCGTTGAGAATCATGGGCGCGAGCACGATGATGTTGCCGAGCATGACGGTGAAGACCGCCTGGGACCAACTCATGCCCTGCTCGATGAGCCCGCCGGCCAACATGTAGGTCGGCACGCAGACGACCATGCCGACCCACAGGCTCGCCATGTTGAGGACGCTCCAGTGGCGCTCGGCGTCGGTGGCGGGCCGGATGTCGTCGTTGATGAGCCCGGGATCGGGGTTGTTGACCACTTCGTACGCTCGGGGACAGGGGAGAGGGGGCATTCTACCACGTTGAACCGACGGTCTCGCGGCTCGGGATGGACGCCTACCGTCGCCCGCGCCCGCCGCCCCGGCTGTGCCGGTAGTCCGTGGCCGAAGGGTTGCGTCCCCCGCCCGGGCGACCCGTCGGGCGCTGCCGGTAGGCCATCCCTTCGTTTTGTACGTCTGCAGCTTCGGCGGCGGCGTAGTCGAAACCCTCGGCGCGGGCCCGAGGGAGGCCGTGCCCGATCGACCGCTCCAGTTGCCGAAGTGGGCCCTGGTCGTCTTCGCAGACGAAACTGATCGCGTCTCCCGACAGATTGGCGCGTCCGGTACGCCCGATCCGGTGGATGTAATCCTCGGTGTGCATCGGAAAATCGTAGTTGACGACGTGCGAGATGCCGTCGACGTCGATGCCTCGGGCCGCGATATCCGTCGCCACCAAGACGCGAACGGTGCCCGCCTTGAAGTTGGCCAGGGCCTTTTGTCGCTGAGGCTGAGAGCGATTGGAGTGAAGGACGCCGGTGGGAATGGCCATCGTCTCCAGCTTTCGGGCGACGCGGTCCGCCCCGTGTTTCGTGCGCGTGAAAATAAGCACGCTCTCCATGTCTTCGGCGAGGCTGGATTGTTGCAGCAAATAGCCAAGTAGGGACAGTTTGGCGGTGCGGGGGACCTCGTAAATTCGCTGCGTCACGGTGGCGGCGGGGTTCGTCCGCACGCCGATTTCGACCTTCTTGGGGGCCCGTTGGAAGTCGCGCGTGAGCGCCTCGATGTCCTTAGACAGGGTGGCCGAGAACATCAGCGTCTGGCGTTGCGTCGGCATCGCGCGCACAATTCGGCGGATGGAGGGCAGGAAGCCCATGTCCAGCATGCGGTCCGCCTCATCGAGCACGAGGTGCTCGAGGTTGCGGAAATCCCCGATCCGGCGGTCCATGAGGTCGAGCAGGCGTCCGGGGCAAGCGACGATGACCTCGTAGCCGGCTCGCAGCGCGTTGATTTGGGAGCGCTCGCCGACGCCGCCGAAGACCGTTGCGCATCGCAGCGACAGGCCGTTGGCGTAGATGTTGACGTTCTCTTCGATTTGCGTTGCCAGCTCGCGTGTCGGTACGAGCACCAAGACGCGGGTGCGGCGGGCTTGGGGCGCGGCGGCGAGCCGGGTGAGGATGGGCAACATGAACGCCGCGGTCTTGCCCGTGCCGGTCTGGGCGAGTCCGATGAGGTCGTGGCCCGCCAACACGTGCGGAATGGCGGCAAGTTGGATGGGCGTCGGGTCGGTGTAGCCGGCACCCGCCACGGCGCTGAGGACGCGGGCGTCGAGTTGGAGCGCGCTGAACGAGGCGGCGGCGGGGGCGGCAGCACCGAACGGGGAGGGGGTCGTGGGGTCAGGCATCGGGGCGTCTAGCAGGCTGCCTCGATGGGAGCCCGGTCGGTGGCGTGTCGGAGGTCGTGGGTCCGCACCGGGTCGCACTCCGAGGGGCGACGGATGCCACCTCGCTGGCCGGGCAGGGCGGCCTCCGGACAGCCTCCAACGAAGCGCTCTTGGTGGGCGGCGCCCGGGTTGTCCATAGCGATGGTTGGAACCGTTCGCCGTGCCTCGCGCGCGTTTCGCCCTTTTGCAGCAGCCTGCTAAACGAAGCCCTCCTCGACGAGGGTGGCCCCGCTCGCCCGGATCTCATGGCGTTGCCCAGACCCATGGACGACGCGACACCAGCTTTCCGTCACAAGCATGGCGTCGGCCCCCGAACCGCTGAGCCAGTACTTGAATCCGCCGTACATGCCGGGCACGGGAAACCACGCGCAAGCCTCCTCGGTGCGCGGACAGTCCCTCAGGTCGGGCAGCTCCAACGGTTGGACGTCGATCAAGAGGGACGTGCGGCCGGAGATCACCTCGTGAAAGTGGGATTGGATGGCCTGCAGGATGTCGTCGGGCACGTCGCGCATCGGTCCTCGCAAGTACGACGTCCTAAGCTGCGACGCGCCGTGGAGGGACTCCCTCACTGGCAGAGGCCAAGCCGGACGGTCTCCGTGCAGCCGCCGCCCAACGCCAAGCCATGAGCCGAGTGTGGCGATCAGCGCGTGGTGCGCGCGCCACGGCGTCATCCGCCTGGCTGATCTGCTCCCGGATCATTGGCGTCGGGTTTGCCACTGTGCCCGTCCAATCGGGAAGAATCTACGGCCGCTGGGGAATCGGGTGCCGCGACGCTGCCATACCTGCGGACCCCGGAAGGGAGTCAAAGCTCCTGTAAGTGGTGGTCGCCCGGGGCGATGAGGGAAATTTGCTGGGCCCGGGTGGCAGTTTCGCCCGCCGAATCCCGGCGCGCCGGCAGCGATTGCGGCTGGCTCCTTTGCGGGCACGCTGGGTTACACGATGTTCCATGAAACGGCTTTCGTCGCTTCCGGGCAGATGTGGTGCCGGGTCGGTGTGGCCATGAAGCTGAGCGCTGGCAGCACGCTGGGGATGGCGCAGGTGGGCCTGATCCGATTCGGTGGACGGGTTGATAGTGTTCGTAGTCGTCGCCGGGCGACTGAGCCCGGGTAAGCACGGTAGCACGAAGTGCGACCCCGAGGGGGGTCCAGGGGGGAGACTCGTATCCTGTGGATAGCTGTGGATGGTTGGGGATTTCGCAGGGGGTCACGCCACGCTCGCTTGCTCGAAGGCTCGCGGGCTCACGAAACCGATCGAGGTGTGGATTCGCGTGCCGTTGTAGAACGCCTCGATGAAGTCGAACAATTTGCGTTTGGCGTCGGGGGCGCTGTCAAACCGCTCGCCCAGTTCGAGCTTCAGCGTGTCGAAGAAGCTCTCCATCACGGCGTTGTCGTAGCAGTTTCCCGACCGACTCATACTCAGCCGGAAACCAAGTTTCCTCAAGGCATCCGTGTAGTCGCTGCTGGCGTACGGGCTGCCTCGGTCGGTGTGGTGGAGCAGCCCGTCGGGCGGTGTGCGGCGGACGACAGCTGCCTCCAGCGCAGCCGTCGCCAGGTGCCGATCGTTCACCGGGCTGATCGCCCAGCCGACCACGAAGCGCGAGTAGAGGTCGAGGATCACGGCCAGATAGAGCCAGCCGTCGGGCGTCCGGAGGTACGTCACGTCGCCGACCCACTTTTCGTTTCGGGCCGTCGCCGTAAAGTCCTGATTGAGCACGTTTTGTGCGATGTTCTCGGCGTTCGAGCTGTCGGTCGTCCAGACAAACCGACGCCGGCCGCGACCGCGCAGACCCTGGTCCTGCATCAGCCGAATCACACGCTTCCGGCTCACCCGGACGCCGTCGGCCGCCAACGCCGCGTGGACGCGAGGACTGCCATACACCTGCCGGCCCTTTTCGTGCGCGGCGCGGACCAAGACGGCCAGCCGGCGGTTCTCGCGAGCCCGAGCGCTCTCAGGGCGCTTCCTCCACGCGTCGAAGCCCGCCGCCGACACCAGCAGTACCCGGCACATGACCCTCACCGGCCAGGTGGCCCTCTCCGCGTCGATGAACGTGAATCTCACGTGCTCTCCTTCGCAAAGAAGGCCGCTGCTTTTTTAGTATCTCGCGCTCCATGCGGAGTATTCGGACTTCGCGCCGCAGCCGGGCGAGCTCCTCCTTCTCGCTGGACGTCACAGAGCCGGCCGGACCGGTGCCGCGATCGGCCTTCGCCTGCTTGACCCAGTTGCCCAAGGCCGAGGCGACCAGGTCGAGGTCGCGCGCGACCTGGTTCACAG
>SXOB01000047.1 GCA_005776945.1 Pseudomonadota bacterium
AAGCCCGGGCGCAGGCGCGGCAACATCGACCTCTGCGCGCGACTCTCGATCTGGAAGATGCCGACCGTGTCGGCGCGGCAGAAGGCGTCGTAGACGGCCGGGTCTTCCGGCGGCACGCCGGCCAGCGTCATCTTCGTGCCGTCGAACGCCTCCATTCGCTCGAAGGCCTTGCGGATGGCCGTCAACATCCCAAGGCCGAGCAGGTCCACCTTGATGAGCTCAAGCGCGTCGACGTCGTACTTGTCCCACATGATGACGGTGCGGTCGGCCATCGAAGCCGGCTCGATGGGGACGAGGTCGCGCAGGTCGCTGCGCGCGATGACGAAGCCGCCAACGTGAATCGACAGGTGGCGCGGCAGGCCCGCCATCTTCTCCGCCATGGCGAGCGTCTGGCGGACCTCGCGCGCGTCGGGGTCGAGGCCCGCCTCGCGAATGAGGTCGTCGGTCGCCGCGCCCGCCCCCGCCGCCCAGCGGTCCATATGGGTGGCCAAGCGGTCGACCTGGTCGAGGGACAAGCCAAAGACCTTGCCCGCATCGCGGATCGCGGACCGTCCCCGGTACGAGATGACCTCGTTGACGAGCGCGGCGCGGTGCCGGCCGTACCGCTGGTAGACGTACTGGATGACTTCCTCTCGCCGCTCGTGTTCGAAGTCCACGTCGAGGTCCGGCGGCTCGCCCCGCTCTTTGCTGATGAAGCGCTCAAAGAGCAGCTGAGTGCGCGACGGGTCGACCGATGTGATCCCCAACGCCCAACAGATGGCGGAGTTCGCCGCCGAGCCGCGCCCCTGACACAAGATGCCCCGGCCACGGGCGAACTGGACGACGTCGTCGACCGTCAAAAAGTACGACGGAAAGTCCATGTCTTCGACCACGCGAAGCTCGTGGGCGACCTGGGCCTCGACGCTCGGAGGGACGCCGTCGGAGTACCGCCACGCGAGGCCCTGCCGCGTTCGCTCCGTCAGCCAGGTCATCGGTGTGTGACCCTCGGGGACCACCTCGTCGGGGTAGCCGTAGCGGACCTGGTCCAGTTCGAAGGTGGCCCGCTCGGCAAAGGCCACGCCGGCCTCGATGGCGCCTGGCACCTCGGCGTAGCGGGCGCGGAAGGTCGGGGCGTCGAGCAACAGCCGCTCGGCGTTGCGGGCGAGCGCCGCGCCCGCCGCCGCGAGCGTCGTCTTGCGCCGAATCGCGGTGAGGATGTCGGCAACGGGCCGCAGATCAGCATCGTGAAAGCGAACGTCGTTCGTCGCCACGACGGGGGCGTCCAACTCGCGTGCGAGCCCGACGGCCCAGCGGGTCCTCGCGGCGTCGGCGGGCCGGACGTCCTTGAACCAGGCGACGCCAAGCCGATCGCCGAAGGCCTCTCGCAGCGGCGCAGCCGCGTTGGCCGTCCACCCCGGCCGCAGCAGCGCGACGAGCCCTTCGGCGCGCTCCGCGAGGGCGTGGACTGGCAACGTCGCCCGGCCCTTGACCGTGAGCGACCGCGCCTGGGACAAGATCTGGCAGAGGTTGGACCAGCCGCGCACGTTCAACACAAGCAAGGCGACGGACGCGCCCGACGTGATCGTCAACGTGGCCCCGTGGACGACGTGCAGCCCCTCCCGACGGGCCGCCGTGTGCGCCATGGCACAGCCGTAGACGGCATCGCGATCGACGAGGCCAAGGTGCCGATAGCCACGCGCTACGGCCGCTTCGACGAGGACGTCGGGCGAGGTGGCCCCGTCGAGCAGCGAAAAGCAGGACCGGGCACCCAACTCGGCGAGCATCGCCTGAACGTATGTTCAAAGTCCTTGGAGTGTCCACCCCGAGACGATCGCCGCGAGGACGGCGACCGTCCAACCCGGGCACGGCCCGGCGACAGCGGCGGCGGCGACGGCCCCCGCAAGGGTTCGCACGCCCCATGCAGCGACCGCCCGCATCCGATCCGGACCCGGCTCGCATCGCACAAGTGACGCGACGCCCGCCCGGCCCGCCGTCCGCCGACGCTCCGCGTCCCAGTTCAAGGGCCGGGAACCAGCCGCCTCGAAGTGCTGGGGTCCGCCCCCGCGAATGACAACGAGGTCCGCTCCCCGGAAGGACCGCCAGACGCCGTCTCCGTCGGCGTCCACGACCCACGCAGGGCCCGTGGCCGGCGCCATGTCGCACCAGGCCGCTGACGCTGCCGCGGCCCCTGCCCCGGCCGAACCGCCCGCCAGCGCTGCCGACCAGATGGCCGAACGCCCCGACAACGCGACGGCGCGCCACACGCCCGCCTGGCGCCAACGCGCCCCGAGCAGCCCCATCCCGATCACCGCGGCGACGGGGACGAACTCCGGCGCGGGCAGCACCCCACCGCGCAACGCGCTGGCGACGCCCTCCATGGCCGCCAGCGCGAGCGCGCCCGCCAGCGCGCCATGGAGGCCCAACCAGGTGACGAACCTCATACGTCCCGCCAGCCGAGCCAAGCGGCGACCGCGCAGGCCCCCACCGCGACCGAGGGGAGCCAGCCCATCACCACGGCGCCGACGGCCGGCGCCGCGAGGTCCGACGCCCGCAGAGCCACCGCGAGGACGAGCGGAAGCGCGAAGCCCCACCGACGCCAAGCATCGCCGCGGAGCGCCATGGGTACGGCGAGCCAGATCAACGACGCCGCCAGCAACGGCCAAGCCGACCGCCGATGCCGCACGAGGTGTTCGGTCGTGGCGTCGCGGCCCTCCGCCTCGGACCTCTCGGCGCGCACCCGCAAATCTGACGACAACTGCGCCGCCAAGGGCCAGCGAGGCGTCGGAACCGGGAGGCGAGCCCGCTCTGCCGTCATCCGCCACCCCTGCCCATCCACGCCAGCCACATCGATGAGTTCGAGCGCCACGTCGCCCCGCCAGTGCACCCATCGCGACGACGCCGCCATCAACATCCCATCGTCGCCCTCCGCGGCGAACCGTCCGTCGGGCGACCGCCACGCGACGCCCTCGGGAGGCGTGCCCCACGCGCCACCAAGCCCCGATCGCGGCTCCCAACGCCGGGCAAGCGCAGCCGCGCAGGCTGGCTCGACCCGCTGCACACCCAAGGCGGCGAATACGGCCGTAGCGACCGAAAGCCACAAGAGCGCCGGGGCGAGATCGCGACCGCGCCGACCCGCGAGCAACCAAGCGCGCCACGCCGTGGGGTCGCGGGAAAGCGCCAGGAACAGCGCTCCCGACGGGATCAGGGAACCCCAGCTGCCAGCGATGGCACCCGCTCCCCAAAGGGCGTCGAGGGGGCGCGCGCCGTGACCCCAGGCCATGGCGACCGCGACCGCTCCCACCACAGCGGAGACCCGGGCCGCGCCGAGGGCCAGGTCCGTCGCCGACGCCGGCCCGATGCGCCCCATGCCGTCCTCGAAGGCGGTTCCTAACGAGTTCCGCGGCTTGCTCCAGGCCACAGAACGGTTAGCCGGCGCTGCATTTTGCTCAGGCCGTCTCCCCGATCGCGCGCGGAGCCCCGAGCCAAGGAGAGGACATGGCATTCCAGGTCGGGGACAAGGCCGTTGTACCCGCGCACGGCGTGGGCGTCATCACCGAAGTCGAGCGCCTCGACATGGGCGGCAAGGCCTTCGAAGTGTTCGTCATCAAGATTCTCGACAACGGGATGGTCTACAAGGTCCCCGTCCAGAACACGACGGCCAACGGCATCCGCGCCGTCGTCGGCCCGGACATGATTCCCAAGATCTACGAAGTGCTTCGGGACCGCGAGACGCCCGCGGACAAGCAGACGTGGAATCGGCGCTACCGCGAGTACATGAACAAGATTCGGACCGGCGACCCGCTGGAAGTGGCGGCTGTCCTCCGCGACCTCGCCCGCCTCAAGGTCGAGAAGACGCTCAGCTTCGGCGAGCGCAAGATGTACGACCAAGCGCACACGCTCATCATCCAGGAAGTCGCCGTGGCCCGCGGGCTCGACGAAGCCTCGGTGACCCAAGAGATCGACGACATCTTCAAGGTCTGACGATGGCTGCCCCCTTCCGGCTGTACAACACGCTCACGCGGCGCGTCGAGCCCTTCGAGCCCGTGAAGCCGGGCCACGTAGGCATCTACTGCTGCGGGATGACGGTCTACGACGACTGCCATGCCGGTCACGCCCGCGCCTTCATCATTTTCGACGCGTTCGTCCGCCGGCTTCGCGCCCGCGGATGGTCCGTGCGTTTCGTACGCAACTACACCGACGTGGACGACAAGATCATCCACCGCGCCAACGAGCGAGGCGAAGACCCGGCGGCCCTCGCCGACCGCTACGTGGCGGCCTTTGCCCGCGACGCCGCAGCGCTTGGCCTCGCACCACCCGACGCCGAACCCCGGGTGACGACCTCGATGGACGACATCGTCGCCATGATCGAACGCCTCGTCGGGCAGGGTCACGCCTACGCCGTCGACGGCAACGTCTGGTTCGCCGTGCGCACGGCCCCTCGGTACGGCCAGCTTTCGGGACAAGCCGTCGACGCCCTCGGCTCGAGCGCCGACCCCGACTCCGGCAAACGCGACCCGCTCGACTTCGCCCTATGGAAATCGGCCCGCGCCGGCGACCCTTCGTGGCCGAGCCCCTGGGGCCCCGGACGCCCAGGCTGGCACATCGAGTGCAGCGCGATGGCGGCCCGTCACCTCGGCGAGACGATCGACATCCACGGCGGTGGGCTCGACCTCGTCTTTCCGCATCACGAAAACGAGGTCGCCCAGTCGGAGTGCGCCCACGGCGCCAGGTTCTCCAACTGGTTCATGCACAACGGCCTGCTGACGATGCCAGGCGGCCGAAAGATGGGGAAGAGCGAGGGCAACGCGTTTACCGTCGTCGACCTCACGGCAGCGTGGCCCGCCGAGGCGATCCGGCTCTACTACCTGCAAAATCACTACCGCAGCCCGCTTGCGTGGACGCCGGATTCCATCGCCGAGTCGCTTGCGATGCTCGACCGGCTCGTCGAGGCGCGCGAGGTCGCGTCGCGCATGACGGGCGACGGTGAGGCCGCCCGACTCCTCACCGACCTTGGTGCCGATGCCGCCGAGGTCTGGCGGCTTGGCAACGCCTTCGAGGCCGCGTTCCACGCTGCGCTGGACGACGATTTCAACACCGCGGCCGCCCTCGGCCTCGCGTTCGAACTCGCGCGCGCCGTCAACCGCTTTGCCAACCACAAGCGCGCAGCAGCCGTCGGAGCACCCGTCGTTGCGCCGGCCCTGCGCGCATTGGCCCTCCTGCCGCCCCACCTCGGCTTGCTCCAAACCGACGTCGGGACCTGGCAGGCGGAACTTGCGGCCAAGGTCCTGCCGCGCCGCGGAACCTCGGCGAACGCCGTGGACGCGCTGGTGGCCGACCGGACTGCCGCCCGAAACGGCCGCGACTGGGCGCGTGCAGACGCGCTGCGCACCGAACTCGACGCGCTCGGCATCGCCGTCATGGACCGCGACGGCCATACGACCTGGCGAGTGCGCGTCACCTGACGCGGGCCTGTGCACCCGCCGTGCAGGCGAGCTAACTGAACAGGTGTTCCAGACCGCCCAGCGAAGCGTCGCCGGTCGCTACCTGGCGCTTTGGGTTCCTGCCTTTCGCCTGGAGCGGTGTGGCTTTTCCGACGACGAGCGCGTCGCGCTCATCGCCGAAGAGCGCAATGCGCCTCGCCTCGTCGCGCTGACGACGAGTTGCCGCAGCGTCGGGCTGACGCGCGGCATGAGTGCGAGCGAGGCGCGCGCGATGGTCCCGGACGTCGTCCTCGTCCCCCTCGACGTCGACGGGGAGGCCGAAGATCGGTCTGCCCTCCGCACCGCGCTGGAGGCCCTGTCCGACAAGGTCGCGTGGCAGGGCGAGGACACGC
The DNA here is from genome assembly GCA_005776945.1 of Pseudomonadota bacterium. Classification (GTDB taxonomy): domain Bacteria; phylum Myxococcota_A; class UBA796; order UBA796; genus SXOB01. The sequence continues at coordinate 5,813 of SXOB01000047.1, forward strand.
TGATCGTCGACGCCACGTTCACTGCGGTCGCCTTTGGCGGCGAAGAGGCCCAGGTCCAAGCGGCGATCGACTTGCTCGACCGCCTCGGCCACCGAGGGTCGGTTGCGCTGGCCGACGACCCCGTCGCCGCCGAAGCCCTCGCCCGCTGCGGCGTCGAGGGCGTGACGCCTGCCGGGACTTCCGCAGCCACGCTGGCCCGCCTGCCGTTGGCGGCCCTGAGGCCCGAGCGCGCGCTCGCCGAAGCACTCGCTGCTGTCGGCGTCGACACGATCGGGGCTTTCGCCGACCTCGACCGGGGGGCCGTCGCCGGACGCTACGGCGACGCCGGCGTCGAACTCCACCGCATCGCCAACGGCGAATCGCGGCCCCAGGGCGCCGTCGATTTCCAGGCCACGGATCCGGTTCCCGAGATCGCGACCGACCTGGCGGGCGCGACGACCACCCTCGAAATCCACTTCGTGCTTCCTGGCGTGCTCGCGCAACTTGCGGCTGCCCTCTCCGAGCGCGACCTCGCCGTTGTCCATCTGCGGCTGATGCTGCGGCCCGAACGCGGAAGTCCGGTGGCCATCGACGTGCGATTCGGTCGACCCACGCGAGACCCAGCAGTCCTGCTCCGGCAGCTTCGCGCCCGCATGGAAGGGCTGACGCTCACCTCGCCTGTGGCCGCCGTAGGCCTCATCGCTGCCGAGGTCGCCCCCGAACGCGGCTGGCAGCCGGGCCTGACGGACAGGACCGAGGCCACCGAACCGCTGCCCGACCTGCTCGCTCGCCTGCGCGATCGGCTTGGCGACGACGCGATCTTCGGGATCGCACCCAACGACGACGCCATGCCCGAACGTGCCTGGACGCGCTTCGCGTGGCCCTTACCGCCACCCCGCCGCGCGGCGCGCCCGGTCGACGACCCCGTCGCCATCCAACAGGCCCGCGAGATCGACGCCGCCCCGTCGCGCCCGCTCCTTCTGCTTCCCGAACCGCCCCCCATCGGCGTCCGCTGCGGAGCCGACGGACGGCCGATCGAGTTGGAGGTCGACGGCCGGACGTTCCCCGTCGTCCGCGCCCAAGGACCCGAACGCATTTCGGGGGCTTGGTGGGAGGTCGGCGGCGGCTACGAACGCGACCTCTGGGTGATCGAGGCCGACGGCCGCGGCTGGTGGATCTACCGGAGCCACGGCCGTTGGTTCCACCATGGTTGGTGGGACTAGGGCTACCCCCAAGGGACAACATGACCGACGATCTGAAGAGCTACCTCGAAAGCGCGCCCCACCCCTCCGTACTGCATGCCATCATCGACGCCGTCCGAGAGGCCCTGCCAGACGCGACGCCCGTCAAGAGCTACCAGATTCTCGCCTTCCGACTTGGCGGACGCAACGTCATCCACGCCGCGACGTGGAAGGCCCACTTCGCACTCTACCCGACGTCGCCAGCGATCATCGAGGCTGTCGTCGCCTCGGGGTACCCCACAAGATCAAGGGACGAAGCCTACATTTTTTCTACGACGACCCGTTCCCGAAGCGCCTCATCGGCGATCTCGCGCGCCTCGCGGCCGTCCCGTACCGCCCTCCGCCGTGACACTCCGTCGGCTTGCGTCAACGCCTGTCACGCACACCGTCTCCACCCCAAGTCTCCGATAAGGCCCCTTTGCCGGAGGACCCGTGCAATTCGCAGCTCACCCCCTCGCAGTGGCCGTAGCGCTGGGCCTCCTGTCCCCTTCCGCACTCCCGGGCGCGCCCGAACCGGACGCCGCTGACGCACCCCAACCCGACGAATTCGACGACACGCCTTTCGACGGGTGATTCGCCGGCCTGGGCCCGGAACACCGGAATAGGCCCCGCGGACGTGATCGACACCGTCGCCGCCATCGACACCCCCGAACACGTGCGCTTTCAGTTGCGCGTCGCAGGTCCCGCGGTCCGCGCTGCGGCCTGGGTGATCGACCTCGCTCTCCGCGTGTTCGTTCTGGCCATCTTCGTCTCCTTGGCCGCGGTCGTCGCGTGGGCACTCGAGCGCCCCGGCCTCGGCACGGGCGTCACCCTTACGCTGCTCTTCCTCAGCGAGTGGCTCTGGCTCGCGGCCGCTGAAATCCGCGGCGCGGGACAAAGCCCAGGAAAGTGGCTGATGGGGCTGCGCGTCGTGCGAAGCGACGGTTCTCCGGCTGAATGGGTCGACCTCGTCCTTCGAAACCTCCTGCGCGCCGCCGACTTGCTGCCCGCTGGCTACCTGCTTGGCGGGCTCGCGTCGGCCATCGACCCCCTACGGCGCCGGATCGGCGATTGGGTAGCGGGCACCGTCGTCATCTACGACACGACCTCCCGGCTTCTCGGCCCCCTGGAATTCTCGCCTCCCATCACCGACGAAGAGCGCGCCCAACTGCCCGTCCGCGTCGACCTGACCCGCGACGAGTGCGCCGCCATCGAGGGCCTCCTGCGACGGTCCAAAGCGCTCGGGCCAGGCCGAACCGAAGAACTGGCCCTCGTGCTGGCCCCCAGCATCCGCGAGGCCTCCGGCATCGAGGCCCCCACCGCCAAGCGGGTCCTCACGTTGGCCCTGGCCGTCGCAACCGGCCGGGTCGCCTGATGCACGACCCGTTCGTCGCCCCACGCCGGTCCCGCTGGCAGCGCCTCGAAGAGTTGCTCGCCAGGGGCGCCCAAACCGGAAGCACCGTTTCGGAGCGCGCGGCCCTCTACCGGGCGGTCGCAAGCGACCTGGCAGCGGCGCGCACAGCTGGCGTTTCCCCAGACGTTCTCGCCTACCTCGACGACTTGGCGGCCCGCTCCCATCATGCCGTGTATACGGCGAGCACCCCCCGCTTCGACCGAGCCTGGGACGCCATCGCGCGCGGCTTCCCGCAAGCGCTGCGACAAGAGGCCGCCCTCTTCGCCTTCGCCACCCTCCTCTTTTACGGTCCCGCCATCGGTTGCGGCTGGGCCGCAGCCACCGCCCCCGGCTTCGCCGAGTCGGTCCTCGGAACCGCAGAACTGGCCCAGCTGGAGCGATCCTACGCCGAAGCGACGGTGCGGCCGGGCGACGGCGACGCCGCCATGGCCGGCTTCTACGTCCTGAACAACGTCGGCATCGCGCTCCGCTGCTTTGCGACGGGCGCATTCGCCGGCTTGGGGCCGTTGTTTTTTCTGGTCTACAACGGCGTCCAGATCGGAACGGTGGTCGGGTACCTCGGACGCGTGGGCCTCGGAGGCAATCTGGCGTCCTTTGCCATGGGCCACGGACCGTGGGAGCTGACCGCGGTGACCATCGCCGGTACCGCCGGGCTCCGCCTAGGCATCGCCATCGTCGCACCGGATGGGTCCGCCCGCACGGACAGCCTCCGAAGGGTCGTCCCCCACCTCACGCTGCTCGTCTCTGGCAGCGCCGTGATGCTGCTGGTTGCCGCCGCCATCGAAGGCTTCTGGTCTGCCAGCCCCGTCCCTTGGCCCGGACGCATCGCATTTGCCGTGGTTCAAGCCGTCATCGTCGCTGTCTGGTTGATGTTTGGCGGCCGCAAGTGAATCCCCACGCCTGCCGCGTCGCGCTGCGGCCTCGAGGCAGCTTCGAGACCTTCGACCTCGCCATCGCCCTGGTGCGCGACAACCCAAGGGTCTGGATCCAGTGCACCGCGCTCTTTGTGGGCGTGCCATGGGCCCTGGCGGCCATCGCCGCCATCGCCACCGAAGGAAGTCTCTGGGTTCTCGTCGCGACAACGCTGATCTCCTTTGCGCTGCCTCTGCCGTTCACCGCGCTCGCCGCCCGCCAGCTGTTCGACCCCAACGTGCAGTTGTCCGACGTGGTCCGAGACCTCGCCGAGCGACCGGTCCTCTGGTCGTTCATCGCCGTTGGCGACTTCATCCTGTTCCTTTTCATCCCCATCTTTCTGCTGTGGGTTCCCCAGATCGGCGTCTCCTTCCTTCCAGAGTGCCTGTGGCTCGAGCGGGCCCCTTTGCGGGCGCTGCCCCGCGCCGCCACTCTCGCGTCGGCGGCGCCACTCCCGGCAATCACCTCCCTGTTCGCCGCACGGCTCCTGTTGCCGATTTGGCTGGTCGCCGCCGTCGACATGTCGGGCGTCGCCATCTGGCAGACCGTGCTGCAAGCCGGCCAACCGCCCCAACTCGCCGAGGGTAGTCTGGCCCCGTGGACCGCCGGCATCCCGTTGCTGGCCGCCGCCGTCGCGGGTGCGTGGCGCCTGCTCCTTTACGTGGACGCGCGCACGCGCTCCGAGGGGTGGGACCTCCAGGTCAGTCTGCGCGCCCTGGCGTTGAGCCGATGAGCCCGTGGTGGACGACGTCGGCGCTGGCGGCGGACCCCTTGGATGGCCCCTACGCCTTCTGCCAGGACGTAGGAGCCGCCACTGAGGACGCAAAGGCTTGGTGCGACCTGCTCGACGGGCTTCCCGAAGACCGGTGCCCCGGCCTCCGAGAGGCCTGCAAAGCCGACACGTGGTCGGCCGAACCGCTGAGTTGCGCAGGGGCGGGCATTCCCGGCTTCGACACCGTTCCCGCCGGAGCACCAGACGAACCGCTGCTGCCGAATTCGAGTTGCCAACCCACGGAAGAGCCATCGACATGCGTCGATTCGGTGGGGGTCGAACCCTCGCCCGCGGCGCGGTGGGCGATCGCCCTGATCGTCGCCTTCGTCGTCGTTGGGTTCGGACTCGCGCTGCTCCGGGGCGTACGGACGGCGCTCAAGCCACTGAAGGTTCCCGCGCCAGCCCCGCCTCCGGTCGAAGAAGAAGAAGTGCCCGACCGTCCGGCGCCGGACCTCCTCGCCGAGGCCGAGGCCGCGTTGCAGCGAGGTGACCTGGCGGCCGCCATCGCGTCAGCGCGCTTTGCCGCTCTGCGAGCGCTCGCGGAGGGCGGACACATCGTGCTGCACCGGGCCCGCACCGACCGCGAGACGTTGCGCGCCGTGACAGCCACCTTCGGCCCCGACCTCCGGACGCTGCTGCGCCACTTCGAAGCGAGCCGCTGGGCCAAACAGCCCATCGTGCTCGAATCGGCGCGCGAAGCCGTGGATGCCGCCAGACGGCTGGTGGCGCCATGATCGTGGCGCTCGCCGTCTCGGCCCACGCCTGGGACCGCTGGGGTCCCACGGGGGATGCCGCCCTCGCCGCCGCCATGGAGGATGCGGGTTGGGACGTCGACCGGACCCCCATCCGGTTTTCCGGCGACGACACCACCTCGGCGATGATCGTCGTCGACGTCGACCGCGTCTGGCTCTCCACCGAGGACCGCGACGCGCTGTGGGCCTTCGCATCAGGAGGCGGCCACGTCTTCGCCGTTGGCGCCGACATCGGCCTGACGTGGCCCGAACTCGGCGGCACCGTCGGGCGCGTTCCCGACCCTTGGATACTCGGTCATCGAGAGGACTTTCGACACACGAGGCCAGACGGCCATGACCTCGGATGGGTCGGTCCCGGCGAGGCGACCGTTTGGCGCGACATCGTCGACGGCGAGGACTCCACTTGCACCGACCTCGACCCCTGCCTCGCCCCGACCGACCGCGATTGGGTGGCGCTCCTCGCTCAGATTCCCGTCGGTCAGGGAAGCTTCGTTGTCATGCCGGACGCGCGCATGTTGTACAACGCGTCATTTGTTGATCCTGGAAACACGGCGTGGCTGGCCGCACTCCGGGACTGGCTCGACGGGGACACCACCTTCGTCCGTGACGGCGCCATCGTCCGCCTGGCGACCTCCTCGGTCGAACGCCCCAACCCATGGCAAGCGTTGGCACGCGCCGACATGCTTCCGTTCGTCGTACAGTTGCTCGCATTCTGGACGCTCCTCGTTCTCGCGGCCGGCACAGCGATGGCCCCAAGAACGCCGGCAGGTGCAGCGGCCACGACGGGCCTCGCCGAACACGTCCGGGCTTTGGCGCGCCAACAACGGCGGCTGGACGACACCGCCTGGGCCCTCGCCTCAGCGGCCCGCCTGCACCTCGCCCGGCGAGGGGGCGATGCTCTCGTCCGCGCCGCGATTCAACGGGGACGCGACCCCGCCGAAGCGACCGCGTGGCGGCGGCGGCTGGAGGCCATCGCGGCGTCCCCGGAACCCATCTCGTCACCGACCGATCGCGCCGACCTGGAGGATTTGTGGAACCTGATCTGAGCACAGCTACCGACGACGCCTCGCTTCTCGACGCGGCGGCGCAAGAAATGGGTCGGGTGGTCCTCGGGATGCCCGACTTGCTGCGCGGCGTCCTCATCGGTCTCGTCGCCGGTGGGCACGTGCTGCTGGAGGGTCCGCCAGGACTTGGAAAGACGTTGCTGGCGCGGGCCCTCTCCAACGTCGTTGGCGGCAACTTCCGCCGCATTCAGTTCACGCCCGACCTCATGCCAAGCGATGTCACCGGCAGCAACGTCTACGACCCGCGGTCCGGCCAATTCCAATTCCGACCGGGCCCGGTTTTCGCGCAGATCCTCCTTGCAGACGAAATCAACCGAGCGCCCGCCAAGACGCAGGCGGCATTGCTGGAAGCGATGGCCGAGTCCCGCGTGACGGTCGACGGCGAAACCCGCGACCTACCCCAGCCCTTTTTCTGCCTCGCGACGCAGAATCCGATCGAGTCCGAGGGCACCTACCCGTTGCCGGAAGCCCAACTCGACCGCTTCCTCGTCAAGCTCGTCGTCGACCACCCGCCCCGCGCCGTCGAACTCGCGCTCCTCCAGGCGTCCCTCGACGGCTTTGACGCGGCCGACCTGAGCAACACCCATCTGCGACAAGTGCTCGACCCCGCGGGCGTCCTCCGGGAACGCGCGGCCGCGCGGGCCGTCCGCGTCGACGCTGGCCTTCTCGGCTACGTCGCCGACATCGTCGGCCGCACGCGGCAACATCCAGCCGTCGAATTGGGCGCCAGCCCGCGAGCAAGCATCGCGCTCCTCCGCTGCGCACAGGTCGCGGCCCGTTTCGAAGGCCGCGCCTACGTGGTCCCGGACGACGTGAAATCGCTCGCGCCCCTCGTTCTTCGCCATCGCCTGCTCCTGCTGCCCGACGCGCTGCTGGAGGGTGCCCGCAGCGACGACGTCGTCGCCGCCATCCTGCGCGACGTCCCCGTCCCTGCCCATGCCTGAGGCCGGCCGCCGCGTCCCGTCGCTGCGTCTCGCGGCGTGCTTCATCGTCCCGGTCTTCGGGGCGTTGGGGACGACTGTGGGGTGGTGGAGTGTGACCGGCGTCCTGATCATCGACGCACTGCTGTGCGCGGTCGCCCTCGTCGACTTCGTCCTGGCGCCCACCGGGGTCGATGTCGCCAGAGAGGCGCCCCCCACCGCGATCGTCGGCGCCCCTGTCCCCATCACCGTGACCGTCACGGCCCAAAGGTCGGGCACCCTTTGGGTCCACGACGCCGGCACCGGCGTCGAACCTGCCGTCTCGCTCCGCGCCCGACGCGGGCAACCGGTCGCATGGAGTCGCCGATTCACCCCCTCTCGGCGCGGACGGGTGTCGTTGGGCCCCACCACGGTCCGAACCCCGAGCCCACTGGGTCTGTGGTGGTGGCAAAACCGCCTTCCTACCCCTGCCGAAATCCGCGTCTGGCCCGATTTCCGCGCCTTGCGACGGTTTACGATGCGTTCGCCAAGTCACGCGGCGCCGGCGCCCGTACGCACGCGACGGCGTCCAGGGGGCGAATCCGAATTCGAGCGCAATCGGCCCTACGTGGCGGGCGATCCGTACCGGACCATCGACTGGAAGGCGACGGCTCGACGCCGAGAATTCGTCAGCCGCGAATTCCAGCAAGAGAGCAACCAAAACCTCATCTTCCTGCTCGACGCCGGGCGGTCCGCCGGCGTCCGCGTCGGCGACGTCTCCTCCTTTGATCACGCCCTGAATGCGGCCATGATGTTGGGCCTGGTGGCCCTCAAGCGCGGCGACCGCGTCGGACTCTGCACGTTCGACGACCACATTCGCTCATGGGTCCCGCCGCGCGGCGGCGTGAGATCCGGAGCTCGGCTCGTCCAGAGCGTCGTCGACCTGGAGCCCTCCGAACGCGAACCGGATTGGCACCGCGCCCTGCGTTGGGTGAACCAGCGCGTCAAACGCCGGAGCCTGATCCTGTGGATGGGCCGGTCGCTTGACGACGCGAGCGCGGCCTCCCTGTCGGCGGTTGCCACTGCTCTCGGCCGCCGGCATGTCGTCGTGGTCGCCTGGATCCGCGACCCCGAATTGGAGGCGATGGCCGTCGATCGGGCCGACCCATGGACGGCTGCCGCCGCGTCCGAAATCCTCGCGAGGCGCGCGACGGCGCTGTCGGAACTGCGCCGCCGCGGCGTCACGGCCATCGACTGCGCCCACGACCAGCTGACCGCAGAGGTCATCGACACTTACCTGGAGGTCAAGGCGCGCGCGCGCCTCTGAAGCGTGCTCCCCACGAAAGGTTGACCTCGCCCCTCGGATCCGCGCACCCCGTGTAAGATAGGAGCGCGGCGCTTCCCCCGAGGATCCCATGTTCGGCCTCCGCCGCTGGTCCATCGCCCTGGCGCTTGCGACCACCACCCCCTGGCTTGCCATCTCCGATCGCGCCGAAGCCGCTGACGTCTTTGCCGTTGGGGGGCTCGTCGAGGTGCTCGGCGTCGCCGATCTGCCCGGCGACGGCATGACCCCCGTCGACGTGGCCGTGCTCGCCCTCGACGTCGCCGGCAAGCCGATGACGGGCCTCAAGTTCAAGCCCGAGGCGACCGCAGGCACCGTGGGCGCGTGGACAGAGACCGGAGGCGGGCTCTACCGCTTTACGTGGACGCCGCCGCTTGCCACCGCGGATCAAGACGTCACGTTGACCGTCCGCGGAAAGACGCCAGACAAGGGCATCGTCGCGGCCACCCGCGTCGTTCGCGTCCGTTCCTCAGGCGCCGCCACGTTGGGGCTGACGTCGAACCCCGAGAGCCTCGTGCTCGGCCAGACCCCAGAGGCCACGCTCAAGATCGCGGGCGGCGACGGCGCCCTCGCGGTTCGGTCGAGCGCCGGCCAGATCCTCGATCTGACCGACATGGGTGCCAATCGCAGCACCGCGCGCTTCGTCACGCCCAAGGTCAACTACCCGCAGCTCGCGGTCATCACGTCGATCGACGGCGCAGGCACGGGCAACGGCGTCGGCGCCACCGCGCTGCCACTCAGCGGCAGCGTCGAATACCCCGTCGAAGCCCCACCCAACGCGACCGTGTTGCTCAAGATCGCCGGTCGCGAATTTGGGCCTCGGCAGGCGAGCGCACAGGGCCAGGCCATCGTCCCGATCGTCGTTCCGCCTGGTGTGACCCGCGGCACGATCGTCAGCGTCGTCAACGGTCAAACGACGGAACTTCCGCTCGACCTGAAGGTCCCGGAAACCCGCAACGTGGCGCTCTTCGCCATGCCATCGGCCGTCCCCGCAGGCACCCGAATTCCCGTCCGCGTCGCCAAGTTCACGCCGGACGGCAAACCCGACCCCAACGCTCGCGTCGAACTCACGGTTTCCAAAGGGACGCTCGAGCCCGCAGTCCACACGTCGAACGGCGTCTACCTCGCGTGGTGGACGGCTCCGACCGCCGAAGGCCCCGTCACGATCGAAGTCGACATCCCCGGTTCGGCCGTCCAAAAGGACGCGCTCACGGTCAACGTGCTGCCGCCCCGTCCGACCCGCGTGGACGTGACCACCGACCCGACGACAATCCAGGACGGCCTCAGCCAACTCCGCGTATTTGTCCACCTCACCGGCCCGAACGGCGAGGGCCTTTCCGGCCGCGACCTCGCCATCCTGCCCACTGGCGGCAAGCCCGTCGGCACGGTCAAGGACCTCAAGAACGGCGACTACCAGCTCACGGTCGCGCCGGCGGACGCTGGCAACCTTACCGTCCAGGTCGTTCCCAAGCCGCCGGTGTCGACGAACCCCGTGCGCCACATTGTCCTGCTTCCGGCGAGCGAGCGGATCCTCAACAACGGCAATCGCAGCATGAACGTGGTCGTGGCCGCGGTCGATGCCTTTGGCAACCCTGTCGCGAACACGCCCGTCGAATTGGGTGTGTTGTCTGGCGGCGGGCGCATCCCGGCCAAGGTCACGACGGACGCCAACGGTCTCGCCTTCGTGGACTACACCTCAGGGACGAGCGCGGGCCTTGTCCGGCTGACCGCCTCGGCCGGCACGGCATCCGGCGCGGCCAACCTGCTGGCACTGCCCCCGGACGTCGGCGCGATCGACCTGCCAGACGTCGGAACGCCCTCGCAGGTGGCGACCTCCAAGGCTTGGGGGGAGGGCGTTCGCACGCTCGAGGTGCCGCGTGCCGGGTCCGCCGTGGCCGCCGCGGGCGTCGTCGCCGCCGTCCCCGACGCGACTCCCAAGGTCGAGGGCGCCCCGATCGATCGCTTCGAGGTTCTCCTCGACCCCGCGACGGGCGTTCCAGGCGGATCCGTTGCACTCACCGTCCGCGCGCTCGACGCCAAGGGTCAACCTGCCGCCGGGCGCCGCCTGGACTGGCTGACGAGCGCCGGCACGCTGACCCCCCAGACCGAGGTCGAGCCCGGCGCTTACCGCTCCGTGCTGCAAGCTCCTGCCGGCTTCACTGGCGAGGTCAAGGTCTCCATCGTGGCGCCGAACGGAACCACGACGCTCACCCGCGTGAACTTCGCCGCGGCCGCGGCCGTCGCGAGCGGGCCGGCTTGGGGCACCACCGACAGCGCGCCCGCACCCGCGCCCACAGCGGTTGCCGCGCCTACGCAGGCCTTGACCCCTACGACGGAGTCCGTCGCCAAGACCGAGACGCCCAAGCCTCCCAAAGAGCCGAAGGCCGCCAAGCAGCCGAAGTCCGACGGCGGGGACCACCCCATGCTCCGCGCCCACGCGTCGGGTGTGGTGTCGTCGTACAGCTACCTTCAGTCGCCTGGCGCGGACCCCGGTCCGCTGCTCCCGCAGACGTTGTCTGTCGGTGGCAGCGCGGGCGGTAGCCCGGCCGTCCCGGTCGGCTTCGACCTCGACGGTCGCGCCTGGTTCATGGACTACCTCGGCGCCCACGCCAACTTCCGTGGCACCACGTACGCCATCGCCGCGGCCGTCTTCTCCCAACCCGCCCCTGACTGGCTCTATGACATCACCGCGGAAGTCATCGGCCGCGTTCCGTTCGACCTTGGCGACGACCAGGTCTGGATCGGTGCCAAGGCTGGGTACAAGTACAACGACTTCATGATTTTCACCGGCTGCTTTGACCCTGGCTGCCAGGTGAACTTCGACGCTCTCGGTGTCCACGGCCTCGGCGTCGGCGGCGAAGCAGGTGCCGAGCTCGGCGACTTCTACTTGGTCGCCGGGTACACCCACGGCCTCGCGAACGGCTCGACGCCCTACGCATCCATCGTCGATGCCGACCTCGGCTGGGACATCACCGAGAACTTCCACGCCAACCTCGGCTTCTCGTCGATCGGCCGGGACGTCGACCTCGCGGGGGCCGAGAGCGAAGCCATCCGGGGCACCTTGTCGGACGACCAGCTCGTGTTCCGCCTCGGCGCCGGCATCACGTACTGACCGATCTGGCGGAAGCGCCACGACCGGTCGCGGGTTGGCGCCACGTGGCATAGGTGCCGCCCGGAGGTACACATGACGGCTTGCTTGTGGGCGTTGCTCCTTTCGCAAAGCGCGGCTGCTCAGGACGGGGGCGCGCGCACCTGGACGCTCGACGCTCTCCGCAGCTGGCTGTACGTCGTGGTCTACTACGACCCCGATCGCTTCACGCCGATCACGGCCCACGACCACGTCGTCAAAGCGACCACGTTTGACGGTGCCGTCACGTGGGACCCAGCCCAGCCTGGCGCATGCAACATCAAGATCTCGTTCGCGCCGAGCGCCCTCGTGATCGACCCGCCGGGGGCACGCGAGCGCGAGAAGTTGGACCCCGAAGGGGCGGTCGACGACGGCGCCAAGAAGACGATCTCGAACAATATGTTCAGCAAGGGCAACCTGAACTTTCCCGCCGTAGGCACGATTACCTTTCAGTCGACGACGTGTGCAGCCGGCGCCAACGGCAAGACCGACGTCACCGGCGACCTGTCCATCCGGGGCCTTGCGAAGCGCGTCACCGTGCCGATGGCCATTTCGGCGACAGAGACGGCGTTTTCCGCCAAGGGCACCTTCACGATGAATCACAGCGACTTCGGGATGTCCCCCTTCACCTTGGGCCCAATGACGCCAAAGAACAAAGAGGCCCTCAAGTTCGTCGTGGACGTCGTCGGACGCTGACCGCTCACAAATTGCGGCGGTACTCCCCGCCGACGCCGTAGAGCGCGCCGCTGATCTGACCCAACGTCGCGACGCGCACGGTGTGCATCAACTCGCCGAAGACATTGCCACCCGAAAGGGCCACCTCTTGCAGCCGGCGCAGCGCGGCGGGGGCCTCGTCGCGGTGACGCGCCTGGAAGGCCGCCACGGAGGCAATTTGCGCGCGCTTGTCCTCGTCGGAAGACCGCCGCAACTCGATGTCCGGCTGGACGTAGTCATCGCGTAGGGTCGCAGGGTCCAGGAACATGTTGATTCCGACGATGGGCAGGCTCCCGTCGTGTTTGCGCCGCTCGTACAGCAGCGACTCCTCCTGGATACGCATGCGCTGGTACATCCACTCCATGGCGCCAAGTACGCCGCCACGCTCGGTGATGCGGTCGAATTCCTGGAGGACGGCCTCCTCGACGACGTCCGTCAGGTATTCGGCGAAATAACTGCCCTGCCAAGGGTTTTCGTTCTTCGCCAGGCCCAGTTCCCGCTGGATGATCAGTTGGATCGCCATCGCACGGCGCACCGACTCTTCGGTCG
>SXOB01000048.1 GCA_005776945.1 Pseudomonadota bacterium
CGAAGTTGCCCTCCTGGATGAGGTCCAGGTATTGCAGCCCGCGGTTGAGGTACGTCTTGGCGATGGAGACGACGAGTCGAAGGTTGGCCTCGACCATCTCGGTCTTGGCGGCTTCGGCGAGCGCGTCGCCACGGCGCATCTCGGCCACGGCCCGCTGCAGGTCGTCGCGCCACAGCCCAGTGAATTCCTCCCAGCGTTTGATGCGTCGGACTTGGGAGCGCACACGCGCGTCAAAATCAGCCCATTTGGCTTCGCGGTGCCCGGTGCGGTCGAGCACGTCCTGAGCGTCGCTTGCGTCGCGACGTACGCGACGGATGGCCGCACGCAATTCTCGGACCGGAAGGCGCGCATCGCGAGCGACCTGCTCCACCTCGCGCTCCGCACGTTGAACCTGGGACCACGCTTCGGAGAGCTGGTTGGCGACATCGGCAAGGTCCTTGCGGTCCATCCCCGCCGTCTCGAGGAAGTCGACGAGTTCGCGCTCGAGTGATTGGAGGCTCGCCTTTGCGGTGGTGCCCTTCTTGGATTGCGGAGACGTGACGGTCGTCTCGCGGAGTTGGCAGATGCGGCGGTCCAGCACTTCGGCCGTTCGGTGCAATTCGGTGAGGTTCAGGCCTCCGGAACTCCGAAAGGGGTGCTGATTCCGGTCCGCAGATCGGGCCAGCCGCTCTCGCTCGAGACGGGCCATCGTGGCGATGTGTGCGACCGCCGGACTCGTGGCCAACACCTGACGCCGGTGAATGCGCTCACCCTCCTCGATGCGGCGCGCGATGGCAACTTCATCGTCGCGGGTCAGTAGGGCGACGTGGCCCATCTTGCGCAGGTAGAGGCGGACGGGGTCGTTGGTCTTGTCCTCCGTCTCCGTGGCTGGCGTGCGCGTCGCTTCTCGCTCGGCTTCTTCGGCGCGGCGGCGAGCCTGCTGGACCACCGCGATGTCGTGGTCCGTGAACAGGATCATCATGTCGTCGAGCCGGTCGGGGTGGACCATATGGGGGCCCATCGATGCTTCGACTTCGGCGTAGGTGACGAACCCCCGCTTCTTGCCGAGATCGAGGAGGTGTTGAAGCTCCGGCAGGTCCTTTTCGCCGCCCACTCAGGGCCCTCCCGCACGTTCCGACGGTGCCGTGACCACATAACTCACGGCTTCGCGCAGCCGCTCAATGGCGATCTGCACTTCATCAGCTCGATCCGCTTGGGTGAGGGCACGGGTGGACAGGGCTCGATCGAGGCGCTCGAACGTCTCTCCGGCGGCTTTGCGGACCTCGGCGGCCGCGCGGTAACCAACGAGGTCGCCGGCCCGCAGCGCAGCGTCCGCGGCCATCGTCCAAGCCGCAAGGCGCGCTTGTCGGGCCGGTGCGATCAACCGTGCCGCCACCTGGCAGATGGCCATGCCGGCCTGCTCGTCCGTATAGAGTTCCGTTCGGGCGACGATGGCGGCGAGCGTTCGCGTCAGCTCGGCGTCGTCGGATTGCAGCACGGCGACCACGGGCTCGCCCGCTGCAAGCCGACGCGCAGCGTCTTTGAGGGCGGCCGGTTCGAGTGGAAGGTCGTCCAGGAGCGGGCCGATCACGTCGCCAACGGCGTCTCGACGGTGAACGATCAGCCAGAGCAGATGGACGAGGTCTCGGCTTGCCTTCCACGAGGCAGCGGCCAAAACGGGCGCCTCTCCTCCTTCTGGACGCCCTCTCGACGCGGCTTCGATCCGGGCGCGGACGATCTCCTCTCGTAGGCCGATCCGGCGGGCAATACGCGCGACGAGCACGTCGTCGTCGTAGCGTGCCGCCAACGGTGCGACATCGGCCAGCGCGGCCTCTTTGCCCATCGCCCCGATTTCCAGCCCGGCGGGGCCCAGATTTCCGTGGGACGCGAGCCGGCGGTCGATGAACCACTCGAGCAGCGGCGTCCGTTTCTCGAGCGCAGCGGCGAAGGCCTCCGGGCCGGCCTCGCGTACCAACTCGTCGGGGTCTTTGCTTCCCGGAAGGTCCAGGCGCCAAGGGATCAGACCGGCGTCGACGAACAGCGGCAGGCTGCGCTCCGCAGCACGTTGTCCTGCAGCATCCGCGTCCAGGAGAAGGACGACGTTGCGGGTGAGGCGTCGGAGCCGGGTGACATGGCGCTCGGTGAGGGCCGTGCCACAGGAGGCGACGGCCTCTGGCCAACCCGCTTGTCGCAACGCGATGGCGTCGAAGTAGCCTTCCACCACGATGGCGCGGTCGCGTCGTTGGATTTCGGTCCGGGCGACCTCGAGCCCGTACAAGACGCTCGATTTCTCGTACAGCGGACTTTCGTAGGTGTTTAGGTACTTGGGACCTTCCCCCTCCATGAGGCGTCCACCGAAGGCGATCACGCGGCTTCGCTCGTCTCGTATGGCGAAGACGAGCCGGTCGCGCATGGCGTCGTAGACGTGGTCCTGAGAGTTTGTTCGCGCGAGCCCGGCCTCGACGGCGAGGTTGGGAGGGAAGCCCTGGCGGTGGAGGTGGTCCGTCAGATTTGTCCAACCGGGCGGCGCGAATCCCAGGCGGGCTTCGCGCGCGGTTTCATGTCGGATTCCGCGACCCTCGAGGTAGACGCGCGCCCGTTCGCCCGCGGAGCGCGTCCAAAGCTCGGACTCGTAGAAGGACGCGGCCTCTTCGAGCACGTCGTAGAGCGTTGCCCGACTGCGCTGACGTTCGCGCTCGTCGACCGTCAGCGCCCGTTCGGGGACGGTGACACCCGCGGGTCCGGCGAGCTCCCGAACCGCTTCGCCAAACGAGAGGCCCTCAATCGTCATGAGAAAGCGGAAGACGTCGCCGCCCGTGTTGCAGCCAAAGCAGAAGAAGACGCCTTTCGCAGGCTGGACGTGAAAGGAGGGGCTCTTTTCTTGGTGAAAAGGGCAAAGTCCCGTGTGCCCGCTCCCGCGGCGCGACAGGGTCAGGTACCGGGAGATGACCTCGACGATGTCGGTGCGATCTCGCACCGCATCGACGATGTCCCTCGGGATCGGGTTCACGCGGCGGCGGCCGTCGCCGCCAACATGCGATCGTGGTCGCGCTCCCCGTCGCTGACGCGGCCGATGCGGGCCCCGAGCTTGCGCGCCTTCCCGACCAAGTCTTCGTAGCCGCGATCGAGGTGGTAGATGCGCAGCACCTCGGTGAGGCCCGGCGCCGCGAGTCCGGCGAGGACGAGCGCCGCGCTTGCACGCAGGTCGGAGGCCATGACGGCCGCCGCCGAGAGCGTACCGCCGTGAACGATGGCCATGCCCCCGCGCTCCTCGATCCGGGCGCCCATGCGGCGGAGCTCGGCGGCGTGCAGCAGGCGATTCTCGAAGATCGTCTCTTCGAGGGTGCTCGTGCCGTTCGCCAACGTCGCCACCGTCATCAGCTGGGCCTGCATGTCCGTTGGGAAGCCCGGGTAGGGCAATGTGCGCAGCTGGAACGGGCGCAGCGGGCCGGTGCGCCGAACGCGTACCGTCGTGCCTGCCGCTTCGATCTCGCAACCTGCTTCGGCGAGCTTGGCGCCGATCGCCTCGAGGTGCCCGGGCTCGACGTCGGTCACCGTGACGTCGCCGCCAGTGACGGCCGCAGCGCAGAGCCAGGTGCCCGCTTCGATCCGGTCGGGGATGATCCGGTGCGGGCGAGAGGCGGGCGTCAGTCGAGGGACGCCTTCAATGACGAGCGTCGACGAGCCCGCGCCCTCGATTTGGGCTCCCAGGCCCTTGAGGAAGTTCGCGAGGTCCACGATCTCGGGTTCACGGGCCGCGTTGTGAATGCGCGTGGTTCCGCGGGCGAGGACAGCCGCCATCAGAATGTTCTCGGTCCCGGTGACCGTTGGCATGTCGAGGTGCACGTCGGCGCCGCGGAGGTCGTCGGCGACGCCGTGCACGTTGCCACCTTCGATCCGGAAGCGACAACCCAACGCTTCGAGGCCCTTGAGATGCTGGTCGATCGGCCGCGTTCCGATCGCGCAGCCGCCGGGCAAACTGACGACGGCCTTGCCGCAACGTGCCAGCAAAGGGCCAAGGACGAGGACGGACGCCCGCATCTTGCGAACGACGTCGTATGGCGCCTCCCAGTACGCCACGCGGGTGGTGTCGACGCGGACGTGGGTGCCCGTGAGGCTGGGGCAGCCAATGCGGCCGAGCAGCGAAAGTGTCGACGACGTGTCGGCCAGGTCCGGAACGTTGGCCAGTCGATGCTCGCCTGGTGCGAGGAGGGTGGCGATGAGGATCGGCAGTGCGGCGTTCTTGGAGCCGCTGACAGCCACTTGGCCCTCAAGCGGTCGCCCGCCGTCGATCACGATCTTCTCCACGGGGCTCCCCCAAAGACCGGAGCTAACCCTTGGGCTCGGCCACTCGTCGGTGAAGATCGCGGATCAGGCCGCGCATCGCG
Source organism: Pseudomonadota bacterium (assembly GCA_005776945.1). Classification (GTDB taxonomy): domain Bacteria; phylum Myxococcota_A; class UBA796; order UBA796; genus SXOB01. The sequence continues at coordinate 4,368 of SXOB01000048.1, forward strand.
TGGACCTCCCGAAGGGTGGGCGCGGCGCGCATGAGGGCCGCGCGAACCGTGCGCTCGACGCGCTTGCCTTCCGCCGCACGTCCCATGTCAGTGAGCAGTGCGAGGACGGCCGCCGCAAGGGGTTCAGTGTCTGCGGCGGAGGCACGGAGGTCCTTGCGATCTGGACGATCGAGGTCCGCCGTCGCTCGAGGGCGGCGTGTGCCTGCGAGCAGGCGCCCCGTCGGCTTGAGTCCAGCGGCTTGGGCCTCGGTCCAAAGGGCCCAGCCGAGGATGAGGACGGCCTGGCTGAGGTTGAGGCTCGCTGCAGTGGGCGTCGCAATGCGCACGAGTGCGCCGCAACGGTCGACGTCGGCGTTTGAGAGGCCGTCGTCCTCGGGGCCGAAGACGAGCGCGGCGCGCCCATGGTCGGCCAAGATTGCCCTGGCCACCTCGGTAGGCCCCATGACAGGCAAGTCTCGGCGTCGGTGGCGAGCCGTGGTGGCGTAGGCGGTCGAGACCCGCGTCAACGCCGCCGGCAAATCGGCTGTGAAAACGGCGCTGTCGAGGAGGGTTCGACCGCCGCCGGCCATCCAACGCGCCGTTTCGGGGTCGAAGGCCTGAGGGGCGGCTACGACGAGGTGGCGCAGACCCGTGTTCGCCATTGCGCGCGCGGTCGAGCCGATGTTGCCAGAAATCTGCGGACGAACGAGCACGACGTCGATGCGTTCGCCAAATTCGTCGAGCGTCACTGACCGAACAGCGACCGGAACCAGGCCCCGATGGCGGCCAACAGGCTGGTGGGCGCTGGCGCCGGCCGCGAGGCCTTGGCCGCCGGTGGGTGCGGCGCGGCTGGGGCAGGCCGAGGACGGTCGGCGGCCGGCGCTGTGGGCTCGTGGATCGGCGCCGCCGTTTCGGGAAGCATGGCGGGTGTGGCGCGCGAAAGGGGACCCATGGGCGGGCTTTCGACCCCGCCCATTTGGCGGGCGAGCGAGGACGTCATCGGCATGTCGAGGCTCGGCGATGGCGCCGCGCCCTCGTCCTCGCGCTTGCGCTTCGGCTTCTTTGGCGCTGCCCCCTGCGGCCGGGGTGCCTCGGAGTCTTTGCCAAGCTTGAGCCGGCTTTCGACGAGTTGGCCAGTCTGAATGTCGCGCGCAATCAAGTTGAGGATGCCTTCCGAGTCGATGTGGAAGGTGACCTCGATCTTCACTTCGTTGCGCGGCGCCTCTCGCAGGCCCTGGAAGACGAACGTGCCAAGCAGTTCGTTGTCAGCGACGTACTTGGACTCCCCTTGGTAAATCCGCAACATGATCGAGCGCTGGCCGTCCTTCGACGTCGTCAACGTGCGGGTCTTGTAGTCAGGCAGCGGCTGGTTCTTTGCGAAGAGCACGTGCATCGTGCCGTCGGACTTGTTGATGCCGATCGCCATCGGCAGCACGTCCAACAGGGTCATGTCGTCGCTGGACCCCTTTGCGGACAGGCTGTGCGCCATGATCGCCGCGCCGATGGCCACAGCTTCGTCGGCGTGGACCTTCTGCGAGGGCGGGCGCCCAATGAAGGACTCGACCTTGGCTCGGACCAGCGGCATTCTCGACTGGCCGCCAACGAGCAGGACCTCGTCGAGGGTCTCCCGCGTGCTGCCCGCCTCCTGCAGGATGCGCTCGCAGGTAGCGATGCTGCGGTCGACGAGATCGTGGGTGAGCTCCTCGAGTTGGCCGCGGTCGATTTCGAAGTCGAGGTCGAGGACGTTGCCGTCGTCATCGGTCGCGATTTCGGTCAGGTGGATGCGGGTGCTCGTTTCCGAAGACAGGCAAATCTTCGCGGCCTCTGAGGCGTCGCGCAGTCGCGTGACGGCCCTGCGGTCAAAGCTGACGTCGACGCCAGTTTGGTCGGCGAACCGCTGCATCAGGTACTGCATGAGGCGGTCGTCGAAGTCCACGCCGCCAAGGAAGGTGTCCCCGCCAGTGGCGATGACTTCGAAGATCTTGTCCTTGATGTCGATGATCGAGATGTCGAACGTACCGCCGCCAAGGTCGTAGATGGCGATGCGTTGGTGCAGCGTGCGACCGAGGCCGTACGCCAGGGCGGCGGCGGTCGGCTCGTTGAGCACGCGGAGGACCTTGAGTCCCGCAAGCTTGCCGGCGGTGCGGACGGCCTGACGCTGGCGGTCGTTGAAGTAGGCGGGAACGGTGATGAC
>SXOB01000005.1 GCA_005776945.1 Pseudomonadota bacterium
GCCCTCCCCGTGCGCCTCGCCCCGGCGTCGCCGCCGCGCCAAACATCCTCGCCACGGACGACCGACCGGCACGCGATTCGCGGTCGCGGGCCACCGTGCTCCGCCGCCGACGGGCGGTCGGGGGCCACCGTCCGACATCCAGGATTTCGGGCCTCGCCCGCTCGCGTCCTCCGCTGACCCGCCAGCCAGCGCGGCCTTCGGCGAGGTGAACCGCGCTGGCTGGCGGTCCCGCTGGAGGACGAGATGCTGTTTGCTCACGAAACCCTGGATGTCTACCAATTGGCGCTGTCCATCGCCCGACGGCTCGCCTCGCGAACCTGGCCGAAAGGCCAAGGCTGGCTGCGCGACCAGGCCGTTCGCGCCTCGGGGTCGGTCGTCCTCAACATCGCTGAAGGTCGGGGGCGCGCCGGCGACGCCGGGCGAAACCACCTCCGGATCGCGCTGGGTTCCGTCGCCGAAGTGGCGGCCATCGCCGACCTGCTGGCGGATGAGAGCCTGCGCGTGGACGCGCGGCGGGTGGGACGGATGCTTCGCGGGATGGTCTAGCAGCCCGGTCGGGCGGTCCGGCCGCTCGAAGCGCCGGGTTTCCCTTCGGACTGGACGTCGGCCGTGGCGGGCCGGAGGCGTCGCTTCGAGTCGACCGTGTCTTGAAGGGGACTCCTATGCCCCAAGTGGAGTACTGGGAGTTTGCAGACGGCTGGGGTTCCGTTCCACCCATTGGTCAGGTCCGGTTGGTGCTGGGCGAGCTGCGGGGGGACCAATTGTCGCTGTCGGCCTGTCCGTCCGATGCGATGTTCGTTCGAGTCGAACATGGAATTGGGAATCAGCGCCTGATTCCATTCGGCTTCGTAGACACGGCCATGAACGAGAAGGGTGGCTTTGGGCGGTCCCCCTGGGCGATGGCGGCTCACCATCGGCAACCGACCGAGGGCCTGGCGTCGCCTGGCGTGGCTTGGGACGACGCCGTGGAGCTCTTCGCTACATGGGTTGCAGCGGCCACAGCCAGTCCGCCTTCGGTCCGTTGGATACCTTCGCGCGTTTGGCGGAAGACAGGAGAAACCGAGAACATGGACCGCGCACCGGGTTTCGAGCCCGACGGAGAGGAGCCGAGCTATCGTTAGAAATCCCCCGCGGCGGCGGCCCATTCCGTTCGCGCCGCCTCAACTCGGTGCACCACCAACCGAAAGTGCCGGCATTCAGGCCATGCTCCCGGGCAAACTCGTGTCGACGCATTCCGTGGCAACCCCGGCCCATTCAGCCGCGGTACGCCTCGCTCTCGATATCGACACCTCTGCCCACGCCATACGGCGCACCGTGCACCACCCGAAGATGCCCTGGCCGAGTGGATACTCTGCAGCAGACGGCTAGAACTGGAAATACACAAAGTCCGTTGCCGTCACCCGGTGAAACACGAAAATCGCACACGCTGCCAGCGCCCACGACGCCGTGACGACGGGGAGTGGCCACGTCCCGTCATCGGACCGTGTCGCGATGAACCGATCGAGCGCCCATTTGGCGACCAAGGGGAGTGCAAAGGCGAAGGTCACGGACAGCAGGACGACCGTAGCAATCCAGTCCGAGGCCGTCCCGACCCAGGGCCATCGCGCGAGGTGGTCGACGATGCGACCCACGTCTTGTTCGCGAAAGATGAAGCTGCCAACGAGGCCGACGGCCAGAAGGTGGAAAGGGACGGCGATGGCGGACGGGATCCGCGGCGCTTGGGGCCAGGTCCGCGCCGCCTGTCCGTAGGCCACCACCCAGAGACCATGGAAGACGCCGAACAGCACATAGTTCCACGCGGCCCCGTGCCAGAAGCCGATGAGCGCGAAGGTGACGACCGTGGCCACGGCGAACCTGCGCGGGCCGGCGCCGTCGTCGCCCACGAGGGGACCGAGGACGTAATCGCGAATCCATGTGCTGAGGCTCATGTGCCAGCGCTGCCAAAATTCGGGCGTCGTCCGGGCCAGGAAGGGCTCGCGGAAGTTCTCGCAGAGTTCGAAGCCAAGCGTCCGCGCCACGCCGCGCGCGATGTCCGTGTACCCGCTGAAGTCGGCGAAAATCTGGATCATGAACGCCGCCGTCGCCGCCCACACGAGCGGCGCCGCCGGATCCCTCAACACGAACACCTTGTCGACGAACGGGGCGACCGAATCGGCGATGACGACCTTCTTGAATGCGCCCCACGCGATGAGGCTGACGCCCGACGACATCGCCGTCCACGTAAACACGCGGGCGCGTTCAACCTGCGGCAGCAGGCGCCCCGCCCGCTCGATCGGCCCGGCGACAAGCTGGGGAAAGAACGAAACGTAAGTGAGGTAGTCGAGCAGGTCGCGGCGCGCGCGCAATTCGCCTCGGTAGACGTCGACGCAGTACCCGATGGTCTGAAAGGTGTAGAAGCTGATGCCGATGGGCAGCATCACGCCTAGCAGGCGGACGTCGTGCGCGAGGCCGAGCGCGTCGAGCGCCGCGATGACGTTCGACAATCCGAAGTCGGCATACTTGAAGTAGGCCAAGAGACTCAGGTTGCTGGCCACGCTCAGGGCCAGCAGCGCGCGCTTGTACGCGGGAACGCGCGCCATGAGCTGGGTCGTGCCGAAGTCGACGAGGCTGGCCGCGAACAAGAGCGCGACGAACCACGGGTGGACCCAGCCGTAGAACACGACGCTCGCGCCGAGCAGCCACAGGTTCTGCGCCCGCCGTTCCTGGATGCGCCAGTAGACGAGCCAGACGATGGCCAGAAACACAGGGAACTCGGCCTGGACGAAGTTCACGGGCGCCTCCTACCGCGCGCCGATAGGCCGGGCCCATGATCCTCGGCGTGCTCGTCCCGCCGCTTGGCGCCTCGGCCGTCGCTCCACGCGAACGGCCGTTGGGCCGCGCCGCACTGGAGGTCGCCAAGGACGGCCTTCGGGTCGTCTTCGTCTCCGGCGGCGACGGGAGCCGCGTCTGGGGCCACGAAGCCACGGAAGACCGTTGGCAGCCCGTTGGACCCGTACACGTCGCGGGCCTCTGGGACCGGTTCCCGCGGCGCGGACGGGCCGCTGAATGGCAACGGCTCGCGGCCGGCGTTCCCCCCGTGCCCATCGTCAACGCGCTGGCGGCGGCCGACCTCGCCGCCGACAAGTGGCTGACGCAGGTCGCTCTTGCCAGCAGCGGCGTCGCCATGCCTGAAGCCACCGTCGAGGCCGACGCCTTTGGCGGTTTCCTCGACCGCGTCGGCGTCGCGTTCCACAAACCTCGTTTCGGTGCCTATGGCATCGGCATCCGGCGGGTTGCACGCGGCGGCGACGTCCCCGCGACCGCCGAAGGGGCACATGGCCCAGAGCCGGCCCTCCTCCAGGCCGCCGTGCCCCCGCCAACCGGCTGGGCGGGTGTCGCCTTTCGCGTCCTCGTCCAACGTGACGAGCGGGGCGTCTGGGGGTGCCCTGGAAGCGTCGCGCGCCGATCGCTTCTGGACCCCGTCGTCAACGCGGCGAGGGGGGCCGAGGTCGTGCCGGCGGACGAGGTCCTGGCCGACGGCGGGGCCGAACTGCATGCGCGGTCGTGTGAGGCCGCCGCCCGCTTCTGCGACGCGCTCCCGGGCGAACCCGTCGTCGAGTTGGGGCTCGATTGGGTACTCGACGACAAGGGACGCAGCTGGCTCGTCGAGGTCAACGGCCGCCCGATGGGCCGTTTGGAGGTCGTCGCGGAGCAGGAGCCCGGTCGATTCGCCGCAGCCCACGTCGCCAGCTGTGCCGCGCCGCTACGGGCGCTTGCGGGCCTCGTGCGGGGTCAGTGGACGCCGAGGTAGGCCCGGCGCACGTCGTCGGACGCGGCCAGGTCGGACGCCGCGCCCTGCAGCACGATGCGTCCCACTTCCAGAACGGCCCCGCGTTGGGCGGTCGCCAGCGCCATCGACGCATTCTGCTCGACGAGGAGGATCGTCGTCCCGCCGGCGTGAATCTCGCGCAGGATGCGGAAGATGGTGGCGACGACCTGGGGGGCGAGGCCCAAACTGGGTTCGTCGAGCAGAAGCAGCCGGGGACGGGCGAGCATCGCGCGGCCAATGGCCAACATCTGCTGTTCGCCGCCGGACAACGTCCCGGACACTTGATGGATTCGTTCCGCGAGGCGGGGGAACAGCGCGAAGACGCGCTCGCGGTCCGAAGCGACCCCGGCCGGGTCTTTGCGCGCGAAGGCGCCGAGCCGCAGGTTCTCGTCGACCGTCAGCGGGCCGAAGATCCCGCGTCCTTCCGGGGCATGGGCGATGCCAAGGCCGACGATTTCGTGGGCGGGTAGGCCCGTGATGTCCCGACCGTCGAAGCGAATCGTTCCCGAGGATGGGCGAATCATGCCGCTGATGGCCCGCAGCGTCGTCGACTTTCCTGCGCCGTTGCTTCCGAGCAGGGTGAGGATTTCCCCCTCGTGGACGTCGAAGTCGATGCCGTGCAACGCCGCGACGGCTCCGTAGCGGACAGCGAGTCCCTGGACTTGGAGCAGCGCGCTCACGCGGCCTCCGGCGAGCCGAGGTAGGCTTCGACGACGGCTGGGTCGACCTGGACCTCCGCGGCCGTCCCTCGGGCGATGACCTCGCCGTGGTCGAGCACCGTGATGTGTTCGCACACGTCCATGACCAGCCCCATGTCGTGTTCGATGAGCAGAATGGACAGGTCGTACGTGTCGCGCAGCGTGCGGATGAGGGAGCGCAGGCCGAGCTTCTCCTGCGGGTTCATGCCGGCGGCGGGTTCGTCGAGCAGCAACACCTTTGGCCGGAGCGCCAGAGCTCTCGCAATTTCGAGGCGGCGCTGGTCGCCGTAAGGCAGGTTGCGCGCCAATTCGGCGCCGCGCCCCTCGAGACCGACCGCCGTGAGCCACGCCTCGGCGGCAGCTCGGTCGGCCTCCTCTTCGCGGCGCCAGGCGGGCGTTCTCAGCAAGGTCGCCACCAACCCCGTCCGACGGTGTGCAAATTGGGCGACGCGGACGTTGTCGAGGGCCGAAAGTTGGTGGAAGAGGCGGATGTTCTGAAAGGTCCGCGCGAGGCCGGACGCGGCGATGGCGCTCGGGGCCGAGCCGATGAGGTCGCGCTCGCCGAGCCGAATTTCACCCTGGTCGGGGCGGTAGACGCCCGTGAGCAGGTTGAACAACGTGGTCTTGCCGGCCCCATTGGGCCCGATCAGGCCGTAGAGGCCGCCAACGGGCAGTGCGAGCTCGAAGTTCGACACGGCCGCGAGGCCGCCGAAGCGGATCGACACGCCTCGGGCGAAGAGTGCAGGCGTCATGAACGCCTCCACGCGTGCCAGATCTCGCGGTGACCGAGCAGACCGGTGGGCCGGACGAGCATGACGACGACGAGCAGGGCCGCGTACACAATCATCCGGTATTCTGAGAATTCGCGCAGCAGCTCGGGGACGATCGTGAGAATCGTCGCCGCCAGCGCGGCCCCCGTCACGCTTCCCATGCCGCCGAGGACGACCATGATGACGATCTCGAAAGACTTCTGAAAGCCCAGCTCGGCCGGATTCAGCGTCGTTCCGATTTCGTGGGCGAACAGGCCCCCCGCGATGCCAGCGAACAGCGCCGCCATCGCGAAGGCGATGACTTTGACGTCGGTGGTGCGGACGCCCATGGCCCCGGACGCCACCTCGTCCTCCCGTACCGACAACATGGCGCGCCCCGTCGACGACTCCTTGAGCCGGTAAGCGACGAGGATGGCGATGCCCGTCCACAGCCAGGTCCAGAAAAGATTGGTGTAGAAGGGCAGGCCCGTGAATCCAAGGCTTCCGCCCGTGCTGACGACCTGAGTCGTCCACGGTGCCGTCGCCAATTCCTCGGCGGAGCCGATGACGTCTTCGGTGCGCGTCAGCAGTACGCGCATGATTTCGCCGAATCCCAGCGTGACGATGGCCAGGTAGTCGCCGCGGAGCCGAAGCGAGGGCAGGCCGACGACGACGCCGGCTACTGCGGCCACGACGCCACCGACGAGCGTACTAAGGGCAAACCAAAGGTGGCCTGCGATGCCGGGCGCGACCGCGCCGGGTGGCAGGTCGAACAGGGCAGCGCCCCCGTAGTAGGTCAGGATCCCCGCGGTGTACCCTCCGACCGCCATGAATCCCGCGTGGCCGATGCTGAACTGGCCGGTGAAGCCGTTGACGATGTTCAGGGAGACCGCAAGGAGGACCGCGATTCCGACGTCCATCAGAATCTTGGTCCAATAGTGCCCGACGACGGGGCCCACCGCGACCTGGGCCAACATCGCGAAGCCGAGGACGGCGACCCAGGGGAGGATGGCGCGCACGTCAGACCTTCTCGACGGTCGCGCGACCGAGCAAACCGGCGGGCCGGACGAGAAGGACGAGAATCAGCAGGGCAAAGACGTAGACGTCGCGCAAATGGGGCGACAAGTAGGCCGCGCCAAAGATCTCGACCATCCCAATCAAGAGGCCGCCGGCCATCGCGCCGCGGACATTGCCGATGCCGCCGACGACAGCGGCGACGAAGGCCTTGAGGCCAAGCAGAATCCAGGTGGCGTGGGCCGGCTGATTGATGCCTGGGTACTTCGACGCGTACAAGAACCCCGCGGCCGCCGCAAGGGCCGAACCCACCGCAAACGTGGCCGAGACCACCCTGTCGACGGGAACACCCATGAGCGCCGCGGTTTGGGCGTCCGTAGAAACAGCGCGCATCGCGAGGCCGAGGCGGGTGCCGTAGATGAGCCACTCAAGGGCCGCCATCAGCCCGAGCGCGATGCCGATGACGAGGGTGTCGACGAGCCGAATGGAAACGCCGGAAACCTCGAACAGGACGGCGTCGGGCAGCAGCGAAGGCATCCGCTGAGGCTGCGTTCCAAACGCGATTGGCAACTGGCCGATGTTCTCGATCAGCAGGCTGACGCCGATGGCCGCAATGAGCACATTGATTCGCGGCGCGGAGCGTAGCGGGCGGTAGGCCACCCGCTCGATCGCGTACCCGAGGACAGCGGTTCCCGACATCGCGCCGAGGAGGACGACGACGGCCGCCCAGGGCGGGGGCGTGGCGCCCGCGAGGGTCCAACCGAAAACGCCCGCCAGGGAGAAGGAGAACCAAGCGCCCAACATGAAAATGTCGCTGTGCGCGAAGTTGATGAAGCGCAGGATCCCGTAGACCATCGTGTAGCCCAACGCGATGAGCGCATAGGTGCTACCGACGGCCACGCCGTCCATGAGCGTTTGGAGAACGCGCGTCACGGGGACTTCAAGGCGGCGAAATGGTCGCCACCCAAGTGGGGCGTCCGCCCTTCATCTGAACCATGACGGCCGGCTTCGAGGCATTGCGCTGCGGGTCGATCGTGATGCTGCCCGTGACGCCGGGAAAATCTTTCGTGGCCGCGATGGCCTGGGCGAGCGCCGGGCCCGAGAGGTCCGGCGAACGCTTCATCGCGTCAGCCAGAATGTGGGCGGCGTCGTAGCCGAGGGCGGCGAGCCCGTCGGGGACGCTGCCGAATTTGGCCTGGTAGGCGGTGACGAACTTCTGCACCGCGGGCCGCGTCTCTTCGGGGGCGTAGTGATTCGAGTAGTAAGCCCCCTCGATGGCCTCGCCCCCGATCTCGGCGAGCTTGGAGCTGTCCCAGCCGTCGCCGCCCAGCAGCGGCACTGTCATGCCGAGCTTGCGCGCCTGAAGCGCGATGTTGCCGACGTCCGTGTAGTAGCCGGGAATGAAGATGGCATCTGGCGACAGGTCGCGGATGGCCGTGAGCTGCGCCGAGAAATCCGAGGCGCCTTTCTCGTAGGCCGCTTCGGTGACGACGGTGCCGCCCATCCCTGTGAGCGCCTTGCCGAAGTCGTCTTTGAGGCCCTTCGAGTAGGCGGCAGACTGGTCGTAGAGCACCGCAACCTTGCGGGCGCCGAGATTCTCGGTCGCGAAGCGGGCCACGACGTAGCCCTGGAACGCGTCGATGAAGCAAACGCGGAAAATCTTGTCGCCGATCTCGGTGACCGCGGCATTCGTAGACGACGGCGAAATCATCGGAACGCCGTACTGCTGGGCCACACGGCCACCGGCGATGCTGAGGCTGCTCGCGACCTCTCCCAAGATGGCCACGACCTTGTCCTGCGTGACGAGACGGGTGACGACGGTGCCGGCCTGCTGGGTCTTGCCCTCGTCATCGTAGGTTTTGACCTCGAGCGGGCGTCCGGCGATGCCGCCCGACGCGTTGATCTCGTCGATGGCAAGCATGATCCCGTTGTGGGTCGATTGGCCGAAGGTGGCCTCCGACCCCGTGAGGGACCCAAATTCACCGACCAGGATGGGCCCTTGGGCAGTGCTGGCGTCGCCACAGCCGGCCGCCATCAGGAACAGGGCCGCCGCCCAGGCCATCGTACGCCGCGTCATCCCGTGCAAGCGACCTCCTCGAAGGGCGTTCAGCTACCCGACACCCCCGTGACCGTCAACACGACGACGGCCGTAGAGGACCACCGCGAACCAGCCCGCCGCGAGGCCAACGATCAAGGCAATGAACCAAAGCAGATCGTGCCGGAGCACGTGCTCGAGCGCGGCGGGGTCCGACAACAGGTCCGGGCGCTTGCCGATGGTGGCGATGGAGAACCATGAGAGGATGCCGCACCAGGCGAAGCTGCCGACGAATGTGACGGCGCAGAACGGCAAGAAGGGCATGCGAACGAGGCCGGCTGGGAAGCCGATCAAGTGGCGGACGACGGGCAAGAGTCGCGCGAAGAACACGCCGCCCAACGCGAAGTCTTTGACCCAGGCCTCGGCGAGGGCGAGGTGGTGCTCGGTGAGGCGGAACCACCTGCCGTATCGGATCAGAAACGCGCGCCCCAACGTCAGTGACACGGCCCAGGTGCTCGCGGAGCCGAACGTGCTGCCAGCGGCCCCCGCGAGCACAACGCCCCATACGTTCATCTTGCCTTGGCTTGCAGCGTAGGCGGCGGGCGGCATGATCGCTTCGGACGGGATCGGAACGATCGTCGACTCGAGTGCCATGAGGAAGAAAACGCCGGTGTAGCCCCATTGTTCGACGGCGCCGAACCACCAGGAAACGAGGTCGTGAATCCAGTGCATGGGTATCCCTGAGGGCTGCGGAACTAGCGCGCGGTCAGCGTCCAGCCAAAAAAAGGGGGCGGCGCGAAGGCCACCCCCGGGAGGGCTCCAGGAGCCGTCTCAGACCATGCGGTCGAGGCGCTCCACGCCGATGACTTCGCCCATGGACGCTGCGCTTCCGACAGCGTCCGCTGCGGATTCGCCGATGGTCACGCGGCTCTGCGTGCCACCCTTCGTGGCGACGGTCACGCGCCAGGCCCAACGAGCGCCCGAAGCGGCCTTCGGGGCAGCAGCGTCGGCGGGAGCCTGTGCGCTTGCTGCACTGGCCGCCGCGGCGGCGACGAGCGGAGCGGCCTCGACGACCTTGCGAGGGCGACCCGGCTTGCGCTTCTCGACGACCGGCGCGGCCGGCGCGGCCTCGACGACCTTGCGGGGGCGGCCCGGCTTGCGCTTCTCGACGACCGGCGCGGCCGGAGCGGCAGCGACGACCTTGCGAGGGCGGCCCGGCTTGCGCTTCTCGACGACCGGCGCGGCCGGGGCGTCTGCGCTCATCGACGCGATGTGCGCGAGTGCGGACATGCTTGGGCGGCCCGCCTTCTTTTTGAGGCCGGCACGGTGGCGGTACTCGCGAATCGACGCTTGAGACACGCCAGCCATCTTGGCCACGGCGAAATCCGGAAGGTCGACCATCTGTTGCCGGAATGCGTCGAGCGGATGATCGCCAAGCGGTTCGGGGAGCTTGCGCTCGCGGCCCGCCTTGGGGACCTTTTCAGCTTTCGGTGCCTTTTTCGCCTTGGGCTCCGACTTCCGATTCTCGGCCGCTGCGGCGGCGGCTGCAGCCTCGGCAGCGCGCGCCGATTCGGCAGCTTCGTTGCGGATCGCCTTGCGCGCAACGGACTCGCGCTTCAGGGCCCCGGCAAGCTGCCCGATTGGGAGCGTGAGGCGTCGGGCAATCGAGACCATTCCCTCGCCGGCGGCGACTGCGTCGAGCACTTGACCCCAAACGGGGGTCTTCTCGAGCGGCTCATGGCGCCGCTCTTCCTTCTTTTTGGCCAAGTATCCTCCAGGAAAGGCGCGTCCTCTTACACGGCGCGTTGGCAGATGCCACCATTCGGCGGACCTACTTCAAGGAACTCCCTGTTTTGCAGGCGCCCATCAGAGATAGGGGGGCATATGCTCGGACGCGCGGCTGGCCTGTTCTTGTCGCTGTCGCTGGCGTGTGCCGGCCTTGGGCCTTCGGGCCCGGCGGAAGGCTCTCCTTCGAAAGTGTTGGTTGAAGTCGACATGCCGGAAGGCACGCGTTCCGCGTGGGTTCACGTTCCGCCTGGGCGCGATGCGCGCGGGTCGCTTCCGGCGCTTTTCATGTTTCACGGCGGCACGGGCAACAACGGTCTGAAAGTCGTCGACCTGTGGAAGCACAGGGCCGCCGACCCGTGGATCATGGTATTCCCCAACGGGCAACTCGAACGGCCGACGGAGCCTGGCTGGGCCAACGGCGACGAGGTCGCCCTCGCACGCGACATTGCGTTCGTCGAGCGGCTCGTCGATGAGGTGACGCGGCGGTTCCGCGTCGACCCCGATCGAAGGTTCGCCGCAGGACACAGCAACGGCGCAAACCTCGTGTATGCGCTGGCGTGCCGGGCGCCCGATCGATTCGCAGGATTCGCCGCCGTCAGCCAGCTGCTTCGACAGACCCTTACAGAACGCTGTAGCGATCGTGTAAGACCCTTGTTCACGGTTCAGGGAACTACCGACCCAAAGGCTAGATTCGAAGGTTTTGAAGGCGCACTTTCGGCGGAAGCGAGCAGTCGGTGGCTGCGGGATCGAGCCGGTTGCACCGGGTCAGGCGTGACAACGTGGATCGATGCGCCGGGGGACAACACTCGCGTCGAGCGTACCGTTTGGGATCGCTGCACGCGGGGCGTGGCCTATGAACGGTGGTGGGTTCACGGTGGCGGACATTCATGGCCTGGCAGCGGGAACGCCGACCCGGATCACTCTCGCGATTTCTCGGCTTCCGACGAGATTTTGGCGTTCTTCGAGCGGGTGACCGACCGGCAGAGGTGACGCGCCAACCAAGCGGCGGTGTTTCGCCCTTGGGAGGTCGGAATGGGGCTCATCTGGATCGGGGTGGCACTCGCCTACGGAAGTGCGGAAATCGAGTTCGTCGCCGATCGCGGTGCCCTGCTCTATGTGGATGGTCGCCTGGCGCGTCCGAGTTCGGCGAATGCTGCCAAGGTAGGCGGCCTGGAGGGGGGCGTGCACCATGTGCGCGTCGCGACGCTGTTCGGCCGGACGCTGGATGAAGCGCGGTTGGAGATCCCGGCTGAGGGGACGACTCGCCTGATTCTCCGGGACGGGGATCTCTCTGTCGCACCCGCTGAAGGTACGGCGGTGGCCGTAGTTGATTCGGAGGGGCGGGCCGCGGTGCCGGAAGTGGAGGAGGCGCCGGCCGATTTGCCGATGGTGGTCGAGGGAGAGCCCCCAACCCCGCTGGCGCCGCAGACGGCGCGAGTGCTTCCGACGCCGGCGGCCACTCCTGCACCTGAGGCGGCACAGCCGATGCCCTCGGCCGCGACCGTCGGACTGCCGCCTACGGGCCGCATCGTCCTGGCGGCTGGCGGGCGGACGGTGGAGGTGTCCGAGGTCGAGGGCGACCTTGTTGTCCAGGGTGAGGCGGGGCCGCCGGTGCGATTCACGGCGGTGGGCCCCGAGTTGGGGACGTTGCTTGTCATTCAACTCGAGGCGTTGGGCCAGGTCGTCCACGTCGACGGCCGTCCCTTGCGCACTGACGCGAACGGGGCGGTAAGCACGGCTGTCACGTCGGGCTCACATCTGGTCGAAGTGTTGGGGGCCGACGGTGGGGTGTTGCGTCGCGGACTCGTCGAACTCGGCTCTGGGCAGCGGCTGCATTTGGACCTGCGACGCGGGGCCGATGCCGATTGGCGCCCGCTCTGAGCGGATAGCCTTCCGGCGTGTCGCCCCCGCTTCGCGCTCGCCTGCACTTTATGGTCGCCGCCGTCCTCATCCACGTCGGTCTGTCCGTGCTGTTCTTGCGAACGGTCGTTTGGGAGCATGCGGCGTCTCGATCGGACCGCCAATTTGAACATGGTCCAAGGCGGCTGCGCGTCGTGTTCGCGGGCGACAGCCATACGCGCAACGCGATCGCGCCGCGCGCGCTTGGTCAGGTCGCCAACGTGGCCGTGGCCGGTGAGCATTATCTCAAGACGGCGGCGCGCCTGCCCTGGTTGCTTGACACGACCGGTGTGAAAGTCGACGCGGTCGTGTTGCCCCTCGAGGCCACGAGCTTCACGTCGTGGAAATCTGACCACTTCCAGCCCGAAGCCGTATGGGGGAGGTACGTGGACCTCGTGGCGATCGGCGCCGAGCGCGGGGACCGGGTCGGGTACGCCGGTCGAGCGCTAAAGGCGCGGATGGCGCCCTATGTCGGAGAACTCGACACCGTAATTTCGTACGTGGCCGGGGAGGCTGCATTCCGAGGGGTCGTGGGTCGGGCGGGTGTTTTCGCGGCGGGGTCTGAGGCGGCTCGGCGAGGCGCCGGCGTCGCCTCCGCGGTGAAGCACTTTGAGGGGCAGCGTATGGACGACCCTGCGCAGGTGGCGGCATTCCGCGGTCTCGTCGCCGATTTGCGTGGGCGGGGCATCCGGGTCGTTCTGATGTCGTACCCCGTTTCGGACGACTATTTTGCGGGTTCCTTGGCGTACCGCGGGCGGACCTTTGCTCGCGAAGCGATCCTCGCGCCGATGCTGGAGGCGGGAGAGGTCGAGTTCTTGGACTATGAGGACGCTTTGTTTGGGCGAGACGGAGCCTTCATGGACGCCGACCATCTGAACGTCGCGGGAGCGATTCAATTCTCGAAGGCCATCCGACCGCGGCTGGTCGCCATGGGGCTGTTGGCGGGGGACGAGTAGCAGCCTGCTTGCCCGCACCCCACAAAGAGGGTCAACGGCCTTCGTTCGATTGGGCGCCGGGCTGCGTGCTGAGCGCCCAGCCAGCGAGCTTGTAGAGGAGGCGCGCCCCTACGACCGCGTCCCACCGTTGGGCGCCGACCTCCACGAGGTCGAATCCGACGATGTGGTGCTTGCGCTCGCCCAACTCGTGCAGAAGCAGCATCATTTCACGCCACGCGAGGCCCCCAGGCACCGGCGTTCCGGTGTTCGGGCACAAGGATGGGTCGAGTCCGTCGATGTCGCAGGTGACCCAGACTTTCTCTGGCAACGCCCGGACCATCCGACCACACAGGCGCTGCCAGGGTTCGCCCGCGGCGAGCTCCCAGGTGATCTCGGAGTCCGAAAACGCCGTGATCCGATCGGTGTTCTCAAGCAACTCTGCCTCGGCGCGCGACACGTCGCGCAGCCCGACGCTGACGATGCTGGAAACGCCAGGAAGCCGGTCGTGGACGTTTCGAAGGATGCTCGCGTGGCTCCAGGTGAATCCCTCGTAGGCGAGGCGCAGGTCGGCGTGGGCGTCGATGTGCAGGAGGCCAATGCCGGGATGCCGCTCGGCGGCCGCCCGAATCGCGCCGAACGACACGGAATGGTCGCCGCCGACGATGGCGGGGATTCGACCGCGGTCCAGCCAATGGCGCGTGCGGCCGGCCACGTAGTCGTGGATGGCCTCCAAAATGGCGTCTACGCGAGCGCAATCCGCCCGGTCAGCGTCGGTCTGCGGGCCCCCGCGCGCAAGGATGGGAAGTGCAAGGCGGCTGGCCTCGGTCTCCCAGGCGGCCATCCGCGGATCCGCGGGTTCTTGGGCGATTCCTGCGCGCCAGGGTTCGCCCGTGTCCAGGTCGTTGAGTTCCACTTGGAGCGACGCTTGGGCGATCGCAGCGGGGGCGTCCTTCGTCCCGCGCCCATAGGAGGCGGTGGCCTCGAAAGGGACGGGGATGACGACGACGCGCGCGTCCGCCGTCGTATGGGGCAGGCCAAACAGGCTCTCGGGTCCTGCGAGCCCGGGTGCGTCAGGGTCGAACGGTGTCGCCATGGCCACCTCAGCGTCGAGCCGAATTCATAGCCCGGGGACGTCGCGAGGGCCCCACCATCCGCGCCGTGCGAGACGCGGAGCCAGGGTGCGGAGCCACGTGCGTCGCCAAATCGTCCGGTAAGCCGCTGCGTCGAGCAGGCCCCAGGCGCGGTCGGCGGCCTCCAGGTCTGGACCCTTGGCCTCGCCGAAGCCGATCTGAAATGGGCCAAGCAGTCCGGGGAGCCGTCGCTTGGCCACGTTGGCCGCACCTTCGGGGTCCCGAGCGGCGACCGCGTCGACCACCCGCCAGCCAAGGGCTGCGTGGCGTGCCTCGTCGGAGACGATTCGATTCAGGGCGCGCTTGGCCAACGGTTCCGTCGCCGCCGTGGCCATCGCCCGAAACAAAGGTACGGCGAGCGTTTCGCCGATGGCCAGCGACTGCAGGGCGGGCACGAACAGGTCGTCGAGCGGCCCGCCTGGCTCACGCGCGAAGCTCAGGTCCTCGACGTCGAGGACGATGCCGCCGGCACCGAGTTCGGCGGCGACGAGGGACGCGTCCGACGCGTGCTGAAGCTCGTCCTCGGCCGCTCGGAACAAGGGTGACGCCAGCTGCGGGAGGCCGATCCGGATGGCCCGTGCCGCCAATTCAGCTGCCAGACCCGCCGACCGCATTTCGGCCGCTGCGCGCCGTTGCCACTCGTGCGCCGCCCGCTCGCTCACTTGCCTGCGAGGACCTCGGTGGCACGGGGCTCGGGGCAAATGATCGCTGTGCCGCAAGTCTCGAGCGCTTCACAGGTGTCGACGCGGTCGCCGCGGGGACCGGGGGCCATGGGGCTCCGCCATTGTTTGAAGCAGTCGTGGTCGGGCGTCACGATCAAGACCGGGATGGGCGGGTTGGTGGCGCCCGGCGGGTGCGGGGAGGCGACCTGTTCCCAGGTCGGCAGGTCTGAGGCCGGCGGCCCCGTCGGCTCTGGCGGCGGCGGCGGGGGGTCCAGGGTTGGGGGCGGGTTCGTGGTGATCTGCGGCTGGACGGGAACCACGACGGGCGGCTCCGTCTCCGCAGCCGGGTTTCGCCCCGCGCAACCGAAACGGAGGGCAGCACCGGCGAGCGTGACGCGAATCATGGATCCCTCCGTTCAAGTTCATCCTGCCACCGGCCGCGGGCGGAGGCCACTTCCGACGCGAGCGCCGCCTGAGACCTGGCGCGAATCAGATTGTGTTCGCCGCGGCCGCCAAATCGGGGGTCGAAGCCGAAGTAGCACTCCTCGACGACGTCGCGGGCAAAGCGCGATGCGAGTTCCCAGGCGATGCGCTCCATCCCCGGAAGGCCCCCGCGGCGGGCTTCGTCGGCCAGCGCGTCCGGTGCTGCGGCCGTGTAGGCGCGCAGCGCTGCAATCGCGCGGCCACCGTCGGGTTGGGGTTGGGGTGCGTCTTCGCCGGCCACGTTGCACCAACTGCGGAGCGCGTCGCCCCATTCCACGTCCAGCGTGCCCCACTGCCAGGTGTCCAAGTCGATGAGGGCGACGGCACGGTCGCCGTCGAACCGTACGTTCGAGATCTTGAGGTCGCCGTGGATGACGCGCTTCGGCAACGTCTTGGGGCCGTCCCAGCGGGCCCAGCCTTCCGCGATGCTCGCGGCGAGCGGTCGGACGGCGTCGGCCAGCCGGTGACCGGACGCCGCGTCGGCGGCGCGGACCATGGCGGCGACGTGGGCGTCCGTGTCGTGGGCGCCTGGCCGCTCGAACGCAAAGGGTGCCGTATGCCCAACGAGCGCGGCGTGGACGCGCGCAAGCAGCTGTGCGGCGGAGCGAAGCTCGTCCACGGTGGCGTCGGCCGGGCGCGCGATCGTCCGGTTGCCGACGGTGGAAAGCACCCGCCAGACGGAGCCGTCGCTCGCCTCGTACCAGAGGTTTCCGGACGTCGTCCGCGCCAACCGAGGCGTGGGAATGCCCGCGGCCGACAGGCGTCCGGTGATGACTTCGATGTCGGCGTGGACGGTGGGGCGGAAGATGCCGGTATTCAGGCGCTGCAGGACGTATGGCCGGGTGCCGTCGTCCGCTTCGAGCCACCAGGTGGCGTTGATCAAGCCACCATCGGCC
>SXOB01000049.1 GCA_005776945.1 Pseudomonadota bacterium
CCCTCCCCGACGCTCTTCGGATCTCTTGGGTGCGCCACTTCGCCCCTCCGACTCACGTCGGAGGGGCGTTTCGGTTTCTGGGAGAATCCCATGTTCCATCCCGACGTCGCCGCTTCGATTTCCGCTGAATTGGACGCCATTCGCGCGGCGGGAACTTGGAAGGCCGAGCGCACCATCGTGAGCCCGCAAAATGCGCGCATCCGCGTCGCGGGTGGGCGGGAAGTCGTCAACTTCTGCGCCAACAACTACCTTGGGCTCGCCGACGACCCTGCCCTCGTCCAAGCGGCGATCGATGGCCTGCGCACCTACGGCTTCGGGATGGCTTCCGTCCGCTTCATCTGTGGGACGCTGGACCTCCACCAGGCCTTGGAAGCGCGCGTCGCGAAATTCCTCGGGACCGACGACACCATCCTCTACTCCTCCTGTTTCGACGCCAACGGTGGCGTTTTCGAGACGATTTGCGGCGCTGAAGACGCCATCATTTCCGACGCCCTGAACCACGCGAGCATCATCGACGGCATCCGCTTGTCCAAAGCGGCGCGCTACCGCTACGAACACGACGACCTGGACAGCCTGGCCACCCAACTCGACGCCGCAAAGGCCGCTGGGGCCCGACGCATTCTCGTCGTCACCGACGGCGTGTTTTCGATGGACGGCGACATCGCCCGCCTCGGGCCGATCTGCGACCTCGCGGAAGCCGCGGGCGCGCTCGTCATGGTCGACGACAGCCACGCGACCGGATTCGTCGGCGCAACGGGGCGGGGCAGCATCGAGCACTGCGGCGTGATGGGTCGGGTGGACCTCGTCACGAGCACGCTTGGCAAAGCGCTTGGCGGCGCCTCGGGCGGATTCGTCAGCGGCCGCCGCGACCTCATCGCGCTGCTCCGCCAACGTTCGCGGCCCTACTTGTTCAGCAACACGCTCCCGCCCATGATTGCAGCCGCCGCCACCGCGGCCCTCGACAAGCTGTCGGCGACGACGGAGTTGCGGGACCGCCTCGAGCGCAACACCGCCCGATTCCGCAGTGCCATGACCGCCGCGGGATTCGCGATTCGACCCGGCGTCCACCCCATCGTCCCGGTGATGTTGGGCGACGCGGCCCTTGCGTCGAACATGGCGAATGCGCTGCTCGAACGCGGCATCTACGTGATCGGGTTCAGCTTCCCGGTCGTACCCAAAGGCCAGGCGCGAATCCGCGTCCAACTCAGCGCCGCCCACACGGACGCCCAAATCGACCACGCCGTCGCCGCCTTCACCGAAGTGGGGCGCAGCCTCGGAGTCATTTCAGCTGGATGACGAGCAGCGTGGCTGGTCCCACGGCTCGATCGACCGTCCCAACGCCAATCTGAAAGGCCACGCCGGGGCCGGTCCACGTTTCGCCTTGGCCCAACTCATGGCGGAAGACGTAGCCCTCTGGCAACTCGAAGGAGAGGGCGTCGGCGGGCCCATTCCCTTCCCAGCGAACCTCTGCGACGGTTCCGCCGCCAAGGATGTCGGGCTTCTCAAGCGCGACTCCCACTCGGTGTGCTCGCGATCGCGACTCGCCCGGTCCCGGTGCGAGCCGCCACCAGGTGCCGAGGACGACGGCGACCGACTCCAACAACCGAAATCGCCCTTCGCGCAACACGAATGCCGCGACGTCGCGAAGCTCGGCGTAGTCGATGCCCGCGGCCAGTTCGCCCGTCAGGCCCACACGCGGAACGTCCACGTCCGCCCACACCGAGACGACCACGCGCTGAGGAGTCACCCGTTCATGGGGCAGGATGCCGACGATGACCTCGACGACGAGGTCGCGGAAGCCGATGGTTCCCACGTCAGTACCTCGTCGATAGTCCGCCATCGACCGGTACGATGGCGCCATTCAAGTAGTGTCCCTCCGCGGCGACGAAGCGGACAAGGCGCGCCACATCTTCGGGGTCGCCAACGCGTCCCATCGGAATCCTGCGCAGCAGCCGATCGCGGCGATCCGCATCGTAGTCGTCGGGCCAGGCCACCTGCCCAGGACTGATGCCAACGGTTCGAATCGCAGGAGCCAGTTCGACGGCCATGGACTTCACCAACATCACGAGGGCGGCCTTGGACATCGAGTACGCCGTGTACCCGCGCACGGGACGGTCGGCGCCGACGTCGCACAGGTGCACGACGACCCCGTGTTGCCCCTCCGGCGCCCCCGGCATTTGCCCGTGACGGAGTCGATCCAGCAGGCCCCTGCTGAGCAACAGCGGAGCACGGGCATGAATGGCCATCATCGCGTCGAGATGTTCCGCCGTCGTGTCGTCGAAGCTCGCCCACGAAAACGTCGAAGCGTTGTGGACGAGCAGCTCGAGCGCCTCGAATCTGGCGCAGACGGCGTCGATCACGGCTTGGACGCCTTCGACCGTCCCAAGGTCAGCGCGAACCAGTGCCACTTCGGCGCCAAGCGCGCGACAACGCACCGCGGTGTCTTCGGCCGACGTGTCTCGCCAATGCAGGACGAGGTCGTAGCCGGCCGCGGCCAGCTCGACTGCGATGGCAGCGCCGACCCGGCGCGCCGCCCCCGTGACCACCGCGCGTGGCCTCATGGGCGCCCCGCGCGCCAGCTGGCCGCAAACAGCGTCACCAGGCCGGCCGTCTTCAGTTCCTGAAGAACCCAGCCGCCGGCCATCGGCTCAGCTGTCGCCTTGAGCTGCGCAAGGTCAAAACACAGGATGGAGGCCGCCATGCCAAGGGCCACGGCCCACGGGGCCGCCAAACGTCCGGAGGCGACAGCCGCGGCGCAGACCGCCATCGCCGGCAGCGCCGCCACGAGGTGGTGTTCGTAGGTGTAGACAGGCATGAGGAGGGCCGCGACCCACACCGCACCCAGCTGCGCGGCCACGGCCTCCGCGGAGCGTCCACCGCGCGCGCCCAACTCCGCAACGGCGGCGACGCCCGCCAGGGCGACGGCCGCAGTGCCCAAGCGCGCCGGCCCGACCAGCGTGTCCACCGAGCCCGTGAGTTGGGCGAGCAGGTTGGGGAGACTGTGATTGCCGAACATCGTCACGGGCACCTGCAGGCCGTTGTAGTCCCCGGAGCCGAAGGCGGGCAGGACGCGCATGTAAAAGTCGAGTTGGTAGGCCAAGTCCACCTGAGCGAGGGAGACCACCGACAAGCCGGCCGCCGTCGCGACCGCGGCGATCGAGGGCCGCCACTCGCGGCGAGCCAGCCACCAGACCACGCAGAGGCCAGGGCTCATCTTGAGCATCGCGGCGGTCCCTATGGCCATGCCCGCCAACGTGACTCGCCCGCGAGCATAGGCCGCGAATGCAGCGACGGACAAGGCGAGCGCCGCGAAGTTGGCCTGCCCCATCACGAGGTTGTTCGGGCCGGCCGACATCAACACCATGCCCGCGCACCAGGCCGCCAAGGCCACGGTGCCAAGCTGACGGAGCCAAACGAGGCCCGCCGCCGCGGTCGCCACGAATGCGAGTTCGTTGAGCCAGAACCAGCGCTCGACGGCAGCGGGGAGCCCGAGAGCTGGCGACCAGCCAAGCCCAAGCAGGAACGGGGGCGGGTAGAAATACGGGTGGACGCCCTTGCGGAGGCCGTCGGTCGCCGCCCGGTCTGCGAGCGCCACACGGTCGTACGGGTTGCCGCCTTCCGCCGCAACGACCGCCCCGTAGTGGTAGCTGGCGTAGTCCCTGCCCGTTCGATGGCCCACGACGTCGGGCCAAGCGTCCGCCGTCACCCAGAGTGCGTGCCACGCCAGCGCAAACGCGATTCCAAGCGCTGCCGCAGCTCGCATCGGGACCCCGGCCGCGGGCCTAACCGCGCCATGGTGGCCCACGGGCACGTCACTAGCGATAGGGGCCGCCCTTCGGAGCGAGCTGTGGCCATCTTGCGCGTTGCCCAAATGGG
Source organism: Pseudomonadota bacterium (assembly GCA_005776945.1). Lineage (GTDB taxonomy): Bacteria > Myxococcota_A > UBA796 > UBA796 > SXOB01. Next base: position 3,877 of record SXOB01000049.1, read on the forward strand.
GCATCCTGTCTTGCGGATGATCGCCGACCCCATCGATCCTGCCGCCATCCGCAGCAAGGCCTTTCAGACCTTCTGTGACGACTTGATCGAGACGATGATCGAGGTCGATGGCGTCGGCCTGGCCGCCCCGCAAGTGCACGAACCCATCCGCGTCGTGGCGGCCGAAGTCGTTGAAGACGAGGACCCCGTCATCCTCATCAACCCCGTGATCACCGTTCTCGGTCCAGGCACGCGACGCACCTGGGAAGGCTGTCTGTCCGTCGAAGGCATGCGCGGCCTCGTCGAACGGCCCGACCACATTCGGCTTCAGGCCCTCCTCCGCACGGGCAAGGAACTCGACGTGGAGTTGCACGGTTTCCGAGCTGTCGTCGTCCAGCACGAATGCGATCACCTCGACGGGGTCCTTTACGTCGACCGAATCGTGCCCAAGACACTGATGTTCCTCCGCGAGTGGCGTCGCTGGAAAGACGAACTCGACGACCAAGCGGACGTCGATGACGAAGGGGAGTCCGAGTGAGCCTCTGGTCCTGGTTCTTTCCCAGTCCGGCGGACCGAATTCGCCAGGCGCAGGTTGCGCTGGCGGAAGGTCGACCCGCAGAGGCCCGGCTGGCGGTGATGGACCTCGAGGGCGACGAAGCTGCCGCCGTGCAGATCGCCGCCGAAAACGCGCTCGCGCTGCTCAACCTCGACGAAGCCATCGCAGCTTCAGCCCTTGGCAACGACGCCAGGGCCGTCGAACACGTCGAGCTCGCGAACTCTTTTCATCACGGTGCCCACCCCGAGCGCTTCGCCGCCGCTCGCGCACAGATTCGCGGCAATCGCGAAGAGCGGGAGGCCGCCGCACGCCGCGACGCCGCAAGGCGAGAGGCCTCTCTGCTGGCCGTCGACCCGCTCGGTCTGGGCCACGACGACAGCCTGTCCCTTGGCTCGAACGACCCCGAGGTCGAGGCTTTGGCGGCGCGGACCGCGCTCCTCATCGAGGCGTGGCCAGAGGCCCATCGACCTGCCATCGACGCGCTCGGGCCCCCTTTCCTCGACGCCATGCTCGACCTCGAGGATGGCGAGGCCGGCAAGGCCATGGCGACGCTCGCCACCCTCGACGAGCGCAGCGCCCCCGTCGCCTGGGGTCGCGCCCTTGCCTCGGCGGCCCTCGACGATCGGCCAGCGGCCATCCGGCACCTCCGCCGGATGGCGGAACTGGCCGGAGGCCATGTGGCCGTCGGGGGCCGGCACTCCGGCGTCATGCTCGCCGATCTCCTCGCCGCGTCCGGCGCACCCGCAGAAGGTCTCGCCGTGCTGCGCGCTTTGCCGGCTGGCCACCCTGGAGCCCTGCTCGAAGCCCTGCTTCGCGAGGCGACGGGTGACCTCGCCGGCGCCGAGGCCACGCTCGGGGCCGCCATTCGCGCCGAGCCCCAACAGTCCGCCTTGTACCGCGTGCTCGCTCGCGTCCGACGCACGGGTGGGCACGACGTCGCCGGCCTCGCCGCGCTGGAAAAAGGCCTGGAGTCCACCAAGGCGTCGCCCGACCGCGGCCTGCTCCGGGACCTCGCGATCGGCTACCTCGAAACGGGTTTGGAGCCCGACCGGGGCAACGAAGTGACGGCCATGGCCCAGTCCATGCCGATCGACGACCCAGCCTGGGACGACCTTTGGCTGATGGCGCTGCACGCTCGCCGAACCGGGCACCCCGAGGCCGCGAATCTGCGCGAGCGCGCGCTGTCCACCGGCGGTCCGGCGGGCCAGCAACGCGTCGAGCGGATTTGGCCGACGTCGTAGCGGCCATAGGAGCTCCGCTCCCGTTTAGACAATCGACGAGGGCACGTCCTTGCCGGCGGTCGTCGAAGTCGACTGAACGAGGCCGCCGCGAGTCGCGGCGGCCGTGCGACCTACAGCATCTGGCTGTAGTACTCGATGATGGCGTTCTCGTTGAGCGGAATCGGCACGTCCGAACGCTCTGGCATCGACGTCATCTTGCCAACGCACTTCGCCGGATCGAACTCGAGCCATGCCACGCGGGGCTGCTGGCTGGTGTACTCGAGGGTCGAGGCGATGAACGGCTTGGAGGCCGACTTCTCGCGCAGCGAGACGACGTCACCGACGTCCACGCTGAACGACGGACGGTCCACGCGCTTGCCATTGACGAGCACGTGCCCGTGCACGACCACCTGGCGAGCCGCCGTGATGGTGCGAGCCAGGCCCAGGCGCCAGACGATGTTGTCCAGGCGGCGCTCGAGCAGGTTCACGAGATTGGCACCCGCCGGACCCTTGCGACGAGAGGCTTCCCGCACGTAGCGCTGGAATTGCCGCTCCAGGATGCCGTAGTGGAAGCGGGCCTTCTGCTTCTCAAGCATCCGGGTTTTGAAGTCCGAGGACTTCGCTTTGCGCTTGGCGCCGTGCTCTCCGGGCGGAAACGGACGCGTCAGGGTCGGCGCCGTCGTCAATCCGGGGAGCACCGTGCCCACGGCCCGGCACTTGCGTAGCCGGGGTCCACGATATCTTGCCATGACTGGCTCCAGTGGGTGCTCTTGGTGATGTCGCGCGGGGGCTTCAGCCTGGTGGCGTGGGCCGCGCGACCAAAACTACTTGACTTCGCGATGGAGCGTGACGCGCCGCAGGTACGGGTTGTACTTGCGAAGCTCGAGACGCTTCGGCGTGTTCTTGCGGTTCTTCAGGGTGCTGTACCGGCTCATTCCCGGCACGCCCGACTCACGCTGCTCTGTGCATTCCAGCGTGATGACCTGCCGCGCGAGGACCTTCTTCTTCGCCACGATCCACCTCCGCCGGTCTTCCGGCGAGCGACGCCGCTAACGCCGGGATCGCCGGCGGCGCAAGGTCAGACGGCGAAGCTCGTCCCACAGGCGCAGGATCGGCGCGCCATCGGGTTGTCGTAGACAAAGCCCGAGCGCACCAAGGTGTCCTCAAAGTCGATCGTCGTGCCATGGACGTGAAGGTAGGACTTCTTGTCCACGCAGATCCGCAGCCCGTCGATCTCGAAGGTCTTGTCGGTGGCCGACGCCGCCGGGGCCGTGTCGAGCGTGTACGCAAAACCGGAGCATCCGCCGCCCTTGACCCCGAAGCGAACCCATTCGTTGCCGGCGTCTGTCAACAAACGCTGGAGTCGTTCACGGGCTGGCGGGGTGACGAGAATCGACATTCACCCTCCGAATTGCGCGCGTTCGCGGCGAAGGTGGACCACGGCGTCGATCACCGCAACCGCGACGTAATCGACTTCCTCCTCCGTCGTGGTCCGAGCGAGGCCAAAGCGCAACGACGCCCACGTGCCGTCGCGAACGGCCCCGATGGCCGTCAACACGTGGCTCGGCCGCAGGTCCGCCGACGCACAGGCGCTGCCAGACGACGCCGCGATCGTACGGAGTTTCGCAAGCAGCGAAGGGCCGTCGACGCCTTCGAACGCCACGTGCAAGTTGTGCGGCGCCCGGTGCCCTCCGTGGACGACCGTGTCGGACAGGGCCCCCACAAGGGCCCGCTCCAGGCGGTCCCGCAGCGCTCCGACCCGCTCGGCCGCTCCTGCCGCCATCGCTTCCAAAGCCACCGTGCACGACGCCCCGAAGCCGACGGCGAGCGGCACAGCCACCGTTCCTGATCGGAGTCCCCGCTCCTGCCCTCCGCCAAGCGCAACCGGGACCAAGGTCGCCGCTGGCCGACGGCGGACCCACAAGGCGCCAACGCCCATCGGGCCATGCATCTTGTGCGCGGACAGCGACAACAGGTCCACGTCCCACGCGGCGACGTCGATGGGCAGCAGCGCCCCGGCCTGGACCGCGTCGCAATGGAAGCGCGCTCCCACCCGACGGGCAACCGCGGCAAGGTCGGCGATGGGCTGGATCGTCCCAATCTCATTGTTGACGGCCATCACGGAGACGAGCGCCGTCGAGGCGTCCACCGCGGCGGCCAAACGCTCCGGGTCCAGCCTCCCGTCCCCATCGACCGGCAGCACGTCCACCGGGTGTCCGGCAATTCGGGCCGCGGCCGCAGCCTCCAACACGCTTGGATGTTCGGTGGCCACGGTGACGAAGCCCCGCCGAGTGGAACCTGAAGCGCGGAGCGTGCCGAGGATCGCGAGGTTGTTGGCCTCCGTGGCCCCGGACGTGAAGACGATTTCCCGGGCTTCTCCGCCGACCCGTCGCGCGACCTCCTCACGCGCCCGATCGAGGTGATGTGCGGCCATCCGCCCCCAACTGTGGCCGCGGCTGCCGGCGTTGCCAAAGGCGTCGGACCAGCACGGAGCCATCGCCTGGACGACGCGCGGGTCGCAGGGCGTCGTGGCGTGATGGTCCAGGTAGACCTTCATCCTGCGATCGTCTCGCCGCCGTCGACCCGCAGGACATTGCCGGTCAGCCAGGCCGTGCCCGGGCCAGCCAACGCAAGCAGGCAATTGGCGACGTCTTCGGGCTGGGTGAGCCGTCCGTGGGGGTTGCGCGCAAGGGCCAGCTCTGCGATTCGCGCGCTCCCAGGGATCTTCTCAAGGGCAGCCGTCATCGTCACGCCCGCCAGAATGGCGTTCGCGGTGATGCCGTGCGGCGCCAATTCGACGGCGATCTGCCGGATATGAGCTTCCAGCGCGCATTTCGCTGCGCTGACCGCACCGTAAGACGACCACGCGGCCGAGGAGCCGGCTGAGGTCATCGCCCAAATCCGGCCCCCGCGGCCAAGAAGCCCGCTCCGAACCAAGTCCTGGGCCCAATAGACGAGGCTGTTGGCCATCACGTCCAGCGTCATGTCCAGGTGACGCCGTTCGATGGTCGGCCCGTCGGCGAACAGTGGCCGGAGCGTCCCGAAGGCCAAGCTGTGCAACATCGCGTCGACGCGACCTTCCGGTCCGAGATGGTCGCGCAGGGCGGCCACCGCGCCGGCCCGGAAGTCGTCGTCCGCGGCGTTGCCGTTGACGAACGTCGCCGGCACGCCCTCGGCGCGCAGTTCAGCGAGGAGGGCGTCGACGCCAGGCTGAGCCTGGCGTCGGTCGAGATGGACACCGAAGACGCCCCAGCCTTCGCGGGCAAAGGCGCGAGCCGTGGCTGCGCCGAAGCCGCTGCTGGCGCCCAACACCACGAGGTGGCGGCGGGCGTCCATGGCTCAGTGCGCGGGGGGCGGCGTCGGCGCAGGGGCCGGCGTCGGGCTCAGGCTGGGCCGCGGCAGGCCACCACCCATGGGGACCGCGCCACCCGGCGGCATGCCGGGAGGCATTCCGTGGGGCATTTGCGGACGACCCGGCGCCTGCGCGGGCGGAGATTCGCCGGCGAGCGGCGTGCGCTCGAGCTTGAGCGAGGCCTTCTTCTCTTGCACGTACGCGTCGGTCGCCTCGCGACGGGCCGCGACGGCGAGGTCGTTGCGGACGTCCTCGAACGGCGTCTTGTCCCGCTTCTCCACGACCTTGATGATGTGGAAGCCGAAGCGCGTCTGGATCGGGCCGATGATCTGGCCCGGCGTCGCGGCGAAGGCGGCGTCGGAGAATTCCTTGACCATCCGGTTCTGATCGAACCAGCCAAGATCGCCGCCCTTGACGGCGCTGCCCTTGTCGGTGCTGTGCGTCTTCGCGAGCTCGGCGAAGTCCGCGCCGGCGTCGGCCTTGGCCTTGATTTCGTTGGCGAGGGCCTCGTCCTTGACGAGGACGTGGCTCGCTCTGGCCTGCGGCTTGCCGTATTGAACGGCCTTCTTCTCGTAGGCCTCCATGAGCTTGGCGTCGGTCACGGCTTCGTCGCCCTTGCGGGTCAGAAGTTCGCGCGACAGCTGTTCGCGCGCGACCATCGTGATCATGTCCTGGACCTTGGGGTCGTTGTGCAGACCCGCGGCGATGGCCTCGTCGTAGAGCACCTGCGTGAGCGCGAGGGTGTCGACGAAACCGCCCCACTGCTGAGGATCCGCCTTCATCTTCGCGACCTGCTCGGCCGGGATGCGGCGTGCGGCCGCGTCGACGACGCGGCTGGTCATCGGCTTGCCGTTGACCGTGATGACGAGTTCGCCGTCAGCGGCAATGGCGCCCGGGACCACCGGGGGCGGCTGGCATGCGGCCAGGAACAACGTGAGAGCAAGCGTGCGCACGGGGTCTCCTTCAAGGCCGCCGCCGCTATCCCCGGTTGCGCCCATGCACCAATCGGGGGTTCGCTGGGGTTAGCGTCCCCTCATGGGCCACCGATTCCATGAACAGGTCATGGGCGTCTACTTCGACGACCTGGACGCATTCGGAATCTTGCACAACGCGCGCTACCTTCTCCTTTTCGAGCGCACGCTTGGCTCGTTCTGGGAAGGACTCGGAATCGGCCAGCCCGATCGGGTTCGTGCCAAAGAGGGTGGCGAAGGCGACCACTGGCACTTGGTTCGCGCCAACCACATCGACTACCTTCGGCCGGTGCGCGGGTCAGGCCGCATACGGGTCCGCATCCATGTCCAGACGCTTGGAACGACGTCCATGACGATCGGTTTCCGGTTGCTCCCGATGGACCACGACGAGGACTTCGCCACCGGACACCGCGTCCTCGTCTGCGTAGACCCGAGCACGCAACGACCCGTGCCTTGGAGCGATCGGTTCAGGGCCCTGATGGCCCCTTGGCTGGTGCAGCCATGATCGCATGGTGGGCCGCATGGGCCTTGGCCCAGGAGCCGACGCCTGCAGCCGAGCAGGTGCCCGAACCAGCGGACGTCGAGATCGAGGTCTGGGGCGAATCGGCGCGATTGGGTGCGCGCTCGGCCCTCGTCCGCCGCATGCGGGAGTTGGGTTGGCGCGAGCGCGACCGCGACGGACACGTCCTGTTCAAGCCGCCCGAGCCTTGGATGGGTCGAGCGAAGTTCCACGATGAGGGGTTCTGGACCTTCGGTCGACCCCTGGTTGCCTTCGACGGCGGAACCACCGTCGTCGCCGACGCCGATCCCTCCGAACGGTACGATGCGCTGGACCGGGGCAGACAATCGTCCACCGTCGGCGTGTCATTTTCGGCGCCTGCGCCCAAGGTACGAGGCGCCGCCCAACGCCGGATGCTCGAGGAAGTGGCCGATGAGGTCGCCGCGTACCGACGCGTGCTGGAAGTCACGGCCGAACACGAGGTCATGAACCTGCTGGCCCCTCGGCTGGAGGCCTTCTGGTCGACGGGGGCACCCCTGGACGGCGAGCGAGGCCCCGCCGTCGCGCCCGAAGCGCGCGCGGCGGCCTTGTTCGATTTCTGGGCGACCCGCACCGAGACGCCTACCGGCATCGGGGCGTGCAGGGCCGTCGAGGCGTTCGTCGAGAACGCGATCCTGGACGCCGGAGGCACGCTGGATCCGGCGCTCGTCGCCGCCGCGGAAGCCCGACGGGCCGACGGACGGCGCCTCCTACCGCCCTGACGAGGCGTCGACGGCAGCCGCCTCAGCCAGGGCCCAACGCGCAATCGCATCGTGCAGGCCCGCATGTGCAAGCCGGTGTCTCGACGTAGTGATGACGGTCTCGAAGCCCCGCGCACCTTTGTGCTCGCCCCCGTGTCCGGGCTCGAAGGCATCGATTCCGGCGTCGATGGCGGCCTCGACTTGGGCGTACAGGCACAGCTCGAAGTGCAAGAACCGCCGCGGCACGATCGGCGCCCAACATCGCCCGTACCAGCGCCGGTCGCCCGCGATGTCCAATGTCGCGGCCACCAGGGTGGAACCGTCCCAGGCCGTCATGGCCGTCACGTGGCCACGAAGGGCTGCTGCAACCGCAGGCCACGCGATGGCCATCGACGCGCGCCCATAGGGCCCAAACGTGCCGACGTGAGCGACCCAGGCGTCCACAATCGTAGACAGCAACGGGGGATCGGGGTCGACGACGCGCCGGATGACGAGGCCTTCACGCGCCTTCTTGCGTTCCCGTCGAATTTCGGAGCGGGCCCGGCTGTCAAAGGTGTCGAGCAGCCAAGCGTCGAAGCTGGGCCAGCCGCGATGAATCCAATGGAATTGGGTTTGGCGACGCTCGAACCAACCCGAGGCGCCATGGATGGGGTCGGCCGCATCGGGAAACAACACGTGCGTGCCCGCAACGCCGCCTGCTGGCGCCAAGGCCGCGATCAGCGCAGCAGCCGCGTCGGGACGGCCCGGAGCCACGAGCAAGCGCGAACCGGAAACGGGAGTGAACGGCAGGGCGACGACGCGCTTGGGGTACCAGGGGATACCGGCGCGGTGCGAAGCGTCGGCGAGCGCAAAATCGTAGACGAACTCGCCAAAAGAGTCCGACCGGAGCCACGCGGGAGCGCCGGCGACGAGTTGATCGCCGTCCCAAACCAACGTCGGCTCAGCCTGCCAGCCCATCGCCCGCGTGGCCGCGCCGCTCTCCTCCAACGCCGCAAAAAAAGCGTGCCGCAAGAGCGGCCCGGCGCCTGCGGCAAGTCGATCCCAGGCCGCGTGTGGGACGTCGGCCCATCGGTGGAGGCGTACGGCCCGCAGCACGCCACCGGAGTAACGTCCAGGTATGGAGAAGCTCGTCTACGACGGCCTGCAGCCGTGCCCCTACCGGGACGGCTTCGTCGCGCGGATGCCGCTGTACCGGCAACTCGCGCCGCTCGACCTCGACCAAACGGACCTCCGTTTGGCGACGGCCGAGCGCCGCGTCGGGGCGAGCCTCTACCATACGGCCTGCCCGACGTGTTCAGCGTGCGAAGGGCTCCGCGTCGACGTCCCCGCCTTCACGCCAAACAAGTCTCAACGCCGTGCGGCAGCGCGCGTCGCCGGTCGACTCCAGGTCGAGATCGGTCCAGCGGAGGTTGACGAACGCCGCGCCGAACTCATGTGGCGACACAAGGTCCAACGCGGGCTTGGCGACGCCCCGGCACCCGACGTCGCCGCGTACGCCGCGTGGCTCGTCCGCAGCTGCATGTTGACGATCGAGATGCGGTATCTACTGGACGGCGACCTCGTCGGGGTCGGACTCGTCGACCTTGGCGCCGACGCTGCGAGCAGCGTCTACTTCTACTTCGACCCGGACCGGTCTCGGGAAGCCTTGGGCACCGTCTCCGTTCTCGAGGAAGTCGAGCTGTGTCGGCGGACCGGTCGGCGTTGGCTCTACCTTGGCCTCATGGTCGAGGACTGCCGCCATTTGGCGTACAAGACGTCGTTCGTGCCGCACCAGCGCCGGCGAGGGGGCATTTGGAAATGAGCCGCCGCGCCGCACTGGAAGCCTGGCTGGTCGACCATCCCGACGACCGTTTCAGCGCCTATGCGCTGGCCTTGGAGGAGCGAGCCGCTGGCGAACTTGGGCTCGCCGCAGCGCGCCTCGCCGACCTCGTCGTCCGTCACCCCTCGTCGGGAGCGGCTTGGCTTCAACTGGCTCGGACGCGGCTCGCCCTTGGCGACGAGACGGGCGCGCGGGCGGCGATCGACGAAGGCGCAACGGCCTTGGCGGGCGACCCATCGGCGGCCAAAGCCCGCCGCGAACTGTTGGCTGAGCGCGACGCCATGGACGACAGCTGATGGACCCCATCGCCCTGGCGCTCCCCGTGTTCGTCGTGGCCATTCTCGGGGAGGCGCTTTGGGCACGGCGCGTCGGTCGCGACGTCATCGACTTCGATGACGCCGTGGCTGCGCTCGCCACCGGCATCCTCCAGCGCGCCTGGCTCCTCCTGCTCGCAGCCCCGCTGGCCCTGCCCTACGCGGCCCTTTGGGAGCACCGGCTCATCGAATTGCCCCTCTGGTTGGAGTGGGTCGTCGGCATCGTCGGCGTCGACTTGTGCTTTTACGCTTGGCATCGGTGGTCGCACGTCTCCCACCTCGGTTGGGCCACGCACCTCGTCCACCACCAAAGCGAGCGGTACAACCTCGCCGTTTCGCTTCGCCAGAGCGCGACGGAACCTCTCAGTTCCCTGCCCTTCTACCTGCCGCTGGCGCTCGGCGGCGTCTCCCTCGAAGTCCTCGTCGCTGCAGGCTCCATCAACCTGCTCTACCAATTCGTCCAACACACGGAGCTCGCTGACGGCCCCGCTTGGTGGGGCACGGTCTTCGTCACTCCCAGCCATCATCGGGTCCATCACGCCGTGAATCCGGCGTACCTGGACAAGAACTTCGGCGGCATGTTCATTCTATTCGATCGGGCATTCGGCACCTTCGCGCCCGAGGAGGAACGACCGAAGTACGGCACCGTCGCCTTCGCCCAGACCTACGACCCGATCTGGGCCAACGCCTTCTGGTTCGCGAAAATGGCGGAGATTGCGCGGGCCTCCTCCGGTTGGAATCGCTGGCTCGTTCCGTGGCGAAGCCCGTCGTGGGGGACGCAAGCCGACTCCGCCGAGCGGCCGCCCTTCCGACCCAACGGAGGCCGAGGTCACGAGGCCTACGTGACCTTTCAGCTCGGCGCTGCGGTCGTCCTGCTTGGGGCAGCGATGGCCCTCGTGCCCGCGCCCATTGCCGCCACGGGAGTGGCTGTCTCCTTGACGATGGCCGGCGTCGTCTGGGGCCGCATATTCGAACGTCGCCCGTGGCGGGCCCTCGAAGGGATCAGGCTCGCAACGAACGCCGCGGCCTGGTGGCTGCTTGCCGGGCCAGCCGCTGGCAGCGTCGCACTCCTGTGGGCAGCAGCCAGCGGCGCCTGGGTGGCTCAGGGCGCGAAACTTGGCAGCAGCCAGGGCGTCACGCGGTCGCCGTAAAGCAGCCAAATGGCGGCCCCCACCGCCAACGACGGTCCGTAGGGCAAATAGGTACGGCGTCGGGTGATCGCAAGTGCCAACAAGCCTGCAACGCTGCCGATCACGCTGCCCGTAAACGTCGCGACGACGAGGCCGGGGACCGGGCCACACCACGCGCCGATGGCGGCAAGCAGTTTGACGTCCCCCCAACCGAGCGCTTCTCTCCCCGACAACCACTTACCCGCGGCAGCGATGGCACCGAGCCCTATGAAGCCCGCGGCTGCGCCAAGCACAGCCATTCGCCAACCGACGACGCCGTGACCGCTCGCGCCGAGTTGCTCGAGCAGCGCTTGCGCACCGATTCCCGCCGGCACGGCCCAAACTGTACATTCATCGGGCAGAATGCGATGACGGACGTCGATGAGGCTGGCCGCCACGAGGTTGGCCAGGAAGAGGAAGGTCGCCGTCGCAGCCACGAGTGAAGCCGCGTCGAGGTGAGCGGCGTCCGGGACGAAGCGCTGAAAGCTCAGGGTGGCCAGCAGCGCCCCAAGGGCCTCGACCCAAGGGTACCGGGCCGAAATCGGCGCCGAGCAGTGCGAACAACGTGCGCGCAGCGCGATCCAGGACGCGATCGGCACGAGGTGAGCCGGGTGAATCGGCGTCAAGCACCGAGGGCAGTGCGAGCGAGGCCGCACGACGCTCTCGCCACGCGGGAGGCGGTGGATCACGACGTTGAGGAAGCTGCCAACGACAGCTCCCAGTAGGACCGCCGTAAGACCGGCCAAGGCGAACATCGAGTCCGGCACGGTCAGGTCGACGTTGCGGGAACTTCCTGGAGGAGGAGGTCCTTGATCTTCTGCATCCCAACGCTGATTTGGGCCTCGTAGGCCGGATCGAATACGAGGTTGACCTTTTCGATGGGGTCGGCCTCGAGGTCGAAGAAGTCCGTAGGCTTGTCCTCATCGACGTCGTAGACGAGCTTGTACCGACCGTCCCGCATCATGGCAGTCTTGAAGCGCAGGTCCCATTCGTCGCCGATGACTTCAGCGTAGACCTCGGCATGACCCGATTGAGCTTCTGGGCCTGCGGCCCCGCCCGCGATTCGATTCAGCAGGCTCGTGCCGGGGAGATGATCTGTGGTCAGACCCGCCATGGCCACAATCGAGGCGGTGATGTCCTTTTGGTCGCACATCCCGGTGGCCTGCCAGCCGGTGGCCCCACCCGGAGGCCGGATGATGAGCGGCGTCCGGATGGCGCCTTCGTACATCACCACCTTGCCCCAGATCTCGTGGTCGCCAAGCATGTCGCCGTGGTCAGCCCCGTAGATGATCCAGGTGTTCTCGTATTGGCCGGTCGCCTTGAGCGCGTCGATGATCTCGCCCACAGTCTGGTCGATCATCGCGATCTTCGCGTAGTACTGCATGAGGAAGTACTTCGACTCTTCGGCCGTCATGCCGAACAGTCCCTTTTGTTGCCAGATGAACTGCACCATGGCCGACATCGGGTCGCCCGGGGGGCCCAAGATGCCAGGCAGCAGGGCAGGGTCCGCAAGGTCGATGGCGTTCCGAGTTTCGGTCGTGCTGTCGTAGGGCTTGTGGGGGCCCGGGAAGTTCACCTGGAGGTAGAACGGCCGGCTGTCCGAGCGAGCAAGCAGCCAGTCGCGGGCATGCCGTCCGCAGAAAACGTCGAGGTTCTCGTCGTGGGTCAGCGAATACGGCGCCACATCGATGGCTGGCATCGTGTAGTAGTCGAACTCGTCGACATAGGCCGCGTACCGCGAGATCCGCGGTCCCAACCCGTCCGGGTAGGCCACGTCCCGGGCGTCCAAGAAATCTTGGTAGGCGTTGGGCGTGTGCGCCGTGTCGGGCTGAGAGAGCAACTCAAACACGTAGTCGAAGCCCCACCCCATGAGCTTCGTCACGTTGAGAATGTCGGCAGGGTGCCCCTTGTTCTTGTACAGATGCGCCTTGCCGACGATGGCCGTCTCGTAGCCGGCCTGGTCCCGCAAATCGCGGACGTGGGAGAGGCCCGTCGACGGCGCGTACATGTCGTTCGTCCACGCACCGGTGACGTGAGCCATCCAGCCCGTCATCATGGTGGTCCGCGCAGGAACACAGAGCGGCGAGTTCGTGAATTGATTCGTGAAGGTCACGCCTTCGCCGGCAAGAGCATCGATGTTCGGGCTCTGGACGATCGGGTGACCCATACAGCCCAACATCGGGGCACGATGCTGGTCGGCGTAGAGGTACAAGATGTTCGGCATCTTCGGCGGCGACCCTGTCGTGGGCACCGTTCCCGAGGTCACCGGACCCGTTGTGTCGGTCGTGGCCCCATCCGTGGTGGGCTGGCGTATCGGCGGCGACGCCCGGCACGCCGCCACACCGGTCGCGGCGATGCCGTGCAACACGTGGCGGCGACTCCAGCCAGCCATCCGGTCCCTCCAACCCGAGGGTAATGCTGATCTGCCACGCCGCCACCCACCTCGCGGTTAGCGGACGCGCGGGGAGGCCATCGATGGCGACGGTGACGGCGGCCATTTGGGTCGCGTGGTGGGGCTGCGGCGCCGACGACCCTACAGACCCCACTCAGACCCCGACCGATACGGTGACCGACACGGAGGACCCGCCGGCCGTCCTCACCGCCACCGTCGCGGTCACCGCACCGTACGCAAATGCACCGCTTGTCCAGACCTTGACCGTGACATGTTCGTCACCCTGCAGCGTCGACGCGTCGTGGTCGGACGGCGGAACCCACACGGCGTCGCGCAGCATGGCATCCGCCGCGAGCCACACCGTCGACCTGTTGGGCTTCCGCGCAGGCTCGACCTACACCTTCGACATCGTCGCTACCGACGCCGCTGGCGCCACGGCCACGGCGTCGACCTCCCTCGTGGCGGCCATCCCGCCAGACTACTTCCCCGTAGCGGAACTGCTGGTTCACGACCCGTCCGCCGTCGAACCTGGCGACACGCTGGTCGCCGCACGCACCCCGCTGAAACTGCCGGGCGGCGGGCAGGAAGTCCCCATGGTGTTCGACGATGAGGGATTCATCATCTGGTGGATGTATGCGGGTTCGCTCTTTCTCCAGGACGCGCTCGACCGCCCCGACGGCCGCATGCAGACCCTGGCCGGCACTGGCTTCGAGACCCGCGTGGAGTCCTGGAATTGGAATGGGACGTCCGCCGAAGCCTGGGTCACCGACTCCGTGGTGGGCGGCCCCGGCCATTTCGTGTCGACGCTCGAGGGCAGCTACTTCCACCACGACGCGGCCGTTCTTGCCAACGGCCAACAACTGGCTTTGGCGCGCTTCGCAGAGCCCGTCGCCAATTATCCTGCCTCCTACGACGACAAGCTGCTGACCCAGTCGGGCGACGTCACGAGCGATGTGGTCGTCCACTTCGACGTCGACGGGACCGTCTTGGATCAGTTCGAGATCAGCGACTTGCTCCCGTACACACGGATTGGCTACGACAGCCTGGAGGACATCAAGCCGCAAGGTTGGCTCGACTGGGCCCACGCGAACGCCATCGCCCAGGACGCCGACGGCCACATCCTGGTGTCGCTCCGGCACCAAGACGCCGTGGTGAAGTTCCACGCGACCACCCATGAGCTGATCTGGATCCTCGGCAACCACGACAACTGGGGCGAAGAACACGCCGCCAAGCTGTTGACGCCGTCCGGCGGAGATTTCCGGTGGCAGTACCACCAGCACGGCATCGCGCGCCGCATGGACCTTTCAACCGTTTCGATCCTCATGTTCGACAACGGCAACTACCAGGCGAGCCCGTGGACCGGCGTGCCGACCCATCCCGATCCGAAGTCGCGCGTCGTCCAGTTCACCATCGACGAAGGCGCCCGCACGGTGGTCCAGGATTGGGCATTCGAGTCGCCAACGGCGGGACCGCTCTATGCAGAGGCCGTCGGCGACGCGGACCCTCAGCCGAACGGCAACGTGTTGTCGACCTGGGGGCTACTGTACGAGAATGCCTCAGGGCTGCACACCGCCCAGGGATGGGGAGAGGCCGGCGCACGCCTCATCGAGTTCGACCCCGCCACAGGGACCGAGTCTTGGCACCTGTTCCTGCACTCGGACGGCGCCGCCAACGACGAAGGATGGACGGCGTACCGCGCCCACCGCATACCCAGCATTGAAGGCCGCATGGTCGACGGGACCCCGGTCGCCGGCTCCCCGTAGAACCAGATCGGAAGCCGCGCGGCGAACCAAGCGAGCGTCACCGCTCTGGCAGCCTGCTAGGGTCCACCCGATTCCCAAGCTGGATCGCCCAAACGTCGACGGGGCACTCGCTGGCATCGCTCGTTAGGCCGTTCAGGTCGTGAGGCGGGGGAAACGTGTTCGCGCTTTGGCTCGGTTGCGTCACTTACGTCTACCCGGCGGCGCCAAAGGGCGGTGACGAGGACTGCCTGAATCAGGCCGACGACGACAACGACGGCCTGATCGACTGCGCTGACGCCGATTGCCTGCCCGTTTGCGATGCCGACGCCGACGGGTTCTTCGCCCAAGCGGCCGGGGGCGACGATTGCGATGACGCGCGCAGCGAGGCCTTTCCGTTCGCGCCGGAGGTTTGCAACACGCTCGACGACGATTGCGACGGCCTCATTGACCTCGATGACGTCGACTTGGACCTGAGCACGCGCCTCCTCGCCCGCCCCGACGGCGATGGCGACGGCTTCGGCGACCGCGACACCTGGGCGCTCGTCTGCGAACTGCCAGCGGGCCACGTGTTGGACGCATCCGATTGCAACGATGCAGACGCATCCGCCTTTCCGGGCGGCGGTGAGCTTTGCAACGGGACGGACGACGACTGCGACGGCCTCGTCGACCAGGCGGACCCCGACCTTGTCGCCGCCGCCCTCGACACCTACTACGCCGACGCCGACGGAGATGGTCTGGGCGACCCGACCACATCAGAAGCGTCCTGTTTCGCGCGAGACGGGTGGACGATCGACGCGAGCGACTGCGACGACCTCAACGCAGACCTCCCTTCCCTCTTCGCGCAGGATGCGGACGGAGACGGCGTTCCAAGCGCCACCGTCCAACCGACGCCCACATGCGAAGGACCCGACCTCAGCTGGATTCCCGCCGGCGACCTCGTCGACTGCAACGACGCCGATCCCCTGAATTTTCCAGGGAACGCCGAATCGTGTACCGACCTGATCGACAATGACTGCGACGGCCGGGCCGAGATCTGCGGCCCCGTCGGCGATTTGACCTGGAGTACCCACGGCGTCTGGGGCCAAGCGAACGGAGCAGCCTTCGAATTCGGGCTTTCGGTCGGCGGTGCGACGGCTGACGGGGCCGGCCAGCGGGACGTCGGCGTGGGCTTCAGCGGCGGCGTCGCCCTGTTCGAGGGCGGTGACCTCCACGGCCTGCTGAACTTGACCGACGCGTACGCGCAGATCCAAGGCCCTGGTGGCGGCGGCGTCGGCGAATCGTGGATCAGTTTTGGCGACGCAGACGGCGACGGCAACTCCCGGCTCGTCCTGGCGGCGCCCGGCATCCTCCCCGACGGCGAAGTGTACATGCTCGACGGTCCCAACGCCGGAATCGTCGATGCGGCCACGGCGGCCGATGCGGTCTGGCAAGGCGGGCCGGGCGAACCCGTCCAAAGCGTCATGGCGATGGGTCAGGTGATCGGCGGGGCCTCCGAGGACTTCGGCATCGTGTCCGGAGCCGGCGCGGGCACCGTTTGGATCCTCTCGGCGGGCAGCCTGCCGGGCGCGGCCCCCGATGTGGCCGATGCCACCCTGACCGGCGATTCCGACGGTGACGAATTCGGCGCGACGGGGGCAGCGATCGCGGACTTGGACGGCGACGGTCTCGTGGAGTTGGCCCTCTCCTCCCCGGGCTACGATGGCGTCGCCAGCAATTCGGGCCGTGTCGATGTGTTCACCTCGCCCATTCCGGCCTTCGGCGTCGCAGACGACTCCTCCGCGACGGTCCGAGGAGTCTCGGCAGACCTTGCGCTCGCCGCCAAGCTGAGCGGCGACGTCGACGGCGACGGTCGCGACGACCTCTGCATGGGCACGCCGACCTCGGGCGGAACCCGGGGCGCGGTCTGGTGCATCGTGGAGATTTCTGGCCTCGACTACAGTGTGGAGGACGCAGCCCTCACGGTGACCACCACGGACGAGCTCGCGATGGGTGCCTCCTTGGGATGGGGGCTCCTCGACGCGGGGCTCGAAGAAGACCTCGTCATCGGTTCCGACGCTACGTTGACGAACTCCGAGGCCGGACGGAGCTGGTGGTTCTATGGCCCGTTGACCGGGGTTCTCGACGTCTCTGGCGCTGACGCCACGTTCTTTGGCGCCGAAGGCGACCTTGCCGGCATCGTCGCCGTGATTCCCGACGTCCAGGGCGACGGCGTAGACGACGTGATCGTAGGCGCGCCTGGCGCCGGCGGCGGCGGCGCGTTCGGCGTCGTTTTCGGAGCGGAACCATGATCGCGCTTTGGCTGGCGTGTGTGCCGACCGACGTGACCAACCGGCCAGATTCGACCGGGTCCACCGACCATCCGCCAACAACCTCGTCCCGAGAACTCGGCACCGTACGCCTGGCTGACGCCGGTTCCGCGGCAGGGATCGGCGCGGCCGGAACCGTCATCGGTGGTGTCTTGGAAGCGGCGGACCTCGACGGAGACGGCGCCCCCGAGTTGTTGATCGGGATCCCCGGCAGCGGGCGTATGGCCATTGGTCCACCGGTGGCGGATGGGTTGCCGGCGGGCGCTTCTGTCGGTTCCGTGGCCGACGAGCACGGAGCGTCGGTTGCAGTCGGCGACTGGGACCGCGACGGCCGGGTGGATTGGTGGGTCGGCGCACCAGGGGGCATGGGCGCGGTCGTCGCGGGCACGGGTGTCCCGGTCGGCGACGCTGTTGCGACCGTCAGCATCCAAGGGCTGGGCGAACGATTCGGCGCCTCGGTTGCAGTACTCGAAGACGTCGACGGAGACGGTCAGGGCGAGTTGCTTGTTGGCGCACCGGACTGCGGCGCCGGCTGCGGATTGGGCTCCGCCTACCTCATCTCCGACCCGCTCCAGCCCGACCTCGCCAATGCGCTTCGGTGGCTGGGTTCTGCCGGGGCTGGCACCGGCTCCAACGTGGCCTCGCTCGGCGATCTGAACGGCGACGGCATCAGCGACCTCGGAATCGGCAGCCCGGGCCAAACCGCCGGTGCCGCCCTGTCCGGCCGCGCCGACGTGTTCTACGGTCCCCTCGCGGGGTCCGTGGCGCCCATTCCCGACCTCGCGCTCGCGACGGAGGAGGCCGGCGATCGCGTCGGCCACGTGATCGCATCCGGCGGCGACGACGACGGCGACGGATACGGCTCCGTCGTGGTGTCCGCCCCTGGGGCGCTCGATGCACGCGGCAAGCTGTTCACCCTGCGGGCGCCGCTGCGCGACGCCTTCCTCCAAGTCGCCGACGGCAGGGTCGAGGGCGACAAGGAAGGCGACGGTCTCGCCGATTCCGTCGATTCGGGGGATTTGGACGACGACGGCTTGTCCGACCTCGTCATCGGCGTTCGGTCGGCGGACGCGGGCGGGTCGGACGCGGGCGCCGTCTACGTCTGGTACGGACCCATGATCGGCCTGAAACCTGCGGCCTCTGCGGACTGGGTCATCCAGGGCGACGTGGCCGGCGACGGCCTTGGCTCCGCGGTTGCCGCGGGGCTGGGAACCGCCGGCGGCGACCCCCTTTGGGCGGCGTCCTGGCAGGGTACGGGACTTGGCGCGCAAACAGGCGTCGGCGCCGTGCACCTCGTCGCCGGCGCGCTCGACTGACCCCAGCTCTCAGGCCTTCCCGCGGCCCGCTAGTTGGCGCAGTAGGTCGCGTAGGTCTCCTCGTCGAAGCGAGCACTGGCGGTTCGAAAGTCCGTCGTCGTTTGGCCTGTGAGCAGGTCGGTCACGGTGAGGCTCAAATCGAGTGTCTCCCCGCTGATGTCGCACACGAACGCGTCGAAATCCGATACGACCACGTCATCGATGTAGGCGAAGCCGCCAAAGAACTCGCCGGTACAGCCGTCCCAGTTGCCAAGCACCTGGACCGCTGGCGGCTGAGCACCGCCGATCTGCTCCGCGGTGTTGTGAACGATCACCTTGGGCACCCAAGAGATCGACGGGCTGGTCGCGGAGATGCGTCCCGACGTCCAGATGTGCCATCCGCCCTGGGAACCCCGGACAATGAACAGGTCGGTACCCGCATCCAGCGGTTCGTACGCGATCTGGCCCGTTCCCATGAGCGCAGACAGCGGTGTGTCCGCACACGCGTTGCCAGCGGAGCAGCCGGTGTCGTGCACCTGGATCATCTCGGTACGGCATGCAGGCAACGAAAGCCACGCCAGCACGATGCTCATGGTTCCGACCTACCCGCGTGCCTACCTGCCGGCAAATTCACCGGGCAGGCCCGGCGACCGGTTAGGGAGAGCCTGAGGTGCAGGCATGGTCCCGGCGATTTGGGCATTGTGGGCCTGTTCGGAAGCCCCACCCAGTTTGGGGGGCCACGGCGACTGTGAAGTGGAGCTGGTGGTGCCCGAAGCGGGCGACCTGACCATCGGATTCCCTGCGACGGGCGCAGGAACGCCGGGCTGGGCCGCACTTCCACCCCTGGCCAGCGACGGGGAAATTGTCATCGGCGAAGGCGGCCGCGTCCAAGTGCGCGATGTCCCCGTCGGGTCCGAGGTCACGCTCTACCGGTCGTTCGGCCTGCAAGGGGACGGACCGTGCGACTTCATGGACCTTTGCATGACGATCGTGGACCCCGAGATCGTGGCCACGATGGTCGCCGGCGTTGAAGGCGACGTACTCTTCGAGCTGGATCCTGCGCTTTACCTGGAACCGACCACAGTCGCGTTCCAGTCGACGGTTTTCGACCCCGCGACCGGCGAAGGCGCGCTGACGGAGTCGCTGTACCGCCATGTCGCGATTCCCCAGAGCCAAGGCGCGATCTACTACGCCGACGTGTCGGTCTCCGCAGAGCTCGGTCCTTTCGAGACGGGCGGCAACACACACGCCGGCGGCCAGGCTTGGGTGGACGTCAACAACGACTACTGGGCCGACCTCTTCATCGCCAACGGCTCTGGGCGGCCCAACTACCTGTGGCTCAACCGCGGTGACGGCAGCTTCCTTCCGGCGCACGACCGCGTCGTGAAGGCCGACCTCGAGATGGAATGCTCGGCGGCCCGCTACGCCGACGTCGACAACGACGGGGACATGGACATCATGATGCCCGTCGACAACGGCCGGCAGATGAACTCGTCGATCGAGCAGCCCTACGAGGGTGGGCCGAACATCCTTCTCCTGAACGACGGCACGGGCCATTTCGTCGACTTCTCGGACGAGTCTGGCGTGGTCGATCCGCGCGGTTGGCGCAACTCCGATTCGTCGTTCGCCGACTACGACCGCGACGGCTGCATCGACCTCTACCTGGTGAATTGGGCGATGGCGCACCTGCCGGCAGGGGACAACTTCGACCGCCTGCTCCACGGCAATTGCGACGGCACATTCACGGACGTCTCGGACCAGTTCAACCTCGACCAAGGGGGCCGCGACGGCTTGGTCTCCTTCTTCTGGGACGCCGACTTCGATCTGTACCCGGAGCTCTACGTCGGAAACAACTCGGACATCCTGGACAAGCCCGATTGGGACCCCGATGGGTACTACTACAAGAACATCGATGGGGTGGCCTTCGCCGACTGGACCGGAACCGCGTCAGGCCTCATGCAGAGCGACTGGGCCGCAATGGGCGCCGACGTCGGCGACATCGACCTCGACGGCGACTGGGACCTCTACGTCACGGACGTCTACGAGTTGCTCCCGGTACCTCGTGGCAATTCGCTGTACGTCGGCAGCCCGGACGGGCACCTCACGCCGAACGCGTGCCAAGCGTACGGCGTGTGTGTTGGCCACAACACTTGGGGCTCCAACTTCATGGACGTCAACCGCGACATGTGGCCTGACCTCTGGGTCGGCACATCGCTGGCCGACGACCCGGAGTTCCTCTACGTCAATCGGGCGGACGGCACGGGCCGGATGGACCGCCAGGTAGTGGACGGCTGGCTCCACCACCGTACACGGGCCGGCTCGATCTCCGACTACGACGGCGACGGCGACGTCGACCTGTTCATCTGGGACACCGACGGACCGTCGCGCCTCTACCGAGCCGGTGCTGTCGACACGAACGGATGGATGGAGTTCCGCTTGTTCGGTCAGGTCAGCAATGCGGCGGCGATCGGCGCCGTGGTCCGCGTCACCGCAGGGGGACAAACCCAGATGCGCCGCGTGTCGGGCAACGACAGCGCACACAGCATGATGGACAACATCCTGCACTTCGGGATGGCCAAAGAGAAGTTCGCCGACGTCGAGATCACGTGGCCGTCGGGCATCGTGACGACGCTCGACGGGGTGGCCGTCAACGAACTCGTGTTCGTCGACGAGTTGGACGGGCGCGTCGAAGAAGAACTGACCATCGCCTCGGCCACCTACGACGCTCAGGACGACGAACTGTCCGTGACGCTCAAGTCGACCTTTGGCGGCCGCCCAACTTACGAGGTCTCGGGCATCGGAACCATCGCCTACGACGTCGAGTCCGTGACCTACCACACGAAGTTCTTGGGCGTCACCGTTTCGGACGACACACTCACAGTGCGAAGCAGCACAGGTGCCGAGTTCATCTTGGACGTGGAAACGAACTGAGCGCGTCGGCAACGCGACCCACTTCGTCGTCGCGCAGGCCGGGGTGGCAGGGGACGGCGAGCCAACGTGGGCACAGGGCTTCGGCCCGAGGCGTCGCCGACGCACGGCAACGTCCGGCGAGCGCGGGCTGGGCATGCAACGGCATCGGGTACAGCGGACCTACGTCTACGCCGCACGCGTCGAGGTGCGCGGCCAGCCGGTCCCTCTCGAACCGGCCCTGCGCAAGGACGACGTAGACGGGGACGGGGTTCCCCACATCCCGGACCAACGTGCCAAGCGACGGCGCCAACGCCGCATCGTAGGTCGCGGCGATGGCCTGCCGGCGCCGGACGAGATCGGGAAGGTGGTCTGCCGCCGCGGTCAGCCAGGCAGCCGCGAGGGCATCGAGCCGGCTGTTGCGGCCGATATGGTCCCCAACGCGATGGTGGTGGTGGCTGCCGACATGGCCGTGGCTTCCAAGGTGCCGTGCCCGTTGCAACGCGTCGAGATCGTCACCGACGACGAAGCCACCATCGCCCGGCGCCGGCCAGACCTTGGTCGGGTACGCGCTCAGGCCTCCGATGGCGACGTCGGCGAAGGGCGGGGCGCCCGCCATTTGGGCCAGGTCGTGCACGAGCGTCGCGCCACCCGGCAGCGTCGCGACGCGATTGCCGAACAGATGGACGGGAACGGCGAAACGCGCGCCCTCCTCGAATGCCTTGGCCGCCTCGTCCGGGTCGAGGAGCCCGCGATCGTCGACATCGACGACGTAGGGAACCCCACCAGCGAGGTGAACGGCACCAACGGTGGCGAAGAAGGTCAAGGCGGGCACGACGACGAGTTCGCCGGGCCGTAGACCCGCAGCCTGCAGCGCGATGGCGAGGGCGTCGGTCCCGGAGGCGACGCCAACGGCTCCACGCCGGCCGAGGATCGTCGCGGCAAGTCGTTCCGCTTCGGCCACCGCCGGACCGCCGACAAATGCTCCGGATTCGGCGATCTTGGCCATGCCAGCGAGCGCTTCGGCCCGCCACCGCGCGGCGACGGCGCCCGGGTCCGCGAGACGAATCCGTGTCACCGCGCCCCCAAAGAATCGAATAACCGGCGGGTGGGGGCCGTCCCCCAGGGCGTGGAGGAAGCATGCGTTCGGTGTTCATCGCAATGCTGGTCATGCACGGTCTTCTCGCGGAGGCCGTCGCCGCACCCTCGGGTGGGGCACGCACGTCGTCCAAGGCGCCGAAGGCGACGCCAAAGGCCTCACCGGCCCCCAAGGCGCCTGCACCCAAGGCGACCCCGGCTCCCAAGGCGCCTGCACCCAAGGCGACCCCGGCTCCCAAGGCGCCGGCGCCCAAGGCCGCTCCGGCTCCCGCGCCCAAGGCGTCCCCAGGAGCGCCCGCGCCCAAGGCATCTCCTGCCTCCCCCGCCCCCAAGGCGTCGCCCGGGGCCCCCGGTCCCTCGGCGGGCGGAGGCGTCACCCAGAAGTCCGCTCCCACGGCCAGCCCGAAGGCCGGTCCGTCGACCATGCCAAAGGCGACTGGCGCGCCGACGGCCAATCGAACCTCGGCGGTCAGCCCCGGCACGAGTCGCGGCGTCCATTCGGCCTACGGCGGCAGCGCGCGATCCACGGCCAGCCCGAAGATCGCGGTCGCCGGCGGCGGCAGCCACGCGCCCGTCCGGACCGGAGCCACGGTGTCGAGCGGCGGCGCCGCTGTCCACCACGCCCCGGTGCGCCCGCACGGCCACAGCGACCACCGGTACGCGCGCCCTGCGGTGACCCACCTGCACGTCAGCGTACACGCCCACTACGGCGTGCCGCATCGCTGGCACTACCGCCCCTGGTACAGCCACTGGTACGTGCACCCCTACTACCGGTGGCACCACGCCACGACCATCGTCGTCGGGCTTGGCTACCCGGTCTACGCCTGGTCGGTCGGCTGGGTCCCGCCCGCGCGCGGGGGCTGGATGTGGGTGCCCGGCCACTGGACCTATGGCTGGTACACGCCCGGCTACTGGTCGCCTGTTGCGGTCGCCCCCGTTGGCTACGCCTACGTGCCCGGCTGGTGGATCAGCGATGCCTACATGGAAGGGTACTGGCGCGCTGAGAGCCGCTCCGGCTGGGAGTGGGTCGAGGGCAGCTACCTGGAGGACGGGACCTACATCCGCGGCCGCTGGGAGCCCACGGGTGACGGACCCGACGGGTACACGTGGGAGCCCGGTTTCTACGACGGCGAAGCCTGGGTCGACGGCTTCTGGCGCCCCGAGTACCGCGACGGCTACCGCTGGGTCGACGGCTGGTTCGCTGAAGATGGCGTGTACCGCGCCGGCTACTGGGAGCCGCTCGAGGCCCGCGCTGGCGCCGTCTGGGTGCCCGGCTGGTTCGACGGCAACGAGTGGGTCGCCGGCTACTGGGTCGCCGAAGACGAGTACGAGCGCGAGTCGCAGAAGGACTTCCAGCCCGAACAGGGTTGGGACGCTGGACGCGGAGAGTCGGACGCGAAGTCGGTGGCCGCCCCGCGCGGCGGTGCCGAAGGCGACGACCGACCCCTGGCGCTGCCCGTCGAGAACTGAACCGCGCCCGGGGCGTCAGCGCCCCATGCGCCCGTTCCGCGACACCGTGTCCTCCTCGTCCCGTGCGACCCACGTGGCGAGGAGTTCGCGCATGCCATCAGCGCCCAAGCCGGGGTCGCCGTTTGCGCGCGCTGCGGCTGCAATGGGCTGGAGCATCAAGGCCGTCGCCACCGACACGTTCAGCGATTGGGCAAAGCCCCACATGGGAAGGGTGATGACGCCCGTGGCTGCGGCCTTCGCGGCGTCGCCCACCCCGACCCACTCGCCCCCAACCCACAAGGCGGTCGGCCCGGAGACCGGTACGTCGGAAGGCGGCCGGCCGTCGGGGTGCAAATCCGCAACCCACAGAGCCACACCTCGAGCGCGCAGCACCTCGATGGCGGCCTCCGGCGTTTCATGGTGGTGGACGTCCAACCAGCGATTGGCCCCTCGCGCGGCCGCGCTCGCCTCAAAGGCCTTGGCCCCCACGAGATGAACGTGGTGGACGCCCATCGCATCACACGACCGCAAGATGGCCGACACATTGTGCCGATGGAAGACGGCTTCGATGACGACGTGCACCCAGCTCAACCGCCGTTCAGCGACCGTCACCATGCGCAACCGTCGATTCGTTTCGCTCATGGCCTTCCTTGCGCCTGAGTCGTTAGCGCGGTCAGATGACCCTCACGACCCGCCAGGTACGCGCGCTGCGCGCTCAGGCCCACGCGCTGCAACCCACGGCATGGGTGGGCAACGGCGGCCTCAGCGACGCGGTCCTCGCCAAGGTGGACGCCGAGCTCGACATACACGAGCTGATCAAGGTTCGTATTGACGCCACCGAGCGCGACGACTTCCGTGCGATGGCGCAAGAAGCTGCGGTCCGGACCAAGAGCGCCCTCGTTCAGACGATCGGGCGCATTGCGGTGCTCCATCGGCCAACTCGTCGATCCAAAAAGGACGACGCCAAGAACGCATAGGTCGGACCCCGCTCGGCGCTTCCGACGGACTACGGGTCCATCGGAATGGGGCCGAGGACTTGGTGCAGAGCACGCACCACGGCCGGCAAGTCACTGCGAAGAACGGCGCGGACGTAGTCTTTGGAGGTCCCCTCCATCGGAGGCGGCAGCGGAGCGGCCCGCACGAAGGCCTGCTGGTGGTCGTAGGAAGCGGACCGCCACGACGACGTCACGCCCTGCCAGAACGGCCCAATCGCGACGAACGCGACGCGGTCGTCGGGCGTCCCAATCAGGAACTGGTCGCTGATGTCTCGGTACACCTCATGCCGGTCCGCCACGCTCAACCGCAGAGGCCCTCCCCCCTGCAGCTCTCGCAGGAGGCTGGCGAGATGCAGGAAGCCCTCGATGTCCGATTCCGTAAGCGCCAGAGCTCCGGACGCGTCGACGGCCCAAACCGCCGCGGCGTTGGACACCGCGCGCGCCCAGGGTCCGTCGGCCGGCCCCCAATCGGACCGACCCCGCACCAAAGCCGCCACTTGCTCCGACCGTGCCGCGGCCACGGCCCAGCTGTCACCTGCCTCCGCGATGAGCGTCCCATCACGGCGAGCGCGCTCGACCGCAGACAGCTCGCCCTGATCGGCGAGGAAGTCGGCTCGCAGCGCCGCGTGAATCCCCTCCGTCCCAGCGCCAAGGGGCCGCCCCGCCAGTCGCCGGGCCCATGCGAAGACGTCTTGGGCCGCGCCACATCGCAGCACCTCGCCATCCCGAACGGCGAAACTCTCCTCGGGTGTCGCGCAGAGCGACGAACCCGTACATGCCGCCAGGAAGACGGCGGCGATCACGCGCCTGCGCCGCCTGAGCCGAGGACCCAGTAGGGGCTGCCCGCGAGCTGCGTCTTGATTTGGGCGACTTGGGCCGCCGGCACTTCGGCCGTCATCGGCTGACCCGTGCGCGGGTCCACCTGAGTCAAGAACCAACGTTCGGGCGCGACCTTCGTCCGGTGCAGCGCAAGTCCGCGCGGGTCGTCGTAGACGAGGACGAGGTCGCTCTGGGACAGGCCACGCTTCTTCGGCTCTTCCTTTGCAGGTTCCGGCGTGGGGGGCGGGGTGATCGCTTCAATCACCTCCTCGATCTCCCACCGCGCCTCGAGGGCCAACGGCCGAGCCTTGTCCTCAAGAAAGTCGCGCATCGCCGTACGGTCGGGCGCATTCAAGGCCAAGGCCAACAGCGCCTCCCGCAGCGCTTCGCGTTCGCCGTGGCTCGCTGCCGCGATCTTCGCCACGAGCGCCTCCGCCTGCGCCATCGTTCCAGCCGACATCGACCCTCCGGCGGCGCCCTATCGCGGCTGCCCCAGCGAGCGCCCGATTAGCTGGCACGCCATGAACCTCCTCGACGCTTTCGACGACGCCGACCGGCAGAAGTTGCTTGGCGCATCCGACGTCGTCAATCTCACGCCGGGCAGCTTTCTCCTCCGACGCGGCGAAGCCGGTGGCGACCTGTACTTTGTCGAGTCTGGCCGGCTCGACGTCGTCGACACCCGTCAAAGCCCCGAAGTCATCCTGACGCAGATCAACTCCGGTGACCTCGTGGGCGAGATGTCCTTCCTGGACCTTTCCCCCCGCAGCGCCGACGTTCGGGCCACGGTGCTGACGCGCGTCCGA
The DNA here is from genome assembly GCA_005776945.1 of Pseudomonadota bacterium. GTDB lineage: Bacteria > Myxococcota_A > UBA796 > UBA796 > SXOB01. The sequence continues at coordinate 30,302 of SXOB01000049.1, forward strand.
CGGTGGACCCACGACGACCTGCATGCGCTCGTCGCGAAGAACCCGTCGATCGCCGCGTCGCTGTACCGAGTCATCGCCAACCTGACCTCCAACCGGGTCCGCGTGATGACCGAAGGCGCGGCGGCCGGCGCCTTTGGCACGCGCAACACGACGCAACTCGACGATTCCCGCGCTGAGGAGGCCGCCAGAGCCGTAGCCGACCGCACAAAGGCCGCGTTCATCGACCTCGAAGTTCGGTCCCGCGGCGACCGTCGCCAACTCGACCAGGTCACCCGGGACGTCCGCGCCACACTCGACGCGCTCGAAGACGAAACGCGCAGGCTCTTTACGACATTTCCGGATGCGAATGCTGGCCAGACGGCCGCGGCGACCCTCGGCCGCGAGCTTCGGCCCTTTCTTGGCCGCAGTGCGCTCGCCGACAAATGCCTTCGCCGTCCCCAGGGCCACGCGGCAAGCGCCGACATTCTCGCCCACACGTTGGCGAACTCGGCGGCCGGCGACGGCGTGTTCGGCGAAATCGTCGACCGATGGCTTCTCGACCGTCCGACGCTTGGCGCCTTGCGCGCAGCGCGCAACCCGATCCTTGGCCTGGCCAACAAGGTCCTCCCCGCCCATCGGCCCAACGTCCTCGTCGTGAACGCGGGCGCGGGTGCGTTGGCGAGCGCCTTGGCGGGTTCGCTTGCCGATCGCGAGGCGACGTTGTCGGTCATGGACCAATCGCACGACGCCCTCGCCTTTCTCGAGAGCGAAGAGACCACGGCGGGCGCCCAGTTGTTGCCGCTCGTCGAAAATCTGCCGGCGTTCGCGGCGGGCCGAGGTCGCCAGCGCTTGTTGCCCCAGGACCTTGCCATCGTCGACGGGCTCCTCGAATACCTGCCGGAGCGCATTGCGTCGGCCCTCGTTGGCGTCCTTCGCAGCGTGCTGAAACCCAACGGCACGATCTTGCTTTCAACGCTCTCGCCGAGCCCTGATCGCGACGTTCTCGACCACGTTTTCCACTGGCCGACCCTGCGCCGGACCCGCTCCGGCGTCCAAGGCCTGCTCGTTTCCGCCGGCCTTCAGGTCGCCGGCGTGTTCGAGCCCGGCGGGCCGTCGCTGATTGCAGCGGGTCGGGCGCCGGGCTGAGCCGTTTGCCGCGCCGATCCCGGTGAGGTAACGGGCTACGTCCCTCCCCCCCCTGGAGCCCCGATGCGCGCCGTGTTCCCGGCCCTTTGTGCGTCCCTCGTGTTGGCGGTCGGTTGCCCGTCCGGCGAAGAGCCGGCCGCGTCCGTCGCGGCTTCGGCCTCGGAAGCCCCGGTAGCCGCCCCCGAACTGCCGCCGCTCGACGCCGCCGGCCTTGCAGCGGGCGCCGACAACGCCGCCCTCGTGCCCTCCCCGGTCGAGACGCAACGCGCGCTCGAGCAGGCGGGCGTCGCCACGCAGCTTTCGTCGCTCATCCCGAAGCACGCCTTCGACCTCGCCAAGTCCGAGGGTGACCACGCGGCACTTCGCACCGGCGTCTTGCTCGCCGACGCGCTCCTCACCGTCAAGACGAGCGAAAAGGCCGACCTCATCGCGCGCCTCGACGGCGTGCGTACCGGGCTGGAGCAACTCCAGGCCGGTGACGACGTCAAGCGCACGCTGACCGACATGACCGAGCGCATCCAGGCTGACTCCGTCACGCGCGATGAACTCCTCAAGGAGTTCGACGAGCTGTCTGGCGCCGTGATTCCTGAGCTCGAGTTCAACGGCAACAAGCGCATCGTGCCGCTGATTCAGGCCGGTTCCTGGCTCGAAGGCGCGAACCTCGTTGCGAAGGCCGTCAAGGCCGCTGGCAACCCCAGCGCCGCCGACGTCTTGCTCAAGCAGCCCGCCGTCGTCGACTACTTCATCGGCTACGTGAAGAGCGAAGGAACCGAGAAGGCCCCGGCTGCCGTCACGACGAAGTTGGAAACCTCGCTCCACACGCTCAAGACACTGGCCGCCAAGACCGATCCATTGGCGGCTGCTGACATCGACACTGTTGTCACCGTGACCGACGAAGTTCTCGGCCTGCTCTGAGGAGGTTCCTTGTTCGCCCTTGCTGCGACCCTGTTCGTCCTGACCCACTCGGCCTTTGCCGAAAACGACGCCGAAACCTGCCTTCGCACGAAGGTGTGGGATGGCTACGCCGACGGCTGGGGCATCCGTACCATGACGTCGACGGCCTTGGATGCCGGTCGGACCCGCAACTACCTGGTCACCCTCTACAAGGGCAACGAGTACCAGGTGAACACTTGTGGCCTGGACGCATTCAAGAACCTCGACGTCCTGCTCTACGACAGCGCTGGCACGCTGATCCAACGCGACACCACGACGGATCGCGAACCCAAGATCACGTTCAAGCCGGAAAAGACCGCCAGCTACTACATCGTGCTCTACGCGCGCGAGATGGCGTCGAACAAGCCTCGCGGCGACGTCGCCATGGCCGTCGTCTACCGCTGACCATCGGAGGCTCGGTGGTCCCTACGTCCGCCGACCGCCGCGTCCCTGTCTCCCGGCCACAGCCGGATGGCCGGGCCTAGATGCTCCAAAGCCACCTCGAGGCCCGATTCCTGCGGGCGTGGCCGGCGGGTTCGGACGCCGGTCGCCAGGAAGCCGTCCGGTTTGCCGTCGACTTCGTCGGCATGCTCGTACGGAACATGCCCGACGGGGCCGTCACGAAGTCGGTGCGGACGGCCCTGCGCGCCGCAGTCCACGCACGGACGGGTCTTGAGGCCGACGCCACCGAGATCCTCCTCGATCTGGCCCTCGCCCCCGAAAACCGCATCGCCATTACCGAAGACGACCTGCGGGCGTTCTCTGCGCGCTTCGGTCCCGGCGAGGAGGCGGCCCTCCGTGCGGCCGCGGCAGAGGAGCTCGACCTCGGCAGCTTCGCAGACACCTACGGCCCAGAGGAGGCGCTGCTCCTCCTGGACGCCCTGTTTGGTGTCTCTGCAACCGACGGCGTCATCGACCGCCACGAAATCGGCCGTCTGAATCGGGCCGCCGAACGGCTTGGCATCGACACGCAGCTCGTTGGCGCCCTGTTTCGGAAACACGACGTCCGGCACGCATCCGGCGACTTCACCGTCAAGTTGGATCGCGACCGCTACGTCTTGGGGCGCGCGACGAGTTGCGACGTCAATCTCCCCGATCCGTCCGTGGCCCCTCGGCACGCCGAACTCCTGCGGACACCCAACGGCTGGCGCGTCGTCGACCTCGGCAGCGGCCGGCCCACGCTCGTCAACGGCGCACCCGTTTCGTCTGCCCCCCTCAAGCCAGGCGACGCCCTTCGCGTCGGCGCGACCGCATTCCAGATCGACCGAGAGCTCACTTCGCTCACGGCGTTCGGCACTCGGTCGTTCTCCGCCCTCTCGATTCGAGGGCTGACGCGGAAGATCGGCAAGACCACGCTGCTCGACGACGTCCACTTCACATGCTTCACCGGCGAAGTCATCGCGGTCGTCGGCCCCAGCGGCGCCGGAAAAACCACGCTGCTCACGGCGATTGCGGGCATCGCCCCTGCGGATGATGGCGAAGTCCTCTTCGACGGCCAGGACTTCCACCGGATGTTGGCCGCCGACCGCAGCGTCGTCGGCATCGTCCCCCAAGACGACGTCGTCCATGCCGACCTCACCGTCGAGGAGAGCCTTCAATTCGCGGCGCGGCTCCGGTTCCCTCCCGACACACCGCGCGACGCCCTCCAGGTCGAGGTCGACCGCGTGCTGTCCGAGTTGGACATCGAGCACATCCGGAGCAGCCGGGTGGGCGACGCCGTCAAACGCGGCATCTCAGGCGGGCAACGCAAGCGGGTCAACCTCGGCCAAGAGTTGCTGACGCGTACGACGCGGGTGCTCTTCCTCGACGAGCCCACCAGCGGCCTGGACCCTCAGACTGCCCAGGACATTGTCAGCCTCATTCGCCAACTTGCCGACGATGGCCGCATCATCTTCCTCGTCACCCACGACGTGACGCCAACGGTCCTCGGCCTCGTCGACCACCTCATGGTGCTCGCGCCGGGCGGACGCCTCGCCTGGTTCGGCCCGCCAACCGACGCGACCAAGTGGTTTTCGGTTCCGTCCGTCGACGGCATTTTCTCGCGCCTCGCCGAAGACAAGCCCGAAGCGTGGGGCGCGCGATTCCGCAATGGACCCGTCTTTCGCAAGTACGTCAGCACGCGCGAGCATCTGTTGGGCCTCCGCGCCGCCGAACGCGACAAGGGCAAACGCAAGAAGGCGCACCGCTCGACGATGAAGCGGTCCCGGACCCAGCAGTTCATCACCCTGACCCGACGCTACTGGCGCGTGAAGCTCCGCGACCGCGCCGGCACCTTCGTTCTGCTCGCCCAAGCGCCGATCCTCGGCACACTCATGTGGATCGTCTTCCCCGAACCCGATCCTTCAAGCACGTTCATGCTCGCGCTTTCGGCGCTTTGGTTTGGGGCGTCAGGCTCCGTTCGCGAGCTCATTTCTGACCGCCCGATTTGGCGACGCGAGGCGCGCGTTGGCCTGTCCTCGACGTCCTACCTTGCGAGCAAAGTGACCGTGCTCGGCCTGCTCGTCGTCGTCCAGTGTGTCATCCTCGCGACGATGAACTGGTGGCTCCTCGACATGGGGGGCGCCCCAGGTGTCAGCGACGGTGGCGGTCTCGAGTGCAGTTCCGATCACGGCTACGGCTTCTCGTGGCTCTGGCTCACGACGGTGACCGCCCTCACCGGCCTCGTGGGAATGGCGCTCGGCTTGCTGGTTTCGGCGTCCTTCGCCAGCTCAGAGGCCGCAGTGGGCGTGTTGCCTTTGCTCCTCATCCCACAAATCGCCTTTGGCGGCCTCATCGTTCGGGTCAAGGAGATGGCACTCGTCGCCAAGGCCGTCTCCTACCTGATGATCGTCCGCTACTCCTTCGAGGCGACGATCAAGACGGGCCAGTGCATCTCCGAAATGCCGCCCGGCAATACCGGACGGGTGGTCCGCCCCATCACGGGCATGCTCAACCTGCTTGGTTTCCGGTCGGCGGACGACCCCGGCCTTCCGTTCGCGTTCCTCGTCGCCACCCTGTCGACGTTCTTCTTCGCCTTCCTCGGCTGGTCCTGGGTCCGGACGCGACGCAGCCGAGAGGGGAACTGACGCCCGCTGCGTTAGCGGCGGCGACGGGAGGAATCATGGGCGATGTGCTCGTCCGCGCCGCAACGATGTCCGGCGACCAAATCGCGACGCTCGTCGTGCGCCTTCACGGTCTGCCCGAGCGCACGATCGATCGCGACACCGTTGTCGCCTGGATGCGCGACGGCCACAGCCTGATCCCGTTCGACGGCCGGCGTCATCCCGCCCTGCTCCTCGTCGAAGTCGACGACGTGCCCTACGTCCGCAGCGACTCGACGCCTACGCCGTCTGACACGTTGCCGGACGTCCTGCGGGCCTCGTGACCCTCGCCCTCCTCGTGGTCGCGGCCTGCACCGCCAAGGTGCCACCGCACAACCCGTTGGACCCCCCCCACCTGCCCAGTCCCTACGCGGGCACGTATGCCCCCAACCCGGGTCGGCCCATCGACCCCACGGTCGGGGCCGCTGTAGGGGCCTACGCCCACGACGGGACCTTGGCGGGTGCAGCTGCCGGCCTCGCCTTGGCCGCCATCCGGGGCGAAGGCAACCTCGACGGTTGGGTCGTTCGGGAAGCGGCGTGGCGGGCTGGATGGCCATGGCCCATCATTGACGTCGGCGCCTGGTCGGTGACGCAGGGGGGAACTCCCGCGCCACTTGCGACCTGGCTCGCCGCATTGCCGGAGGGCACGTCGGTGGGCGTTGTCCGAGCCCGAGGGAGCCAGGGCGACGCTTGGGTCGCGTTGGCTGGACGGTCGCAAGTCCACCTGGACCTGATGCCTCGCCAAGCGCGGTCGGGCTCGTCGCTGACGTTGCCGGTCGTCGACGGCGGCACCTACGCGGTTTCCGACCCGGACGGGCGCCTTTGGGAAGGTGGGCTGGACGCCCCCCAACCCTTCTCCCTTGTCGCGCCCGGCGAGTGGCTCTTCGAGATTCGCAAGGCTGGCGTGACGGAGGCCCTCTTCCCCATCTACGTGGGGATGATCCCGCCCGAACTCGGCCTCTTGGGAACCGCTCAGCCCTCTGCCGAGCCCATCGGTCGGGCCGCCGAGCTGCTCGACGGAATCCGCGACGCCTACGGCGCCGCACCCTGGATTCGGGATCCCCTGTTGGACTCTGGCGCTCGGGCATTGCTCGCAAAGACCGGCGACGTCGCGAGCCTCGCCGCGGCGCTCGGCTTCGACCCTGACGAGGCCGCAAAGTGGGAATGCCGAGGGTCGACGGTGGAGTCATGCCTCGACCGAATCCTCTGGGATCCGCGGTCGCGTCCCGCCCTGCTCGGGGACAGCCGACGCGTCGGCTACGCGGCCGAAGTGGATGCCAATGGGCTCCACCTCGTGACCTTCATCGCCGGACGCTGACCCGTTTTCCGGGGAGCGGCTGCCACGCTACCGGTAGGCGATGGGCCCGATGGAACAGCGACGATTGGCCATGGGCGTCGCCCTCGTCGGTGTCCTTGGTTTGGTGGCTGTGCCCGCGGCGATCGTCGTCCATCGGAGACTGCAGCTCAACAAGGTGCTCGCCGATGTCGACGATCTGAGGCGAGCCGAATTGCACCACCGCGACACCTTTGGCGATTTCGTCGCGGCCGACCCGGCGCCGCGCCCCCCCTACGCGGTGGACGCAACCTCCGTGCCTTGGCGCTCCAATGAGGGCTTTACTCGCCTCGGTTGGCGGCCGTTGTACCCCGAAGTGCACGCCACCTACCGAGTCACGCTCACCGCCAAGGGATTTGTCGCGTCGGCAGCCTGCGATCTCGACGGCGACGGCGAACGGGCACGGGTGGAAGCGACGGAATCGTCGGCCGCGACGTGGCTGACGCGAGGTGTCCGTTGACCGCTGCCGCGATCGGCCTTGGGACGAGTCTGGGCGACCGCCACGCCCACCTCGCCCTGGCCGTCCGACGCATTGGACGCCTGCGCGAAACGACGCTGGAAGCCGTCAGCCGGGTGGTCATCACGCCGCCGTTGCGCGGCGGCAGTGCGCGGGGTTGGTTCGCGAATGCGGTGGTGGTCGTCCAGACGGGACTCGACGCCGAGGCCCTGTTGGACGCGCTGATCGAGATCGAACGGGGCGCCGGCCGCCGACGCTCCCGCCCCTGGGGCGATCGCACGCTCGACCTCGACTTGCTGTTGTTCGGCGACCTCATTCTCCAGGCCGGCCGGCTCCGGCTTCCCCATCCCGCCATCGCGGCCAGACCGTTCGTCTGGTACCCGTTGGCGGAAGTCTGGCCCGAAGCGGTCGATCCGCGCACGCAACAGCCATGGACGCCAGCCCTTGCCGGCCCACGTGCCCGGTTGGCAGGCCTGGTCGACGTTCCACGTCCGCGTCGACGCGCGCCGGCCCCGCGATAGACCCGCCGGCCCCAGGAGGGACCCATGCAGATCTTCCTCGACACGGCCAATTTGGCCGAGATCCGCGAAGTCGCGAGTTGGGGCGTCCTGGCAGGCGTGACCACGAATCCGTCGCTGATCGCCCGCGAAGGCGGAGACTTTCTCGAGACGATCCACGAAATCTGCGAGATCGTCAAAGGGCCCGTCAGCGCTGAAACCGTTGCGCCCGACGTCGAAGGCATGCTCCGCGAAGGCCGGCTCCTCGCCACCGTTCACCCCCACGTCGTCGTAAAGGTGCCGCTGACGGAAGCCGGCATCGCAACGACCCGCCGCCTCGCCGACGAGGGCATCCGGGTCAACGTCACGCTCTGCTTCCAAGCCAGTCAGGCGCTGCTCGCCGGGCTTGCCGGCGCCGCGTACATCAGCCCCTTCGTCGGTCGCCTCGACGACGTCTCGTGGGACGGCACGGACCTGATTCGGCAGATCGTTGGCGTCTACGCGAACAGCGCGACCATCCACACGAAGGTCCTTGCGGCGTCCATCCGCCACCCCTTGCACCTCGTCGACGCCGCCCTCGCCGGCGCCGACGTCGCCACGGCCCCCTACAAGGTGCTCAAGGCTTGCATTCGCCACCCGCTGACCGATTCGGGCAACGCTCAGTTCCTCGCGGATTGGGCGAAGGTGCCCGAGCGCGACATCTCGCTGCTCGTCGAGAAGTGGCGCGCGAAGCGCCGTTCATGACGGAGGCGCGGTCTGCCCGGGTCGACCGGCGCCATCAGATCACGGAGGCGGCCGTCTCTGCGTTCGCGGAGCGCGGCTACCACGGCACCCGCATCCGCGACGTGGCCGCCCGCGCAGGCGTCGCAGACGGCACGATCTACCTATATTTTCGCAACAAGGAGGATTTGCTCCTCTCCATCTTCGAGACGAAGATGGACCAGCTCCTTGCGGGCCTGGCCGCCATCCTCGTTGGCGTCGACGACCCCGACGAGCGCATTCGGCGCTTCGCCTCCCATCACCTCGGCATGGTGCGCGACCATCGGGAAGCGGCCGAAGTCCTCCAAGTCGAGCTGCGGCTTTCGAACAAATTCCTCAAACGGTACCGCCCCGAGAAGTTGTGGGCGTACCTCAACGTGTTTGCACAAATCGTCCGCGACGGCCAGGCCGCAGGCCTCTACCGCCGGGACATCGAGCCCTTCATCGGCATGTGGGCCTTCTTTGGGTCGCTGGACGAGCTCGCCATGCAGTGGGTCTTGTCGCGGCGGACCGAGAGATTCACGCTCGAAGAGGCCGCCAGACAGGTTGCCGACGTTTTCATCCGAGGCCTGCGGACCGATGCGTCCGCTCGCCCCATCCTCGTGGAGGCCATGTGAAGATCGGAGTGTGCGTGAAGATCACGCCAGACACCGACACCCGGATCAAAATCCAGGGTGACGGCATCGACGCCAACGGCATCAAGTGGGTCGTAAGCCCTTACGATGCCCTCGCCGTCGAAGAAGCCATCGTCACCGGCGAGAAGCACGGCGCCGAGGTCGTGTCCTTCACCATCGGCGACGAATCCACCCAGGCCGTCCTCCGCGGCAACGTCCTTGCCCCGGGTGTCGCTCGCAGCGTGGTCGTCTCCGAGGCGGCCGCGCTCAAGACCGACAGCCTCGGACGCGCTCGCGTGCTCGCCGCCGCCATCGGCCGCGAAGCCTGCGACGTCGTCTTCTGCGGCAAGGTCGGCATCGACCACGACAACGCACAGGTACCGGCGATGGTCGGCGAACTGCTCGGCTGGCCCGTCATCAGCCGCGTCACCACGTTCTCGGCTGAGGGCGGACGCTTCCGGGCGACCCGGAACGTCGACGGGGGCGTCGTCGAAGTCGTGGAAGGGCCGCTCCCGGCCATCATGACGGCCGAGCGCGGCCTCAACACCCCTCGGTACGCCAAGCTGCCCCAACTCACTGCGGCGAAGAAGAAGCCCATCGACACGCCGTCGCTGGCCGACCTCGGCCTCAGCGCCGACGTCATCGCGCCCGCCGTGACGATGACGGCCTGGGACACCCCGCCGCCAAGGCCCAAGGGGCGCATTTTGCAAGGGGACGTCGACACCGTCGTCGACGAACTCGTTCGCCTGCTCCGCGAAGAAGCCAAGGTCCTTTAGCAGCGTTGGGAGATCGTCATGAGTGGAATTCTCGTCGTTTGCGAACACGAACAGGGCTCTTTCAAGAAGACCGCCGGAGAGCTGCTCGGCAAGGCAGTTGAACTGGCCCGTGCGCTCGGCACGACCGTCTCGGCCGCCGTCGTCGGCGACGTCGCGGCCGACGCGCTTGGCGGCTGGGGCGCTCAGCAGGTTTACCAGGTCGCGGGCGACTTTTCGTCCTACAGCGGCACCCGGACGGCGGCGGCCCTTCACGCCATCGCCACTGCGGCCGCGCCCGACGTCATCCTTGCGCCCGCCAGCTACGCAGGCAAGGATGCCCTCCCGCGCCTCGTCGCGCGCCTCGGTTCGGGCCTCGGCACGGAATGTACGGACCTTCGGGTCGACGGCGGCGTCGTCGTCGGACGCAGGCCCCTTTACGCGGGCAAAGCCTTCGCGGATGTCCGCGTCACGCGCGGGGTGGCCGTCTTCTCCGTTCGGGCCAACAGCTTCCCGGTTCCCGCGATGGGCACAGGCCGTGCGCCAGTTCAAACCGTCGCATGCACGTCCGTCGACCCCGTGGTCGTCGTGGAACGCAAGGCGGCCGAACACAAGACGGCCGACCTTACCGAAGCCGAGCGCATCGTGTCCGGAGGGCGCAGCCTGAAGTCAGCCGAGTCGTTCGACGCCGTCGTCCGACCCCTCGCGGCGACTCTTGGCGCCACGGTTGGGGCCTCGCGCGCCGCCGTCGACGCCGGCTACGCCCACCACGACGAGCAGGTCGGCCAGACGGGCAAAACCGTCAACCCGACCCTGTACATCGCGTTGGGCATCTCTGGCGCCATCCAGCACTTGGCTGGAATGCGCACGAGCCGCGTCATCGTCGCCGTCAACAAGGATGCTTCGGCGCCCATTTTCGAGCATGCGACCTACGGCGTCGTCGGCGACCTGTTCGAGGTGGCGCCCAAGCTCGCCGCCGCCGTGGCGCGCTTGGGCTGACGTTCGTACTCGCCGGTTACGAGCGCGGCGAGGTTGCCATCGTCCCACACCCGCCGACGGCAAGGCAACTGGAGTCGGCCGCGCTCACCTGGCTGGGACGCGGCGCCTGCCGGCGCGTGATCGACCTCGTCTCCGCCTGGGAGGAGGTCGAAGAGCCCTCGGTCCAGGCGCGTCAGGCGCAAGTCCGGGCCTACGCCACGTTGGGCCTCGTCGACCTCGCGTGGCGTCGCGTGGAACCGAATCTGGCCGCCGACAGCCCCGATCCGACGTGGTTGGCCCTGCTCCCCGACGTGTTTCCGGGACGCACATGGCCGACAAATGCGCGGAAGGCGCTTGAGCGCGCGATGGGCCACGCGCCCGACGACACAGGCCTGCGCGACCTATGGGATCATGCCACTGAAGCCCCGACCGACGCCGATCCCGGCCACGTGGCCGACGACCAAGACGACAACGAGTGCGCCAACGCCGCCGCTCGCCTGCTCGCCACGGGGCTGTCGCACCGCGCGCGGGTGCTGATCGAACGTGTGCGTAAGCGCAGCCCCGACCACGCCTTCGCCGCCGACGTCGCCTGGGCCATCGAGGGCGACCACACGCCTCGCGAAGTGGACCTCGCGAACGTCGCCGAGACCTGGCGCACCGAATTTGTCGCTCCAGCCTCCAGCAACGATGAGCCCGAGCACACCGAGTCGGGCCAAGGGGGGCGCGCGCCTTGGTGGCTCGACGAGGCCGACCCCACGTCGGGCAGCTTTCCGCCCCTCTTCCTTGGCCAGACCCGGCCCGCCCGCGCCCGCGACGAAGGCGAGCAGACCGAAGAGGTCCATCTCAGTCGCCAGGTTCTCGATCCCGACGCGGCCGCACCCGAGCTGACGGGTGCCGGCGACGAGACGCAGGTGCGTCGAGTCGTGACCCGCGACGGCGCGCTGCCCGTGCGCGTGACCGAGGTGGGCCACGACCCGTACGACCTGGCCGCGCTTCGCGACGAAGTGCACGACGCGGTCGACGAGGACGCGCACGACGACGACGACGTGGTCGTCCTCCGTCGCTACGTCCCGGAGACCGAGCCCGAACACACCGACGGACGTGGCCTGGCACTCGAGGCGACCGACGCGGGGGCGCCACCCCTGTCCACCGAGTCCACGGCCTGGGTACGTCCACAGGCCGCGCCAACGGTGCCCCCTGCTCGCGCCGTGCAGCATGCCCGCCAACCCCCGCCGCGCTGGCCCTGGATTGTCGCGTTTCTCGCCGTCTGGACGCTGGCCTTGCTCATCGTCACTGCCGTCTCCATTGCCCATCTGCTTCGGAGTCACCTGTGATCGCCTGGCTCACCGCTTGCGGCGGCTCGGACGAGCCCGCCTTTGCAATCGACACCATCGTCCTCGAGCCCGACGGCGTCGACGTACACGCCTTCCAGACCTGGTACGTGCTGCCAGAGCGCTGGGAGCGGAAACCCGACACCAAGCCAACTTGCACGGTCGTGACGACCTTCGATGGCAGCCCGACGGGGGGCCCGCCGCAGGTGGAATGGGCCTGGCTCGCCTCCTTCCCCACCGTCCTCGAGTCCGACTGCGACCCGCTTTGGCTACGCACCCAGGAGTTTCCGACCGCGGTCGAGGCCTTCGGCCTTGGGATCGCCATCTCAGATGCCGACGCGCCCTACCCAGGCCAGACCCAGCGCACTTGGATCGACGAGGGATACGGTTGGTCCGAGCACGGCATGGCCTGGCCGACCGTCCTCGACGAAGGTGGAACGACCTTGCGCAGCCAATGGACTGGCACGGAGCCCTACTCGGCGTGGGCGACCCTCGCTTGGGACCTGCGATGATCGCCATGTCGCGCTTGCCGTACGGATCGGAAGCACGACCTCGGCGCCAACAGCGTCGAGCGGTTGGCACGCACCTTGATGTACGCACGGTGGGAGGGACGGTGGCCGTCAGGCTCGCACTCGTACTCGCAGTCACGGGCTGTTCCTCGGACGAGGCCTCTGCCCCCAGCGCCGCCTACACCGACTCACCCACCGCGGACGGGACCTCGACGACGGCCGACACGGCGTCCAACTCGTCGCCCTCACCACCGCCCTCGGCATCGCCAACCCCGACGTGGTGGGCGATCGACGGCACCTGGTCTGTCGTCGACGGTCTGCCGGAACCTGAGCGCTCTGAGCTGACCGTCACGGCGTACGACGCCTACCTGACCATATTGTGCAGTTCGCCCGTCGCCGGCTTTGCCGCGTTTTCTGAGGCCTCTCCCGATTCTAGCGTCCCCGCTGACCCCTGGTGGCGACTGACGCCGCACGACGACAGCGGTTGTCCGCTGCCCTACGACCTCGTGTTCGCGCTCGGCGTTCTCGACCCCGCGCTCTACCCCGCGTTGGACGAGGTCTCGCTCGCGTCCTCGCCCGTGGACGGGCTCTACGTCGCAGGCCCTGACGCCGTCTGGTCCGCAGGATTTGCCGGCACGGCCGACCAACTCGCAGGAACGGGCGAGGCATCCGAAGTGCCCGTTGGCGACGGGGAATGGACCCTGTCCACGGTGGTTCTGCTGCCCTGGTAGGGTCCTCATCCGTCGTCCAGGCGCGCCGACGTGCCGTCGGCGGCGGCATGCTAGGAGTCTGGCCCAACCTTGAGGTTCGCGATGACCGTGTTGGCGGCGGGTTCGGGCCTGGCAGCCCTCCTGGGCCCTTGGGCCATCCTACCCTTCGTCGGAATGCTGGTCAGCGTCGCCGTGCTGCCACTTTGGGCCACCCATCACTGGCACGGCGCACGCGCCCAACTCCGAGTGGTCGCCCTCTGGTCCGCGCCCGTGCTGTTGGGCCTGCTCGCGGTGGTCGTGGGAGACCTCGGCGGGGCATCGGAAGCAGCGCTGACGGCGTTGAGCCACACGGCCTCCGAGTACATCGCCTTCATCGTCCTCATCGGCGTCCTCTACACGTTGGCGGGCGGCGTCCTCGTGACCGGCGACCTCGCGGCCACGCCACTCACGAACACGTCGCTACTCGCCGTGGGCGCAGTCTTGGCCAATCTCGTTGGCACGACGGGCGCAAGCATGCTGCTCATCCGGGTCCTGATGCGAACGAACTCGGAACGTCAGCACAAGGCCCACATTCCCGTGTTCTTCCTCTTCATCGTGTCGAACGTCGGGGGAGCGCTGACGCCTATCGGCGACCCCCCGCTGTTCATCGGGTACCTCCGCGGAGTCCCGTTCACCTGGTCGATCACCCACCTCGGTTTCCCGTGGATGTTGGCCGTCGGGCTCCTTTTGCTCGTGTTTTTCATCGCCGACAGCATCGCCTATGGGCGCGAAACGGCACTCGCCATCCGCCACGACCAGGGCGGCGTCGTGCCCATCCGCATCGCCGGGACCGCCAACCTCGGGCTCTTGGCAGCCGCGATCGCCATCGTCGCCCTCGTCGTCGCCGAGCCTGGCAGCGCCGCGGCGACCTGGCACGTTCGTGAGTGGTTGCTGGTTGGCCTCGGCGCATTGTCCCTCCAACTCACGCCGGCCGACTTGCGCCGTGCGAACCAGTTTTCATGGGAACCCGTCCAAGAGGTCGCCATCATGTTCATCGGCATTTTCGTCACGATGATTCCCGCGACTGCGCTGCTCGCCAGCCATGGCTCGAGCCTTGGCCTCACCCAACCCGCCCACTTCTTCTGGGCGACCGGCTTCCTGTCCGCCGTCCTGGACAACGCCCCGACGTACGCGGCCTTCGCGACCGTCGCCTGCGCCCAGGTGCCCGCATGCGTTTCGCCCGAGGCGCTTGGCACCCTGATCACCGACCCCCACGGCGCGCGCCTCCTGGAAGCGGTCTCGCTTGGCGCCGTCTTCTGCGGCGCCGGGACCTACATTGGCAACGGACCCAACTTCATGGTCAAGGCCATCGTCGAACACTCGGGCCAACCCATGCCGTCGTTCGGCGCCTACGCGGCCTTCGCCGCCGTCGTGTTGATTCCGGTATTCACCATCGTGACCTTGGCGACTTGGTGAGATTCGCAGGCGTCGTCCACCTCCTTCCGTTGCCGGGCGCGCCCACGCCATGGCCGCCCCTGGACGACACACTCACCCGCGCCGTAGCCGACGCCAGAGTCCTCGCGGACGCTGGCGCCGACCTCGCAGTTATCGAGAACTTCGGCGACGCCCCCTTCGCGCCTGGCGCCGTCGGCCCGGTGACGGTCGCCGCCATGGTCCGCGTCGCCATTGCGGTCCGGGAAGCGGCCCCCGATCTGGCGCTCGCGATCAACGTGCTGCGCAACGATGCTGCAAGCGCGCTGGCTATCGCCACGGCCGTTGGGGCCGCCTGGATTCGGGTCAACGTCCACACGGGCGCGGCTTGGACCGATCAAGGGCTCGTCACCGGCGATGCTCGTGGCACGTTGGCCCTCCGCACCAGGTTGGCTTCCGACGTCCGAATCGCCGCCGACGTCGCCGTCAAACACGCCGTTCCCGCCGGCGAGACCGACCTCGGACGCCTCGCGGCCGACACCTGGCATCGCGGTCGGGCGGACGCCTTGCTCGTCACCGGCGGCCATACCGGCGGTGTCCCCCTCCTCGCCGACATCGACGCCGTCATCGACGGCGCCCCCGGCGCACCCGTTTGGGTCGCCTCGGGCGCGACGGTGCACAACGTCGGAGAGTTGCTCCGCCGCGCCCAAGGCGCCATCGTGGGGACCGCCCTTCACCGCGACGGCGACATCCGCGCTCCGCTTGACCTGGAGAGGGCCAGCGCCATGCGGAAAGCCATCGACCGAGCCACACGCGGCTGACGGCTCGACCCGCAACACCCCCGGCAGGGTGTGCGGGCCGCGGCCCTCACGCCGCCAGACCGAACAGCGCCAGCTGCCCGAAATCCCCCATTCCGCCCGACGCGTCGCCACCCACGACGGCCCGGATCCGTCCCATGCAGCGCCATCGCGCCGCATGGCAGCGTTCCCCATGGGGTCCGATCCAGCCCGCTCCCTGGCGTTGGCCGACGACGGGCCGCCCAAGGAAGCCGGTAGGCTCCAACACCGCCCATTGGCCTTCGAGGACTTCGCCCTCGACCAGCAAGACATCTCCCTCATCCCACGCGCGATGCCCGCAACGACCCGCCGCCGCAACCCGGTACCGGGCGCCCGAACCCCACATCCCCATGCCTTCGATGCGCAGCGTGGACACGTTCACCTCACGCCCAGGATCTACTGAACGCACGCGCCATCGACAAGGCCATTTTTTGGCGACGCGGACAAAAAATGTCCGCTTACGCAAACCTATCCACCGTACCGCATGCACACCTGAACGAAGGCGACCGGGTACCCGGTGGGTTTCGTCCCCACCTCGAAATCGATGCCGTCGACGTCCGCGCCCTCCGCCCGCCTCGCGGCCACCCAACGGCCGAGGTCCGTGGTCGCATCGCGCGTGTCCAGGTCGAGTTGGGCGTCGAGGGACGCCGGAAAGGTCGCGCACCGCAAATCCAGACCGTGCGGAACGTCGGCCTTGGCCGCCAGCGCGCTCACGGCCAATCCAAGCAACGCCCCCGCACCCAACAGCCAACGCGCCATGGTGACCTCCGGTGCCCGTCTACATCTGACCGTCGGGTTCGCCAACGAAGACGGGGCTCGCCCACGCGAGGCCCCCGTCGGTTTGGATGACACGGACGTAGGCGAAGTCGCCCGCCTCCAGCGGCGGCAGCGTCACGCGTTCGGCCCACACCCGGCCGACCGCGCCGCCGTTCGCCCCTTCGAACCACACGCCTTGGCGCGTAAGCACCTGCACCCGCTCGAGGTCGGCCGCGCCGATGACGCGAATGTCGGCGACGCGAGCGTCGCCTGGCGCGACGACCCCACCCATCGCCACGCCGTCGACGTCGAACCGCAGGATGATTCGGGGTCCGTTCGTTGCGTACACGCGCCGCGCGCGCAGAGCATCCAGCACACCCTGTCGGGTTCGTACCAGTCCGGGAAACGCGACGAGGCCGCCTTGGCCGCCGACGAGGTGCGCCAGCCCTGGGTGGCCGTCGTGCCCATCCGTGCTGCCGATCACCCCAAAGCGCATGCCTTTGCGCCACTGCAACTCGACAAACGCGTCTGGGAATGCGCCGCCGATGGGGCCCGGCAACTCTGGCGAGCCCGATTGGCCGTGCACGCTCGCAATCTCGACGACCGGCTCGAGCACGGAGTCGGGAGGCGTCCGCCAGTCCAAGGCAACCGGGCCGCCCGCCGGATGATGGGCAATCGTCACGACCGGCTGCCCCGCGAGCACACCCCAGAGCTCGTTGGGCGTGTCCGTGGCGTCGTCCAAGCTGGAAAGGACCCGCCCGTCATCGCCGAAGAACAGCACGTGCCGATGGCCGTAGATCCAATTGGTCCACTCGAAGCCGACAAGAGCGACGAAGGCCCCATCCACGTGGGCCTCGCGGGCCGCCGACACGATTTCGTTCCAGGCCTCGGGGTCGTCCGCGAGTGGCCACATGCCCCAGCGATCGTGGTCGGTCACCGCGGCGACATCGAGCCCCGCAACCTCTCTGGCATACCGCAACAGGTCCGACGGCCTCCCGGTGCCATCCGACAGGCCACTGTGAATCTGCAGGTCGCCCCAGGCAATGGCCTCGGCCCCGTCGCGCACGACGATTGGGTTGGACGCCCAACCCCGCCCGTCCTCCAACGTGACCATGAACTGGCCAACTCCTGCCACGGTCGGCACCCAGGGGACAGCGACGGCACCAGCGTCCGTCTCGGCCATCTCCACCCGGATGGGGGGCCCCCACGCTTCGGGGCCGGCGAGCGTGAGCGCGCCCACAAAGGGCGTCCGATTCGCGGACCCATCGAGCGCAGCGATTCGGACGACGGTCGCTTCGCCCGGCGCTGCGACCGACGGCGCAACGACGTTCATCGCCACAAACGGACCGGGAAGGACGTCGACCTCGACCGGACGACGCAAGCGGCCGCGAAGACCGTCTGCATCGGCGTCCACGCCGACCCAGAAGCCCGTGCGGCGCTCCGAAAAGCGGTCTACGCGCGCCTTGGCGGGCCCGGCGCCGTAAACGAACCGGAGCACCTCGCCCGTCCGGAGGGCGCGGCCCCCGACCTGCACGAACAGCGCTCCGGCGGCTTCTCTTGCGCTCAGCAGAACGCCGTCCGGTCCCTCGACCGTGACGAAGCCGGGCGCATCCGGGTTGCCAGCCTGGGGGGGACTCCACCCCCAGAACGGAGGCGGCTCGAGGACGACCGACCCGCCAACGTCGACGCCGCGCGGGCCCGCTGTGAAACGGAGCGCGAGTTGCGCCAGGCCGCCAGCGACGAAGGCGCCCCCGGCGTCGTCCCGCTCCCAGGTCCCCTCGCCGTCTCCAGGCGATCGCACCGCCTCTTGGTCGTCCCGCAGCGTTCGCCAGGTGTCCACACGCGCCGTCGGCGGCGGGTCTTCGGGAACCACCGGCTCGACCGTGCGGTCGACACATGCCCAGACCAGCCAAACCATGGCCTGACCTCACCCGTCGGGTGAACGGCCGCATCCGTCGCGGTAGGAGTCCTCATGAACGCGCTGCTCTTTCTGTTCGCCTGCGAGCCCGCCGAACCTCCCGTCGTCATCCCTCCCGCCGAGTTCATCGGGACATGGCGCGGCAAGGAAGGCATCGAGCGCTGGGTCTGGACGGCCGACGGCGCGTGGCAGCACACCGACAAGAACGGTTGGTCGGCGTCCGGCAAGATCCTGTCCTGGACGTCAGAAGGCTTCGCCGGAACCGGTTTCCCCGTCGAGGAACGACACGCGATCCAGCGCGGTCCCTTCGAACGAGAAGGCTACACGTGGGTCGTCATCGACGAGATCGAGCTTTGGCGTCAGTCCAAGGAGGCTCGCATCGGCGCGCCCATTCCGCGTCCGGTGTCCGTCGCCGAGCCGACCCCACCCGAGGCGTCGACGACCGAAGCGTCGCCGCCGCCGCCCGTCGAAGCACCCGAGCCGACCCCGGCCCCCTGACCACGACGGACGTCGCAGGCTAGGCCGTCCCGCCCTTCAAGGACGCCCCCGTGTTCGCTCGACCCGACAGCCGCCCGGATTTCCCCGCGTTGGAACGGGAGGTCCTCGACCTTTGGAAAGCGCGTGACGTGTTCCGCCGATCCGTTCGCGGCGACAAGACCTTCGTCTTTTACGACGGGCCCCCGTTCGCGACAGGCACGCCCCACTACGGGCACCTGCTGGCCGGCACGATCAAGGACATCGTGCCCCGCTACTGGGCGATGTGTGGCTACCGCGTGGAGCGGCGCTTCGGCTGGGACTGCCACGGCCTCCCCGTCGAGATGGAAATCGAGAAGGACCTCGGTCTGCAGGGCCCCGCCGACATCCACGCCTACGGCGTCGCCCGCTACAACGAGGCCTGCAGAGCCATCGTCCTGAGGTACACCGAGCTCTGGCGCGAAACCGTCACCCGGCTGGGACGGTGGGTCGATTTCGACGACGATTACAAGACGATGGACCCCACCTTCATGGAGTCCGTTTGGTGGGCCTTCAAGACATTGTGGGACCGCGACCTCGTCGTCCGCGGCGTCAAGGTCATGCCCTACTCGTGGCGGCTCGGGACCCCACTCAGCAACTTCGAGGCGAACCTCGACTACAGGCGCGTCCAAGACCCCGCGATCACGGTGGCCTTCCCCCTGGTCGACGATCCCGAGACCGCGCTCCTCGCCTGGACGACTACCCCCTGGACGTTGCCGTCCAACCTCGCCCTTTGTGTCGGCCCGGACCTGTCCTACGTCCGCGTTCGTCGCCCGGGTGAAACGCGCTCGTGGTGGGTCGCCGAGAAGCTCGTCGACACCGTGATCGGCGAGGCCGAGGTGCTCGAGCGCCGGTCGGGTAAGGACCTCGTCGGACTGCGCTACGAGCCGCTTTTCGACACCTACGCCGCCGACGCCGCCGTCGGCGCGTTCCGGGTCGTGGCCGACGGCTACGTCGGCGAGGATGACGGCACCGGCATCGTCCACCAGGCCCCCGCTTTCGGCGAGGACGACGCCAGAGTCTGCCAGCGTGAGGGCCTTCCGGTCCGCGACCCCGTCGACGCCGAAGGTCGCTTCACCGACCGCGTGCCCGTCGTCGCAGGAATGCGCGTCAAAGAGGCCGACCCGCTGCTGATCCGCGCGATCAAGGACCGCGGCCGCCTGTTCAAGCAGGCGACGATCGACCACGAGTACCCCTTCTGCTGGCGCAGCGGAACCCCGCTGATCTACAAGGCCATCGACACCTGGTTCGTCAAGGTCACCGCGCTCCGCGACCGCATGATCGAGCACAATGCGACGGTCCGCTGGGTTCCCGAATTCGTGGGCCAGAAACGGTTCGGAAATTGGCTCGCAGACGCACGCGACTGGGCGATCAGCCGCAATCGCTTCTGGGGCACGCCGCTACCCATCTGGATCTGCGACGCCTGCGGCGCCATCGAGGTCCTCGGCTCGCGCGCCGAGTTGGAGGCGCGCGTCGGGCGCGCCGTCGACGACCTCCACAAGCACTTCGTCGACGACCTGGCCTGGCCATGCAGCTGCGGCGGAACCCGCAAGCGCATCCCCGAGGTGCTCGACTGCTGGTTCGAGTCCGGGGCGATGCCATGGGCGCAGAACCACTACCCGTTCGAGCGCAAAGAGGAGGTCGAAGCAGGCCTCCCCGCCGATTTCATCGCCGAGGGTCTCGATCAGACGCGCGGCTGGTTCTATACGTTGTCGGTCCTCTCCACGGCTCTCGCGGACCGTCCGGCCTTCAAGAACGTCATCGTCAACGGTCTGATCCTGGCTGAAGACGGCCAGAAGATGAGCAAGCGGCTCAAGAACTACCCCGATCCGACCACGATCATCGACGAGTTCGGCGCCGACGCCCTTCGCGCGACCCTCGTCGCATCGCCTGCCGTGCGCGCCGAGCCCATGCGCTTCTCTGTGACGGCCGTCCGGGAGACCGTCCGCTCCGTCCTGCTGCCGCTCTGGAACGCGTACGCCTTCTTTGCGACGTACGCGGCGGCCGAGGGTTGGACGCCCGACCGGCCGGCACCCGACCCGCGGCCGCTCATCGACCGATGGGTGCTCAGCCGCCTTCAGTCCGTCCTACGACAGACGACGGCGGAGTACGCCGGCTATCGCCTCTACAACGTCATCCCGTCGGTACTCGGCTTCATCGACGACCTGACGAATTGGTACATCCGCCGCAGCCGGCGCCGCTTCTGGCGATCCGACGACCCGGCATCGAGCGCCGCCGCCTACGCCACGCTCTACGAGGTGCTGACGACGTTCACGCGGCTGTTGGCGCCCATCCTGCCATTTGCTGCGGAGATCCTCTACCAACGCCTCGAGGCCGGCCGCCGCCCCGGCGCGCTGGACAGCGTTCACCTGGAGATGATGCCCACAGCTTCGGACAGCCTCGTGGACCTTGAGCTCGAGGCCGACATGGCGCTGGCCCGCCGACTCGTCACCGCGGCTCGGAACCTCCGCGAGACCCATCGCATCCGTGTACGTCAGCCGCTCGCGCGGATGTCCGTCGCCGGCCCGCGCGCCCTCGATGCCGAGTTGACCGCCCTCGTCGCCGACGAAATCAACGTCCGCGAAATCCAATGGGTGGCCGACCCCAGCGAGCTCGTCCACGTGACCGCCAAAGCCAACTTCGCGTCGCTCGGCAAACGTCTGGGACCGCGAATGAAGGGGGTTGCGGCCGCCATCGCCGCGGCGTCGTCCGATGCCCTGGCCACATGGCAAGCCGGAGGGGTGGTGGAACTGGAAGGTGAACCCATCGCGACAGGCGACGTCCTGCTCACGCGGACGCCGCGTTCCGACGGCGCCATCGCGACCGAGGGGGACCTCACCGTTCAGCTCGCGACCGAGCTCACGCCCGAGTTGCGCGCCGAGGGCCTTGCTCGCGAGCTCGTCAATCGCATCCAGGCCGCGCGCAAAGAGGCCGGCCTGGAGGTCGAGGATCGCATCGTCCTGAGCTTCCGGACCGACGACCCCTCGCTGGCTGACGCTTTCCGCCATCACCGCGACATGATCTGGGACGAAGTGCTCGCCACCTCCATGGACCCAGACGACTCCGCCACACAATCGGTCGATCTCGACGGCGTGCCCGCGTTCCTTGGCCTGCGGCGAGCGTGAGCGCCGACGTCCACGAACTGCTCGACAGCCCCGCGATGGGGCGTCGCGTTCATCTTTGGCGCTACGGCTGGTGGGGGGAGCCGCTGGTCGCCTTTCCATCGGCGGGTGGGTACGCCCACGAGTGGCAGCAACACGGAATGATCGACGCCCTCCGACCCTGGCTGGACGCGGGCCGCGTCAAGGTCTACCAACCGGAACACGAGGCGAGCCATTCGTGGCTGTCCGACGGTCCCGATGAAGGCCGACGCGACATGGCGGCTCGCTACCGCGCTTTCATCGAGGACGAATTCCTCAACTACGTCGCCGAGGACTGCCAGACGCCGGGCATTCGCATCGCCTTCGCCGGCTGCAGTCTCGGCGCGGCCTATACCGTCCTGACGGCTCTCAGGACCCCCGAGCGCGTTTCCACCTGCCTCGGCCTCTCAGGTCGCTACCACCTCGAGCCGTTTCTTGCGGGGACCGCCGATCTCGACCCGATGTCGGCCGCCGCCAAGTCGGGCGCCCATACGCCGCCCATCGACCTCGTCTGTGGAACCGGGGCCTGGGAGGGCCGCTGCGTCGACGAAACGCGCGCCATGGCGGACGTGCTCACGGGCCGTGGGGCCCCCGTGCGGCTGCACCTGCTCGGTCCCAAGGCCACCCACGGTTGGCCCTCGTGGACGCGACAAATCGCAGCATGGGCCACGCTTCGCTGGGGCCCGGTCTAGCAGGCTGCTGCAAAGCGCCGTCCACGGCGCGTACGCGCCACACGTCGCACCCGTCCGCGTTGGGCACCGGCCTGTTGGCTGCTGCCGAACGACCTTTTATTGACAGCAGTCAGGATTCATCGACCTGGTGACCTGCTGCCGGAATTTCGGTCCACATAACGCTTTAGATCAGCCTCGTCGTCGCAGAGACAGACAGGGACGATGCGGAAGAGCAGGTTCAGTGACGAGCAGATGGTGCGGCCCCTCCACGTTCACGGCAGCGCCTCCACCTCCTCCGGGCGCACGACCCGACGGATGACTTGGTTGTTGGTGTCGGCAATCAGGATGTCCCCATCGAGTCCACACGCCACGGCCCCAGGGAGGTACAGCTTTGCCTCTGTCGCTTGTCCTCCATCTCCCTCGTAGCCAGGGACCGTACACGTACCCGCCATCGCAGAAATGATGCCGTCTGGACCGACCCGTCGGATACAATGGTTGTTGGTGTCCGCAATATAGACCACGCCGTTGCACGTGGCGACGTCGGTCGGAAGATTCAATTCGGCCTCCGTGGCCGGACCGCCGTCTCCCGAGTACGCGCCGTCGGACACACCGATGCTTGGATAGCAATTCGGAAAAATGGTACGTGGGCCCGGATTCCCAGCGACCTCGCGAATGGTGCCGGTGTCCAAGTCAAAGGCTCGAACCACGTGGTTGCAACCGTCAGCGATGTACAGCGTGCGGCCGTCGAGAGCCAAGCGATTGGTTGGCACACCAGAGGTGACGCCTCCCGACATCCAGGCCTGCTCTCCGGGCCCGTCGTCGCCGGCGTACCCGTCGACACCGGGTACGCCCACCACGGCGCGAAGCAACCCGTCCGCGACTTCCCAGACTACAAAGTTGCCCTGCTCGGCGATGAAGAGCGTACCATTTTCCCCCTCCACAATGGAAGACAGGATTTCAAAAGTGGGACCCACGGCCGGCATTGACCTGCCTGGATTCTTCGGACCAACCATTACGTTAGATTCGCCGCCACCGTCTGGTTGTTCTTCCTCAAAAGCCGCTGCTTGTGTTCCTTCGGCGTGAGATAGCCGAGGCTTGAATGCGGGCGAATTTCATTGTAGCGCGCTCGCCAAGCCTCGATCACTACGATGCCCTCAGCCCGCGATCGAAACCACTCCACGCTTAGACACTCATCTCGAAACTTACCGTTGAAGCTCTCGTCTGCTCCGTTCTGCCAGGGCTTGCCGGGGTCGATCAGGGCGG
>SXOB01000050.1 GCA_005776945.1 Pseudomonadota bacterium
AGTTGTCAATACTTGTCGTCCGTCCTTACCGAGCCTCTCCAGCCATCGGCCTACGAAACCGCCGCGTCCACCTTCGACACGAACTCCTGGATCTCGTCGGCCGTCAGCACCTGATCTTCCACGGCCGTCGTCAACACGACGGAGATCTCGACGACTTCCACGAGGTCGACGGATCCCGCCTTGGCTGCTTTGGCCAGCCGCTCCAGCGCTCCCATCGCTTGCTCTCGCGCCGCCGCATCCGGCACACCATTGAGCATCGTTCGCATCTGGGTGAGCGTCTGCTTGATTCCCTCTTGCTGCACCTTGTCGGCAAAGCCACTGCACGCCAATCCGCTGACAACGAACAACACCACGACCAAGGATCGCATGCGACCTCCCGGCGCCCCCTACCCGACCGGTCAGTGTCGTCCAAGGTAGAGCGCAACGATTGCGACCGCATGCGTGAGAACCGCGAGGACCTGGACGCTGAAGGCCGTGGCCCTCAGCGCCACTGCGGCCGGCGAAGGCGACGCGATGTGGATCGTGGTCTGAACGACGCGGGCAGCCACCCAGACCACGGCGCTTACGTCGAGCACCTCGTGGAACACGCCCGCCCCGTCGCCAACCAAACAGACCGCGGCGAAGATCGGCAAGTTCTCCGTCGCGTTGAGATGCGCGCGCAGCAGGCGGCGGTACCGCGGCCCCCCATGCGGCACCTCGGCGGGGAAGGCGTCGATGGCCTCCCCGCGCAAGACCAGCCACCCGCGAACCCCCACGACGGAAGCCGCGAGAAGCGCGGTCCAGACCACGGCCCCGAGCACACACATCAGCGGCACCGTCATGGCGTCTCCCGGCCACACCTACCGCGCCCCGGTGAGCCCCGCTGGATAGGCGCAGGCACCGAGGATCCCATGGCCGACGGCGCCTTCCGCGTCCCTCCCCCCGTCAACGAACCCGTTCGCGCCTTCGCACCCGGCTCCACCGAGGCAGCGCGGATCGCCGCGGCCGTGCGCGTCGCGGCCAGCGAGGTCGTCGACATCCCCTGCGTCATCGGCGGCAAACACGTCTTTACCGGCGTGACGTCGGACATCACGATGCCCTGCGACCACCGCCACGTCATCGCGCGTGTCCATCACGCCGGGCCGGCCGAAATCGACGCCGCCGTGGCCGCAGCCGAGTCCGCCCGAAAGGAGTGGGCCGCCCTGCCCTGGGACCAGCGCGCCGCCGTCTTCCTCCGCGCCGCCGAACTGCTGGCCGGCCCGTGGCGCGACCGCGTCAATGCGACCACGATGATCGGGCAATCCAAGACGGTGCACCAGGCGGAGATCGACGCGTCGTGCGAGCTGATCGACTTCTGGCGCTTCAACGCTCACTACACCGCGAGTCTCCTGGCGGAACAGCCGCCGGTGTCCCCTACGGGCTTCTGGAACCGCGTCGACCATAGGCCGCTGGACGGCTTCATCCTGGCGATCTCGCCGTTCAACTTCACGTCGATCGCGCTGAACTTGCCAACAGCCCCCGCATTCCTCGGCAATACGTCCATTTGGAAGCCGGCGGAAACGAGCGCCCTGTCCTGCTGGGTGCTGATGACCCTGTTGGAGGCGGCCGGCCTGCCCCCGGGCGTCATCAACATGCTTCACGGTCCCGGCTCGAAAATCGGCCCGACGCTCGCCGCCCGCCCCGAGTTGGGGGGCATCCACTTCACCGGGTCCACGGGCGTCTTCCGCGGGTTGTGGCGTACGGTGGCCGAGCGGCTCGACACCTACCGCTGCTACCCTCGGCTCGTCGGTGAAACGGGCGGCAAGGACTTCATCGTCGCCCACCCGTCCGCCGACCCGACCGAGGTCGGCGTCGCCATCCTGAGGGGCGCGTTCGAGTACCAGGGTCAGAAGTGCTCAGCGGCAAGCCGAATGTACTTGCCGCGCAGCCGATGGGCCGCCATCGCCGACGTCGTGCGGGACGGCCTCGCGACGATGCGCATGGGGGACGTGCGGGACCCGACCGTCTTCGTTGGCGCCGTCATCGACAAGCGCGCGTTCGCCAATCACACGCGGTACCTCGAGCTCGGCCGATCCGAAGCGGAAACCGTCGCAGGCGGTCACGGCCACGGCGAGGTCGGCTGGTTCGTCGAGCCGACCTTGTTCCGCGTGGACGACCCGCGCCATCGCCTGATGCAGGAAGAGATCTTCGGCCCCATCGCAACGGCGTGGGTCTACGAAGACAACGACTGGGACGCGATGCTCGACCACGTCGACGGCACCAGCCCCTACGCGCTGACCGGCGCCGTGTTCGCTCAGGACCGGCGCGTCCTGCACGCGGCGAGCGAGCGCCTCCGGTTCGCTGCGGGCAATTTCTACCTCAACGACAAGCCTACGGGCGCCGTCGTCGGCCAGCAGCCCTTCGGTGGCGGTCGCGCGAGCGGGACCAACGACAAAGCGGGCGGTCCGTGGAACCTGCTCCGCTGGTCGTCGCCGCGGTCGATCAAGGAGACCTTCGTCCCCGCGCGCGATTGGCGCTACCCGTACCTGGGATGAACCTCGGCTCCTTTGCCATGGGTGTCGTGTCCGGCCTCGCCTTGGCCTTCGGGTTCGCCCTCGCACAGGACACGCGCACGGCGTGGGGCATCGTGGGTGAACGGTTGACGGCGCCCGCACCGGCCCCTGCGCCCGAGCGCCGCGCCGACGGGATGGACCTCCGGGACACGGTTCGCGACCTCGTTGCCGCCCGCAAAGCGGGACGTCTACAGGAAGCACTCGACGAACTGGACCCCGAAGAGCGGGCCGTCGTCGAGGCCTTGTGGGAAGCGCGACGGGACGAGGCCAAGCCTCCTCGATGACCATCGGCGACGCCACCTGGCAGGCCAACGCGACCGCCATGCGCGACGCCTTGGACGCGCTGGCGCGCCACCGAGAGCAGGCCGCTGCCGGCGGGGGCGCCAAGGCCGTCAAGCGCCACGCAGACCGCGGGCGCCTCCCGGCGCGTGAGCGTGTCGACCTCCTGCTCGACCGCGGGGCGCCATTCCTCGATCTCTGCGCCCTGGCCGGCCTCCACGAAGGCGGCGTCCCCGGGGCGGGCATGATCGGCGGCATCGGCCGCGTCGACGGCCGCGACGTGATGATCACGGCCACCGACCCGACGGTCCAGGGTGGCGCCGTGACGCCATGGGGCCTGCAACGCAGCGCGCGCCTTTCGCAGATCGCCATGGAGAACCGCCTCCCAGAGGTCCACCTCGTGGAATCGGCGGGCGCCGACCTCGCGAATCAGGCTGACTTGTTCGTCCCGGGGGGCGCCGCCTTCCGAAACCTCGCCCGGCGCTCGGCTGAGGGCCTGCCGACGCTCGCCGTCGTCTTCGGACCATCGACGGCCGGCGGCGCCTACATCCCTGGCATGAGCGAGCTGACGGTGCTCGTCCGCGGCCAGGCCGCGCTCTACTTGGCCGGGCCGCCACTCGTCGCCATGGCCTTGGGCGAGGAGGTCGACGAGGAGACGCTCGGGGGCGCCGTCCTTCACACCGACCGCACCGGCTCCGGCGACTTCCTCGCGGAATCGGATGCGGACGCGATCCATGTCGCACGAAGGCTCGTCGCCCGCTTTCCCGGCCCTCGTTCGGGACCCATCTCCGACGGCCCGCCGCCGCTCGGCTGTGCCGACGACCTGCTGGGCCTGCCAAGCGCCGATCTCCGCATCCCGTTCGACATCCGCGACGTCTTCGCGCGCCTCGTCGACGGCTCCGTCTTCGACGAATTCAAGCCGCGGTACGGACCCTCCATCGTCGCGGGCTGGGCCGACCTCGGCGGTCAGCCCATCGGCCTCATGGCCAACCACGGCGTGTTGCAGGCCGAAGGGGCGGAGAAGGGCGCCCAATTCGTGTCTTGGTGCCAGCGCCACCGGCGCCCCCTGCTCTTCCTGCACAACGTCACCGGCTTCATGGTCGGAAAGGACGCCGAGGCCCGCGGCATCATCAAGGCCGGCGCCAAGCTGATCGCCGCCGTGTCGACGGCCACCGTCCCGGCCGTCACCCTCATGGTTGGAGCCTCCTTCGGCGCCGGCAACTACGCGCTCATGGGCCGCGCCTACCAGCCGCGCTTCGTGTTCTCGTGGCCGAGCCACCGCATCGCCGTCATGGGCGGAACCCAGCTCGCCGGCGTCCTCGACCGCGTGCGTCGGGATTCCGCGCGGAAATCGGGACGCCCGGTCGACGAAGCGGAACTGGAGACGCTCAAGGCGATGATGGCCCAGAAGGTCGACCACGAGTCGACCTGCTGGTCGGCGACGGGCCGACTGTGGGACGACGGCATCATCGACCCGCGAGAGACTCGCGACGTCCTGCGTTGGGCCTTCGACATCGCTCGGCGCGCACCGGGACCGGACGCGGCCGCCGCTCCGGTCACGAGGCACTGATGCGCAAGGTCCTCGTCGCCAACCGTTCCGAGATCGCCGTCCGCCTGTTGCGAAGCGCCAGCGACCTTGGTTTCGCTACCGTCCTCGCCGCCGCACCGGAAGACGCCGACAGCGCAGCGGCGCAGCTGGCCGACGAAGTCGTCATCCTCGGAGGGCACCCCCCCGGACGCGCCTACCTCGACGTCCCCGCGCTGCTCGACGCTGCCCGCCGCACCGGCGCCGAGGCTGTGCACCCCGGCTCCGGCTTCCTCTCCGAACGGCCCGAGTTCGCGGACGCCGTGCTCGCCGCCGGCCTCCGCTGGGTGGGGCCACCCCCCGCGGCCATGCGACGCCTCGGAG
Source organism: Pseudomonadota bacterium (assembly GCA_005776945.1). Classification (GTDB taxonomy): domain Bacteria; phylum Myxococcota_A; class UBA796; order UBA796; genus SXOB01. The sequence continues at coordinate 4,720 of SXOB01000050.1, forward strand.
ACAAAGACGCCGCCCGCGCCGTGGCCCGGAGCGTCGGCGTGCCGGTGCTCGACGGCACGCCCGCGGGGGTCGGGGCACCTCCAGATCCGTCGGCGTTCACGTGGCCGATCCTGGTCAAGGCCGTCGGCGGCGGAGGCGGCCGTGGAATGCGCCGCGTCGACGACCCTTCCCAGCTGGCCGGCGCCATCGCGCGCGCCAGCGCCGAGGCGGTCGCCAGCTTCGGCCGCGGCGACGTCTTCCTCGAACGCTACCTGCTTGGCGCCCGGCACGTCGAGGTCCAGCTCTTCGGGGACGGCCACACGTTGGTCGCGCTTGGGGACCGCGACGGGTCCGTGCAGCGGCGGCACCAAAAGGTCGTCGAAGAGGCTCCGGCCGCCGACCTTGCGCCCGACGTTCGCGCCGCGCTGGCCGACGCCGCGCTGCGCATCGGGCGAGCAGCCGGGTACGCCCAAGCGGGCACGGCCGAGTTCCTCGTCGAGCCGGACGGGACATTCTGGTTCCTCGAGGTCAACGCGCGCCTGCAGGTCGAGCACCCGACGACGGAGTGCGCCTACGGCATCGATTTGGTCGACGCGATGTGGCGCGTGGCCGCCGGGGAACGGATGCCGTGGCATCCCGACGACCTCGTCGCCAGGCATCACGCCATCGAGGTGCGCCTCCTCGCCGAGGACCCCACGGCCGACGACCGACCCGCCGCCGGCCGGGTGGACGCCTGGTCGTGGCGCCCTGCCCCCGGCGTCCGCGTCGACACGGGGCTCCGCCAGGGCGACGTCATCCACCCCCACTACGACGCGCTGATGGCCAAGGTCATCGTGTGGGACCGCGACCGAGCCGGCGCCATCCGCCGCCTGCGGGGGGCGCTCGACCACATCCAAATTGCAGGCCCCGCCACGAACCTCGAGGTCCTGCGCGCCATCGCGGCCGATCCCGGGTGGGCAGCAGCACCAGTCGACACCTCGTGGCTCTCCATGCGCGCGGACCTGCGCGTGCCGCCCAACCACGACGGCCTCGACGTCGCGCTGGCGGCCGCCCTCGACGCCCACCGCAGCGCGGTCGGACTCGCCCCCGGATGGCGCCTCGGCGGGCCGGCGCCGGTCGTCGACGCGTGGCGCGACGGCCTCGGTCAGCTGCGGACGACCCGAACGACGCCAAGCCAGGTGACCGTCGACGCCCAACCGCGTGCGATCCGCGTGTGCTCCGACGACGGAAAGACCGCCCGCGTGGCCGTCGACGGCGTTGTCAAAACCGTTCACACGCCCGCGGCCGGCCCCACCGACGGCGCCCCTTGGCCTGTGGCCACCCGCGGCCTCACGGTCGCCCCCGTCCGCCTTTCCCGCTTCCCCGACCCCACCGCAGCCACGCCCGACCCCTCGCTGGCCGTCGCGCCGGTCCCCGGCCGGGTGACGGCGATCGTGGTCGCGGTCGGCGACCGCGTGGCCCTTGGCGACCCTCTCGCAACGCTTGAGTCCATGAAGGTCGAGGTCGTCCTCCGTGCCCCGGCTTCGGCCACTGTGGCGGGAATCCGCGTACCCGTGGGCGCCGCGGTTGCGGCCGGCGACCCCGTCGTGGACCTCCTCATGGACGAGAAACCCGAGCGCGCGCCCTAAGACGGCGATCATGCACCTTGATGCGCCTGGCCGGGGTGGGTGGTCCACCCGAGGGCGTCGTCCGGCGTCACCGTGTCAGCCAGCATGGCTGCAGCCAGGAGCGACGCCTCATGCGTTGACGCTCGGGCCTCCCTGCCCCCCACCGCCCGTTCCTCCGACCGTAGACGGGGTCGGGGGGGGCCGCGGGATCTACGCCTCGATCGCGCGCAAATGGCCCTGTGCCGCGTAGCCAAGCAGGGCCCGATCACGCGTGACGAGGATGGCACCCTCGCGCCGCGCTGTCGCAGCGATGATGCGGTCAGCGGGATCG
>SXOB01000051.1 GCA_005776945.1 Pseudomonadota bacterium
AAGAACTTCGACCCCCGCGCCAAGATCATCAAGACCGCGTGTGACCGCATCCTCACCAAGCTCGGCATCAAAGACCCGCTCCTCGACATCGCGAAGCGGCTCGAGGAGGCGGCGCTCTCGGATTCTTACTTCGTTGATCGCAAGCTGTACCCCAACGTCGACTTCTACAGCGGCATCATCTACCGGGCGATGGGCATCCCAACGAACATGTTCACCGTGATGTTCGTCCTCGGGCGGCTTCCCGGCTGGATCGCCCACTGGAAGGAGATGCGCGAGGATCCCGAGGGCTACCGGATCTGCCGTCCGCGCCAAGTTTACACGGGCGAGACCATCCGCCCGTTCGTCCGCTGATCGCGGCCCTCCTTGCGCTGGCCTGCGGCCCGGACCGCGGGGCCCTCGACGGTCGCTGGCGGCTGACCGCCATCGACCTTGGCAATGGCGAAGCCGACGCCGAGGTCATCGCCGGTGGTCTCGATGCCATATGTCCCGCAGGGCGGACGACGTTCGAATTCCGCCCGACAACGCTTCGGGTCGCACGCGAGACGACCTGCCGCGTCGGCAACAGCTGGTGGGGCTGTACCGCCGCCGTCGACGCACCCTTGACCCGCGACGGTTCGAAGCTCGTCGTGGCGGGTCCCGTTTCGGCGTCGGCGTCCTTTGCCCCCATCGACGAGGAAGCGGAAAGCGAACCGCCGGCCACGCGCTGCGCGGTGAGCGTGGACGCCTCGACCTTCCGCGTCTCGGAACTTTCTAGCGGCGACCTCGTACTTGTGGACGTGACCACCGGTGCGCGTTTGCGCTTTGCTGGCGACCCTGGCCGCGTGGACTGGGTCGCGATGACCCGGGCGGTCTCCCGATGATGGGCTGGTGGGCGGCGTTGGCCCTCGCTCAGCCCCTCGATGGGCGTTGGGACGTCGTCGGCACCATCGCCCGGCGGATGGCAGAGGAAGTCACGGACCCGCCGTGCGGTCCCAGCCAGACGACCTGGACCTTTTCGCCTTCGCTCGTCACGGCCGAGATCCGTCGTTCGTGTCCGGACAGCGTGGCGCCCCACATGCTCGACGTCGTCGTGGCGGCACCCCTCCGCTGGACCTTCAATCGGATTGTCGAAACGCCTGGGGTCGCCGGAGCCGGTGCCCTTTCGCACCTGGAAGACCGTAGGGAGTTGGACCCGTCGGCGATGCCGCGACCCATCGTCCGCGATCTGCCGCCCACGGGCGTCATCCTGCCGCCAGGACCCTGGTGGGTCGAGCCTCTTCAGATCCGCAACGGCCGTGAAGAAGTGCGCATCGTCCTGCCGGACGGCACGACCACGATCTTGGCGCGCAGCACGGCGCCCTAGTCCGCTTGGCGACGCCTTCCGCCTACGGCTTCAGCGAATGGCTTCGCGCAGCTTGGTGACCAAAGCGGTCGCTTGCCGAGCGGGGTCCACCACGAAGATCACGACGTTTCCGTCTCGGAGCAAGAGGACGCCGGACCCGTCGCCGGCGGCCTCATCGGCGACCACCGAGGCCGGCGCGGGGCCTAGGGTTTTGTTCGTGACGTTCCGTGCCCAGGCCGCGAAGGCCGCCGTCGCCTCCGCGTCATCCGCCGCATTCCAAACTCGCACAAGGCCGGCTTCCCCAAAGGAGGCGCGCCACGTGCCGGTGTTCTCGTTGATCGTCGGCTCGCGCAGACCAAGTGCCGCGGCGTCGGCGGCAGCCAATTCGCGAGCGTCGGCCGTCGCAAACAAAAGGGACAGTAGGGTGTTGATCATTGGATTTGGACCCTCGATTCGGAATCATAGACGGCATCACCGCGGGCGACGAGACGGTCGAGGTACTCCGTGCCGTCCATGCTCTGGACGAGCGTCTCGACGTAGGGGGCGAGCCACGGGTCCTCATCGCCGTCCACCGCGAGGGTCGCGTCCCAGACGGTGAGCGCCCCATCGTTCGTGGTGACGGCGTGGTAGCTGAAGCCACATCCGCCCGGCCCGAAGGGACAGTGTGTCCACTCGTCATTGCCGATGGCAAGAATGTAGTTCAGGTCGAAGTCTTCCAGGATCACGATGTGGTGCAACTCTGCGCCGAGCATATTTGCATAGGTCGCGAGAATGTTGCCAGCATCGGAGCAGTTGATCACGTTGCCGTCGGCGCGCGCCAAGAAGTCGCCAAGATAAAAGACAGGCTCGTCCCAGTCGAATCCGTCGTACTCCGAATAGCGACTGGCCCCGAAGTCTGTGTCGTAGGTCAGGCCCAAGTCGCGAAACACCCATTCGGTGAGCGCATTCGTGACGGCGGCGTGCTCTGGAGCGACGTCAGCAAGCTCCATCAGCGCCGGCTCCGCGGCTTCCGGCCAGACGTGGTACTTCGCGCCCTCCCAGCCAAACGTGACGTTCCCAAGCAGCCGGTAAATGCGGTACGGAATCGCCTGCTGGCTCAATTCCACGCCGTCGAGCAAGTAGCGGACGGTGACTTCTCCGTCCTCGACGCCGAGCGCGGTTGCGGCCGACCAGGTCACCACCACCGGAACGCCCGACTGCAAGGGCGAACCGGAAACGACCGTTCCCCCTTCGACTTGGACCTCGATGCCAAAGCCGTCGAAGCCAGGGTCGCCGAGGCCCGACACGTCCGCCGGCGTCAGCGAGAGGGTTGGCACGTCGTCCCACGCGAACGCGACGGGCGAGGCCTCGCCGACGTCGGGGGCCGCCCGCAAATCGGACGTCACGGCCGGAAACGCCGTGGTGGTCAGGCCGTCGTCGAGGGCGTCGATCGCCGTAAATGGCAAAAAAAGGTCCTGAAGCGCCGGGGTAGCGGGCCAGAAGAGCGGCTCTTGGATCACGTCGATGCCGTCGCCCGACCAGGTGGCCGCGGCGACACCCGGACGGACGGCCACCGTCGTCAGTTCGGTCGACACCCCATCGCGTTCGCTCGACACCATGTAGGGGCCCGTCACGACCGGCAGCCCTTCGACACGACCATCCCAGGTCGCGACGCCAGACCCATCAAAGTCGCCCGACGCCAGGACGGCACCCGCAGCGTCGCGAATCTCCCACGATGCGCCCGACTCTCCCACCATCGACAAAGGCGCGCCCAAAGGATCGAAGGCGGCCGGAACCGACAACGTCGGCGCCACCGGCAGGGTCGTACCACCCGTGCCCCCGGTTCCCGCCGTTGTGCCGCCCCCCCCTGTCCCACCAGTCGGAGGGTTCGTTCCACCGCCGCCATTCGTCGGGCCCGGCGGATCGACAACCCCGCCCGTGAGCGACGCGTCGCCCTCCGGAGGGACGCAGGCTGCCGCCACGAGGATAAACCACATCGCTTGCCTCCCCTTGGCCATCTAATCGCCGCCGCCGTGCGCCCTGCCAAGGATTTGCCAGCAGCCTTCGCGAGCGTCAGCCCGACCCGTCGTCCGTCGCCGGCACTTCGGGGCCGAACGCGTCCGAACCCCGCCACAGCGCCAACAGGTCCGGCGCAAGCGTCCGTGCGACGCCGGCCAGTGGCACCGCGAGCAGCAGACCCACCAGGCCGCCAATCTGGGCCCCTGCGATGAGCGCCAGGATGACTCCGACGGGCGGCAGCCCAATCCGGTCGCCGATGATGCGGGGCGTGATGATGTACGCCTCGATCTGCTGGACAATGAAGAACACGGCGACGACACCCACCATGGGGCCCGGTCCCACCCAATCCAGGAACGTGTGCGACAGCGCGAGCGCCATGCCAAGTAACGGTCCAAAGTAAGGAATGACGTTGAGCCCGCCCGTCGCGAGGCCAATCGCCATCGCAACGCCGACGCTGAGGTCCGAAAGACCGAACACGATCGAGAGCCCCACGCCGTAGGCCAGGCCGAGAAGGCAGGCGACCTCGACCTGGCCGCGGAACCAGGCCCCCACGACGTCGTCGATACGAACGAGACGATCGCGGAGCGGGGCGCGAAAGCGAGGAGGCACCTGTTCCATCGTGAAGGCCGCCATGCGATCGAAGTCCCGAAGGAAAAAGAACGTAAGGACGGGGATCAGGACGAGGTTGACGAGGCTGGCCGCCACGGCGCCAAGTTTCGTCCCCAATTCAGCGGCGGCGCCGGCGAGGGGCTTGACGAGCAAGGGCGCTTGGTCGCGCACGAGGAGCAGGTAGTCGGCCACCCGGTCGGGTACGCGAACGTCGAAGTTCGCCTCTACCCACGGGACGAGGCGTTCCTCCACGAGCACGAGGCCAACCGGCAGCCGTTCGACGGCCAGCGCAGCTTGATGGAGCAACAGCGGCACCGTGAAGGCCACCGCGACAACGGCCAACGTCCCCACGCCGGCGAACACGAGCCCGGCCGCCTGGGTTCGCGACCAGCCCCTCGCCTCCAAACGGTCCGCAAAGGGGTCGAGGAGGTAGGCGAACGCCAGCGAAATGATGACCGGGACCAACACCGGTTCCATCGCGCGCACAAGGGCGACGAGGACCACGACAGCGAAGGTCAGCGTCGCCAACCGCGCCAATTCGTAAGGCCAGCGCCTCAGCCCGACGGGGAGATCGTCGTCGCCGTTCAGGCGCCCTCCTGTCCACGTGGCAGCACCACCATGCGCGGGCCGGTCTCGAACGCAATCTCGAGGACCCGATCCCGGAGCACCATGGCGAGCCACTCGTACACCGGCGCTTCCGGGAGGTGCAATTCGCTCGCGGGAACGGCCCAGCCAAACCGGACGTCCCCCCGAATCGTGACGTCGCCCAAGGCCCAATCCACGGGGATTTCAATCTCGTGGCCGGCTGGACTCACGTCGGCACCGTGGCGCGCGAATTGAACCTCGGCCTGCCGCACCCCCCCCCTCGCTCCAATGACAAGGCGCACATCGAAGCGCGAGAGGTCCGAACCCCTCGCCCAGCCAACCAGCCGTTCCATGGCCTCGTCGACGGTCGTGGCCCCACGGAGCGCCACGCCCGCCGCCTGAAGCGATGCAAGGTGGTTCACCATGTGCCGGCGACGGAGCAGACCATGGCGTGCGGTCCGACCGATGTGGGCAAAATCGACGATGCCAAGGGCGCGTACCGCCAAGGCCGCCACGAGCAAGTAGAGCGTCAACAGCACCGCAGCCTGGCGGCTGTTGGCCAATACGAGCGCAAGCGCAACGAGGGCGCAGAGCAAACACGCCGAGTACAACATCAGGACGGTTCGACGGTGGCTGAAGCCGAGCGCGAGCAAGCGATGATGGACGTGGCCTTTGTCCGCGGCGAACAGGGACCGGCCGGCCAACACGCGCCGCACGACGGCGAGCAGCGTGTCCATGAACGGAACGCCAAGCGCGATGACCGGAACCAGGATGGCGACGACAGCCCGTGATTTCACCGACCCTTGAAGGCTCGTAGCGGCAAGCGCAAAGCCTAGGAACAAGCTGCCTGAGTCCCCCATGAAGATCGATGCCGGATTGAAGTTGTACAGCAGAAATCCGAGCACGGCTCCCGCAAGCGCAATGCTCGCGTAGGCGGTCAGTTCCACCGGCTGAAGCAGACAGACCACGAACAACGTGCAGGACGCGATGAGGGCGACACCTCCCGCCAGGCCGTCGAGGCCATCGATGAGGTTGATCGCGTTGATGATCGCAACGAACCACAACACGGTCACGGGGTAGGCCAAGAGGCCCAACTCGAAGGGGGGCCCCATCGGATTGCCAAGCAGCTCAATCCGGTAGTCGAATGCCGCGTACATCAGGCTGGCGACCCCGACCTGCCAGGCGAGCTTGGGCCACGCGCCGAGGCCTCGGACGTCGTCAACCAACCCGAGTACGACGATGAGGCCGGCACCGATGAACAGGCCGATCACCTCATCGGGATTGGCGCGCCATGCGTCGCCGACGGCGTTGTCCACCCAACCAACCGCCGCCATGGCCATGAACCAAGCGGCCGCGATCGCCAGCCCGCCCACCCTTGGAATCGGCGCAGAATGCACCTTGCGCGCGTCGGGCTGGTCCACCCAGCCGAGCTTCAGAGCAAGCTCCCGCATCATCGGCGTCAAGGCCGCCGAAACGACAAATGCGAGCGCAAATCCAGCGAGAAAGGTCAAGGGTTTCCCAAGCCGCACTATCGCAGGGCGGCCGACCGGGCCGGCGCTAGGCCTGGGCGCTAGGAGGGCCCGTGCCGTCGAGCCATCCGGACCTCAAGCGCCGCACCGGCGCAGACCCGCGACCAACGGAGCGCCGCCCCGTGGTCGAGCGGGTTTCCGCGGCTTCGGCCCCGCACCGCCCGGCGACGCCCGCACCGGCGCCTCGCCGCGCGAACACGCCCTCGGCCCACCCACTGAACACAGCGCGGTGGGTCCTCATCGGCGGCGCGGCCGCTGCGCTGTCCCTGCTCCTCGCCGTGCTCGTCGCCCTGGTCTCGGCCCTCGGCCTTGGCCGCTGGCTGGCATAGAAGCGGCCAGCGCCACCTCGGAGCCGTCCCGATGTTCTTCATCCCCTACCTCCTGGCCTGCGGTGACCAAACGGCGACCGATGGGTCGGACGTCGGCCCCGACGATTCCCCGACCGAAACCGATACGGACGGAGGCACGGGCTCTGTCGGCGGCACCGACACGCCGACCGATCCCCCAACGGACACGGACACCGGGCCCCCAACGGACACGGACACCGGGCCCCCAACGGACACGGACACCGGGTCCCCGACGGACACCGGCACCGGCCCGCCCCCTGCCTTCACGGTGGAGATTCCCGACCTCTACGACGTCAGCGCTCACCCCATCGGCGCCGAGTGCCCAGACGGCCTGCCCGAGATCTACAGCTGCGATGGAAGCAACCCGCAGGTTGCCTGGACGGGAATCCCAGCAGGAACCGTCACATTGGCACTCATCTTCGATGACCCGGATGCAGGTGACTACCCCCACTGGGCCATCTACAACCTTCCGCCGACCATCGACGGTCTGGACGCCGCCATCAGCGGGGCGTCCATTCCCCTGCCCCATGACCTGCCGAGCGACCCCGTCGCTGGCATCGAGGCTCGCGAGTTGAAGAACGGCGCCGGCGACATCGGGTACTTTGGCTCCTGCCCGGCGGACCCCCACGTCTACCGGTGGCGGCTGTTCGCGTTGAACGCGATCCTGCCCGCAATCACGTCGGGCAACGGCTTCGACCAGTTCGAAGAACTTGAAGATCTCGCGGGCGACGCTCAAATGGATGTGGCCGTCGCTTGTAGCGCCTACGGCCCAGGATTCTGACACTTGGACGATGACGCCAAAGTTTGGGCGCGCGCAAGGAATGACCTCGCGACGCTGGATGCCGACGGCGCCGACGGCGCGACCTTCGCCATGGCGGCGGCCAAACTCGCCGCGGCGATGGGCGGCGGCGAAGACGTCGAAGCCGACGCATGGTTGGAGGTTGCCGAACAGCGGGCCCGCACCCAGCTCCCACCCACCCACGCCGCCGTCCGACGTTTGTTCGGTTCCCTTGGGCGGCGGGCCAACCTCCGGGGTGACGTCGAAGCTGCCCTGCTGCATTGGCAAGCATGCGCCGCGGCTTGCCCCGATGACGCCGCCCGCGTCGAGCCATGGACGCGCATCGGCGAGCTCCATCGCATTCTTGGACGCCTCGACGCGGCCGCGACAGTGTGGGGGGAAGCGGCGGATGCGGCCGACGCCCACTTGCTGCCTGACCGTTGGGATCTGCTGCATCGCCTCGCCCGTCTCGCGATCGACCGCGGCCGAGCCAGCGAATCGCTCATCTACGCCGACAGGGCCCAGGCGGCCGTGGCCGACGCGAACGGCCTGCGCGAAATCGCCGACGCTCAGGCGGAGGCCCTCGGCCTACTCGGACGTTGGGCTGACGCCGTCGACCGGCGTCGCGCCGCCCTCGACCTGCTCGACGAAAGCGACCCGGCGGACCGCGCCGATGCGTGGCTCGACCTCGCTCGCGCGTGCGCGCGTGCGGGCCAAAGGGCAGAGGCGGAACGGGCGGGGCTGGAGTCCCTCGCCCTGCGTCGCGAGGACGGTGACCCTGCGTCGCTCGCCGACGCACATGACGCCCTCGCACGGATTGGCCTGGCCGCGGACCGACGCGACGCGGCCGCGCTCCATTTTGCGCGGGCTCACGCCGTCCGGACCGGACAAGACGTCGCGTACGACAACCCGGCGAGCGCGCTCGCCGCGGTTCCCAAAGACCCCCGGGCTGCCCAATGGGTCGGCGCGATGGCGCCGTGTTTCGACGAACCCGGCCTCACCCACGCGGCAAAGGTCCTCCTTGCCCACCTTCAGCCGGGCCGCGCCGACAACGGCCTGGCCATCGCGTGCCTCGTCCGTGCCGGCATGCCCCCGTGGCCACACGAGGCGCTTCGCATGGCCTGCCGCAACGCAGCCTTGGCCGCCGCTCCCTTCGGCGAGGAGCTGATGCGGGTCGCCGGAGCGCGACGCCCCGATGACCTTGGCCCGGCGATTTGGCACCAGGCCGCCGAACGGGCGCCAGAATCCGCCGCCGCCTGGGCCGACCTGGACGTCCTCACAGAGGCCTATGGACAGCTCGCCGTCAACAGCGACACGGTACGCCAGGCGGCCTGGCTCGACGCAGGCCTCATCTCTGCGCTCGATGCCATCGCGCCTTGGTCCAGCCGCGCTGCGGCCCTGCGCTCGCTGGTGGACGTCCTCGGCCGAGAGGAGTTTTTCGTGGCGCACCCCGCGGCAGGCTGGGTCGCCCGCGCCCGCATCGCGGATGTTGCCCACATCGGGCAACTCCTGACCTTGCTCGCCGAAGCCTGGCGACAAACGGGTCGCAATGATGCGCCCGCCTGGCCCGGTACGTCCGCCCTGGCCGTGGCCCACGGCGAACGGCTTCCCCGCGACGGCGACACGTTCCGCACGAGTTGGGTCCCCTATGCCTGGCCGGCACTCTCCACGGCAAGCTGGGACCCGGGCGACGACACGCCAGGCTCTCAACGCCATCGCTTGGGTCCCGAGCGCGCCCTCGCCGATTTGCCACGCTTTGCCGGCCGACGCTGGATTCTCGTGATCGACACGGCGCCGATGGACGCGCCTCTTCCTCCGGCGCCGAAGCTCCGGGCCTCCGTCGAGCGAATCGACTTCTTGTCTGGAGCGGAAGCGTCGCGTTGGCTCGCCCGTGTCCGCGACGCGTCAGGCAGCGCCGAAGTGGCGCACCTCGACGCCGCGGCGTGGCGCAACGCAGCCGCGGAGGCGGACGCCTCAGGCGATCGTGAGACGGTACACATCGCCCTCAGCGGCGCACTGCACGCATCCCGCAACAACCCGCTCCGCCCGCTGGCCGCGGTGGCGAATGACGCGCAGGCCCTCGGGTATGCACTGTTGGCAGACGGCTCCGCGACCGAGGCCGCCGCATTGCTGAACATGGCGCGCGACCTGTGGATCGAAGCAGGCCATGGCGACGCCGACCCCGTCGTCATTGACGCCTCCATCGCGTGTTTGCAGGCGTACCAAACCGCCAAGATGAGGACGGACGGTCGACGCCTCATCGATGCCCTCCTACGCGCAGCGACCCAGCGGCCGGGCGCGAACGGCGGAATCCTCGCAAGTGTTCACCGCGCCGCAGCGAATTGGGAGCACGCAGACGGTCGGCATGCGGCCGCCATCGCACACTACGACCAGGCCGCCACCTTGCTCGCCGCCGGCCCCGACCGCCTCGCCTGCGCCGACACACTGCGCGACCTTGCGCGCGCCCAAGCCTCCTTTGCCAACCAGCCCGAAGTGGCGTTGGCGACGTGGTCCTACGCATTGGCTGCCAGGCGCGAGGCCCTTGGCGACGGCCATATGGACGTCGCCACCGACTTGAGGGAAGTCGCAGAACTCTACGGATCGCTTGGCCGCGACGCCGAGGCCGACGCGTGTCGCGAGGTGGCGCGCGACCTCCTCGCCGCCAGCTGGTACGCTTCGGACGCCACCGGTTTGGCGGCCATGGCCGCCGACCTCGACGCCCATGTGGCTGCAGGCGAGGCCGACGAGGCGCTCTGGCTGGCGCGTCGCGCAAATGCCGTGGCCAAACAGGTTTGGGGACCGGGGCAACCGGATTCGGCCGATGCCGCGGCCCGGCTCATCGACCTCCTCGTCGCCGTCGGTCGAGACGACGAGGTCGTCGACGTCGCCCAGCGCGAGGCCGACGACGCCGCCGAAGCGGTGGCGCGCGCATGGTTCCTCGGGGCTGCCGCCGACGCCGCCCTGCGGCTCGGCGACGCGCTGCGCGCCGGCCACGCCGTCGCCAGCATGCACGAGCTTGCGACCTCCTGGCCCGAAGCCGTCGACGGCATCAGCCTCTTGCAGCGGATCACGGCCGTTCATGTCGTCCAAGGCGAATGGGAGCTTGCGCTGGCCCGCAGCTTCGACGCCCTACGCGCCGCTGAGGGTCAACCGGCCCGGCTGGCGGAGGTGGAGCGCGCGATCGCCGGCATTCACACGGCGCGCGGCGACACCAGCACTGCAACCCGCGCAATCGCCCGGGCCCTCGCGCACGAGGCTGCCGCGACCCGCGTGCCGGGGTAGGCGCACCTTCCGGGGGCCCCCGTGAACGACACCGCAGCGACCAAGAATCCGACCCTTCGCGCGTGGGTCGACGCCATGGCCTCGATGTGCAAGCCCGATCGCGTGGTCTGGTGCGACGGATCGGAGGCTGAGCGCCGCAGCCTGCTCGACTCGTGTGTTCGCGAAGGGACGCTGGAGCGGCTGAATCCTGAACTGCGCCCCGACTCCTACCTCCACCGGTCCAACCCGAACGACGTCGCCCGCGTCGAGCACCTCACCTTCATCTGTACGCCGACCCGTGAAGAGGCGGGGCCCAACAACCATTGGATGGCGCCGGCCGACGCGATCGCCAAACTCTCGGCCCTCTACGACGGCGCCATGCGCGGGCGCACGATGTACGTCGTCCCTTACGTCATGGGTCCCCTCGGCTCGCCGCTCAGCAAGATCGGCGTCGAGCTGACCGACAGCGCGTACGTCGTTCTCAACATGCGAATCATGACCCGTATGGGCACGGCCGCCCTCGACATGCTGGGCCAGTCCGACGATTTCAACCGCGGTCTGCACAGCACCCTTGACTGCAATCCCGAACGCCGCTTCATCTGCCACTTCCCGCAGACGAACACGATCTGGTCGGTCGGCAGCGGCTACGGCGGCAACGTCCTGCTCGGCAAGAAGTGTCTTGCGCTCCGAATCGGCTCCTACCTTGGCCGCAAAGAGGGATGGCTCGCCGAACACATGCTGATCCTCGGCGTCGAGTCCCCCGACGGGCAGACGACCTACGTTGCGGCGGCCTTCCCGTCGGCCTGCGGCAAGACCAACTTCGCGATGTTGATTCCGCCCAAACGCTTCGACGGCTGGAAGGTGTGGACGGTTGGCGACGACATCGCTTGGATGCGCGTCGGCGACGACGGCCGCCTTTGGGCGATCAATCCCGAGGCTGGGTACTTCGGCGTCGCGCCGGGGACGAGTTTACAGTCCAACCCGCGCGCGATGCAGACCATCGAACGGGACACCATCTTCACGAACGTGGCGCGCACCGACGAAGGGGACATCTGGTGGGAAGGGATGGGCGCGCCGCCTCCGCACCTCATCGACTGGCAGGGGCGCGATTGGACGCCCGAGTCCAAAGAAAAGGCCGCTCATCCCAACGCCCGCTTTACGGCCCCGATGGCCAACAACCGCGCGTTGAGCCCCTTCGCGGAAGATCCGCGCGGCGTGCCCATCAGCGCCATCGTCTTCGGCGGTCGTCGGGCCACCACCGTCCCATTGATCGTGCAGTCGTTCAATTGGACCCACGGCGTGTACATGGGCGCCACGATGGGCAGCGAGACGACGGCTGCCGCCACCGGCCAGGTCGGAATCGTCCGCCGCGACCCCATGGCCATGCTTCCCTTCTGTGGGTACGACATGGGGTCCTACTTTGGGCACTGGCTCGACATGGCCGCCCGAATCCCGTCGCCGCCCAAGATTTTCATGGTCAACTGGTTTCGCAAGGGCGAAGGCGGGAAATGGCTGTGGCCCGGCTACACCGAGAACATGCGCGTTCTGAAGTGGATCATCGACCGGGCCCACGGCCGCATCTCCGCCGTCGAAACGCCGATCGGATGGGCGCCGCGCGAGTCGGACATCGATCTTGCAGGCCTGAACATCGAGGCGGCCGACTTCGCCGAGTCCATGCGCATCGACCGCGACGAATGGAAGGCGGAACTTCAAGACCACGCCGGCCACTTCGAGAAGCTCGGTGCCGGCGTCCCACCTGAGTTGGAGCTGCAGCGCCGTCTCTTGCTTGCTCGGGTCGAGCGCGACCTGAGCGCTTCCGGGTGAACGAAACCACGCGTTCGACCACAAGCCCTATATGATCGGTCTGATCGCCGCCGTCGCGATGGCTCAGGAAGTGCACGGCCTCCATGACGCCAGATCGGTGAGCCTTGTCGAGGCCATCAGTTTGGGGGAGCCCCTGCTCCACCAAAGTGACTTGGCCCAGTTCGGCGTACGTCTGGACTGGCGGACGGCGTCCGGAGCCCACACGGCAACGTTGACCGCCACCGACGTCCAACGCGTGGTCCACCTCGCCGGGGACGCGGGTTGGGACGCGCTCATCTTCAGCACCCCGGCGGGCGACCTTTCCGTCGAAATCGGGCCCTGTGGGATCATCGAAGCCTACGCGCGCTCCTACGGCGACGTCCTCGACCGGGTCCCTGTCCACCTCACCGCAGCGGGGCTGGCCGCTCCACCTTGTCCGCTGCCCCAACCGATCGTCGCGGGCAAGGTGGCGAGTATTCCCGACGTCGGGCCGCGACTGGCACGGGTCGACGTCGATGCATCCTACGGGGATCTCGCCGAACAGATCCGGGAGCGCGCGCCGTGGCTCGGCGCCTGCTGGGGAGATGGCGGCGGCGACGAGGTCATCGTTCGCGGGCCCGTTGGCGTCGGACCCCTCAGCCGCCTCCGCGTCACCGGCACGGCCGACGCCGCGCTCGCCAGCTGTGTGGAACACGCGCTGCAGTCGGTTAAAGCCCCGCCAAACTGGTCGGGACCCAACCGCATCACCTTCGTTGTCGGCGCCCCTGGATAGGCGGGGCCTATGGTGCCTCGCAACGCCGATGACCTGACCGATCCCCAGGCTGCCGATCCGATCGTCGGCCGCCTCGTGGCGGATCGTTATCGGGTCGAGGAGTGGATCGCGCGGGGCGGGATGAGCCGCGTTTACCGAGCGCGCGACCTGCGCGCTGACCGAACCGTCGCCCTCAAGGTGCTCCGCCCCCCTCGGGGCGAACCCGTCGAGTTGTACGCCCGTTGGTTCGCTGACGAGGCCGCCACCGGCGCCGCTCTGCGCCATCCCAACACGGTGCAGACCTACGACTGGGGCCACACACCGGAAGGCACGTGGTTCCTTGCGCTCGAATACGTCGCCGGTCGAACGCTCTCCACCGCCATCAAAGACGGTCCCCTCGACCCAGGGCGCGCCCTCCGCATCGCGTTGGCGCTCGCGAGCTCGCTGGAAGAGGCGCACGGTCACGGCATCGTCCATCGCGACCTCAAGCCTGCCAACGTCATGCTCGTCGATCAGGATGGCGCCGAAGTCGTCAAGGTCATCGACTTCGGCATCTCGGTAAACGTCCAGGATGATCCAACCCACGACGCGGGCCTTGGAAGTCCCCGATACGTCGCTCCCGAGCAAATCAAACAGGCGCCCATCGACCATCGCGTCGACATTTACAGCTTTGGGATCATCCTCTACGAGATGCTCGTCGGAAGGCCTCCGTTCGTTGGGAATCGCGCCGTCGGCGTGCTCCTTGCCCACCTTCACGAAGCGCCCAAACCGGTCGCAGAAGCGGCCCCAGCCCGCCTCGCGCTGTCGCTGACGACCCTCGTCGACACGTGCCTCGAAAAGGACCCCACCCGTCGCCCTGCGACGATGGCGGAGGTGGCGCGGGGCCTCAGGCTGGCCGCTCTCGAAATGGGCGAAACGCTTCAGAAACCCGCGGTGCCCGTCACCGCAGAGCCGGCGCCGGCGCCCATGGAGAGGACGCCCGCCCGCATCTCGGTGTCCATTCCCGTTCTCGTCGTCGGCGTCACCGTCGCGTTCATCCTGGTGCTGGGTGCCCTCGTGATCGCCTGCGCGAAGCCGGCCCCCCCCCCGTCTCCCGAGCCCCCCCCGCCGACCGTGGCCGCTTCGCCGGCGCTTCCGGGTCACAACGTCACGCCGACCGACGACCGCGAAGGGGAGATCACCGTCGTCGCCAAGGACCCGGGCCAAACCTGGACGAGCCGCGGGTACCTTCGGCTGCCAGCCGAAGCGCCCCGCGAGGGTTGGACATGCGACGACAACCACGTCGCGTGCGCCGTCGAACGCGACATGCTCCGCTGTGGCTACACCACCCAGCCCGGCGCCTTCCCGACGGAGGTCGCTCCGGTTGCCAACTGTTCGTCGGGCGACTGGTCCGCGGCATTTCAACTCCTTCGCGAGTTTCAGGGGCGCCGTTCGCCGCTGTTCAGTCCCGAGCCCGGACACGTCAACATCACCCGTTTCACCGATCGCCTCACGGGCGGTGTCGCCGTGACCTGGGCTGCCAGAGCGACGCCCGGCGCCTACGCGTCGAATGTCGATGGGGTGGTGTGCGGACTCGCGCCGTGGACGCCGCGCGTACTCGGGGCAGATGCCCGATTCCTCTGGGTCTCCGTCGAGGCCGAGGTCCAGGCGACGAGCGCCACGTGCCACCTGCCCACGGATGGCGCCCCGATCCGCGTCGCCGTCGCGCTCCTCCCGCCCAACGCCACAGGCCCTGGCTTGCGCCTCGACGGCCCCGCAGCCTGGACGGCGCTGCGGACAGGCGACGGCCTTCGCGGGGGCCGACTCACCGCGGAGCGGGCGGACCTGGCCATCGGCAACGTCAACGCCACCGACGTGGCGGGCGTAAGTTGCCAGGTCGCCGACGCCGGCGATGGGCGCCGCCACCTGTTCGTGAACGTCGACCGCAGCGTCGTCGCGCCCCGAGCCACGTGCACGCTGCGCACCGTCGACGGCGCTCCCTACGACGTCCTGGTGACAATTTCGCCCTGACCCTTTCTCGCCCGCGACCGCTGAGGGTCCAAACGTTGGAGGCTCGATGCGCACATTGCCCCTTCTCGCCCTCGTGGCTTGTTTCGACGGCCCGATGACCACCCGCCAGGTGTTGGAGGCCCTCGATCAGACCCACCGCTCGGGCCTCGGGCTGGTTGCGGTCGAGGAGCCGATCGAGGTCAGCACGGACTTCACGCTTGGCGCCGCGATCGAGGCGGCCGCCCAGGAAATCGCAGACTTCTGGGCATCCCAGGCACCGTGCTCGACCGTGCTCATCGAAGGCGCGACGTTGACGGTCGACTACGGCGACGGCGAAGACACCTGCCAGTACAATGGCATGTCCTGGTCGGGCGTCACGGCCGTCACGGTGGCCAGCACCCAGCCCGGCGACTTGACGGTCACGCACGACTGGGACGCCTTCCGCAACGAGAACGTCCAGGTCGACGGCGTTGCCACCGTGGACTGGAGCGGCGAGGACGCCACCCGTCATGTGCAGACCGAGCACACGTGGACCGATACGTCCACCGGCGAGACCGTTGACGTCGTCGACGACCACGTCCAAGGTCCACTCGACAGCGCAGGCGGCTGGATCGGCGGCCTCACGCTGGACGGCACGCGCGACTGGACGAGCGGCGAGGACGCCTGGGCGCTCGACATGACCGACATCGCCTGGCGATGGATCGACCCCGCCCCCGAGGCCGGCCAATTCACGATCTCCAACCCCGAGGGCCAAGTGTTGACCGTCGACTACGCGCGCGTCGACGCCACGACGATCGCGATGACGATCACGGGTGCCCGCCGAGACCTCGTTTTCCACATCGGCGCGCTGGGGGCCATCGAGGAAGTGACGGAATAGGCGAGGGCATGGCACATCGATGGCTCTGCCTCTTGCTCCTCTCAGCATGCGGGGGCGAAACCGGCTTCCACCGCGACGTCGACGTTGGCGCAACGCCGGGCCCCGAAATCGACGTTCAGCCCCTCGATCTCGAATTCGGCCCGCTCAACCCCGGCCAAGACCAGGTCCGGGCGTTCACGATTCGCAACATCGGGGACCAGGCGCTCCACCTGGCTGACGTCCTGTTGGAGGGCGACGCCTCGTTCTCGCTACTGACGGGGGTCGCCGACACGTCCCTGTTGCCTGAAGAGACCTTGGTCGTCGACGTCCTCTTCGAGCCGCTCTACATCGAAGCCTTGGGTTCGGTCACGGTCCACTCCGACGACCTCGACGAGCCCGTCGTCACCGTCTCGCTTCTTGGCACCGCCAACGTCCCGCAACTCGAAATCTCACCGAACCCCGTCGAATTCGGCGAAGTCGCCATCGCGTGCGAGCTGAGGGCCAACGTGACGCTCACAAACGTGGGGACCCGCGACCTGCGTTTGGACGACGCCACCGTGTCGGGAGACGCCTTCACGATGGTCGAAGGCCTGCCAGGCACCGTGCTGCTCGCACCCGGCGAGTCGACGCCCGTCAAGATCGACTTCGCGGCGACGTCCACGACGTTGTCCGAAGGGTCCCTCGACGTCGCGTCGAACGATGCCCGCGGCATCGTGTCCGCCCCCCTGATTGGCCTTGGCTTCTATGAACGCACCGGCGAAGCCACGCTCTCGGTCCCCAAGGACACGCCGGTCGACATCCTCTTCGCGATCGACCAGTCTTGCTCGATGGGTCCGAGCCAAGTCGCCCTCGCCTTCGCCTTCGGCGAGTTCATCGCGCGCATCGAAGAAGGCACCGCGAACTGGCAGCTCGGCGTCGTCACGGAAGACGACGGCTGCTTCTCCCAAGGCGTCATCACGCCTACCACCCCCAATTACGCCGACGTCTTCGCCAACGCGGTGTCCGGCACCGGCGGTAGCCTCACCGAATCCCTGCTGGCGCTTTCTGCCGCAGCCATCGACCAAAGCGACGGCTGCAACGCAGGCTTCTTGCGACCCGACACCGCACTCAGCGTCATCGTCGTGTCCGACGAAAAAGAGCAGTCCGGCGTCGATTGGTCGGTTTGGGTCGACGCGATGACGGCTCACTTGACCGACGCCGAGGACCTCGTCATCAGCGGCATCGTCGACCTGTACGAGGTCTGTGGCGATCCGTTCAACATCGGCGCGGCCGGCTACACCGAGGCAGCGACGGCGACCGGCGGGCTCCTGCTCGACATCTGCGACACGACCTGGGTCGACTCGGTTCGGGAGTTGGCCGGCGTGTCGCTCGAAGACTTCCAGACCCTCGCGCTCGACGATGACGTCGACCCCAACAGCCTCCATGTCACCGTGGACGGCGTCGAATTTTCCGATTGGGAATACGACAACCTGCCGCCGCGCATCGATTTTCCGACCCCATGGGAGGGCGGCGAACAGATCGTCGTGACCTGGGGCCACCTTTCGGACTGCCGCTAGCGGGCTGCGAGCAAGTGGCTCGGGCGCTCAGAGCAGGTCGGCGACAGCCTTGCGTTCGGCGTCCAGGTCGTCCACATTGAGCTGGAGACGGGCCCGGCCGAAGTCGTCGAGCGGCAGACCCTCGATGACCTGAATCGCACCCTTCGCGTCGACCCGACACGGGAACGAGAACACGAGACCTTCCGGGATTCCGTACCAGCCCTCGCTTGGCAGGGCCATGCTCACGATCCGGTCACCCGTTCCGCGAACCCAGTCGCGCATGTGGTCGACGGCGGCGCTCGCCGCGCTGGCGGCCGAAGACGCCCCTCGGGCGACGATGATCGCCTTGCCGCGCGTCGCGACGGTCTGAATGAAGTCGCCCTTGAGCCAGGCCGCGTCCAGGAGCGGCCCGAGCGCCTTGCCATCCACCGTGGCCTGCGAGACGTCCGGGTACATCGTGTCGGCGTGGTTCCCCCACACGAACACGTTGCGGAGCGCGCTCACCGTGGTGCCGAGCCGCAAAGCGAGCTGCGCTTCGGCGCGATTTTGGTCCAGCCGCGTCATCGCGGTGAACTGCCGCGAGGGCAGGTTCTTCGCATTGGCCCGTGCGATGAGCGCGTTCGTGTTGCAGGGATTGCCGACGACGAGGACCTTGACGTTCGGGTCCGCGACCGCGCCAATCGCCGCGCCTTGACCAACGAAGATGGGGCCGTTGGCTCGCACGAGGTCGGCACGATCCATGTCCTTGGTGCGTGGGCGGCTGCCGACCAGAAAGGCGGCATGCACACCGGCGAAGGCAACTTGGGGGTCGTCCGTACCCACGATTCCGGCGAGCAGCGGGAACGCGGAGTCTTCCAACTCGAGGATCGTCCCGCGCAGTCGGTCCAGCGCCGGCGTGACCTCGAGGAGCTGCAGGATCACGGGCTGGTCGGCGCCGAAGCAATCGCCCGAGGCGATGCGCCACAGCAGCGCGTAGCCGATGTTTCCTGCGGCGCCGGTCACGGCGACACGAATCGGGGCCTTCATCCAACCTCCAGCCAAACGGGCGGCCGCCTAACCCGCCACCACGTTCCGTCAGGGCAGCGCGACGGTGTCCTCGGATACGTCCGTGCCCTTCTCGTTGCCCTTCGCGGCCCAGGCCTTCGCAGCCGCGTCGAAGAAGGCTTTGGCCGACGCCTCGTCGACCGGCTCCGTGCTGACCGCCCAGGTGACTTCACCCGTGCCTTTGCACTTCGCAGCGGCCGTCGTGTCCCAGAGTTTGGGCATCTCCGCGCGCACGGCCGTCTCCACGGCGTCCGGCCACCGTTGACCGGCGTCGAGGACGAGGCCGTGGTGGAGGAGCGCGCCCGGTTTGCCGTTCTTGCAGGTGTAAACCTCGGTGGCTGACACCGCGTAGGAGTACTTGCCGTCCACCTTGCGGTCCGGCCAACGCAGGCTTGCAGTGGCCCCCGCTGCGTCCTCATCGCCGAGCGCTCGGTAGGTGTCGCGCAGGCTGTCCGCGACATCGGCCGGCAGCGTCGGCGCCACCTGGCCCAAGGCCTCGAGAGCCGCCTTTCGCGACCCTTCGTCGACCGCGCCGCCAACACCGGCCGCGTCGGCGAAGATGGGCAGCACCACCCGGATTTCGCGCGGGTCCTTGACCGCACCAAGCGCGGTGACGAGGCGCGGAATCGCCGCCGCACCCGCGTTGCGGGCATAGGTCTCGAGCATCCCGAAGAACTGGGCGCGGTCGCGGGCACCGCTGCCGTACTGCGGGTGATCCAGTCCGTTGAGCAACAGCGCCGTCACCTCGGGAACCCGGCACTGGGTCAGGTCGCGGTACCACCGCTCCTTGTAGAACGCGTCGCCGAGTTGGCTGGCCGCATCGACGAACAGCTTCTGGACGCCGGTTTCGGACCCACAGCGCTTGCCGAGTGCATTCATCGTCCGCGTCCGCACGTCGGGTTCGAGGGCCCCGACCCAGCTCAAAATCTCAGCCTGGGCGCCCACCCGGGCGGCGGCGACGACGGCCTCCGCGCCGGACGGGCCCTCGACCGTCTTGGACAACGCCAACTTGGCCTGGGCCTTGGCCGCAGCGGCGTCGCAGGCCGCCAAGCGGACGTAGACATCCCCCGCTGCCACGGGGCTCGCTGCCGCCAACTCCTTGACGATCGGCTTGGGGTCGCAAGTCGTCGCTCCCGCAGTCACCGCCAAAAAGACCAACATGTGACCTCCCCGGCCGACGCTAACGCCGCGCTGGCCTTGCATCCTCGGCATCAACCGGTGACCCAGCCGCCATGTTCCTTCTGTTCGCATGCGACGGCACTGAGCCGACGACCCCCACCGACATCGCGGCGGGCGCCAGGCTCGGCGACGCGTTGGCCTTCGACGCCGCGGGCGACCTCCTGGTCACGGCCCCCGGCTCGTCCGAGGACGGCGTGGCCGTTCAGGTCCAAGCGACGGCGTCGTCCATCGGCGACGCCAAGGCCACATGGGTGGCCGCCGGTGCCGGCGACCTCGGCGGTGACATTGCCCCCTGCGCCGATGCCGACGGCGACGGCCGTCCCGAGGTCATCGTCGGTCTCGGCTCGACGTCCGGCAGGGGCGGCGCCGAGTGGCTCCCGGACGGACTCGGGACGGCGCCCGTGGACGCCGTGCGCGTCGACGGCTCCGAAGCGGCAGGTGGCCTTGGCGACGCGCTCGCCTGCGCCGATGTGACGGGCGACGACCGCATCGACCTCGTGATCAGCGCTCCCTACGCGGACGGCTTCGGCCTCGCCACGGCCGCCGGCGTCGTGCGCGTTTTCACCGAAGCGCCGGCCTTCCATGCTGCAGCCACCTACACGACGACCTTCGCCTCGGGTCGGCTCGGCACCCGCGGGGCGCTCGCCCCCCTGGACCTCGACGGTGACGGGGTCGGCGACCTCGCCGTTGGCGCCCCTGGAAGCGATGACGTCTACGGCGTACCCGGCCCGATGGCGGGCTCCTTCGACAACAACAACACGGGCGCCAACTGGTACGGACCCGGCCTGAGCGAGTTCGGCGCCGCGGTCGTGGCCGCCGACTTCGACGCCGACGGCCACGACGACCTGGCCGTCGGTGCACCGTCCTACGGATTCGAGGCGGGCGCCGTCGTCATCCTCCAAGGGCCCTTCGACCCCGACGTACTTGGCAGCTCCGACGAAGGTGTGCGCCAGGACGGCGGCGCCGGCGCCGGGTCCAAGCTCGCCGTGTTGGCCACGGACCCCCCAGCCCTCGCGGTGGGGTCCGACGGCCGCGTCGACATCATCCAAGGGCCGTTTGCCCCCATGCCTCTCGCCGTCGCCGCCGTGGCTCAGGTCAGCGGACAATCCCGTTCATTCGCCGCGACGATGGCCGCGGATCCCTTCGGCGGCCTCGCTGTGGGCGACCCGGACGCCGCGTCCGGCGACGCCCCAGAGGCAGGCGTCGTCCGCTGGTTTGAAGCCGGCCTCCTTGGCTCGCTGACCGACGCGGACGCCTCAGGGATGATCGTCCCGTAGGCATCGGCTCCTCATGGCGCTACAACGCGCTCGAGGACGCGATGACGACCTGGATCTTGCTGTTGGGGTGTGGTCCCGCCGACACGACCGAGCCCGAGCCGCCGGGCGTCATCTACGCCGATGAGGGCTTGGACATCACGCGGGAGTCGTTCAACGATCCGCTGTGGGACGTCGCCGGTATCTCCTTGTTCAGCGCGCCCATCGGCACCGAAGCCGACATCTACGCAGCCACGAGCGAGACCCTGGCCTGCCTGCTGCCCAACCACGCCTACAACCCCGCCCAAGCGCCGGACTGGCTCCCGCCCATCGCCGCGCACGCCGCACCCTACGACGAGGAGCTGTTTGGCGGCGTCGAGGCCTGTGGCTTCGTCGGCGACGAAGGCCTCTTCACGACCGCGACCTTCGACGGCGGCGTTGGGCTGGTCCTGTTGTTCAGCCTCGTCCCGAACGAGGCGGCGCCAAGTGGGCGGACGACGGACGGCGAGGACGTCCCGATGATTCCCGATGCCTACTTCTCGATGGCCGTCGAGACGGACTTGCTCATCGATGGCTCCGACTTCCACAACGACCTGGACCTGGACACGCCGTACGTCGTCGATCTTGGCATGGACGGAACCGACGGTCTCTCTCACTGGCCCGTCCACCGGACCTACGACCTCGGAAAGACCCCGGACCACGTGGACCTCGTGGGTCGCTGGACCTGGTCGGTCGACGTCACGGACGCCTTCGGCGCTGGCTGGCGGGTCGACGTCGGTTTCGACATCGACGAATAGCGAAGCGCGTGGCGCCTCAGCCGTGCGCCATCGCCTTGACGATCTGCTCGACGACTTTCCGGGCGTCGCCGAACACCATCATCGTGTTGTCCTTGTAGTACAGCGGGTTGTCGACACCCGCGTAGCCTGCCGCCATGCTGCGCTTGACGACGAAGACGGCCCGGGCCTTGTGCACTTCCAGCGTCGGCATGCCGTACAGCGGGCTCTTGGGGTCATCCAGGGCCGCGGGGTTGACGATGTCGTTGGCCCCGAGGACGAGGACGGCGTCGGTGTGCGGGAAGTCACCGTTGATGTCGTCCATTTCGAGGACGGTGTCATAGGGAACGTTGGCTTCCGCGAGGAGGACATTCATGTGGCCAGGCAGTCGGCCGGCCACAGGGTGAATCGCGTACCGGACGGTCGCACCTTGCGCTTCCAGCAACTCGGCGAGTTCGCGAACCGGTCCCTGGGCCTGGGCGACGGCCATTCCGTAGCCGGGGACGACGATGACGCTGGTGGCGCTGCGAAGAATCTGGGCAGCTTCGTCGATCGAGGCCGTGTTGACGCCGCGTGCGACCGCCGCAGCGAGCGCCGGATCGAGGGCTGAGGCACCCCCGGCCGTCGCGCCGTATTCGCCGAAGACGACGTTCCAGATGGACCGGTTCATCGCCTTGCACATGATGTACGAAAGGATGGCGCCCGAACTGCCGACGAGCGCACCCGTGATGATGAGCAGGTCGTTGCCGAGCACAAAGCCGGCCGCGGCTGCCGTCCAACCCGAGTAGCTGTTGAGCAAGCTGACCGCGACGGGCATGTCCGCGCCGCCGATCGCGTGCACCAACACGACGCCGAAGGCGGCTGCGAGCGCGGTCGCCGCGAGCAGCGCCCCCAGCTGGTCGTAGCCCGCGTACGTAGCCATCAGGCCGAGCGTCACCGCGCCGACGCCAAGGTTCACGGCATGGCGCCCAGGCACGATGAGCGCCGCGCCAGAGATGCTGCCCCGCAGCTTGAGAAAGGCGACGATGGAGCCGGTGAACGTCACCGCTCCGATGACGACGTCGATGAACACTTCTCCGCGGTGCACGACGGCCGCAAAGCCGTCGTGATGGCCGGCCTGCAGGGCGGAAGCGAAGCCGACGAGGACGGCCGAAAGGCCGACGAAGCTGTGGAGCAGCGCCACAAGCTCGGGCATTGCCGTCATCTCGACGCGCACCGCGAGAACGGCACCCAAGGCGCCGCCGGCCAACGCGACGGCGACGATGATGCCGACGTGTTCAGGCGAGACGTCGGGGTGGAGCAGCGTCGCGATCAGGGCGATCGCCATGCCCGCCATGCCAAGCGCGTTGCCGCGGCGCGCCGTTTCCTGACCCGAGAGGCCCGCCAGACCCGCAATGAAGAGAACCGCAGCGACCAGGTACGCGACGGCGACAATCGATGTGTCCACGTCCTACCCCTTCTTCCGGAACATGTGGAGCATCCGCTGGGTGACCCAGAAGCCGCCAACCACGTTGATCATCGCCAGGAACAGCGCGGCCAGCGCAATCCACCGCGATGTGTCCGACGCACCTGCCATGCCGCCCGTTGCAATCGCACCCACCGCAATGATGCCCGAAATCGCATTCGTCGCCGACATCAACGGCGTGTGCAGTGCGGGCGTCACCTTCCACACGACGTACCAGCCGACGCACGTCGCCAACACAAAGACCGTGAGATGGTCGACAAACTCAGCCACTGGCCCCTCCCCGCTCCGTTTGCCCGCCGAGCATGACGAACGTCGCCTTGATGATCTCGTCTTCGGGGTCGAGATTCAGCCCGTCGGTGGCTTTGCCACGGAAGTGGAGAACGAGCTCCCGCACGTTGCGGGCGAACAGACGGCTCGCGTCGGCCGCCATCCGACTTGGGAGGTCCGTCGGCCCTACGATCCAAACGCCATTGGCGGTTTGGACGACCTCGTCGGGTCGCGTCGCCGTGCAGTTGCCGCCACGCGGGGCTGCGAGGTCGACAATGACCGACCCTGGCTTCATCGCCGCGACCATGGCGTCGTCGATCAGCTTCGGGGCCTCTCGGCCAGCGACCAAGGCCGTCGTGATGACGACGTCGACCTCGGCGCAATGCTTGGCCAGCAGCGCATGTTCCTTCGCAAGGAACTCGGCGGACACGGCTTTGGCATAGCCACCCGCGTCTTCGGCGGAAGCGTCAAGTTCGAGCTCCAAGAACCGCGCCCCGACGCTCTTGACCTGGTCCTTGACCGCCGGGCGCGTGTCGAACGCGCGGCAGACGGCACCCAGGCGTTTGGCGGTCGCGAGGGCGGAGAGACCGGCGACGCCCGCCCCGATCACGAGGACCTGCACCGGGGTCAACGTGCCGGCAGCCGACATCATCATCGGGAAGAAGCGCCCGCCAGTATTCGCGGCCTCCAGCACCGATCGGTACCCAGCCAGGGTGGCCATCGAGGACAAAACGTCCATCTTCTGGGCGCGGCTGATGCGGGGGACGCGCTCCAAAGCCGCCCAAGAAATTCGCTTCGCGGCCAGCGCGGCGACGACATCGGGACGATCCGTCGGATCCGCGTGCGAAACGAGCACCGCGCCGTCGGACAACTTTGCCACCTCGGCCAGCGACGGGGGCGCCACCTTCAGCACCAATTCGGCGGACCATGGATCGCCGATCGACGCGCCGGCCGGTGCCCAGGCCGCGTCGGGAATGTCCGCCGCAATCCCCGCACCTTCCTCAACGACCACAGAGCCGATCGACGCCAGCTTCTTGACCGTTTCTGGCGTCGCGGCAACCCTTCGTTCTCGGGGTGCCGTCTCGCGGGGAACGCCGATGCGCACCATGCCTCCACCTGGACGGCCGCCGCTATCCGAGCAGTGGCCGCCGTCCACGTGCCACCGTGGTAGGAAGCGCCCATGCATGGGCCTCCCACCCCATCCACCATCGGCGAGAACCGCTACGTCCTGGAGGTCGAAATCGGCAGCGGGGGCATGGCGACCGTTTGGCGCGTGCTGGATCGGAAGACCGGGAACCATCGCGCGCTGAAACTGCTCCGCCATGCGGCGGCCAAAACCGAGAAGACGCGCACCCGCTTCGAGCAGGAAGCCCGCACGATGGCTCGCTTGCGGCATCGCAACATCGTCACGATTCAGGACATCGGTTCCAACGCCGACTTCAGCTGGTTTGTGATGGACCTGTGCGCAGGTGGCAATGTCGCCGCGCGCCTCAAGCGCGAGGGTCCCTGCAAGCCGATCACCGCCCTCAGCTACGTCTTCGACGCGCTCCTAGGCCTCGACTACGCGCATGCCGCCGGCGTCATCCACCGCGACATGAAGCCGCACAACATGTTGCTCGACACGGGCGACGTCGTCCGGCTCTCGGACTTCGGCATCGCACGCGACGAACAATTCGACCAAGGGGCGCGTTTGACGGGGATGGGCGACACGCTCGGAACCCTCGCCTACATGGCGCCAGAGCAGCGCGTCGATCCCCGGAAAGCGGGCGCAGCCGCCGACATCTACGGCCTTGGCGCGACGCTCTACATCATGGTGACCGGTCGGCGACCCTTCGAATTGTCCTTGGCCGGAATCGACCCGACCGTCTTGGAGCGGCTCCCGGTCGCCCTGCGGCCCTTGGTCCGTCGCGCCGTCGCGCACAATCCCAACGATCGCTTCCCTTCGGCACGTGCGATGGCCCAAGCGGTCAGCGAAGTGTGCGAGCAACTGGACCCCGACGCCGCGCCGGCGGCCCAGCTGATGTTGGCCTTTGGCGAGGAGGACGCTCCCACCGTCCAGGACGAGCGGTTGCGGTGACGCCCTTCGAATTGCCGTCGTCGCAGCTCAGTCGCATCGCCGACGAAATGGCCAGCCAGGTCCGCGAAGGCTTCTCTGTCGCCCCCCCGGCCGCTCCGGGCGCGATTCGCCACTTGCTCACCTGGTTGAACACGACCACCGTCGAGGCAGGCGAGGCCATCGCGATCGACTCCGGTGGCACCTGGCTGCGCGCCGCGCGCGTCGAATTGCCAACGGGGCGGATTCGGGCGGCCATCCACCCATGGGCGATTCCCAAAGGCCAACCGATCGGGGTCGAAGCATTCTTCGACGAGATCGCCGACCGCATCGCGCCCCTGCTCCAGGCCGACGTCCCCATCGGCTGGGTTTGGTCCTTCCCTGGGGAGGCCACGCCGGAGGGCGACGTCCGGCACCTCGCTTGGACCAAGGAGTTCCCGGTCCGCGGCGACCCTGGTCTCGTCGGCGAACGCCTGAAGCGGGCACTCGCCTCACGGGGCCACGCAGCCCCGCCGGTACGGGTCCTCAACGACACCGTCGCGACACTGCTGTCCAGCAGCGCCATCGAAGGCCACGCAAGTGTCGGCCTCGTGGTCGGTACGGGTCACAACCTCGCGATCGCGGTGGACGAGGCCAGGCTTGCGGGCCGCCTTCTCGCTCGGCCGGGACGCCGCCACATCGTCAACCTGGAGTGCGGGAACTTCGACCCTGGCACGTTGTCGGCCTTTGACGATGCCCTCGACGCCGCCAGTGGGCAACCCGGCTGGCAGCGCCTCGAGAAGGCTGTCTCCGGCCACACCCTGGGCACAC
Organism: Pseudomonadota bacterium; assembly: GCA_005776945.1. GTDB lineage: Bacteria > Myxococcota_A > UBA796 > UBA796 > SXOB01. The sequence goes on from SXOB01000051.1 coordinate 26,207, forward strand.
TTTACAGGGCCGCCGGGGGAGAGGCGGAGGCACGGGACGCCGGCGATGTCGTCGCCGCGGCCGTTCGCCGTGACCCGATTGCAATTTCTCTTGTCCACCGCAGCGCCGACCTCGTTGCGGCCGCGGTCGCTGGCGCTGCGCGGGCAGTCGGAGAGCCGGTCTCGGTCGTTGGCGAAGGGAGCGTGTTCTGGTCCGACGGGTACCCTGAACGCTTCCTCACCACGCTCGCTAGACTGGGGTGCCCTTGCCGGTTGGCCCCGAAGGTGGCGGGCGCAACGACGATGGGCGCAGCGATTGCGGCGAGGACGGCGCTCTGAGGTTCAGGCCGCGAGCAGGCCTCTGACCTCGCCGACGAGCCGTTCGAGATCCGCGACCCGTTCAGCGTCTGCGCGCGACCCCAGCAGCCTCACCTGGCGTGACCGGTGCGCCAATTGCGTCGCGACGGCGACATAGCGGTCGGGGTCTGAACAAGCGCCCGCCCAACCCGGCTCGCGGCGTCCCCACCACCGCACGAGATTCGGCAGGTGTTCCAGGGGCAACAAGCCGCGCGCCGCCCAGCGCTCCAACTCTTCGCGAAGACTGTAGGCCTCGTGGGCGAGCGCAAACTGGAACAGGGCGAAGGCCGCGGCCAGCTCAAACGGGAACAAGAGGAGGTCGACGGCAAAACCCGGAAAGTCGCCGCGCATGTCGAGCGCGATGAGACCATTCCAGGTGGCGTGGATGACGAAGGCCACCGCCAGGCCCGCCAACGCGCCCGCCGCCATCGCGGGTCCTCCACGAAAGCGGGTCAACCCGACCGCCGCGCCAACGAAGGCCGTAGCCGTCGCATGCATGAGGCCGCTGTAGAAGGTGCGGAGCACAACCGTGCCGCCCCACACGAGGGGGTCCCCGCTCGCACCCACAAAGTACACGAGGTTCTCGGTCATCGCGAAGCCGAGACCTGCGACGGCGCCGTAGACGAAGCCGTCCGCCGTGTTGTCAAAGGCCCGGTTCCAAACCACGAAGACCAGGAAAAGCGCCTTGGCGGGTTCCTCGATGGCCGGAGCGACCACGCTCACCCCCACCCACTCGGGCAAATGACCGAAGATCGCGTGCAGCACGACCAAGGCCGCGGCGCTGCCAAAGATGGCCAGGACAACGGCGCCCATCGCGCCCCAGGCAAAGGTGAGGCCGATGAGACCCACGGGTTCGCGGTCGTAGCGATCCAGCCACCAGACGATGGCGGCAAAGGTGGCCATCGGGGCCACGGCACAAACGAACGAAAACGCGACGAGAAGTAGGGTCAACGCCTCTTCTTGCCCTTCTTCTCTTCTTCCACTGTCGGGCGTTCGATGGTCGGGAGGTCATCCAAGACGGCTTCGGCTTGGGGGGGGGGCGGAGGAGGAGCCACCTCGGGTTCCGGCACCACCTCGGGCACCGGCGCTGGGCGCGCAAGGGCGTTCGGCGAGGCGCGTGGGCGCGGGGCCGTCGTCGACGCCGCGCCAACCGCAGGGGCCGCCTCAACCGTGGGTTCCGCAGCCACGTCCGCCGCCACAGGGGCGACGCCGGCGACGTCCTGCGCGCCCTCCGCGGTCGCCTCGGCGGCGGCTTCCGCCAACGCTACGGTCTCCGCCTCCGCATCGGCTGCGGCGGCGGCCGCGGCCTCCGCAGCGAGACTTTCGACAGCGGCAGCGTCGTAGGGGCCCTGATTTTGATTCGCGACGAAGATCGCGACGGCGACGCCAATCACCGCCGCTGCGCCCGCGAAAGCGAAGGCGGCGAATGCGACCGCGACAATGACGATGACGGCCTTCTTCACGACGGCCTCCCCGTTCGCGCTAACGCCTGCCCGAAGGGGCCGCGAACGCAAGCGCGGCGAGCACGGTGGCCACCGAAGCGGCCGCCACTCCCGACACGGATGGCGCGTCGGAGAGCCAACCGACCGCCACACCGTTGTGGACCGCGTGCGCCGCGACGGCGGCCACAACGCCGCCGCGAAGCCTGACGAGGCCGAACACCGCCGACACCGGCAACAGTGCCGCCGCCTGGAGCGGGTCGCCATGCCACGCCGCAAAGGCCAACGTCGTGACAAGCCATGCCAGCCAGGGGCGCCGACCATCGTCGACCGCTTCCCAGAGGGCGCCACGAAATAGCAGCTCCTCACCGACCGGAGCCGCCGCCGTGAAGGCGACGGCGAGCGCCACCGGGCCCGCGCCGCCTTCACTCAGCCAGCCGCTGACCGCGCGCACGTGCCCGTCGTCCGCCCAATGGGAGAGGACCTCGGCGAAGGCATGGGAGCCAACGGCTGTCGCCACGCCCGCCAGCGCCGCTGCGCCGAGCCAGGGGGAAGGACCACCCCACGCCCAAGGGCGCGGCGGACCGAACGCTGGATGGGTGACCACGAAGCGCGCCACCACGGCCAGCCCTACGGACTGTAGAACGGTACCCAACGCGATGGACCCCGGCGTTCTCGAGCCGCTGACGGCCGCCACGGCGAGCGACACCACGGCGGCAAGCCCCACGAGCCATGCGATTCGGGCGGTCCGATCGCTCATCCAGCAACCGAAAGGCGGTCGTCGCATGCGCCCGCAAAGTCAGCGTCCGAGGTCGCGACGACGACGGCGGCCCCCCTGTCGGCCAACGTCCACAACAGCCGCAGGAGGGCCACGGCGTCGTCGGGATGAAGGCCTCGCGTGGGTTCGTCGACCAGCACGACGGTCCGTCCATCCACTTCGCCGCGCGCCAACGCCCGGGCAAGCCGAAGCCGGTTCGCTTCGCCGCCGGACAAGGTCCGCGCCGTGCGACCAAGCGGCAAGTGGCCAAGCCCCACGTCGCGCAGTGCCCGCAGGGGCAGCGCAAGTTTGGGAATGGACGCGAGTGCCACGAGGGCGTCACTCGCCCGCATCTCGAGCACATCGGTCGGTGACCGACCGGCCCAGGCGACCGTCAGCACGTCCGCGGCGTACCGTCGGCCCTCGCAGACCCCGCAGCGCACCCACACTTCCGCGAGCAGCTCGACCTCGACGCGCCGCTCGCCAGTGCCAGCACACGCCTCACACCGGCCCCCCGGCGAACCGAGGGAAAAGAAGCTCGCCGCCAGCCCGCGCGCGCGCGCCTCTGGCGTCGACGCGAACAACTCGCGCATCGGCGTCCAAAACCCGACGTAGGTGGCGACGAGGCTGCGCGCGACGCGCGATGCGCTGCCTTCGACACGCAAGACTCGCTCGAAGGGCGCTGGCGCAGCCTCGACCTGCCTCAGGAAGGCTGACTTTCCACTGCCAGAGGGCCCGACGACGGCCAACACCCGGCCGCCCTTCGGGACCAACAGCGACTCCGATGCGCGCGCCGCGGGCCAGCGGGCTTGTCCCCCCCACCAACGGCCCGTCGCCGTGTCCGCCGTGGCCAACGCCGAAGGAGGGCCGACGAAGACGACACGCCCGCCTTCGGCCCCAGCCCCCGGCCCGAATTCGATCACCCAGTCCGCGGCGTCGACAAGCGGTCGACGGTGCTCGACGACGAGTACGGTGTTGCCGTCGGCGACGAGTTCGCGAACGAGCGCCAACACGGCCGGCAACTCGGCGTCCGACAGGCCCGCGGCGGGTTCGTCGAGCACGTACAGCACGCCCGACAGGCGTGCGCCAACAAGGCCCGCGAGGCGCACGCGACCCAATTCGCCATCGGACAAGGTGCCAACGCGCCGGTCCTGGGCGAGGTGGCCAAGCCCGAGCAGGCGCAGGCGATCGAGCCGTTCGACAAGGGCCGCTGCCGCCCCGGCGATGAGGGGGTCCGTCACGGTGACAAGGCGCCGACGCGCGGACTCGGCGTCGAGTCCCAAAGCGTCGGCAAATCCGAGGTCGCCCCATCGCGCCGCCAACGCGGCTGCCCCCAGGCCGGTTCCCCGACATGTCGCGCAGGGGACCTCTTGGGTGACGCCGACGCCGGCGCACAAGGCGCACCGTTCGGCCTCGTCGGGCCGGAACAAACGCGGCGCGATGGGTGCCACGGCCGTGGCGCAGGAAGGGCAACAAGACCGCACGACCGACGAGGACGCGACCTCGTCGACCGTCACCGTCACGATGCCGTCGCCCACACGCGCGGCGAGGCGCACGGCCTCCGCGAGCCGGCCCGCGCGGTCGGGACCCATTCGCAGCCGGTCCACGACGATGCGCCACGACGCGCCGGCCTTTGGCGCTTCCTCGATTCGGAAGACTTCGCCGTCGACGCGCACGCGGCTGAACCCCGCGGTCGCGATCGCCTCGCGCGCTGCTGCGCCTGCGCGGACGCCCGCTTCGACCGTGACCCGCGTCCCTTCGGCAACCCCGTGCAGGCTGGCGACGATCTCGTCGATGGCGACCACACGGAACGCCGTCCCGCACGACGGGCAAACGGGGGTGGCGCCGCGCCCGAACACGAGGCGCCAGAGAGACAATGTGTCGAGGATGCGGGCCACCGTCGCGTCGGATGGCAACGTCGCCGCCCGTTGGTCGAGGGCCACCGTCGCAGGCAGGCCGTCGATCGAATCGACCTGCGGCCGGCTCAGCAGGCGCCCAAGCCGCGTGTCGTGAGCCGCCAACGCCGTGAGGTAGCGGCGGCGCGCCTCGCCATGCAGCGTCGCGAACGCGAGGCTCGACTTCCCGGACCCGCTAGGGCCGATGAAGGCCACGAGACCGCCTGTCGGCAGATCGAGGTCGACGCTGCGCAGGTTGTGCTCGCGCGCACCGCGAACCTGGATCATCCGAGGCCCCTGCGAGGGTCGACCCTATTGGCACCAGTCCGGCAACGTGTCCAAAGCGGTGGGGCCCACGGGGCTCGGCGTCCCGAAGGACTGCACGAAGAGGAATTCCGTGACAGCGACATCCCAGTCGAACGGCAACGAGTGACCCAGTCCGTGATCACAGCGGACCACCGTGTGCCCGTCGCCCTCGAGACCCTCGGCAAAGTCGAGCGAGGTCTCCTCGAAGTTGACCTGGATCATTCCCGCGTCGTACCCATCGTCCTCCCCACCCCAGGCGACGAGCACGGGAATGGCGGTGGCTGGAGTGCTGTAGGACATGCCAACGGCGGGCCCCGTTCCGCCGGAGAACGTCAACGTGCCGGAGAAGACGTCGGAGCGCTCCATCGTCAGGAAGGTCGTCCAGAGTGCGCCAAAGGAGAAACCCGTACTCACGACGCGGTTGAGGTCCAGGTCGAACGCTTGGTCGGCGCAGGCGCGGACGTCGTCAACAAGCAAGAGATCGTTGCCGCCACCCGACAAGTAGTCCCAGGTGACCAACAACGGATTCAGGCTGTAAGGCGCGACGACGAGCATGTTGTTCTGGCGCGCAAGGGTCTCCAGGTCCAGCGCATCAGAGAAATTGTCGGCGCTGTCGCCCAACCCGTGCCACGCGAACATCAGGCCTACGGGCCCGTCGGGCTGTTTCGGCCAATAGGCGACGATCTCGCGATCGACGCCGTCAACCGTCATCGACTGGTCGCCCCCCGTTTTGAACTTCGGGCAATCTCCAGAGGGCTCACCGACCGCGCGGCCCGCGAACGGCGCCGTCGTCGGGCCGTCTGTGGCCCCGTCGGTCCCCGTTCCCGCCCCGTCGTCCCCCGCACAACCCATCGCGATGGCGAACCACATCGGGCGCCTCCCGACCGTGATCTACCGCGGGGGCCCCTGACCGTCCGCGTGGTGCGCTTGCAGGCTGCCGCGGCCGTTGAAGTCGAAGTCCCCGCCGCCGCCCCGCTCAGTGCTCCGACTCCCCCCCTTCGCCCTTCTTCTTCGGCGGCCCGATTACCCACGTCACACCCGCGCTTACGGCCAGTTGGTAGGGCGGAATCGGCTCCGCAAGCACCGGGAGGCGCGCCGTGGCCGTCAACCCGACTCGGTCGGACACGGTGAACGCTCCGCCTGCGACGGCCGCCAACTCGGTGAATTGCCCAAAGCCGGTCTCGTCGCTCGTGCCGGCGAGTCCGCTGACCCCGACGAACGGGACCGCCACCCCGAGTCGACGGGCGAGTGTCAGGTCCGAACGAAAGAAGGCCCCCTGCCGCACCCCGTCGCGACCGCGAACCAACGGCGTCCGCCCCAGCCCCTGGGCCGCGACGACCCATTTGCCCCCGCCGACCACTTCGACGCCAAAGCCGGGGTCGACGCTCCCCGTCGTCCCCGGCATCGCGATTCCGCCGGAGAGCGAACCCCCTGTGGGAAGCCACGGCCCCAAGTGCAAGCGAATTCGCAGGTCGTCGCGCCGAACGGGCGCAAAGCCTGCGGTCACCCACAAGTCGCGGACCGCACCCTGCCCATGCGCCACGATCACGGAGGTCATCGCGCGGGCGCTCCACGCCTCCGCAAGCGCCACCTCCGACCGCACGCCGCCGTCGACTTCAACCAGCCCATGGGACGTATGGAAGCCGGCGATCCCCATCGCCTCGAGGGTCACCTGCCCCGGACCCGCTGGAGCGTCGTAGTTGGACCTCCCGACCGGGAGGTTGCCAGGGGCTCAAAGCCCTCACTGGGCAGAAGCGGGATTCGCGTAGGAGAGCAGCGCGAAAGTGAGAAGGCGACGCATGGATACCTCGATGGCGGCGGATTAATGACCGGCGCTTGGTGGAGCCCGTCACAACGTGTCAACCCGCCCCCGTTTTCATCTCGCCTTTCCTGTCGTCGACCTCGAGGCCGCCCGTCGATTTTACGTCGACGTGTTGGGCTGCGGCACGGGCCGCGAGTGTCCGGACTGGATCGACTTCGACTTCGAGGGTCATCAAATCGTGGCCCACCTCGCACCAGAGGAGTCCAGCGCGTCTGCCCACGACGTGGACGGCAAAGCCATTCCGGTTCGCCACTACGGGCTGATCCTACCGTGGGACCGCTGGGAGCAAATGGCCGACCGGCTTCGTCAACACGGCATTCCGTTCCTCGTCGAGCCCTACGTCCGTTTCGCTCGACAACCCGGCGAACAAGGCACGTTGTTTGTGCGCGACCCGTCGGGCAATGCATTGGAATTCAAGACCTTCCGCTCCGACGACGCGGTCTTCGCGCGATGATCTGCCTGTGGCTCGCCCCCTTCGCCCCGGCGCAGAACGTCCTGGCGCTCGCGTCTGACCTCACCCCCAACAGTACCGACGTCGCGGACAAGCTCGCAGACGAAGGCCTGACGGTCACGCGCATGTCGGTGGCGTCCGCCACGCCAACCCTCGCCGAGGTGCTCCCGTTCGACGCCGTCCTCGTTTACGGCCAGTTCGCGTTCGGTGACGCCGCAGCGTTGGGCGACGTCGTGGCCGACTACGTCGACGCGGGCGGCGGCGCCGTCATCGCCCAGTTCGCAGCGACGACTGGCCTGGACCTCCGAGGACGATTCAAGGACGACGATTACGGCGCGATGACCAGCGCGGGCGCGTTGGCTCCCGGCGAGCACCTCCTCGTCGCCGTCCTGCCCGACCATCCGGTGCTCGCCGGCGTCGTCGGCTTTCACGGCGGCAACGACTCGATCCGCTCCGGCGTGTCGTTGCGCGTGGGCGCGACCCGCGTCGCGAACTGGGACGACGGCGCCTTGTTGGCCGCTGAACATCAGCCGTCGGGCGCGGGCCGAGTCGTCGCCCTCAACCTCTACCCACCTTCGTCGGACGCGGTTCCCGACGGCTGGAAGGCCACCACCGACGGCGGCCGTTTGATGGCCAACGCGCTCACCTTCGCGGCGAACCTGGATGCCGACAGCGACGGCTACACGCGCGCCGGTGGCGACTGCGACGACTCGGATCCCGACCGCCATCCCGACGCCAATGAGACCTGCAACGGGCTGGATGACGACTGCGACGGGGCGCTCCTTCCCGACGAAAACGACGGCGATGGCGATGGGTCGGGCCCATGTATGGGCGACTGCGACGACGCGAACGGCGCCATGGCCCCAGGCCTCCCCGAGATTTGCGACGGGCTCGACAACGACTGCGATCCGCTCACGGACGAGCTGTTGGATGGTGACGGCGACGGCGCATCCGTGTGCGACGACGACTGCAACGACACCGAGCCGACGATCGGACCCGACGCCAAGGAAGCGTGCAACGGCGGCATCGACGACGACTGCAACCCGTTCACGGACGAACTTGGCGACGCCGATTTCGACCTCATCCCCTACTGCGACGATGTCTGCGCCGACGGCCCGGACTTCGACGACATCGACGGCGACGGCGTCAGCGACTGGTGCGACCCCTGCCCCCTTGACGGTCCCGCGGGTGACGACGACGGCGACGGCAACTGCAACAGCGTCGACAAGTGCCCTGGGTACGACGACGATGCGGACCGCGACCTCGACGGCCTTCCCGACGCCTGCGACCCCTGCCCTGATGTCCGCGATGAGCGCGACGCCGACGGAGACGGAGACGGCTTCGGCGGCGCTTGCGACTGTGACGACGGCGCCTCGGCCGCGTACCCGGGCGCGCCCGAGATGTGCGACGGCATCGACAACGATTGCAACGGGGTGATCGACGGGCCGACGAGCCTCGACGCGCTCGCCCTTTTCCCCGACGTCGACGGCGACGGCTTCGGCGGCGGCGAAGCCACGCTCTCCGACTGCGCGGCGGGTCCGGGAGCTGTGGGTGTCGGGGGCGATTGCGACGACACGAATCCGGCAGTTCGCCCGGCGGCGGTCGAGCAATGCAACGGCGTCGACGACGACTGCGACGGTGTCACCGACCCCCAATGCGATTCGGCCGACGAGGTGGAGCCCGCAACCTGCGGCTGCCGCGCGCCAGGGACACCGTCGCCGATGTGGGGCCTGCTCGCCGTGGCCTGGAAGCGCCGGCGCGCCCCCACCCGCATCAGGGCGTAGGTCCCCTCGCCAACACCTCAGCCTCGACGGTGAGGCCCACCGACCACGTCGCGACGAGTCCGTCGCGATCGATGGCGACGACGCTCAGTGGCCGATTGCCCTCTTCGAGGTTGAGATCGGCCGAGAAAGGCACCGACGTCAGCGTGCTCGCGTTGCCACTGCCCGTATGGAACACCTTGTCGGTCCCGAGGAAGACCATGACGCAGGCGATGCCCGTGTCGTCGGTCACGACACCCGACAAGCCCTCTCGGCCACCGGGCAGCCGTAGCGCCGGCACCCGGGTGACCTCGATCAGGGGTGCGGCCCGCGGCTCGCCGGCCGGGAAGGCCTCGCCAACCCGCAGCTCGACAGGCACCCGCGGCCATGCGGCTCGCCACCATCCGTTTTCGCCGACGGCAATCAAGTCCCAGACCCGATCGTCGCCAAGCTCGATCTCCATCCCGACCGTCTGACCGAGGCGCGCCTCTGGCCCAAGCTGGAAACGGAACGAAGGCGTCCATCGGCCGTCCGTGGGCAATGGCGACCCCGTGTTGGCCGTCGCCGCCAACGTGCCGCGCACCGGGTCCAGCACGCGCCCTGCCCGGTTGACGAGGCGGGCGACGGGGGCAATGCCGTCGCCGCCGACGTTCTGTACGTCGAGCGCCAATTCCACGGCCTCCCCGGCCTCGGGAAGGCCGTCGCCGTCCCCAGCATCGACCCACGACCATGACCAACGGAGTTCTGGCCGGGGCGAAGCCTCCACGGGGGCGGGCACCACCACGGTGTGTAGGGCTCCCTCGCCACCGTCGCGCAGTTCGAGCACGACGTCCGGCATCTCGGAGGGCGCCCCCGGCGGCGTCACAACCCAGTGCGTCCACGAGCGTGTGGCACCCGGAGCGAGGTGTCCGATGGGGAATTCCGCACCTTGGAGGACCGAATGTTCGCGGGCCGCAACGAGGACCCGGTACAGCGGTCGGTCCGCCAGGTTGGTGACGGTGACCGTGACCTCGGTGGAACTGCGCGCCACGAGTTGACCCGTGTCGCCCACTTTGAGCGTGAGCTCGACGGGGGCGGCGTCGCCCCGACGCGGCATCGGCGGGCCGTCGCGCCAATCGACGCCAAGTTCGGCGAAAGCGCGGACCAAGCGGGCCGATTCGCTTCGTCCCAATCCACTTACGACGTCGCCGGCGCCTGCCAACACGTCGGCCCGTCGCCACCCCGACGCCGCGAGCAGCACATCGCGCGCGATCGCAATCTGTGCATCCGCCTCTGGCGCCACGGGCGGCGACATGGGGGCCCGCCAGGTGTCGAGGTACCGAACGGTCCACGTCGGTGGGTCGGTCCGCACGAACCCGTCTTCGAGGTGAGCTTCGAGGTCCGCCTCCCGCTGCGCCAACTCGTGGTGAAGCAGGCTGATTGCGGGATGGTCGGGTCCACCCTCGAAGGCAGCCTGGACGAGAGACGGCAGCAATTCGATGTCGGCGGGAATGCCCACCGACTGGATGCTCCGGTCGCCGGGCGTCAAGTACTTGCTGATCGTCAGCTTGAGCTTCGCACCTTCGGACCCCATCGGCGCCAAGGTCTGAACGCTGCCCTTACCAAAACTCCGCTGGCCGACAATGACGGCGCGCTCATTGTTTCGAAGCGCCCCAGCCACAATCTCGGAGGCCGACGCCGATCGCGAGTCGACCAACACAGCCATCGGGTACGTGGGCTCGGACCCGGACGACCGAGCGACTTCCAGATCCCGCTTCCGGCCGCTGCCGTCCACCGTCGAGACGATGTCGCCGCCGGTCAGGAACATGTCGGAGATGGCAATGGCTTGAGTGAGAAAGCCGCCTGGATTCCCTCTCAGGTCGAGCACGAGGCCGCGCAGACCGTGCGCACTCTCCCGTTCCAGCCGCGCCAACTCGGCGACGAGGTCGCGTTCGACCTGGAGGTGGAACGAAGAGATGCCGACGTAGCCAACGTCTCCATCGAGCAAGCGCGCCAACACCGGGTTCGACGCGATGGCACTCCGCACGATTTGAAAGTGCAGCAGACCCGTCGCGCCCGGCCGCTCCACTTCGACGAGGACCGTCGAGTCCACGGGGCCGCGGAGCCGCGGCAGGGCCTCTCCCAGTTCCATGTTGAGCGTCGATTCACCGTCCACCCGGTGAATGACGTCGCCTGGCCGAAGTCCCGCCGCCTCCGCAGGGGTCCCACGGTGCACTTCTTCGACCTTCAAGCGACCCAATTCGTCGACGATGACGTTGACGCCGATGCCGCCGTACTCGCCGCGGTTGTCGGTATCCAAATCCGTCGCGTCGTCGGGCCGGAGCAACACAGAGTGCGGGTCGAGGGTCGACAACACGCCATTGACGAGCAGGTACTCGACCTCCGGCCACGGCGGCCGACCGACGCGAACGGGGATTTCCGACTCATCGAGGTGGTCCGACAGCAGTTGGGCCACCTCACGGCAGGCGAGGACAAGTTCCGCGCGGCCGCGCACGATGGGGCGCTCCAGCGTAGTTCGGAAGGCCCCAATCTCGATGTCCAAGCGGCCGTGATCGGCATCGCGCGCCAACAACACCGGGGGAAGCCTCGTCTCGAGGGCCGAGAGACCTTCGACGAACATGCGCTCCCAGTCGACCCGGTGGGGCTCAACGTAGGTCTCTTCGACGTGGAACAGGGCCGTATCGAGCAGGTCGAGGCGGGTGAAGCTGTAGGTGCCGGCGGGCAAGCGCGCTGATGTGCCGAGTGCCGCCACCGTCCCCGTGGTGTGGCGGGAGGCGACGCCGACGCTGACGCCCGTCGTCAGCGTCAGGACGGCGATCGGTCGCAGCCAGCGCACCCGCGGCCTCCTCTCCCCAGGATACAGCGCGCCGCGCGCCCTGTCGACGCGTTCATTCGGCCCTCCTCCCCCTTCGACCCTGATGCCCGTCAAGCTTCCTTGCCCGCGATGCGCCCGCCAGATCCCGCTGGAGGAACCCCTCCCGCTGCCGGGCGACTCCGTGATGTGCAGCCAGTGCGGATCTGCCCTGGCCGTCACTTACCCGCCGGGCGTCATCGAACGCCTTCGCGCCAAGGGAAAGCGGTTTTCCAACACGCCCTGGGCGGCCCCTCCCGTGCCGGCCGAAGTTGCGAATACCGACGTCGACCCCGGCTCCGAGGCACCCACGGTCGCGCAGACGCCGGTGCCCGCGCCGCCATCCGAGGACGCTACCGAAGCGACCGTCCCGCAGACCCGCCCGACACCTGAACTGACACCTGCCGCCTGGCGACTCCCTCCCGACGCCGACAGCGACGAGGCCCCCAAGCCGCGCGGGCGCCCGTTGGCTCCCCGAACGAAAGCCAAGGCCATTCCGGCCCCGCCCCCGTCGCAGCCGGTGCGCGCACTCGGCTGTTTCGGCGGCTCGGCGTTCGTCCTCGCCAGCGCGGCCGCGTTCGGCGCTTTGCTCATCGTGGTGATGGGCCTCGGCACCACCTGGCTCTACGGCAGCGACCTGCCCACCGTGGACACCCTGAGAGCCTACGAGCCGCCGGCGGTCACGGTCGTCTACGACAAAGACGGCAAGTTGCTCGGCGAGATTTTCGACCAACGTCGCTACGTCGTCACCTTGGACGAAATTCCCAAACACGTCCAAGACGCCTTCATTGCGGCGGAGGACGCGAATTTCTGGAACCACGGCGGCATCGACTTCATTGGCATCGTCCGCGCCATGGGCCGCAACCTGGCCGCAGGGCGGATGGCGCAAGGGGCGTCGACGATCACACAGCAGGTGGCGCGCAACTTCCTCCTCGACCGCGACAAGAAGTTGGCGCGGAAGATCAAGGAAGTCCTGCTTTCCTGGCGAATCGAGGAGGCCTACGAAAAGGAGCACATCCTCTTCCTCTACCTCAACGAGATCTTCCTCGGCTCGCAGGCCTACGGCGTAGAAGCAGCTTCGCGGGCCTACTATGGCAAGTCTGTGCGCGACATCAGCGTCGCCGAAGCGGCCGTGCTCGCCGGCCTTCCCCAGCGGCCAAGCGACTACAGCCCCCACCGAGGCTGGGACAAGGCTCGCGCCCGTCAGGAGTACGTGATCGGCCAGATGGTCGACAAGGGCTTCATCAGCCGCCAAGAAGGCGACGCGGCCCTCGCAGAGCACATCACCATCGTCCCGCGCGAGTCCGTCTTCTTGGCCAACGCGCCGCACTTTACCGAACACGTCCGCCGCCAGCTCGTCGAAACCTACGGGGAGGAGCGGGTCCTTCGCGGCGGGTTGCAGGTCACTACGAGTTGTGACCTTGAGCTTCAGCAACTCGCCCAACGGGCCATCACGGAACACGTCACCGAGGCCGACATGCACCTCGGCTTCCGGCGTGACGGTCTCAAGACGGTACCCGCCGGGGAGATCGCGGCCTGGCGGTCGACGCAAGAGACGAACCTGAAGCAGGCCTGGGCGGACGACCAGGACCCCAGCGGCCGCGTGCCCATCCCCGACGTCAGCCCGCTTGCCGACGGGCAGACGTACGATGCCATCGCGCTCGAGGTGCAACCCAAGTGGATACGGTTCGCCATCGGCGCGCACGAAGGCGTGGCGCCGATCGGCTGGGCCGACTGGGCCTACGCGCCGGACCCCGCACGGTCCTGGCGCTACCGCACCGCAACCGATTTCACGGCCCAGGCCGACGGTGACGGCGACGGCAAGAACGACGGCCCGCTGATCCGAAAGGGCGACATCCTGCGCATGCGCGTCGAGGGAACGGACAGCCGGGACGCCAAGTTCACCAAGGTGATGACGCAGACGCCTGGGGCCACCGACGCGCTCGTCGCCGGACGCCTCTGGCAAGACGCCGAGGTCGAAGGAGCCTTGCTGGCCATGGATGTGACGACCGGCGCGATCACCGCGATGGTCGGCGGCGTCGACTTCAAGGAGTCCCAACTCAACCGGGCGACGCAGAGTCGCCGCCAAGTTGGCAGCACGTTCAAGCCCATCGTCTACGCGGCCGCGATCAACAGCCGAAAGATCACCGCAGCCACGCTTGTGGCGGACGCCCCTCTTGCCTTCGCGACGAACGACGACTTCGTCTGGAAGCCGCAGAACTACAGCGGTGACTACCTTGGCAACCTGACGCTGCGGCAAGCGCTGGCCGCGTCCAAGAACACCTGCACGGTTCGCGTCCTGGAGACGATCGACCCTGGCATGAACGGCGACGTCGTCTACAAGTTCGCTCGTGGCCTCGGCCTCGGCGGACCTGCACTCTCCGACCTGCCGACTGGGCACATCGCCAAACCGGACAACGACATCCTGTGCCCATGGGTCAAGGAGAAGCACGACAGCACGGTCTGTATGGACAGGTTCCCGCCCAAGAGCGACGACCTGACGAACACGGCCCACCGCGCCAAGATCGGCCCCAACGATGTCTTCATGTGCCGGGCCTGCGACTTCTCGATGGGCCTTGGCTCGGCCAGCCTCACCCTTGAGGAGATGGTCCGCGCCTACGGCGCATTCCCGTCCGGCGGCAACCTCGTCGAGCCCTGGACGATTGCGTCCGTCCGCGACCGGCACGGGAGCATCTTGAAAGAGCGGCGCGAATTCGAACGCACGCCCGTCATGGACCCGGGCGTCGCGACGATCGGCACCTGGCTCATGCAGTCGGTCGTCCAGGCCGGGACCGGGGCCGACGCCTACGCGAAACTCGGGCTCGTCGGCATGGCTGGCAAGACCGGTACCACGAACGACGAGAAGGACGCCTGGTTCGTGGGTTTCACCAACGACACCATCGCGGCTGTCTGGGTTGGCTACGACCAACCACGGAGCTTGGGCATCAGCACGACGGGTGGACGCACCGCGCTACCCGCGTGGATCGACTTCATGCGCGAAGCGGCGCCGAAGTCCAAGGATCGCCCCTTCCCCATTCGCGGCGACCTCGAATGGCTGCTCATCGATGAGAACACAGGTCGACGCGTGAACAGCGGCGGCATGGCGTACCCATTCCTCACCGGGACGGCGCCAGAGTCGACCGGCCTGCACGCCGGCCAGGCGACGCTCGAGGACATCGCGACCGAGCTGTGAGCGCATGGCCTTCGCCTGAGAGCCACGCTATCGACGCGCCATGTTCTCGATCGGGTTGTGGCTGGCGTGTGCGGAGGCGGACACGACCTTCCTCCAGTGTGACCTCGCGTTTGTGGCCCCGACCGTCGGCGGTGCACCCGGAACCGAGGTCCAACTCGTGGGCGGACCCCTGACCGAGGCGTACGACACGATCCTGCGCGTGTCGGGCGTGGACGCCGTCATCCAACTCGTCGAGCGCGATTGCGAGACCTGCGATGACTGCCGCGCCGAAGCGGGGTGTGTCTCGTGCGGCACCTGCACCGACGCGTGCGATGAAACGTGCGCAACGGAGTGTGTGGAGACGCTCACGTTCGTCGTACCCGCCGTCGACCCTGGCCCTACGTCGATCGTTGTGCTCAACTCTTGGGGCGTCAGCCCTGCGGTACCCTTCGAAGTCCTCGCAGCGGCCCCACCGCCAACCAGCACGACGACCCCGTGACGTTTACGGTGACTCGAAGCCTTCCACCCAGCGTTTGAAGGGTCGCACGCAGCGCGCTACATCGCGCAGCCGTTCGGCCGACTGGAGCGTCCATGTTCGCATCTGCTACCCTCCTCCTCCTGGCCTCTTCCGCTCAGGCCGGTGGCATCGGCATCTTCGGCACGGGTGGCGTGCACACGGAGAAGCTGTACTACTACTCGAACGTGGCGACGGTTGACGGCCAGTCCGTGCCCATCGCCGACCCTGCCGACTACCCGGCCTTCGACATCACTGAGATCCTTCCGAGCGCCGGCGGAGGCCTCGAACTCGTCCTCGGCGATCGCGACGAGAAGATCAACGGCACCTTCCGTTTCTGGGCCTGGGCCGACCTTCCTCAGGTACCCGCCGCCGAGGTCGTCACCGACCTCGCCCCCGAGAACGTCGTCGAAGCACCACGCGATACGACTCGTGCGATCGGCATGGGCATGGTGGGCCTCAACTTCGGCCTCATCGGCGACCCCGACGCCGCGTTGTTCGGATTCACGGCCCACATGGGCTCGGGATTCCTCACGACGGACCACACAGAGTTCCTGATGGCCGACATCGGTCCGCAGGCCTCCTACGCGCTCACACCGGCGATTCGCCTCACGGGCGACGTCGTCTACACGATGCGCCACCGCAAGGGCTTCTCCCACGGCGTGAATGCGTACGTCGGTGCCCGGTACATGTTCGACTGACGCCCCTTGGCCGCGTCGCCTGCTGCGACACGGTTTCCATCGGTCGTTCAGTGGCGAAGGCCGATGGCCTCGATTTCGACCCGCGCGCCCTTGGGTAGACCCGCAACGGCGACCGTTGCGCGTGCCGGAGCGTGGGCCCCAAAGGCCTCCGCGTAGACGGCATTCATGGCGGCGAAATCCGCCATGTCGACGAGGTAGACGGTCGTCTTGACGACCCGCGCCATCGACGAGCCCCCAGCGCGGAGAACGGCCTCCAAGTTGGTCAGGCACCGACGCGTCTGCAATGCGACGTCGCCCCCCTCGAAGTTGCCCGTCGCGGGGTCAATGGCGATCTGCCCGGAACAAAAGAGCCACACGCCCGCTTCGATGGCCTGGCTGTAGGGTCCGATGGCGGCGGGCGCCTGAGGCGTTTTCACGGGGTTCACGGCAGCTCCAACACAAAGGACCGGGGAAGGAGATCGGCGAGAGACCAGACCTCGACCTCACCTGAGAGGTTGGCGAGAATGACACGTTCAACGCCCCAAGTGAACAACATCTGCCGACACGACCCGCACGGCGATGCGGCCGGCCGATGGTCGGTGACGATGGCGACAACCTGGAATCGCTGGTGGCCCTGGCTCACGCCGCCCACGATGGCGGACTTCTCGGCACACACGGTTTCGCCAAGGACGACGTTCTCGACGTTGCAGCCGACAATGACGGCGCCCTCAGCAGTCCGCAACGCAGCGCCGACGCGGAAACGCGAGTACGGCGCGTGGGCGTGGAGTCGGACGGCGTGAGCAGCGGCCAGTAGCTCACGGTCCTCGCCAGAGAGGGCGTCACCACGCACCGGCCACCTCTTCCAGGAGTTGGCGCAGCGCCACCGCCGCCCGCCCAGCTACGTCGGTGACCTCGCCATGGTGGAGCGCCGCGGCCGTCAGCCCTGCCGCGCGATTGGACACGAGGGCCACGCCCGCACACGGCAACCCGACCTCGGCAGCGGCGAGGACTTCCGGCACGGTCGACATGCCGACGACGTCCGCACCTAGCGTGCGAAGCATCCGGACTTCCGCCGGCGTCTCGTAGGCCGGGCCCGGCATCGCAGCGAGAACTCCCTCGACAAGCGACACGCCGCGGCGACCGGACGCCGCCATGAGCGCCGCGCGCATGGCCGGGTCGTAGGCCGTCGTCATGTCCGGGAACCGCGTGGCGTACGCCTCGCCGCGCAAAGGACTGAGGCCCATCAAGTTGATGTGATCGCGCAGGCACACGAGCGCGCCGGGCTCCAGGCCCACGGCGATGCCGCCGACGGAGCACGTGAGAACGAGCCGCTGCACGCCCCACGCGGCCAACGCGCGGACGCCGCGGACGACCACCGGAGGGGCATGGCCTTCGTAGAGGTGCACGCGGCCAGACAAGACCAGGGTGTCCACGCCCGCCAACGACCCCCTCACGACCCGGCCAGCATGGCCAACCACCGTGGACTGGGGAAGGCCAAATTCCGGGGCAGGGGCGGCCTCGGCGCCGACCAATCCATCCGTCACGGCGCCAAGACCGCTACCCAAGACGATGGCCCACGGCGGGGGCGCGCCCCAACGCCGCTGCAAAGCCGCAGCAATACCGTCGACGATCTCTCGTTCAGGATGCATGGGAGCCGACTATCGCGGTGGGCCCGACCCCTGCGCCGCGATATCGCCAACAGCCATGTTCTCGGACACGCCACTCGTCGTCGTACGCGACGCGGCCGCCCTCGCCGAAGCCGCCGCGACGATGGCTCAGGCACGAGTCATCGGCGTCGACACCGAAAGCGACAGTTTCTACGCCTACCAAGAGCGCGTTTGTCTCGTTCAGGTGTCCGACGGCAAGACGGACTGGGTCATCGACCCCTTGGCCGTCAGCGACCTTGGCGCCCTTGCCCCCGTCATGGCCGACCCTGGCATCGTGAAGGTCTTCCACGGCGCCGACTACGACATCGTGAGCCTCCGTCGCGACTTCCAATTCCAGTTCGTCAACATCTTCGACACGCTCGTCGCTGCCCAACAGCTCGGTGTGCCGAGGGTCGGCCTCGCCGACCTCGTCGGGAACTGGTTCGGTCATACGCTCGACAAGGCCTTCCAGCGCCACAATTGGGCCGAGCGCCCGTTGTACGATGAACACCTCGAGTATGCGCGTGGCGACACACACTGGTTGCCCGCACTCCGTTCCATCCTGCTGCGCCGCCTGACCGCGGCCGGCCGCATTGCGGCCGTCGAAGAGGAATGCCGCCTGCTCGCCAAGCGGGTCTGGCGCGGTCGCACCTTCGACCCCAACGACTTCTTGCGCATTCGGGACGCGCGCACGCTGAGCGACGAGGGCCAACGGGCCCTTCGGGGGCTGTACGTATGGCGCGACAAGGTCGGCCAGCGCCTGAATCGCCCGGTGTTCAAAGTCTTGCCTGACAATGTCCTCGTCGGCATCGCGCGCATCATGCCCGAACATACTGACGACCTGGACCCCGTCCTCCCGCAACGCAGCGCGCTTCGTCGCCGTCACGGTGAAGAACTCGTGAGCGCCGTCCAAGCCGGCCTCGACGACAACTCCAGCATCGAACAGGCCGCACCCGCTCGGGGCGACCGCAATTCGGGTCCCCGTCCCCGGCTGGTCGGCCGGCAGGCCGAACGCGTCGCCATCGAGCTCAAGTCGTGGCGCAACGATCTGGTCGCCCGCGGAGTCGTCACGACTCCAGCGGCCGCTCTGTCCAACGGCCAGATTCAGTCCATCGCCAGCCGCAGGCCGCACGACCTCGAGGAACTCCGAAAGGTGCCCGACGTGCGCGAATGGCAGGTCCAGGAATTCGGCGCCGCCATCCTTGGCGTGCTCGACCAGGCGGACCCGCGCCGGGCCACTACTTGAGCAGGGCCGCCCGAACCTCGGCGTGAACCTGGTAGATGGTGACGACCTCGCCGAACGCGTTCTTCCACTGACGGACACGTTCGCGGCTCACCGCAAATTCGGTGGCGATGTCCTGCCCCGACGCCGACTCGGCCAACAGGTCGACGAGGCGGCGAAGCCGCTCTGCGCCGTACCGCTCGACGAAGTTGCGCACGATCGTCTCACGGTTTCGCGCGCCCACCGGACCTCCGCTCCGGTTCTTCTACCGGGGTGGACTTGACGCGTCCAGTCGGTCTGCCGCAGCCTGACGGCATTCTAGGCGAACGCGGCAGATGGCACGCCTACGCGGGTGCGAACAAACCCACGTCGTGGGCGCCAACCTCGACGGAGCTGCCTTGGGCACGACCGCCGACCAAGGCCCGCCACGAACCCCCGACATTGACTCGAATCGGCGAATCCGACACGTTGACTGCCGTCATCGCGCGACGTCCCCCGGCCTCGAACACGCGAACGATGTAGGATTGGTTGTCCGACTCGATGACGTCTACCTGCGTGCCCCGCCCAAAAGCGGCCGCCAGAGACGACCGGGCGCGCGCGCGTTCGGCCAGGTGAGCGGGAACGGCCTGCCGCTGCGCGGGCCCGCCCCAGGCCTGGTCCAATTCGCGGGCGAGTGACTTCAGACGTTGCATGTGCGTTTCGAAGGACGCGGCGTCCTCGAACCACGCGCCTTCGTCCCAACGCCGGGGGGTGGCGTCGGCAATCCATGGCATCGCCTTGCCAGCCACCAAGCCAGCGTTCCGCCACAAGTGGAGGACCCGGTATGCGGCCTCTCCGTCGTAGCGACGGTCCTTTGCAGAGCGCCCCGGTTTCTCGGCTTCGATTGCGCGTTCGAGCGCCTCGACGCAACGGCCCGACGGCGCGCTGAGCCACCAGCGGGGCAACATCCACTTGTGACCCCACGCGAGGATTTGATGCATGTCGTCAAGCGACCAAGCCGCTGCAAAGAGGTTCGTCTGTCCCACGGCGCCAGCAAGCCAGCTGTTGGCGATCTCGTGGATGCCCCAGCACTGGCACCCATCGAGCGTCCGGAAGAGTTGGCCGAGCTTGGGCCCCTCGGCGAGGACGACGGCGTCGGGTCGGCCCTCACGAAAGGCGTCGCGCATACGTTCGACCGTCCGCACCGTCCCCGAATCGAATGCACGGCCGTCGCCCGCATCGTGCGGATGGTCCGGGTCGTCGCACTTGAAGCCCCGCATATTGCCCCAGGAGTCGATGTGGACGCCGTCGGCGCCATAGTCGCGGCCCATCCGGCGCGCGATGTCCACGAGGTGGTCCTGCCAACCTTGGACTGTCGCACAGGGCATCCACTCCGCCGCATACGGCTCCTTCCTCGGGACCCCGCCACTCTTGAGCGTCCAGTCCTCACCATGCTCACGACCAAGGGGGCTGTCTCGGTCGAGGTTCATCCCCGAGACGTAAAGAAGCGTGCGGCCGCCTGCGGAACGCACGGCATCGGTCCCACGTCGGAGGGCCTCCGCCCCACCCATACCGACCCGGGGCCGGTAGTCCGATTTCGACCATCGCATCGCTTTCGGGGCTTGGCCGGGGCGCCCTTCCCAAAAGTCGACGATGTAGACAACGTCGGTGCCGAGCTGTCGGCCTTCCGCATGGAGGTCGGGCAATGCGTCAAAGGTGTCGATGAGAGACGCGAGCGACGACCGGTCTCCATCCGCAAAACAAAGGGACGCCGCACCCGCCGTCACCGGTGTTGGCAGGTAGATGCTCGACGCGCTGTCGAGCCACGCCGGGCTGGCGACGAAGCGGTCTGGGCCCTCCTCGGCCCGCTCCGGCGGCAGAAAGAGGCGCGGTCGGTCCTGGCCCCACTTGCCTCGCTCGTCACCATCTTGGCCGGCGCGCGTTTCCGCGGCCGACGGCCGGACGCCCGAACATCCAAGCACGGCGACACCTGCAAGGCCGCCGACCAACGTTCGCCGCGTGGGGTCCAATGACGCCTCCCGGGGCGTCCCTATCCAACACGAAGCCCGGGACGGGAAGGACCAGGCGCCTGAGGGGGGGCAGTTCCGAGGGCAGGAGCACTTGGGGGGGTGGTGAGGGGCGCCTGGTCCAACCCGACCCAACTGGACGCTACCATGCCAAACCGAGATCATGCAAGAAAAATCTTACAAGATCACCGATCTGTCAGACGATCGGATCATCGTCCATTGACGTGTCAAGGATACAACGGTGTGCTTCGGCACTCCCCTCCCCCTCCAGGGTCGCCAAAGGTCCGCCGCGAGGAACGCCGCAGCGGGTCTACTCGATGACCGCTTTCTTCTGCAGGCTTGCCACCCAGCCCGTATAGAACGCAACGCGGCGCTCCTCGAGGACCGTTTCGCGCAGCGTTTCCTTTTGCACGTCGTAGGTGGCCAGGTCCGCGTCTTCCCGCGCCCGAAGCTGCCCGCCGAACAGGTCGCCCCCTTCCTCGGCGACTTCGTCGATGACGGCCCCGACTGCAGCGACGCGCGCCTTTTTCACGAGCGATTCGGGCAGGCCACCTGCGGCCCCTCGCGCCGGCATCGGACCGCGCGACGCGACGACCAAACCAAGTGGCGCCATCAAATCGAGCGGGGGCGTACCGTCGGCCTTCCAACGCGGCAGCAGCTCATTCTCAGCAAAGGCGGCCGCGAGGGCCGGAACCCGTTCGTCCTTCAAGATGCGCTCGGCAATCGCGGCCTTGACGTCCTCGAAGGCGTCGACACGCGCCGGCAGCCGCTCGTCCAAGCGGTAGATCATGACCTCGCTGGTCGTGCTCAGAACGGCCGTCCGCCCCCCCGGCGCAACGCCTTGAAGGGCCGTACTGACCTCGGTCGGCAGCTGGGCCATCGGTCGGAGCCCAACGGTCCCGCCCAAGGCGGCCGACGGGTCTTCACTGTGGTGGCGCGCCAACTCGGCGAAATCCGCGCCATTGGCGAGCTGCGTCTCAATCGCCTTCATCCTTGGAAGCAGGTCCGTGACCTGCGGCCCGTCGGGCAGCACTGCGAGCTTGATCACAGAAAGGCGGACTTGCTCCGGATGGTTGTACATCCGCTCGAAATCGCGGTCGTAGGCCTCGCGGACCCGGACTTCGTTGTCCTTGAGCCACGTGTCGCGCTCGGCCGCGTCGATGGTCACCTGGCCGAGGAAAGCGGCAGGGCGGACGCGCACGATGTCGAGCGTCACCAAGGTGTTCGCGTCGATGAACGCTTCCCGGACAGCCGGCTCGCTCACGCTGGCACCCATGAAGACCAGCTGGCGAAGCTTGTCTTGGAGGAGCTTGTCGCGAACGCGTTCGTTGAAATCGTCTTCGGTGTACTGCGCCCGCTTGAGGAAGCGCTTGTGGACTTCCGGGGAGTACTTTCCGTCGTCGCCGGTGAGTTCTGGCATGCGCAAGATGGTGCGGGCGACCTCCGCGTCCGAAACCTCGACGCCAAGGCGCGCGGCTTCCTGGCGGACGAGGACGTCCTCGATGAGGTTCTGCCGCACCATGTCGGCCACCTGCTGCTGCTCGGCGTCGCTCAGGGTGCGTTGCTGGCTCACTTCGATCGCGCGGGTCCGCTCGCGCAGCTCGCGAAAATACTCCGTGGCCATGATCCGATCGCCGTCGACGATAGCGACGACGGAGGTCTTCTCCCCGCTAGGGACGGCCGTGAACCCGATGAAGGAGACGAGCACGAGCGCCAGCACGACCTGCATGGCCGTGGAGTCGGCGCCTCGGCGCATAGTTTCCATAAAACTCATGACGGATCCGGGGGACCGCCGGCCCTATCGGGCCGGCCCCTGAGGTTCAATGAAGACGCAGCGTACGCCTGCGGTCGGTACCCGTTCCCCGGCCCCAGGCACGCGCCGCGCGCCCTTCCCGAGTTCCGAGACGGGGCTGGCCGCGTCTCCCCCCATCAGCGCGCCTCCCTGTTTGGCGCGCACCCACTCCCAGGCGTTTCCGGCCACATCTCGCGCTCCGTGAGGCGTGGCGCCAAGCGAGCGGCCACCGATGCGATCGACGTCGCCGATCTCACAACCGAGCCCCACAGCTCGTTCGCACGTCGCAGGCGCGTCGCCCCACGGCATCGGCCCGTCGCCGGCCAAGGCGAGCCACTCGGCCTCCGTCGGAAGGCGCCCCCCCAAGAATTTGCAGACCGCTTCGGCGTCGGCCAAGCCAAGCCCAAGCGCAGGAAAGCCGTCCGGTACACGTTGGTAGAGGTCGGCATCACACGCACCGGCCGCGGCGCACAGGCGCCATTCTGCGGCGTCCACCTCGGTCCCACCGATCGTGAACGCCTCCACCCCAACAGGCCGCCCGTCCAACATCACTTCGGCCGCGGGTACGGCCACGCGACCGGGTGCGGACGTCAGGCGCCCCCAAAGCGTCGAAGGGTCAGGCCCCATCCACGCAAATCCGCCGACCGCGAGGACCCCACCACATCCGATGGCGAGGCCCGCCAGCAGCAATCCAGGAAAGCCGCTGCGGAGCGCGGTGCGCGGGGGCGGGCTGTCGCCGACCTCGAGCATCAGGAGGTCGGACACCGATCTCCGCCCGTCGAGCACCGCCCCCAGCCGCGCGAGTTCGTCGGCCAACTCGTCGGCCTGCCGCCAGCGGTTGGGAGGTGACGGGTGCCCAAGCGGCGACAACCCGCGCGCGAGGATGTGCCAGAGCCCTGTCGCGACACCCTCCTGCTCAGCTGGCCCCACCCCGGCGAGGGCACCGAGGCGGGCGACGCCGGCTCGAAGCACCGCGCGGTCCGACGCGACGAGCGCACCCCGGCCCGTGACGTCGACGAGGTCGGCCGCCGTCGCCCCACGTCGGAGCGCCGCAAGCTGGCGATGCCATCCCGAGCGCTCCTCCGGCGAGGCCTCCACCGCCAACTTGGCGGCCGTCCACAATTCGCGCCCGCGCGCCGTCAGCAGTTCCGTCGGATCGGCCTGATAGGCCGGCCTCTTTCCCGTGATGGCCCCGTACAGCAGGACGCAGGCCGCGTAGGTGTCCCATGTCGGGTCTGGAATCGTGCGGCCCGGCAGAATCTGGTCCAACGGAGCCCACATGGGCGTCCCAAAGAGGCCGAGGTCGACAGCGCGTAGCCCCTCGACCGCCATCGCACCTCCGAAGTCGCCGAGGTGCATCGCCCCGTTCGCGTCGAGAAATACGTTTTCCGGTTTGACGTCGCGATGAACGAGGTGGCCAGAGTCCAACGCGACGCGATGGACGTCGCCGAGGATGCGGACGAGTCGCTCCAACGTGGCGAAGACGTCGCGCAGCGTGGCGCCGTCGGCGCGCTGCGTCACGCGCTCGAGCCACGCGCCAAGGTGGCCAACGTACCGGGGCATGACCATCGCCGGCCGACCGTTGACGACGATGGCGTCGAGGACCGTGGCCACGCCGCCGACGCCATGCGCGGCGACCGCCCGCAGCGCCGCGATTTCACGCGTCAGCGCCTCCGCGGGCCCTTTGCCCTCGGCCGCCACCTTGACTGCGACCTCCGCTCCATCGTCGCGGGTCGCGAACCAGACCGCGCCTTGGGCGCCGTGCGCGATGGGAGCGTCGTCGAAATCATAGCCCGGGACGTTCACGACGATCGCCGCGCCAACGCCCGAAGCATGAGTCCTTCGTAGGTCGCCGCGGCGGGACCCCAGGACGGGTTGGTCGCCACGCCTCGCGCAACGATGTCCGCCCACCCCTTGGGGTCGGACGCGCGACGCGAGATGGCGCGCCACAGCGCCCCGCGCAGCGCATGGCCAGCCGGAGCCGAAAACCGGTAGCCCGTGCCGGCTTTCGGGTCGTCGTCCACGTCGACGACCGTGTCGCAGAGCCCGCCCGTGGAGCGGACGACGGGCACACAGCCGTAGCGGAGCGCCACCATCTGCGCGAGCCCACAGGGCTCGAACACGCTCGGCATCGCGAACACGTCGGCGCCCGCCGGAATCCGATGGGCCACGCCCTCGTTGAACCCAATCCAACCGCGAACCGAGGACGGGTAGCGCCACTCCAACTCGCGAAGCCGATGCTCGTAGACCTGGTGAGCGGCCGCCGCGGACCCGAGCACGATGACCTGCGCTCCGGCCATGACGAGCCAGGGGATGCTCTCGAGGAGCATCTCGACGCCTTTCTGCGGGTCGAGGCGCCCGACCGACCCGACGAGGGGGATGGAATCGTCGACCGGCAATCCCAATTCGCGTTGAAGCGCCGACTTGTTGGCGGAGCGGAATTCGACCGAGGCCGGGTCCCCAGAAAGCGTCAGGGCCGGGTCGGACCGGGGGTTCCAGGCCTCGATGTCGATGCCGTTGAGCACCCCTACATAGCGGTCGCCGAGCCCCGTGAAGATGGCGTCGAGGCCGAAGCCTCCGTCCACCGTCCTCGTCTCGTCGGCAAACGTCGGGGAGACCGTCGTGACGAGGTCAGCGTGCAACAGGCCGGCCTTGAGGATGCCGAGGTCCCCGTGCCATTCCAGACCACCCGGCGAAAACCAAGGCGTCGGAAGTTCGAGGTCGTTGAACAACGCCGCAGGAAGCCGGCCGGCATGGGCGGGATTGTGGACGGTCAACACGGTCGCGGCGCGCCGGTACAAGCCGACCGGGCGCCAGCGTGCCTGGAGGAGCACTGGCAACAGGGCCGTGTGCCAGTCGTGAACGTGAAAGACGACGTCTTCCCCCATCGGGGCGCCGTTGCGCAGCGGCACCGTCCGAATCGCGTGCAGCGCGGCCTCGCACAGGAAGGCAAACCGCAGATGGTTGTCGCCGAAACTTCCGTTGCGGTCGCCATACAGGCCGTCCCGATCGAACATCGGGGACGCCACGAACAGGTGCTCGACTGGACCCGAGGTCGTCCGCCAAATTCGGCCGACATGGAGCGCGGCCGCAAGCGACACGACGACGGTGTGGTCGGTTTCCTCGAGCCGTGAGCGGTCCACGGAGGCGTAGAGCGGACTGACCGTCGCGACGCGGTGACCACGGGCAGCGAGCGCGTCGGCAAGTGCCCCGGTGACGTCACCCAAGCCCCCACTCTTCGAGAAGGGCACCACTTCGGCTGCGACGATGGCCACGTTCATCGCGGGCGACCTATCGCGCACCCGCCGGCGGGCCGCCACGCTCACGCCGCCCAGGCGCGAAGTGCGGCGCCGTCATCCAGGGCCGTACCCACCCCTCGAACCACCGCCCGGTCAGGCTGGTCGGCCGCGACGACCGCGATGCCCGTCGCGATGCGGAGGGCCGCATCGAGACCACGCAACTGGGCCCCGCCACCAGTGAGCACGAAGCCCCGCTCCATCACGTCGTCGGCGAGTTCACCCGACGTTTCTTCCAACAACCTGCGAATCGAGGCGGCGACGAGGCGAACCCCGCCGTCGAGGCACCCCGCGAGGTCCTGGTGCGTGACGGGAGCGCGCATCGGCAACCCGCGATGGGCACAGCGACCCCGCGCCAACGTCGACGGCGATGCATTCGACCAACCCGCAGCGGCGATCTTGACGGCTTCGGCGCCCGCCGGGCCCAACTCGATGTTGTGGCGCTCGCGCACACGCTCGGCGACGGCGAGGTCCGCGGCGTCCCCTCCCCAAGCCACCCGGCGGACCGCCACCGCGCGCCCACCGGCGAGCAGCGACAGCTCCGTGCCGCTCGCGCCGACGTCGGCCACGAGCCACGCATGGGGCGACGTGACGTCGAGGTCGGCACCGCGCGCCGCCGCGAAGCTGCGATGGACGAATCGAACCTCGCGCACCCCAGCCGCGATGAGGACCGACTGCCACGCCTGCCGCCCGGCCGAGTCGACGTCTCCCCCCAACGCGAGCGCAGTGCGGGGCCGAACGAGGGACCGGCGACCGTGGATTTCGCGGTTCAGCGTCGCGATGAGCGCAGAGGCGATTTCGGCGTCGCGCGGCACACCGCCGTCGAAGGGGCGGACGACGGAGACGCTGCCAGCCGTCCGGCCCACCATGCGGCGGGCGGCATCGCCCACCGCGAGCCAGCGGCGGCGGTCGCCGACCGACTGGATTCCGACCAGGGCCGGCATGTCCCGAACGAGGCCCACGTTGCGCATGTGTACGCGCAGCCGGGAACTACCGGGGTCCAGGGCGAGGTCCTGTGACAACAGGCCAACGACGGCATCGAGCATGGGGAAACCGGGGAGTGGGTCCAGCGGGGAGCCGGACCGCGAGGGGTTGATCCGCGTACCCCGCCCGGATCCGAGCGGCCACACGCTCGCGTTAGGCGGGCGCGGGGGACCCATGATTCGCGCCATTTCGCACGTTGTCGCTTTCGCCGCACTCGCCGTGGCCTGTGCCAAGGTGCCCTACACAGGGCGCCAGCAGTTCAACCTGATCCCGCACAGCATCATGGAGGGCATCGGCAAGAGCTCCTACGAGAGCATGTTGGCCGACGCCCGCGTCCAGAAGGAAGGCCAGGACAAGCAGACGCTGCGCAAGATCGGGGGCCGAATCAGCAAAGCGACGAAGGAGACCGAGTACGCCTGGGAGTACAATCTCCTCATCGACGACGAGATCAACGCGTGGTGCCTGCCTGGCGGCAAGATCGGTTTTTACACGGGCATCCTTCCCGTCCTGAGCAATGAGGCCGGCATGGCCTTCGTCATGGGGCACGAGGTCGCCCACGCCACCGCCCACCACGGTTCGGAGCGACTCAGCCAGTCGCTGGCCCTGATCGGTGGCATCGCCGGGTTGGAAATCTACATGGCCAACGCGACCCAGGTCAAACCCCAGGACCGGGCCATCATTCTCGGCGCGCTTGGCGTCGGCGGCACGTTGGGCATCATCCTGCCCTTCAGCCGGACCCACGAATCCGAGGCCGACGTCATCGGCATGATGTACGCGGCGTCCGCAGGCTTCGCCCCCGAAGAGAGCACCAAGCTTTGGGACCGGATGGAGGCCGCTACGGGCAAAAGCGCCATTCCCGCCTTCCTCAACACGCATCCCTCCAACGAGAAGCGGAAGGAGAACCTTCGAGAGTGGATGCCGCAGGCCAAAAAGCGGTTTGAGCGCAACGCGCTGGACTACGACACGACGAAAGTGGTGTGGCAGACCGCCGGGAAGTGATTTGCCAGCAGGCTGTGGACTAGTCCCCGACGTCCAGCCACGCGTCGAGGTCGCCAAAGTCCTCCGTGCCGGACTGAGGTTCGGCGGCCCGAACGGGGCCCCGTTCCTGCGCCGGCGCTCGGGGTGAACGCTCGCGCGGCCCACCTCGCGGAGCGCCGGGCCGCCCGCCTTGTGGCGCTTGTACCGGTCGGCCGCCCGACGGCGCTTGACTTGGCCTTCCTCCAGGTGCGGGACCCGGTCGGCCGCCCGGCGCCCCGCCCTTGGGGCCGTGCATCGACCGCGGCGCTACCGGGGCCCGCGCCGGCCGCGGCTCCGGCAACCCGAGCGCGCGCCGTTTCGCCATCGCCTCGCGCTCGACGGCCTCAATCTCCCGCAACAGCGCGCTCGTGTCCGCCGGCCCGCGACGCTCCTTGTAGCGGCCCGTCAGCCGGGTTTCCGGCTTCAGGGTGTTCCGCTCGTAGTGACTCCACAACTCGTCGCCGAAACGACCCCCAAGCAGCTCGGGCGCAAAGCGACCAAGGAACCGCGCGAGGTTGTCGACGTCGCGGATGAGCAATTTCGCGCCGTTTCGATTCGCGGCGGGGTCGACCGCTTGCGGGAAGTCGATGATGACGGGACCGTCCCAGGCCATCAGGACGTTGAAATCCGAGAGGTCGCCATGCACCACGCCCGCCAGCGTCATCAATACGACCTGGTGGATCAGTATGCCGAACACCTCGACGGCCTCGTCCTCCGTCAAGGTCACATCGCAGAGCCGCGGCGCCGGCTCGCCGCGATCGTCCATGACGAGTTCCATGACGAGGACGCCGTCGATGAACTCATAGGGCTCGGGAACGCGAACGCCCGCTTCCCGAAGCTTGTAGATGGCGTCGACTTCGGCGCTGCGCCACTGCGACTCGACGGCCTCCTTGCCGAAGCTGCTGCCGCGGTCGATGGCCCGCTGACGGCGAGAGTCGCGCAGCCGTCGCCCCTCGGTGTACGCGACCCGCTGCCGGAACGATCGATCGTTGGCTTCCTTGTAGACCTTCGCCACGGCCGGACCACC
Organism: Pseudomonadota bacterium; assembly: GCA_005776945.1. GTDB lineage: Bacteria > Myxococcota_A > UBA796 > UBA796 > SXOB01. Next base: position 55,179 of record SXOB01000051.1, read on the forward strand.
CTCGCGGATGACGAGGAACACGTCGGCCTCTTTGCCCGACAACAACGGGCGCACCACGTCGGAAAGCACGCCCTGTTCCAGCAGGTTGAGCAGGCCGTCCGGTAGCCGCATCGGTCTCCTAGGCGGTCCATCCTAGCCGGGGTGACGCTTCCGCGCCGATGCGGTGTCTGAGCGCTGCGAGGACTCCATGGGGCGACCCATCGCCGAGTGGTACACCCAATGCGGCGGGCCAAGGCTCTCTTGCGCGACGAGCAAGAGGCCGCCGAGGTGCTCGGAGACGTGTTCGTCGAACTGGTCCGTCGCGAGGGCCGCCTCGAAGTCGAAGCCCCGGCCGCCTTCCTCTACCGAACCGCGACGAACCTCTCGCTCAACCGCATCCGCTCGCGCAAACGGCGGCCCGCCGATGCGGACTCCGACCTCGTCGAACGCATCGCGACGGCGCCGGAGGCCGAAGACGTCTCCATCCTTCGAGACCTCATCGATCGCCTCTTCGGTCGCGAACCTCCCTCGACGCGCGTCATCGCGGTTCTCCACCTCGTCGACGGCCTGACGTTGCCGGAGGTCGCCGAGATCGTCGGCTTGAGCGAGTCCGGCGTACGCAAACGTCTGCGCACTTTCAGAGCCCAACTTCCCGGATGGGATGGAGGGGTGGCATGACACTCGACGAGGAGGCACCTGTGTCTGACTGGGCGTTGGAGCGCTACGCGCTCGGTGAGTTGCCGGCCCCCCAAGCGGCCTGGATCGAGGCCCTTCTGCCGTCCCGCCCGGACCTCGCGGCGAGGCTGGAGGCGCTTCGATCCTCCAATGAGGCCATCCTGCGCCGCTACCCGCCGAGGGTCGTCGCTGCGCAGGTCGGGGGACGCGTCCAAACCGAGCGGCGCCGCTGGCAGTTTGGCGCCATGGGGCTCGCGCTGGCTGCGGTGGCCACCGTCGCTGTCGTCGTCACGTCCGTCGAGCCGCCGCAAGAGATGACCGAGCGGACGAAGGGCCTCGGCGCCACGCTTCGCGTCTTTCGCCAGGTTCGCGGGGGCAGCGAGCGGCTGGGACAAGGAAGCCGGGTGGTTCCAGGCGACGTCGTCCAACTGACCTTTGCGCCCGGCGTGGCGACAGACGCCGTCCTCGTGTCGATCGACGGCCGGGGCGCCGTCACGCGCCACCACCCCCCGGCCGGCGAGTCGACGCGCGTGTCCGGGTCCAATGTCGTCGTCGGCCATGGCTTCGCGCTCAACGATGCGCCCGCCTTCGAACGCTTCTTCCTCGTGACGGCCCTCCGTCCGATCGACGTGGAGGCCGTGGTGACCGCGGCCGGCGAATTGGCGAAGTCGCCGAATGCCGGAACGGATCCGCTCGTCCTCGGCTCCGGGTTGGACTCGCTCGATCTGACGTTGCAGAAGGAGGCGCGTTGACCGCTCTGTAGATGGCCGCGGCCCTGGCCGCCGACGCCGATGAAGGCGCGCGTCGCCTCGCCGTCGTCGTGGGTCACAACGACGGCGGCCCCGGGCGCATCAGCCTCCGCTACGCCCACCGGGACGCGGCGTCCATCGCAGACGTCCTCAGCGAACTTGGCGGCGTTGCGGACCAGGACCTGGTCCTGCTGTTGGACCCCGACCGCCTCGATGTGATCGGCACCTTGTCCGACATTCGCGCGCGGATCGACGAACTGCCGCACCGGACCGAAGTCCTGTTCTTCTACTCTGGCCACAGCGACGAAACCGGCTTGCTCCTTGGCGACGACCGTATGGAGTACGCGGACCTGCGCTCGGACCTCGACGCGTTGGGCGCGGACGTCCGAATCGCCATCCTCGATTCTTGCGCCTCTGGCGGATTGTTGCGCACGAAGGGAGGCCGCTCCGTCGTCCCGTTCTTGGCCGACGAATCGAGCCGAACCGAGGGCTTTGCCTACATCGCGTCCAGCCGGTCCGACGAAGCGGCCCAGGAGGCCGACGACATCCAGGCCAGTTTTTTCACCCACTACCTCACGACGGGTTTACGCGGAGCGGCTGACTCGTCTGGCGACGGCCGAATCACGCTCCACGAAGCCTACGAGTTCACGTTCAATGAAACGCTGGAACGTACGGAACGGACGCGCAATGGGCCCCAACATGCGTCCTACGAACACGAGTTGTCCGGCAGCGGCGACCTCGTCCTCACGGACCTCAACAAGGCGACGGGACACGTCGTTCTAGGCGCGGATGTCGACGGCTCCGTCTCCGTGCGCGACACCCAAGGCCGGCTCATCGCTGAGTTGGACAAGGAGCCGGGAACGGCCGTGAATCTGGCCGTCCCCGCCGGCCTCTACACGGCCACCGTGGTCCGCGACGGCACTTGGGCGGAGGCCGACGTGGACGCCTCCGATGGCGCAGGCACCCTGGCCAGCGGCGACCTCGATTTCCAGCTCGGCGCGCCGACGACGGCCCGAGGCGTCGCGCCCCTGCCGGAATCCCAGTTTCGCGTCAACGTGTTTCCGGGCCTTTACGATGACGCGTTTGAGGACCACATCGTGGTCAACTTGGGATTGGGCGTCACGGAGGAGCTCGACGGCATCGCGCTTGGCGTCGGGGGCAGCGTCGTCCGCGGCGACGCGAAGGGGGCGATGGCCACCCTTGGGGTCAATGCCGTCAAAGGAGACTTGCGCGGCGTTGCGGTGGCCCTCGGGTACAACGAAACTGGCTCGCTGCACGGGGCAACCGTGGCGCTCGGTGGAAACGTTCAGACGGGCGAACAATTCGTCGGCGTCCAAGGTGCCTTGGGATTCAACCATGCGGCGGGCGACGGCAAGGCGTTTCAACTCTCCCTCGGCTTCAACGGCTTGTCCGGCACGACGCGCGGACTCCAAGTGGGCGCGCTCAATCAGGCGAAGGACCTGACCGGGACCCAGTTGGGATTACTCAACGTTGGTGGGCACATCGACGGCGTGCAAGTGGGCCTGATCAACTACGCCGACGAGCTCGACGGCGTCCCCTTCGGGCTCGTCAACATCATCCGCGACGGCCGCCAGGCAGTCGCCATCTACACGTCGCCCGCCGACTTGTGGAACGTCGATCTTCGGTTTGGCGGAAAGACGGGCATGTACACCGTGGTCGGCGCGCGCGGCGACGGCGGCACCCACGCGGGCTTTCAGGCCGGCGTCGGCGCCCATGTCGGCGAGCGATTCTGGACCGATTTCGACGTGCTTGGCGGCGCCTAGTGGGTCTACACCTCCCAAGACCCCGTCGCCCAGCCGTTCATCGAACCCCGCCTGATGTTTGGGGCACAGATCAAAGACCGCTTCGGCATCTTTGCAGGGGGCACCTTCACCGTCCGGGTCGGTGCAGGGCCCGGCCGGGAAGACCGCATCCTTCCCGGTTGGTACGCGAGCCGTGAGGCCAACGAAATCGCCTGGCCGGGCTTCGTCGCTGGCATCGTCTTGTAAGGCCCAACGGATGGGGTAGATCGCCGCCGGGAGGACCCCATGTGGCAACGCGCCTACGTCCACGCCATCGCCCTCGTTTACCTCAGCCTCGGCGTGGCCTTCACCCTCGCTCCGGTCCCCATGTTCGCGGCGATCGACATCCAATTGGAAACGCCGCTTGCCATCACCGACGGCCGGGCCACCTACGGCGGCATGGAATTGGGCATCGCCGCAGGCTTGTGGCTTGCCCTGGCGCGAGACGCAGCGTTGGCCGCCCGCATCGCGGGTATCGGCCTGTTGTGTCTAGGCTGCGTCCGCTTCATTGGCATTGTCGTCGACGACGGCGGCACCCCGATGATGTGGACCTTCCTCGGCCTCGAACTGGTTCTTGGGGTGCTTGGGGCAGGTCTCGGCCCGGAAACAACCGACGCCTGAGGGGTCACAACGCTACGCCTTCCGCGCCTGCCACATCATCGCGAGTTGGTGACGTCGCAGGGCCGCTTCGGGGCTCAGCTCCCTCGGCGGCCCCGGTCGATCGTAGCCAGCGGCCTCCAACCCCGGCCCGGCCAATACACCCAATTCCGCGACGAGGTCCGGGGCGAGCGTTCGGTGTTTGCCCGCGCTGGTCGCGTCCACCGTCGCGCGACTCCAGGTTCGCCAATCCCCCAGGCCCACGGCTCCGGTCGTCGCCAGGGCGCGGTCGACGAGGCCGTCGTCCACGTCCTCACCGAGCACGGAAAACGCCGCGCGCACCACGGCGAGCGGGTCTGCAACGAGGTCCTCGTAGCGCACCACGGGCACGGCCTCGCTGTGGCGCTTCGCCCACGCCAACAGGTCGACGGTCGTGTCCGACCAACTCGCCGCCATGGCATGAAGCGGCCGGGGGTCCCGCCGAATCGCATCCCCAAGCCCGTCCAAATAGCGCCCTGTCACCTGCACGAGGTCGCGGCAGGAAAGCGCGACGTCGAGGCCGTGGCGGACGACGATCAAGTAGCGAACCCGGTCGCCCAACATGCCCGTGATCGCTTCCCGGTGAAACACGTCGTAGGGGTGCTTTTCGGCCCAGCGCGGCTTGCCTTGGCTCGCGGCGTGATCCGCGAGAAATCCCATCGCCAAGTCGGCGACGCGCGCGCGCACGTCGCTCGATGGCACGCCGATCAGCCCAAGGCCCGCTTCGATGCCAACGCGAACGCCGCCGTCGATACGTTCGGTCTGCAACATCCGCGCAGCGCCCGCAAAGACCCCCGTCTCCGGTGGACAGGCAAATCGGGGGTGGGCGTCGATCAGGCGCCGGACGAGCGTGGTGCCCGAACGAGGAAATCCGAAGACGACCAGACCCCGGTTCACCCGCGCCCCTTGCGGGCAACATAGGCCAGGATCGACGTCATGTTGTCGAGGTTGTCGAGCGTGACGTCCACGGGGTCCATCTGCCGGCCGGTCGCGCCCTCGATGAACGTCATCAGGTCGATCATCCGGAAACTGTCCAACATACCGCCCGAAAAAAGCGGCGTGTCGTCCTGGAGGCGAGACGGATCCGCCCCCAAGTCACCGATCAGGTAGGCCATCAGCGTCTCGCGCGTCATCCCTTTCCCTCCAGAAGGGCGGCAAGCGCCTTCCGATCGACCTTTCCATTCGTCGTCAGCGGCATCGCGTCGACGATTCGAATCTCCCGCGGCACCATGTAGTAAGGAAGGCGTGTCGCCAGCGCCGTGCGAATTCGGTGCGGTTCGCCCCCGGCAACGAACCCGATGAGCGCGTCGCATCGACCGACGCCGGGCGGCCAGGGCAAGATGGTCGCGTCGGCCGTTTCCGACACGGCGCGGAGCGCCCCTTCCACCTCGGCGACCTCGACGCGGTAGCCGTTGACCTGCACCTGACTGTCGGCGCGCCCAAGGTAGGCGATGGGCCCTTCGCCGACGGGTCGCCGCACCCGGTCGCCCGTCCGATACCAGCGGCCCGACACGCCTGGAAGGGAAACGAAAACCCGGTCCGTCTGCGCCGCGTCGTCGAGGTAGCCCGGCGTCACCTGCGCGCCGGCGAGGGCCAATTCACCGGCCTCCCCTTCGGCGACCTCGTGACCGTCGGCATCTACGACGCGGACCTCGACGCCCTCGAAGGGCCGGCCGATCGGCACGACGCCCCCCTCACACGCCTCCGGGTCGGCTCCCGCCAACCAACGGTGGCCGGTACATGCGAGCGTGACCTCCGTCGGCCCGTACACGTTTTCCACGACGGCCTGGGGAGCCGCCAGCTGGAAGGCCTGAGCAATGTCCACGCTGAGCGCCTCGCCGCAAAACAACACGACCCGAAGGTCCGGCAACGCATTGGGCGCCAACGCGCGCTGGCGCAGCGCGAGGTTGGCCGTGGACGGTACGGAGAACCACACCGTCAGGCGCTTGTCGGCGGCGTACCGACCCGGCAGCAGCAACTGCCCGCGGTCGGGGACGACGACCGTCCCCCCGACCGTGAACGCGGCGAACAGGTCGAAGCCGCACAAGTCGAACACGAGCTCGAACAGGTGGCTGAACCGGTCCGTTGGGCGCAAGTCCCACCGCGGCATCGCGGCGTTGAAGAAGGCCTCGAGGTTGCCATGAGTGACGCGTACGCCTTTGGGGCGGCCCGTGGACCCGGACGTGAACAGGAGGTTGGCTTCAGCGTCGGGACCAGGGTCGGCGACGCTTACCGCTGGCGCGAGGTCGCGCGCGTCGACGACCGAAAGGCCCGCGCCGCGCAACACGGCCAGGGCGGCGTCGGACGCAATGACCACGACGGTCGCCGTTCCCCGCAGAACCTCGGCCGCCTGGGCCGCTGCTCCGTCGTCGACGACCGCCGCACGCACCCCCGCCCGCGCCACCATCTCCCGCGCTCGGTCGACCGGGTAGCCGGGGTGGACGGGGACGTAGGACGTGCCGGCGTAAAGCGCGCCGAGCACGCCTGCGGTCGATGCCGCGGTCCGGTGGCCGAAGATGGCTGTCCGACCCGCCCCAGTGCCGATCGCCGCCGCCAGCCGCCGCGCCAAGCCGTCGAGTTCTCCGTAGGTGAGGTTCGCCCCGTCGCACTCGAGCGCCACGGCCTGCGGCGCCCGCGCCACCGACGAGAGAAAGCGATGATGAACGCCCATGGACGGCGGCCCTAACCCCCCCACATCCTGGCCAGCAGGGTGAGCCCGGCGGCGAGCCCGTCGTCCGATGTTCCTCCCAACGCCGAAGCGCCAAGCAGGAAGGCCATCGTCGCGAGCCAGCCAACTGCCATTTTCGACCGCCCCGTCAGCCACGGCCAACGGCGCGTGCTCCAGGTCCGCGAAAGCGCCACGTACAGCGTCATTCCCGTCGCATGGTACAAGCCCCACGCGAGCCAGTTCCAACTCGGTCCGTGCCACAGGCCCATGAGCCCGAAGGTGGCAAAGGACGCGAGGTAGGGACTGCGCGTCCAGGCGATGGCCGGCATGTAGATGGAGCGCTGGCAGAAAGCCATCAGCGTCATGTGCCAACGACGCCAGAACTCGGGCAGATTCGTCGCGACGATGGGCCAATTGAAGTTCTCGGAGATGCGGAAGCCGAAGGCTCGCCCGGCCCCGATGGCCACGTCGCTGTAGGCGGAGAAGTCCAGCCAGCCGCCAAGGAAGATGAGGGCGACGTAGGCCCAGGCCTCGGGCGTCGAAAAGGCGTCGAAGGTGCGGCCGTCGCGCACCCAGGCGGCCGCCGCGAACAGGCCCAATTCGACGACGAGCGCCTTCTTGGCGAGGCCGACGAACACGCGCTGCCAGCCGGCCACATAGTCATCCGTCGTCGACGGCTGCGCGAGCCCTTTTTCCCACGTGTCGTACCGTTCGATGGGACCGGCCGACCAGATCGGGAAGAACGTGATCCAGGCCAGCGACCGGGCCGGGTCCGACGGGACGGCGATGCCCCGTCGCCGGTCCAATTCGACGCTGAGCACGCGGAAGCCGACGTAGCTGACGCCAAGCGGCACGCCGACCGCAAGCGCCCCCATCAGGCCCGCCTCCGCCGCGGCGCGCAGCGGGCGAAGGGCGAGCAGGGCGACGATGGCGCCAACGGCGTGCCATTGGCGCGGACTCGCCTGGACGAAGACAAGGCCGGCCAACGCCACGGCCGCCAAGGTCGACGGGTCCACCGCAACGAGGACGGCGAGCGACAGGGCCGCGATGAGGTGGGGCCGCCACCGTTCGCCCACCGCCCGCACCAGCCAAGGGCCAACGGCGACGACGAGCAGGAAGACGGGCGACTGGAGCACTCAAAAGCCCTGGTAGCGAAACACGAGCCTGCCGAAGGCCGCCGATGCGAGCCACCACGAGGCACCCGCCAAGGCCACGCCCAACAGCGTCGCTTGCGCGAGTTGTCCAAAACGGCGGCTCACAACCGCTCCCAGCGCGAAGCCAGCGCATCCGCAAGGGCCGACGTCCAGGCCGCCTCCTTCTCCGCGTGGTTGAGGTGGCACCAATCGATCAGGTCGCGCGGCCCGATGTCGAGCCCGACGCCGGGGTCGACCCAATCCAAACCATGGCCTTTCGCCCACTCGTCGACGCGCCGATCGAGCGCCCCCATGGCTTGGGCCACGTCGGGGGGAAAATAGGTCGGGTTCGCCGGCGTCCGCAGGAGAGCGACATCGTAGCCGGCGTCGCGGGCTCGGCGTACGAGCGCCTCGGCGGCCTGAAACTGGTCCACGACGACCGACTCCGGCACGTCCCGCAGCCAAGCCGCGTAGTCCTCGAACACGACCTGCGCGATGGGCGGGCTGCCATAGGGCCACCAGTTTGTGGCCTCCAGAACGTCGCCAGAGCCCCATCGTCCCACAGCGTGCCAAGCGCGCGGCAACAGGAAGCTCAGGCGCGGCGACGCCCACCGGCCCACCGCCCACGGCTTCGCGACCACGCCGTCCTCGGCGAGGTGCTCACGGAGACGGGGCAGGTCGACGCCGAATCGGGGCGCGTCGGCCTCCGCCTGTTGAAGGTGGGGCAACGGGGCGACGCGGTAAGCCCCCATCCCAAGCACCAACATGCCGCCCCCACGCGGGGCCCGATCGAAGATGGCGTCCGAAAGGTAGAGCGTTTGATCGGCGGACGCGACGACGTGCACCTCGGCCCGCACTCCCCGCTCGACGACTTCGTGGATCAACGCCTCGGGAGACGTCAGGGCCTCCCTCACGGCCGAGCCGCCAAGCACGAGGATGGCCGGGGCCGTCGACGCCTCGTCCATCCGCAACATCCTCGCCGTCGTGAACGCCGCGTCGTCGCGCGGGTCGGTGGCAAAGCGGCCGGGGCGGTCGCGCAACATGGCGTCGTCGATGGCAGCCGGCACGGCGGCCGCCAATGCGAGGCCCACGACGACGGCGAGTCCGAGGACTGGGCCCGACGGCTCTGTCAACCCGCGCCAGAAGTCCTCGACCGCCATGGCGTCGGCCTCTAACGCCCGTCAAGAGCGGTGGAAGCGCCGCTCGAGTTCACCGACGCCGATGCGGATGGCGACGGGGCGGCCGTGAGCACAGACTTCGAAGTCTACCTCGTCGAGACTCGCGAGCAGCGCGCGCATCTCGTAGGCCGACAAGGTCTGGTGGGCTCGGACGGCCGAATGGCACGCCATCGTGGCCCGCATATGCCCCAAGATGTCGTCGGGGAGCGAGGGCGCGTCGTCCCCGGCGGCCCCGTCGGCCAAGTCCTGGAGCAGCGCGACGGGGTCGAGCGACAGCGTCGCGGGCATCGCCGTGACCCGCCAACCGTGCTCCGCCGGCTCCGCCTCGACGCCAAGATCGACAAGCCGGTCGCGCACCCGGCCGAGCGCCGCCTGGCGGGCCTCGGACAACGGGACGAAGTGCGGCTGCATGAGCCGCTGGGACGACACCCGCGCTCCGGCACGGGTCAATTCGTAGAGTCGAACGCGCTCATGTGCCGCGTGTTGGTCGATGATGACCAACTCCCCCTGCCCTTCGCAAAGGAGGTAGGTCCGGTCGAGCTGGCCGATCACGCTCATGTCGCGGAATCGGGGGACGGGAAGCAGCGGCTGACCCGCCCGGAAGGTCGGTAGTGGGGGCGCGGCCGCGACCGGAGCGACCTCGGGGCCGGGCGGCGGGACTTCGCGCAGGGGGACGCGCGAGGGGCCCGGGACGAAGGTGCGGTCGTCGTCGGGGTGCGCGGCGATGGGCGGCCGCGACGGCCACGACAGGGTCGGTTGGGGGCGGGACGGCTGCAGAAGGGCGGCTCGCGGCGCCGGCGCGGTCGGTACGCGCAGCCCTGTCGTCTGAAGGGCGTCGCGCAGGCCACCGCCGACCACCTGGCCGACCGCCCTTGGGTCGCGGAACCGAACCTCCGTCTTCGATGGATGGACGTTGATGTCCACCCGCGCGGGATCGAGGTCCAGGAAAAGCGCCACGACGGGATGCCGCCCCTTTGGCACCAGGTCTCGGTAGGCCTCGCCGACCGCGGCGCGGAGCACGGCGTCGCGAACGAAACGGCCATTGACGTAGAATCGCTGGGCCGCCAGCGCCGTGGCTCGGTGAACGCCCACCGGAGACGCGAGCGCCTCGACCTGGACGCCCTGGGCCTCGAATCGGCAGGCGAACAGGGCCATACCGTCGTCGCCAAGGACGTCCCGCGCCCGGCCTGCCCGATCGGCTGCCACGGGTGCGCGCCACACGGTCCGACCTTCGTGGACGAGCTCAAAGGCGCAGTCCGGACGCGGCAACGCGAGCCGCAACAGCGCTTCCGAACAGTGCCCCAACTCCGTCTCCGTCGACCGGAGGAACTTCCGGCGCACGGGCAGGTTGTGGAACAGGCCTCGGACGTCCACCTCGGTGCCAGGCGGCCCGCCTGCGTCGGTGACGTCGAGGAGCTTGCCCCCGTCGATGCGCAGGCAGGTCCCGACCACCGCGGCCGCCGTCCGCGTCGTCAACGTGAACCGACTGACGGATGCGATGCTCGGAAGCGCCTCGCCGCGGAACCCGAGCGACCTCACCGTCGAGAGGTCTTCGGCCCGTTCAATCTTGCTCGTGGCGTGCCGCTCGAGGCACAACAGCGCGTCCTGCCGGTCCATCCCGGCGCCGTCGTCCACGACCCGAATTCGGGCCGAACCCCCACCCCCGAGATGGACTTCGACGCGGCGCGCGCCCGCGTCGAGCGCGTTCTCTACGAGCTCCTTGACGACGGAGGCGGGCCGATCGACGACCTCCCCGGCGGCAATCTGGTTGACGACCTGATCGGGGAGGATTCGAACGGCCACCGGCTATTCACACAGGAAGGCGCGCTCGATCGTGCAGTCCGACATCTTCCACTGTTCGGTCGCCAGACCCAGGTACGCGCAGTCGTTGACCGTGGGCTCGCCGGGTGCCCAGGCCGTGTAGCCAAACAAGCTGCCGTCCTCCCATTCGTAGGTTCCCTCGACCGCGGTGTCGGTCAGGCCGATCCAGGCCGACGTTTCGGTGAGGGCCACATCGGCTTGGTCCGCGAAGTCCTTGTTCTCTCCAGCGTTGGCAATCGACACGAGCGTCATGCCAAACGAGGTGCACACCTCCGAGGCGAGCCCGTAGGGCTGGACTTCGCCACATGCGACGAAATCGCCGAAGTCCGTGCAATCCCAACACGTGGGGTCTTCGTCGACGTCGATGTCGCAGTCGTTGTCGAAGCCGTCACAAACATCAAGAGCGGTGGGAAACACCTGAGCCTTGTTGTCGTTGCAGTCGCCATCGCACAACGTCCAGCCGTCGAGGTCGAGGTCGAGGTCGTCGAGCAGGAGCCCGTCGCAGTCCGTGTCGACGCCATCGCAGATCTCGAGGACTCCCGGATTCACGTTGGGGTCCGCATCATTGCAGTCGCCGAGGCACGTCAACCAACCGTCGGCGTCGACGTCGAAGCCGTCGTCGACGATGAGGTCGCAGTTGTTGTCCACCCCGTCGCAGACCTCGGGCAGGTGCGGCGCGTTGTTCGGGTCTCGGTCGTCACAATCGCCGGCACACCCCGCGATGCCGTCGCCGTCCTCGTCGAAGTCTTCGTCGGCCGCGCCGTCGCAATCGTCGTCGATCCCGTTGCAGTTGTCGGCAGCACTCGGAGAAATGGCGTCGTCGTCGTCGTTGCAGTCGTCGCAGAGGTTCCAACCATCGTCGTCGTCATCGTCGGCATCGTCGACGATCTCGTTGCAGTCCTCGTCGCGGCCGTCGCACGTCTCTTCGGCGCCCGGGTAGATGTCGCCAAACCCGTCGTTGCAGTCGACGGCTCCGCCCAAAGCCCGGCAATCTGGATCGTCGACGAGGAAGCCGTCGCCATCGAAGTCAAAACCCTCGTCGACCAACGTGTCGCAGTCGTCGTCCTCGCCGTTGCACCCTTCCGCCGCACCAGGGAAAATCTGGTTGTTGTCGGGACCGCAGTCGTCCACGTCGTCCACGCCGTCGCCATCTGAGTCGACGCCTGGCGGCGGCGCGTCGGTCGTCGGTTCATCCGTGGTGGGCTCGTCGCTCGTTGCGGGCGGATCCGACGGCGTCTCGCCATCCGTCGTGGTGGCCTCCCCACATGCCATCAACGTCAGGCAACTGATCCAAAGGCCCCGCATGTCTCCCCCCTATGAGCCCCCGGCGGGCTATGTCGTTGAGTCTCTCTATCTCTCGGACCCCGCCATGAGCCCTGACTTTGCAAGCTCTTTCGACGGCCTCGCGATTCGCCTGTTCTTGTTCATCGTCGCTGCCGTCGCGATGGGTGGCGCCATCTACGCATTTGCCAGTTTCCTCGTCCCCGAGCGCGGCCAAGACCCTAAGAGCGCGGGGGCGCCCCGTCCTTTGGGTCCGATCCCGTCGAGCGGAAAGACCGTTCCGGCGATTGCCGCCCTGGAACGGTCGAGCCGCCGCGCCATCGACCTGACGTCGGTCGCGAACCGCGTCGCCGACTTCTCGCTCGCCGAGTGCGAAGAGCTCATCGTCGAGAGCTTCAGAACGGCCCAGCACGCCCGCGCCCGCGGGCAAATGGGCGAGCTCAAACTGGCCATCAGCGAGTTGGCCGTCGAGGGCCTTCTCGAAGGGGGTCGGGACGTCGGCGTCGTTCACGAGGTGCGCATCGCCAAGCTTCAGCTCATTCGGGCCGCGAGCAGCCTTGAGATCAGCCAGCTTGTCTACCGGATCAGCGCGCTCACGGACGAAACGACCCGTTCGGGCACCCGGAGCTGGTGGGATGTCAGCTACGAGTGGGCCGTGGCGCGACTGCCCCACGCGGCCGCTTGGCGCATCACCAGAGTGACCTTGGAGGCCCGTGCACCCCTGTTTCCTCCCCATTGGGACGCAGACAAGCCCTCCGGGAGAATCGAGCCCATCCGCCCCGACCCCGACCTGCCATCCCAACTCGAAACCGTGGACCGCCCGGACCGGCCCTTTGACGCCGAGCGCTTCCGCGAGGGCGCCACCGCCTGTTTCCATGCGGTGATGACGGCCTGGACGAACCAAGACCCGGCCCTCGCCGACCGCTGGCTCGGTCGCGCCGCCCGCGAGCAATTTGCGACCCTGCTCTTCCGCTACGAGCGCGCGAACATGCGCCGCGTGCGGTCGGACGCAACGCTCGGAACGCTCGAGCCGGTCCGCGCCCACCACGACCAGGGTGGCGACTGGATCAGTCTCCACATCAGCGGCCAGGTCCGGGACCTCGTCGTGGACAACGATGGAAGCGTCCCCGGCGAACAGGTGGACCGCGCCCTGCCCTTTTCCGAGTATTGGACGTTCCTGCGGCCGCCGGGACGGACGTGGCGGCTCGTGCGCCGAGAGACGCCAGAGGAGTGGGTGCTCTGAACCGATTTCTGGACGTTGGGAGGCCGACCCGACCCGATTCAGATGGGCCGTGATTCCCACCGACGCCTCTCATCGGAACCCCCCTGGCGCCTGCGCAAGATCGTGGTACCATGGGTTCCTGCCTCCGCGGCGCCTGCCGCACCCCGTTTCCGCCCTCCCCCCTTCCCCTCGGAGCCTCCATGGCCACCTGCATCGTCGTCACGTCCGGCAAGGGCGGCGTGGGAAAGACCACGACGTCCGCCAACTTGTCGACAGCCCTCGCGCTGACCGGCAAGAAGGTCGTCGTCATCGACGCCGACATCGGTCTGCGCAACCTCGACGTCGTCCTTGGCCTCGAGAATCGCATCGTCTACGACCTCGTCCAAGTCGTCGAAGGCACTTGCCGGCTGAAACAAGCGCTCATCCGCGACAAACGCGTCGAAGGTCTCTGGCTCCTGCCCGCCGCACAGACGCGCGACAAGTCGGCCGTGTCGCCAGACGACATGAAGGCGCTGGTCGAGGAACTCAAAGAGGACCACGACTACGTCATCATCGATTGCCCCGCCGGCATCGAACAAGGATTCAAGAACAGCATTGCGGGCGCCGACCGGGCGCTCATCGTGACCACGCCCGAGGTCAGCGCCATCCGCGACGCCGACCGGGTCGTAGGCCTCGTCGAGTCCGCCGGCCTTCCTGCGCCGCACCTCATCATCAATCGGTACCGTCCCTCCATGGTCCAGCGCGGCGACATGCTCGACCGGGACGACATCCTGGAAATCCTCCACATCCCGCTCATCGGCATCATTCCCGAAAGCGAAGAGGTGGTCGTTTCCAGCAACAGGGGGCAGCCGTTGGCCCTCGATGACGCGTCTCCGACCGGCGCCGCCTATCGGCGGATCGTGCGGCGGATCGAAGGCGAGGATTTGCCCATCCCCAGCTTCGAACTCGACTCTGGCTTCTGGGCGGTCTTCAAGCGTTGGATGGGCCTCGCACCGGCCCGGGAGGTGGCATGATGCGGAACCTGATGGACAAGGTCGCCACGCTCGTGGGCCCCAGCCGGGGATCCAAAGAGGACGCCAAACAACGCCTGAAGGTCGTGTTGATCCACGACCAGCTCGCATTGACGCCCGGCGCCATGGATCAAATGAAGGCCGAGATGTTGGAAGTTGTGCGACGCTACGTCGTCGTCGACGAACCCGTCGCCTTCGAGCTGCGCAAAGAGGACGGCCAGGTCAGCATCGTCAGCCAGCTGCCGGTGCGCCCGATGCACGCGCGGGCCTGACGTGCGCATCGCCCACGCCACGGACGTGCATTGGTACGTCCCGGCGGGGTTTTCGGACCTGGCCCGTTCGCCCAAGCGCTCGATTGGGACGCTGAACCTCGTCCTGCGCGGTCGTCGGCATCATTTCGACCCGGCTGTCCAAGCCGGCCTCATCGAGCACCTGTGTTCGCTTGACGTCGACGGCGTCGTCATCACGGGCGACCTGACGTCCACCGCTTCCGAGGCCGAATTTGCGCTGGCGCGCAAAGCGCTGGAACCCGTGTTTCGTCGCCATCCGACATTCGTCATTCCCGGCAACCACGACCGGTACACCCACGGCTCTGTGAATCCCGACCGCATGATCGCCCATTTCGCCGACCAGATGGGCGACGGCGACGCGATTCGCGTTCGGACCATCGGAGACGTCGACGTCGTCGGCGTCGACGTCTGCCACCCGACCTGGCTCGACGCCCATGGGACCTTCGCCGTCGCCGAAGGGCTGAGCGAGCGCCTCGGATCGTGCACCAAACCCGTCGTACTCGCTGTCCACTACCCGCCGGTGACTCGCCGCGGCGTCGTCAACGACGGCCGATCGCGCGGCCTCTTCGGCGCTCAGCGACTGCTCGACGTGATTCAACGCCACCCGCCGGTGGTCGTCCTCTGCGGGCACGAACACCACGGCTACCGGCGGGACTTGCCCGGTTCCGGGGTGCCAATGCTGAATTGCGGCAGCAGCGGCTACGCGTACATGCCGGAGAAACGTCGCGCCGCGGCGACATCGGTGCTCACCATCGAATCCGGGCGACTCGCCCTCGTCGAGCGGTTTCTGTGGGACGGGGCTCGCTTTTCGCCCGAACCCGGCGGGGCCTACGCCACCGGGCGCTGACGGAATCAAACCCCGTCGAGGGGCGAATGTTCGGGGCCCATGACGGGCTCGAGACCCGCGCGCTGAAACCAGCGATGAACCTCACGCGTGGTGCGTCGGAGCGATTTCGCCAACTGTGCCACGCCTCCGGCACGTCGCACGCGTTCTTGAAGTTCTGCGGGTCCACACGGCGGATCGACAAGCAAAGGCGGGGGGGGCGCCGTCGGGGGCCACCGACCCTCCAGCGCGCGCAGCTGAAGCGGCTCGCTGCGAGAGCCCTCGCGGAGCACGGCCACGACGCGCTCCACGTCAGCGGCATTCCGGGTCCATGGAAACAACATCAGCGCCTCCACGAGTTCCGCGGAGATCGATTGATCGGAATGCAACTTTCGAAGGATGAGCCGGGGAACGTCCTCGCATCGTTCCCGCAGGGCGGGCATCACGATGACCCGTTCTGAAAGCTTCCGAGCCAAGTCCACGGTGAACTTGCCGGCAGCGGCGAGCCCGTCAAGATCATGAACGGCGCTGCACACGAAACGAACGCCCTTGCGCGAGGGTCCCGGGCGATGGCTGTCCACAAGTGCACCCAAGCGCGCCTGGGCCCCCATCGGGACGTCGCCGACGGATTCGATGTGGACGGTCCCACCATCGGCGGACTTGATCCATCCGTCGCTCGCGATCGCCGATTGTCCGACGCGCGCGGTCGCGGACCCTTGGTAGAGCAGGTTCGTCTCCACGAAGGGTCCCCGACGCATGCTCAATTCGTGAAGGGCCTTTGCTGCGGCCCCTTTCCCCGTGCCCGGCTCGCCGAGGATCAGGACGACGGTGTCGGTGCGCGCGAGCCGGTGCATGCGTGCGCGCAACATCGCCATGGCCACACCGTCGCCACGCAAGCCGTCGATGGCCGGCGGCGGATCCGCCCGCGGCGCACGCCGAACGACGAGTATCGTCGACCCCATTCGAACGACGTCGCCGTCCTGCAGCGCGGCGGACATCGCCGTCGTCCCGTTGACCTGACAACCGTTGTGGCTACCGGCGTCACTGAGCATGAGGCCGCCGGACGCGCTCTGTGCGATCGTGGCATGGTGGCGACTCATGCGTTTGTCGTCAGGGATTTCGAGGTCACTGGCGCCGTCGACACGCCGACCGAGGCGTACGGGATCTCCTCCCACAACGAGGGGCGGCGCCTTCACGCGGTCGTGGCGCGACCAAACGACGCGCAACGTCCACGCCCAGTCCAACCCATCCTGCATGGGACGCCGCTAACGCAGGGTGCGGCGGGTCCGTCGGCCGGGTAGCGACCGGCCATGCCCCTCACCGATCGCACCCTGCTTCCTTTGGCGATCGCAACCATGTGCACCATCTGGGGCACGACCTGGCTCGCCATCCGCGTTGGGCTCGCAGACCTGCCACCGATGACGGCGCTCGCCGCGCGACTCCTCGTGGCGGCGACCGTCATGACGCTCGTGGCGCCGCGACTGTCGGGGCCCGACGGCCAGCGCCCCCCGACTTGGCTCGCAGTGCTGATGGGCACCGTTTCGCTCGGGGGTGGGTTTGCGCTCATCTACCTGGCGGCTGGCTGGCTTCCGAGCGGGGTCATCGCCGTCCTGTGGGCGACGAATCCCATGATGCTGGCGTTTGCCGCTCGCTATGGCCTCGGCGAACGCCTGTGCCCCCGCCGTGCGTTCGGATTTGTCGCCGGGTTGTGCGGCATCGCATTGCTCATGATTACCGACGTTCCCAAGATGGGCGCCGGTGCGGTGCTCATGGCCGGGCTGGTCCTGCTGTCGTCGGCGTCGGGCGCGGCGATGACCGTCCTCATCAAACGCGTCGGCGGCGCCATTTCGCCCGCGCTGCTCACGCGCGACGGTCTGTGGGTCGGCGCGTCCATCGTGTGCGGCATCGCCTGGGCCTTCGAGCGGGACCTCACCCCCAAGTGGAGCGCTCCGGCCATCGCATCAACCCTGTATCTGGCTCTGTTTGGCACGTGCCTCGGGTTCGTGTTGTGGTTCTGGGCGCTCAAGCGGGCCAGCGCGTCTCGCTTGGGTCTCGTGTCCTACGTCACGCCCGTTTTGGCCGTCATTTTGGGGCGTCTTGTCGGTGGCGAGGCCATCACACCTTCGCTCGCCATGGGAACCGCACTGGTCGCCGGCGGCGTGGCCCTCGCAGCCTGGTCCGGCTGATGTACGTCACCCGGTCCCACAGCGTCGAGCACCTCGCCGTGCGCCTGGCGCGGGTCGCCCAACGCCCGTTGAAGCGCCCGCTGGGTCCCGAGTGGATCACGATCGACAGCCCCGGCCTGGAGCGCTGGCTGATGGGTCTTCTCGCGGAGCGGCTGGGAGTGTGGGCCTCTGGCCCGGTCCTTCGGACCGATGCGGCCCTCGAACGTCTGGCGGACATGGTGGACCCCGATGGCCCGCCGGCCAGCCCCTGGCGCGCCCCCAGCCTGCGCCATGCCGTGGCTGACACGCTGCCGACGGTATCCCTCCCGGCGGAACTGGCTTCGTGGCTCGGGGGGCCCGCGGCGCGCCGCGACGCGTTGGCGCGCCAACTCGCGACGGCCCTACGGACGTGGTCCATCCACCGTCCCGACGTCATCGCATCTTGGGAGGAAGGCGCCGACGACTGGCGCGCAGGCCTCTGGCGCAGTCTCGTGGCGCGCCTTGGCGACGGTCACCCCGGACGTCGCGCCGCCCGTGCCGCGGAGCGCCTTCGTGACCGGATGCCGCTGTCTGGCCTCCCCGAACGCGTCCACCTCTTCGCCCTGGAGCCGTCCTCGGGCCTTGCGCTGGACGTGTTCGACGCCCTCTCCGCCCGCATTCCGGTCCATTTGTGGCACCTCAGCCCGAGCCCCCTTTGGTTTGCTGACGACCAGCGAGCCGACCTCGGTCTTCTTGGCCAGCTCGGCCGCTCGGCAATGGCTTGGGAGCGCGAGCTCGTCAACGTCGACACCTCGCCCAACCCCTTCGACGCGGCCGCGGAACCGCCAGCATCCACGACTCGGCTCGGTCGCCTTCAGCGCGCCATCCATGAACTGACGCCAACGGACGATTTGGGCGCAGGGTCGCCGACGGACCGGTCCATCGCCATCGTCTCGGCGGAAGGGGCGGTGCGCCAAGCGGAGGCCTTGAGAGACGCCATCGCGGCGCTGCGGCGCGAGGCGCCAGATCTGCGCGCCGAAGACGTCGTCGTCGCCGTCCCCGACATCGACGCGATGGCGCCGTCGATCCACGCCGCCTTCTCCGGCTTTGTGCCCTACCATCTCGCCGACCAACCGCTTTGGCGTGCATCCCCGGCCATCGCGGGCGCCATCGATCTGCTCACCGCCGCGACGGGACGCGCCACGTCGGCCGGGCTGCTCAACCTGTTGCGCCGAGACGCCGTCCGCCGCGCTGTGGGCCTCGAACGTGCCGACCTCGACACCATCCACGCCGTCGTGTCGTCTGCCGGAATTCGTTGGGGATTCGATCCCGCCCATCGCCGGGCGCAGGGGGTCGACGCTGGCCAGGGTGGAACGTGGCGGGAAGGCCTCGACCGTGCCCTCCTCGGCGTCGCCCTGCCCCCCGCCGGCGGCCACACCTTCGGGGACGTCCTTCCAGTGGAACTCCCCGACCGCGATGCACTTCGCTGCATCGCGGCGCTCGCGACGTGGATCGGAGCCTTGCAGACCTGGCACCAGGCCACCCTGGAGCCGCAACCCATGGCCGTGTGGGTCGCAAAGACCACCAAATGGTTTTCCGAATTGCTGGCACCGGAAGACGACGACGACCGGAACGGCCTGGAGACGGCGGTCTCGGCCCTTCACGATTTGTCGGAAGCGGCACGAGACGCCGGGCGCACGACCCCGGTACCTTGGGCGGAATTCGCCGCTTCCGCGGTCGAGCGCATCGCCTCGCTGCGCTCGCGGTCGCGCATCCTTGGGGGCGGCATCGCGTTCGCCTCGCCAGAGGCCCTGCGCGCCGTTCCCGCGCGGGTGGTCGCATGGCTTGGCCTCGACGCGGGCGCATGGCCGCGTTTGCAAACGTCCCATGGTTGGGACCTCATGGCGACGGTCCGTCCCGGCGACCCCAACCGCCGGGACGCTGACCGCGACACCTTCCTCGTCTCGCTACTGTCGGCGCGCGACGCCTTCATCGTCGTCCACGGACGAGGCGCCCGGGCCACGCCGTCCGCCCTTGTCCCCACCCTCCGGGACGCCCTTGCACGCCTCGAAGGGGCCGACGTGGGCCTCACCGACCCGTTGCCCCGTGAGCCTTGGAGCGCCAGTCGATATTCGGACGACGCACGTTGGCCCGGTGACGCCAGGTGGTTCGACGCCGCCGACGCCGCGCTCTCGCCCCCTCGGCCGATCGACCACCCATTTGCGCGCGAAGTGCCGCCGGACCCGCCGAGCACGGTGTCGCTTCGCGTCGTCGAATTGGCCCTCTCCAAGCCGCAACGCGTGTTGCCAAAAACCCGCCTCCGGCTCGACCTCTCCCCCTTCAAGCGCGTGTTCACCGACGTCGACTTGCTCGACCTCGACGGCCTCGAACGGTGGTCGCGCGACGACGTCGTGCTCGCCACCCTTCGCCGCGGCGTCGATCCCGAGCGGGGTTGGGCCGCGCTCGCCACGTCCGGTGATTGGCCGCGCGGCGCTGCCGGACGGGCCGCCTTCCTTCGAAGTGTTCGCCTCGGACAACGCCTGTTGGCTGCCGAAACCGCCGCCCGAGAGGGGCGCCCCGCCACCGAGCCGCTTTGGTTCCACCACGCAACCGCCGAAGCGGAATGTCAGGGCTGGATTACCGGCCGATACGGGGATCGGCGCATCGTCGCGTCGGTCAGCGGGTTGAAACCCGAAAAAACCTTCGGACAGTGGGTCCACCACCTCGCGGCCTGCGTCGCCGATCCCAAGCACCTGATCACGGTCCTCATCGGACGCGGGGAAGGCGACCAGCCGGCCACCCAAGTGCTCAACCGCCCGACAGATCCGGATCGCGAGTTTCGCCGCGTGGTCGCCTTCGCGGTGCGAAGCCAGCACAAGTT
The DNA here is from genome assembly GCA_005776945.1 of Pseudomonadota bacterium. Taxonomy (GTDB): domain Bacteria; phylum Myxococcota_A; class UBA796; order UBA796; genus SXOB01. Next base: position 75,471 of record SXOB01000051.1, read on the forward strand.
GTTGCCTTGGTCGCCCGATCTCCAAAATGATGAAAGCAGTCCCGCCCAGCGCTTAAAGAACTCGGCCAGATACGACGAATACCTGACCACCCTTTGGGGGCCAGGTTTGGAGCGCTTCCCGGCGTGGAATGAGGGAAACCCCTCTCCCGCCAAGATGGTTGAAACGTTGTCGAAGCCGCTCTGGGACGCGCTCAAATCATGAGGCCCTTCGACCCACTCGCAACAGGCCTCACCGGCGTCCACCTCATCGAGGCAAGCGCCGGCACGGGAAAAACCCACGCCATCACGAGCATCGTCCTGCGCCTGCTGCTTGAACGTGGGACGACCATCGACAAGATCGCGGTGCTCACCTTCACCCGGGCCGCCGCCACCGAATTGCTCGAGCGCATCGCCTCGCGACTCACACTCGCGACTCAGGCCTCGAGCGGCACCGTCGTCGAGGACGACGTCATCAACGCGCTCATCGCCCGGGTTCCGCGCGACGTGTTTGGCGCGCGCGCCTTTGCCGCCCGCGCCGGCCTCGACGTCGCGGCCGTCTGCACGATTCACCAATTCTGCGCACAAGTCTTGGCGACGTGGCCGTTTGAGACCGGGGCGCCCTTGGGGCGCACAACGGCCGACGCCACCACCCGTTTCCGGCGCGCCGCCCACGACGCCTGGTCCACGACCCTTGCGTCGCTACACCACGAATTCGCCCAGCTCAAGGAGTGGCCAAAGAAGCCCTGGGACACGGTAAACAGGGTCGCGAAGGCCTGGGCTGCCCGCCCCGACCTCACCGTTCTTCCAGCGGCTGCAACGGCAAGTGACGACGCCACGGTGCGCGCGGCGCTCCGCGCGCGGCTCGACGCCTGGGCCCACGTCCCTCCGGTGTTGCCAAGCCTCCGGGGACTGATCAGGGAAAACGACTGGAATTACCAGCTTTCCAAGCTTCATGGAGAGGAACTGCCGGAGCAAAAGGACCTGAATGTTTTGGCGGACCTGCTCGTGAACGCGGGAAGCGGGGCTCCAGAGGCACTCAACGCCTGGTGGCGCGTTCATCGCGAAACCGCCAAGACGATCGACGCTTTCGCTCATCAGCTGCTTCGCAGTGCGGCCATGCACGCCCGCGACCGGGCGGAGCAGATGCGCATCGCCGACGACGCACAGGATTTCGACAGCCTCGTGTTGTCCGCTCGCAACGCTGTCCTTCACGGCCCGAATGCCCCTGACTTACGACGGCGCATCCGGGAGACCTGGCCTACCCTTCTCGTCGACGAATTTCAGGACACCGACGACAGCCAATGGGATTTGTTTTCGGCGATCTACGGAGAAACGGGCGACCTCTTCCTGATCGGCGACCCGAAGCAGGCGATCTATGGTTTCCGCGGCGCCGATGTCTGGACCTACCTGCGAGCCCGCGACACCGTACCCGCGGACCAGCGAGCGACCCTAGGCGTCAACCGTCGGTCCGACCCTGCTGCCGTCGCCGCCGTCAACCACGTCTTCAGCGCGACGGACGGCGCACCCTTTGCAATCGACGGAATCGGATTCGAGCCGGCGACCGCGCACCAGCCGCAGCGCTGGTCCATGGACGGCGCGCCGGGACTGGTTCTCCTCGAGGGCTACGTCCCCAAGCAGGAATGGGTGGAGCGAACCGCGACCGAAATCGTCGCCCTGTTGTCGGGCGACACCAAGGTCGACGGGCGCCCGATCCGACCCCGCGACATCGCCGTACTCCTGCGGAAGAACGACGACATCCCCCTGATGACCCAGGCCCTGCGCTCGCGCGCCGTTCCAGCCGTCGCAGCCGCCGGCGGCCCGCCCCTGACCACGGAAGGGGGTCGCGATGTCCGGTCCCTTGTGGCCGCCTTGGCCCGCCCATGGGACGAAGGGCGGGTCCGGGTCGCGCTGCTCACCCCCGCTGGCGGCCACGACGCCGCCTCCCTGGTCGATTTGGACGCCGACCCGCGGCGTTGGGACGACGTCGTCGCGCCGTTTTTCGCCGCGCGGGAGCGCAGCGTCGCGGTTGGCGTCGAGGCCGCGATGCATGGACTCCTCCATGCATTGGGCGCGCCAGCCAGATTGCTCGCATTGGAGGCGGGGGATCATCGCTGGTTCGACATGGAGGCCGCCATCCATTTCGCGTCCGCCCAGGCTGACGCCGAACATCTCGACGCCGACGCGCTCAGCGAGCACCTCGACCAACTCGCTTCCGACGGCGGCCACGATGAAGCCGATCGCGCCACGCCGGCGGTGGCGGATGCCGTCGCCGTGATGACCCTTCACGCGAGCAAGGGACTCGAATTCGGCTTTGTTTTCCTGCCGACCTGGCACGAGCGCGACTACGCCGCGCCCTACGTCCACATGTGGCATGACGCCAATGGCAAAGCGGTTCTCGACTTGCGAACGCCCCTCCCCGCCGACGCGGAAGCCGCGGTTCAACGGGAATCGAAGAGCGATCTGGCCCGCCTGGCCTACGTCGCGCTCACCCGCGCACGATTTGCGACGTTCGCCGCGGTCGGCGCCCCCAAACACCCGCTGAACGGCCCCGCCGCCGTCCTCCCCCCTGCATCGCGGCGGGAGGCCTTGTTGACGGCCGCCAACGGGGCGATCCGCCAGAGGAAATGGAAGGCGGCGAGCCCCCAGCCGTGGATTCCCCCCGTGACGCCCCTGCCAACGCTCGTTCGCCTCGACCCGCCCGCCCCCTGGCCCACGCCGCGCCGCGTCGGGTCCTTCAGCGCCCTGACGCGCCACGGATCCGACGTGGAATTCGGGGAAGCGCCGCCCCCGCCGACCACCACGCCAACCGGCCCCGTCCGCCTGGGCGAATTTCCCCGCGGCGCGTCTTACGGGACCCTCCTGCACAGCCTCTTCGAAGGCCTCGACTTCGGCCACCCCACGGATCTCGCCCATCGCGTAGGCCGCCTGATCGAGCGGGCCGGCGTCGAGGCGACCTGGCGGGATCCCCTCATCGAGCACGTGTTGGACGTCCTCGCCACCCCGCTTGGCGGCGGCCTTCCACCCCTGTCCGAGGTCAGCCTCGCCGACCGGGCCGACGAATGGGCCTTCCATCTACCACTCGCCACGACCTGGACGCCCGAGGTCCTCGCGCGCGCCTTCGACCAAGAGCGTCCGCACCTAGCCCGCGCTGTGCGCAGCCTTGGTTTCGAACCGCTCAGTGGCTTGTTCAAGGGATTCGTCGACAGCGTATTCTGCGTCGGCGAACGGTGGGTCATCGTCGATTACAAATCGAATCACCTTGGCGGGGACCGGTCGGACTACGGGCCCGGACCCGTCGCCAACGCCGTCACCCATCACCTCTACGACCTGCAATACCATCTCTACGCCGTGGCGCTATTTCGCCACCTCGAACGCCGAAAGGCAGGATTCGACCCCGAATTGCACTGGGGTGGCGTCCGCTATTTGTTCCTCCGCGGCATGGGACCTACGCACCCGCCCGGATGGTCCATTCACGAGGACCGGCCGAGTGTGGCGTCCATCCAGCGCCTGAGCGAGGCGTTCGATGGCTGAACCGACCGCGCTTGGCACTCACCTCTCGTCCGTCCTCATGCGCCTCGCTGGCGTCGACGACCCCCTGGTCCGCGAGGCCATCCTGGCCGTCGTCGCGAGTTTGGAAACGGGAAGCGTCGCGTGGCAGCCAGATCCCGACGATCCCCGGGTCGGCGCGCTGCGGGCGACGACGTTGTGCGGCGGTCCCGAGGAGGATGGCGCGCCCCTCGCCTGGGTCGGCGGCCGCGTTTATCTCCGGCGCCACTACGCCATCGAGGCCCGTGTCGCCGCGCGCCTGCGGCACCGGCTGGCCGTTCCGCCGACCCCCGTGGACGACGACATCGCGGCCCGCTGGTCGGACGGCGCCACCGACAACCAGCCCGCCGCCATCCGACTCGCGCTCGCTCGTCCGTCGACGGTCATCACGGGGGGCCCCGGCACGGGCAAGACGTGGGTGGCGGTCCAGTTGTTGGCCGCCCTTCTCGAACGAGACCCGACCGCGCGCGCGCGCCTGTTGGCCCCCACGGGAAAGGCCGCGACGCGACTCGCGGAGAGCGTCGCCCAAGCGGTCCAGCGACTCGGCCCGGAACACGCCGCACTCGTCGGTCGAATTCCAACGGTCGCGACCACGGTCCACGCTGCCCTGCGCTCCCTCCACGAGCGGATCGTCGTCGTCGACGAAGCGTCGATGATGGACCTTGGCATCACCGACCAACTGCTGGACGCCTTGTCGCCGGACGCCCGGTTGGTCCTGCTTGGCGACGTCGATCAATTGTCGTCGGTCGACGTCGGAAACGTCCTTTCGTCCTGGATTGCCGCTGCCGAACGTCCCGAGAGCCCTTGTGCCGGGTCCGTCGCGCGACTCGAGAAAAGCCATCGCACGTCCAGCACACCGCTGCTCCAACTCGCCGCGGCCATTCGCGCAGGAGACCCCGACCAGACGATCGCCGTGCTCCGCGGGGGCGGCAATGATGCCGTATGGGGCGACCCCATCCCGGCCGACGGCCTCGGCGTGGGGCTCCGCGCACTGGTCCTCCGCCACTACGGGCCGCTGCCAGCGCACACGGACCCTGCATCGGCGCTTGCCGCCTTGCAGTGCTTCCGCATCCTGACGCCGCACAAGAGCGGCACCGTCACGACGCGGCGGATCAACACATTTGTGGCCGCCGAGGTGTCAGCGTCCCGAACACCGTCCGGTTCGGGCCGCGTCCACGCGGGATGCCCTCTGCTCGTCACGGAAAATGACCCCGCCGCAGGCGTGCTCAATGGCGACGTCGGCCTGCCCTTGACGGGCCCTGATGGCAGCGTGATGGTCTGGTTCGCCGATCCCCGCGGACCGCGCTCGGTCGCCCCAGGTCGCCTGCCTTCGACGACGGAAGCCTGGGCGATGACGATTCACAAAGCGCAGGGCTCGGAATTCGACGAGGTGGCCATCGTCATGCCGAACGCCGACAGCGCGCTGCTGGACCGCGAAATGCTCTACACGGCCGTGACGCGCGCAAGGAGCCGGGTCGTGCTCTTGGGTTCCGAAGAGGCCATTCGCAAGGCCGTCACCACCCAAACGCGTCGGACGAGTGGACTCGCAGACGCTTTGGCCGCGCCCACGGTGGAGACATGAGCGACGTGCGCGCCATCGTCGGCGGCGCTCCCGCCGAGGCATCGGATTGGCCCGACGCCGTCGCCATCGATGGCCTTGGCGGATTTCTCTGTACGGGTACACTGATCGCGCCGGATTGGGTGTTGACGGCGGGCCACTGCGTCTCAGGCGCGCTCGCCGTCACGGTGGGGGCGCTGGAATCCGAGGGTTCACCCAAAGTGGCCATCGACAGCGCGATTTCATATCCAGACTTTCTCCGCACCTACGACGTTGGCCTTCTCCACCTCGCCCAACCGAGCGACGCCCCCCTTCGGCCGTGGGTGCGCGATTGCTTGACGTCCAGCCTCCTCGACGAAACCCCAGCCACGGCCGCCGGGTACGGGGCCACGGTTTCGGGCGCGTCCGAATGGAATCCGGTCCTTTACGAAGTCGATTTACCCATCGTCGACGCGGATTGTGCCGACGTTTCGCGCGGATGCCAGCCCTTCGTTTTGCCCGACGGCGAGTTGATCGCGGGTGGCGATGGCTTGGATACTTGTAGCGGCGACAGTGGCGGTCCCCTCGTGATGGACCTCGACGGCGTCTCCCACCTCGTCGGCGTCACATCGCGGGCCGCGTTGCCCGCCGATGTCGCGTGTGGCGACGGCGGCATATTCGTTCGCGTCGACGCCATCGTCGACTGGATCGAAACGGAAATCGGCCAGGAACTGGCGAAGCCCGATTGTGGTGGACCGAATTCTCCGCCCGTCCCGCTCCCCACGACGTGGACCCTGGAACCTGGCGAACGGAGGACCTTCGTCGCCGAGGCCACGGACGCCGAGGGCGACGACCTCACCTTCGTGCTCGACGGCACCGGTGGACCCATCCAGGCGAGTGTCGCGTCCGACGGAACTGTCACCGTCGAGGCGGACGACGCCACCGGAGTGGGGGCCATCGCCCTGCGCATTCTGGACGACGCCGACCCTCCCGCCGACGCCACCGCCACGTGGACGGTCGTGGTTTCGGAGCCGTGGCTGCCGCCAGATTCCGCCGGGTGTTCGACCGTCGCGGCGCCCTGGGTCGCCATGGTGCTCCTCGCGCTGCGGCGTCGCCGGCTGGTGGGTGTCGGTTTCGTGGCCGGATGCACCGTGAGCCCGTCGTCCACGGACGCATCGTCGGCCACCCCACCCACCGTCATGCCGTCGGACGTCACGGGGTTCCAGCAGGGCGACGTGATCACCGTGCAGGCGCGCATCGCGACGCCGCGGACGCTCGATGAGGCGTCGTTTTACGTCGTCGACGACGCGGCCGATCACGGCCTACGTGTCGCGATGGCGGGTGCCTTCGCCGGTTGGCCGCCCGAACCGGGAACGCCGGTCCTCCTGGAAGGGGTCGTCGGCGAAGACGCCGACGGCACCCATCGCCTCACGCTTCGGGACCTGGACGACGCCGTCGTCCTCGGACCGACCGAGACGCTGACGCCGCTGGCCTACGACCCGGCCGCCGAGCGAATTCAGCTCGTCGGGTCCCCCGCGGTGCTCACGAGCCTCGTCGACCCGGCGGGCGCCGCGGATCTCGACGTCGGAGAGTTGGGCGGCTTGTTCACGACGCTGGCGCTGCAGGCGGGCGCCGAAGGCGACCTCGTGGCGCTCTCCACCGGCGGACGTTTGCACCCGCGCGACGCCTCCGATTGGACCCCCCGCGCCGAGGGCGGGCCGCCAGCCATGTGGACCCTCGCGGACCTGCGCGCAACCCCACCCGCGGACGGCACGCCAGTGACCTTGGACGACCTGGTCGTGGCGACGCCGATGACGCGCGACGGCCGCTTGGCCGTGCTGCAAGACGCGTCGGGCGCGGGGTTGTGGCTCGACACCGAAGGTTTTGGGCTGGCAGCAACACTTGGCGAGGTTGGCCAATGGACGGGCGAGTGGCGAGACGCGGACGGAGCGCCACGTCTGCGCAGCTGGTTGGCGCCTGTGCCGGGTGGGGCCCGGGCGTCGGTTGAAGCGGCAGTCGTTGCGGACGGGGCCCTGTTGCCATTCGTCGCCACCGACCCCGGCGCGGCCGACGCGTTGGGGGAACGTGTGGACGTCGACGGCACCGTCTACGACGACGCCATCCTTTCCTTGGAGGGCTTGGAGGCCGGCAGCGTGGGAACGGCTGCCATCCGCGTCGATTCCGCTGGAACCCGGTGGGTGGTGGTCGACACGACACCTTGACAAGGCCTTGACACTCAGAGCTTCCGGCGTGCCCAGGTAGGGAGAATGTGGACCCTGCTCTCTGTCATCGCCACCGCGGAGCCAACGCCCCCCCCTGAACCACCCCCAGCCCCAAGCGACCAAGCTCCTGCGGAGCCCGCACAGACCGAGGCTGCGCCCCCGCCATTGGCCCCGGTGCCAAGCGAAACGACTCCCAACGAGCCCGTCGCCGAGCCCGCCGCACCACCCCCAGAGAAGGACGCGCCGGAGCCCTTCAGCGAGGAGGCACCTGCCGCGTTGGAGGTGACGGTCAGCGGCAAACGGACCCCGTCCGACCCGACGGTGCGCGTGCTCGAATCCGACGTCATCCGCACCCTCCCTGGCGCGAACGGCGATGCGGTACGCGCCGTACAGAACCTGCCGGGCGTCTTGCGCCCGCCCCTGGGGGTGGGTTCGATTCTCGTGCGCGGTACGGCGCCCGAAGACAGCGCTACCTTCCTCGACGGCGGCCGGATCCCGCTCGTGTTTCATTTCAGCGGCCTGTCGACGGTCGTCAACGCCGACCTGCTTTCTGAAGTGGCCTTCTTGCCTGGCAACGCATCGGTCCGTTTTGGGCGGCTCCTGGGCGGCGTGATCGACCTGCGCACCGATTTCGAGCTCCCCGAATCGTCCACCGGGACGTTGTCGGTGGATTTCATCCAGGCCACCGCGCGCGCCGCGCAGCCCATTGGCGAGCGCGCAGCCATCGTCGCCAGCGTCCGCCGCTCGTACATCGACGCCATCCTCACGCCGGTCCTCTCCAGTGCGGACATGGCCGTGCGAGCACCTCGCTACTACGACGGGCAGGTCCGGCTATTTGGCGAGACACGGGCCGGAACCCGCTGGGAGTTCATGGCCTTGGGGTCCGACGACGCGTTCCGCATCGCAGGCGGCGACGACCAACCTCCCGACGCCATTCAGATCGGCTTGGGAACAACGTTTTGGCGCGCGCGTGGCCGCGCTTTCCAGCCGCTTGACAACGGCTGGCAGAGCGAGACGATGTTGATGACAGGGCACGACCTTCAGACCTTTACCTTCGAGGTCGACGGTCGCGCGGAGGAGCGGGCTCCAGTCCTGGGTCTGCGCCAAGAATTCGGCCGGCCCCTCGCTCCTGGCCGTCCCGGCCTTCGGCTCGGCCTCGATTTCGAGGGATCGGATGAGCAATTCGTTTACGACGTCCCGAGTTTCGGCCCCGCGGAGGCAGGTGGCGCACTCCGAATTGCGCCGGCGGCGTACGCGGAGGCGACGGTCCGTACGGGCCCGCTGACCTGGATTCCCGGTGTCCGCGCCGACTATTGGTGGCTCGACCTCGGAAAGAGCCTCGTCCACATCGAACCTCGTGGCGTCGTTCGCGCCGAGCTCAGCGCCATCACCGACCTGCGATTGGCGGCGGGCCTCACGGGCAAAGCCCCTACGGTGCGCCAGGTTCACCCTGGTTCCGATGGCAACCCGGACCTCGGTCACAGCGAAGCATGGCAGGTGTCTGCTGCCCTGGAAACACGTCCGGCCCGCGGTTGGTCGGCCGAGGTCACACCCTTCGGCAGTTTCGGGCGCGAACTCATCGTCGGTCGCGAAGACCGACTCCAGTTCTTTTCGGGGCCACCTCCCGCGGGGGAGCTCGACACGGGCGACTACGCCAATGAAGGTGTCAGCCGGATTTTCGGCGTCGAGTCCCTTGTCCGCGTTTCGCGGGGTCGCTGGTTCGGACTGCTGTCGGCCACATGGTCGCGCAGCGAGCGCCGGGACCGGGAAGCTGACCCATGGACCCTCTTCACCTACGACCAGCCTCTCGCACTCACGGCGCTGGCCTCCTTCGACGCCAACAAAGGCTGGCAACTCGGGGTGCGCGGCCGCTACGGAACGGGCAATCCGTACCATCCCGTCTCTGGCCGCACCTTCGATCTCGACAGCAGGACCTATTTTCCGACCTTTTCCGAGACGTCGGAACGATTGCCGCCCTTCATTGCCTTCGACCTGAGGGCAGACAAGACGTGGACCTTTCGGACTTGGGAACTCACGGCGAGCCTGGAGTTGCAGAACCTGACGCCGGTACCGAACGTCGAAATCATGGCTTGGAGCGACGACTACGGCGAGGAGGAGCCCCTGGTCGGCATTCCTCCCATCCCGGTCTTCGGTTTGCGAGGTGACTGGTGATCAGCGTCCTTCTGTTGGCATGTTCCGGCGGAAATCCGGCCACCACGCTCGATGGATTGACCGTGCTCGCCATGGCGCCAGAACAGGTGGAGGCGGCGTCGGGATCTCTGGCGAACGTGACCGTTGATGTGGCGAACCCGCTGGAGCAGAACGTTCGCCTCGCCCTGTGGGCCTGCCCGTTCTCAGCGTGCGATGAAGGCGGCGAGATCTGGGTCGGGGAACCGTTTGCGGGCCATCAGGTGGCGCTACCCGTTTCGGTCTTGGTTCCGGTGGCGCCGGAAGCGACGCCCCTGACGTTGTGGGGCCTCGCGATCGAGAATGAGCACGCCGACCTCCTCGATGAGTTTCAGGCCGACTCCGACCTGCGCGCTGACCCCGGGTCGACGTTGGAGGCGCTGCCCCTCGCTTCGTATGCGTTGGCCAGGCGGACCTGGACGGTGGGAATGGGGGCCACTGCCCCCGCCGCGGTTGCGCTGAACCGCGTTCCCGAAGCTGCGCAGGTCGACGCCGAGGTGTCGGTCCTTGCGACGGTCACCGGAACCTTGGGCGACGAAGCCACGGCTTGGCCCTACACGACTTTGGGCGCGTTTGCGGAGGTGTCCGTCGACGTGGAGTCCGGCCAGGTCGACGTGACCTTTGTTGCCCCGCCGGAACCCGGCGTGGGTCGGGCCTGGATCGTCGTGGAGGACGGGAATGGGGGAACGGCGACGGTTTCGTGGGAGGTGGAGGTCGTGAGGCGTTGACGCAAGACTCAGGGCCGGCCAACCGCCCCCGCCCTTCGGGCCACCACCACGTCGCTCGCAAACAACTCAATCATGGCCCGCACCCGCTGCCGCGCTCCGTCCCCCGGCCCGTCGCCTCCACGACCCACAAGCAGGGCCGTCCGACGCCCGTCGACGACCGCGGGTCCCAACAGCGACGTCGCCGGCAAACTCGTGCGTCCGATGTCCTGTCCCGCCCACGCCACCCGTTCGGCCAGCGCGGGGCCCGTTGGGCGATGGGGGTGCCGGATGAGCCCCACCTCGGCATCCGCCACCGCAAACGGCCCTTGACCGACGGCGTCCAGCCCGATGAACAGCACGGGATCGGCAAGAAGGCGACCATGCCGGGCGAGCCACGCGCCAAGCCCGTCCCCGCCGGCATGTCCGGCCGCCACCACGACGCCCCGAATCGCCAACGCGGGCGGCGGGTTTCTCGCGAGGTCGTCCAACAGCTCCAACCATATGCGCGGCGTGCCGGCATCCTCCGCCGCGGGCCCAAAGGGCCACAACTCGCCCACGGACAGCGTCGCGCCCGCCACCAGAGCTGCGCCAATCCAAACGGCATCGCCGTCCCAAGGCACGTCCATCGCGCGCAGCGCAAACCACACCGCCGACCCGGCGACCAGCACCGCTACGTGCCTCCACGCCGCGAATCGGCGAAAAGGTGGGCCACGTGGCGTGTCGGCCGGGATGACGAGGACCACGGTCCCCCCGACGTCCGTAGGCGCCGGAAGTGCGACGTCCAGGTTGTAGGCCGGACGTCGTGGCCAGGCGAGCCGCATGGGCCCCATCCGCCCGTCCGCTTCGAGGGCGAGGCCAAGGCCCGCCACCCCGACGACAACGGCGCCAACGGCCGGCCAGAACAGTCCAAGGGCCGCCCCGAAGGCCGCCAGGAGGACGTGGAGCGCCCGCGCCACGTCGGGCCGCGTCATCGCAAGGCACGACTCTACCGTCGCCCTGGTCGAGGCGGGAAGGCTGGAGCGGATCGCTTCCAGGACGGCCCGCTCCGCCTCGGACCCCGCCGGCCGCACGCCTCGGAAGGACACCCGACCTCCCCGTGCCCCATTAACGACGCGCCCCTGCCAATGGGCCGGACGCCCGTCCATGGCGGGCGCCGACGGTGCGCGCTGGCCTTTCGGCGACAGCCTGCTAGGAGGCGACGGCTGGGGGGGCTTGCGCGATGCGCTATATGGGCCGCGAGTACACCGGGAAGGGCGTGAAAATCGCGCTCATCGACTCGGGCGTCGACGAAAAGGATCCGCGGCTCGCGGAGGCCAAGGTCGAAGGGTGGTCCATCACGCTTGGCGCCACCGGCCACGCGCTGCTGAGCAGTGACTACGCGGACCAGAACGGCCATGGCACCGAGATCGCCGCGGCCATCCACCGCATCGCTCCCGAGGCGACGCTGGTCGCCGTCAAGATCATGGGTGAACGCCTTCGGACGAGCGCCGAGCTCATGGCGTCGGGCATCGAAACGGCCAGCCGCGCAGGCTGCTCCGTCGTCAACCTCTCCCTCGGTACGCCGAATATGGGCAAGGCGCTGTTGCTGCGCGACTGCTGCGCCGTCGCCGTCGAGATGGGCGCGGTGGTCCTCGCAGCCGCCCACCCCAAGGGCGAGCGCGCCTACCCGGCCGATCTGCCCGAGACCATCGGTGTCGCCGCCCACCCGGACTGCCCGCTCGACAAGTTCTTCTACTTCAACCCCAAGCGCTTTCCGCGCAAAGAATGGGGCGTGTTGTCCGACAAGTTCCTCACCCACGGGTACGGCCTGCCCGACGACGCCGGCCCCGCTCGGTACCGCGGTTCCGGCATGGCCACCGCATACCTTTCGGGTGTGGCCGGCTGCCTCGCCGAGGCCCAACCGGAGCGGAACGCCCAGTTGCTCATGGCAACGATGCGCCGCGCCGCGCTCATCCCCATCCCCGAGATCGGCTACTCCTGACGCTACCAAGCGGCGTCGGACGGCCGACGGGGCGCCTTGCGCCAACGCCGTCGGGCGCCCTACATCTCGGCAATGCGCTCGCCTTCGGGGCGGCTTGGATGTCTGCCCGGAGCCGCGGGGGACGCGTTCTGCTGCGCATCGAAGACGTCGATGTCGGGCGCGCCCGCGCGGACGTCGCGGACGGCCAACGCCGTGACCTCGAGTGGCTCGGCCTGACGTGGGACGAGGAGGTCCCGGCCCAGGCCACTCGCCACTACGGGCCGTGGCTGCAACTCCTCCAGGAGACGTACCGGTGCATGTGCACGCGGCGGCAACTTGGCGCACGGGCCTACGCCGGCGCCTGCCGAGGGGCGGGCCACACCGCGGGGACCGTGCGCTGGCGCCTTCCGCCCGGTCCCGTTCGATTCGCGGACACCCACCTCGGTCCCCGATGCGTCGATCCAAGTCAGCGCTTCGGCGACCCCATCCTCGTGCGCGCCGACGGCGTGGCCACCTACCCGCTCGCCGTCGTCGTCGACGATCTCACCGACGGCGTCACTGAGGTCGTCCGGGGCGGGGACCTGCTCGAACACACCGCCACCCAGATTCTTCTCTGGGAGGCCTTCGGGGCCACGCCGCCAGTGTTCACCCACGTCCCCATGATCCTCGGTCCCGATGGCCGCAAACTGTCGAAGAGCCACGGCAGCACCGACGTCGCCAGCCTCCGCAACCGTGGCATCGACGCCCGCGCCGTCTGGGCCGCCCTCCTACCACTGCTCGGCCTCCAAGGGGACGATCTCGCAACCGCTCCATGGGCCGTGAGCGCCTGGACGCCCACCCCTTGGCAGTGGTTGGGCGATTGGACCTTTCGACGGCTCCCCACGGCGTCCGACTTGGTGTAGGCTCGCCCCGCAGGGGGCTCCCATGGCGCGCGTTCAAGAAGGCGGATTCGAGCAGGTACTCAGCATGATCCTGACGGGGTTGGCGATCCTCGTTGGGATCCTCGCGATGGAGTTCTTCAACCTGTACACGACCGAACCTACGCGCTGGATCTACGAGCGCGTCACCACGGGCATGTTCTAGCCGGCTGCTCGAACGGCGACGGGCCGTCAGCGGACGGTGCGAAACGTGACCCGATGAAGGAACGGCGCGCCCGCCTCCGGCGGCGGCGGTGGTACGCGATCGGGGACCGAGGCCACGGCCATCGCATCCAGACGGGCAAAGCCCGAGCCCAATTCGACTGCGACATTCCGCACCTGGCCTGAACGCAGGACCTCGAACCGGACGGTCACCTCGCCAGAGATGCCGGCGATCCGGTCCTCGATCGGGATCTCGGTCGCGTACCAGCGCGCATGGACGAGCGCGATCACGTCGGCCGTCCAAACGCCGGCGGGCGTCTCGCGCACGGACACCTCGGCCACGTCGCCGCGCTCGACGTCATCGGTCACTTGCCCACTCCCCGAGGTGGCCGTGGCCATGAGTTCGGGCGTCGGCATGCTCCCGCGCGGACGCGACCGCTCGATCGCTTCGCGAAGGGTCTCGACCGGGTCCTGAGGGGACCTTGGAACCACCTCGGTCGCTGGTTCCGGCTCGGCAGGCACCGTGGGCGGCGGGGGCGGCCGAATGGACCTGCGAAGCGCCACTTTGGCGACCACGGGCGCCGCACCCGACGCGTCGGGCCTTGGCTCCGTCCGCCAACGCACAGCGCGGAACCGATCGGCCAGCTCCCCGGCCCGTGTGAAGGGTCCACCGCCCTGGGCCCCGGCGGCGGTGGCGCGGACAGCCAGCTGCTCGGCGTTGTCGGCCGTCTCTGCCGGCGTAGACGGCGCTGGCGGCGCAAGCGGCGTCGCGGCCTCTGTCGGCGTGGGCGGAGTTGGCGGTGTCGGAGGCGTGGGTGGCGTGGGCGGAGTTGGCGGTGTCGGAGGCGTGGGTGGCGTGGGCGGCGTGGGGGGCGTCGGCGGCGTAGGCGGTTTCACGTCAGGGTCGACCTGGGGGCTGTCCACGGGTCGGCCCCCGGCGCGCCTCGGATCGCTGGCCGCGAGCGCCGTCATCCGCCCCGTTTTCGCATCATCGACACGCGTTCGCCGCGCCTGGGCGACGAAATGGTCGGCCACACCTTCGGCCGCGGCCCCCTCGACGACCGAGCCATTCGCCTCGTCCGCTACCGCGAACCGGCGTTCAATCGGCACGTCGGGGCGTTCGGGCTCCTCGGGCTTCTCCTCCTCCGGCTCGGGCGCCGAGAGCCGTGGCGGGGTCGGCGCCTTGGCCGCCTCGAGGGGGTCGGCCTTCGCCAACGGTGGAAGGACAGCCGGAGGGGGCAGCACGTCGCTGGCGACCGGGCGCTCGTCGAGCGCCGCGGGCGCTGCGGCTCGGGGCACCTTTGCCGGCCGAGAAACCCGCTCAACGACCTCAGGAATGACCTCGGGCCGTTCCGTCGGCAGCGGAACCTCCGCCAGCACCTCACAGCCCTCCTGGGCCCCTTCACCGTCGCCGGAGCCCTCCACACAAACGGGCGGCTCAGGAACCCGCCGGACGACCACGGCACGCGGGGCCGACGACTCGACGGGGCTTGGGCGTTCCACACGGATTCCCCACAACAACGCGGCGTGGAGACCGGACGCGACGGTCACCGACGCCAGACGGGATCGCCACATCGTCACCAGTCCACGATGGCGGCGCCCCAGGTAAATCCGCTTCCAAATGCGACGAGCGCCACCTTCATGCCCCGTTTCAGGCGCCCATTCCGCTCGGATTCGGCGAGGAGAATCGGCAAAGTGGCGGCCGTCGTATTGCCGTAGTGCATGATGTTGTGGACGGTTTTTTCCTCAGGGACGCCCAACAATTGCGCCACCATTTGATTGATGCGCAGATTCGCCTGATGGAAAACGAAGAGCTCGATCTGATCGAGCGTGATGCCCTGGTCCCAACACGCGCGCATGAGGACCTCGACCATGCGCTCGCAGGCGTTCTTGAAAACGAGCTTCCCATCCATCTGCGCCCACAGTTCGTCGGGGGCGATGGCCCCGTCGCCGCCGGCCTCGCCGACGCGCACATAGGGCCGACGACGCATGTCCCAGACGCGTTGGGCCAACTTGTCGGCATGGCGCCCATCGGCGCCGAGGTGCCAGCAGCGAACGCCCCGGTCGTCCTCGGTGGCCGAAACGATCACGGCGCCGGCCCCGT
>SXOB01000052.1 GCA_005776945.1 Pseudomonadota bacterium
GGCTTCGGCATCGCCGATGACTGCGACGACCTGGACGCGTCAGCCTACCCCGGTGCACCTGAAATCTGGTACGACGGGGTCGACGAAGCCTGCGACGGCGGCTCCGACTACGACCAGGACGGCGACGGCTATGACGCCGATGCCTACGGTGGAGACGACTGCAACGACCTCGACCCGTCGACCCACCCTGGCGCACCTGACGTTCCGTACGACGGCGTCGACCACGCCTGCGACGGCATGGAAGACGACCTCGACGGCGACGGCTTCGGCATCGTAGACGACTGCAACGACGCCGATGCTTCGATTCATCCAGACGCAACGGAAGTCTGGTACGACGGCATCGACCAGAACTGCGACGGTAACGACCTCGACCAGGACGAGGACGGCTCCGACGCCGACACCCACGGTGGCGACGACTGTGACGACCTGGACCCCGACGTCGGCCCGCTCGCCGCGGAGGTCTGGTACGACGGCTTCGACCAAAACTGCGACGGCGCCAACGACTACGACCAGGACGGCGACATCGCGGAGTCCGACGTGTACGGCGGACTCGACTGCAACGACGTCGATCCCACCATCGGACCCTACGAGACGGAAATCTTCGGCGACGGCATCGACCAGGATTGCTCGGGCATCGATCTCGACGGCACGATCAAGGACATCGACGACGTCGTGTCCGGAACGTTCGTCATCAACGAGATCCACCATGATTCACTGGCCGTCACGGACACGAACGGCGAGTGGTTCGAGATCGTCAACGACACGGTCGACGTGTACGACATCAACGGCATCACGATTCAGGGCGCATCCCCGGCCGAGAAGTTCACCATCACGGCGTCGATCCTCGTCGAGCCCGGCGGCATCGTGTTGTTCGCACGCGTCGACGACCCGCTCGTCAACGGCGGGATCTACGGCATCGACTGGGAGTACGAGCGCGCCATTGAGTTCAGCACGACGGACCAGTTGACCATCGCGAAGGGGATCACCTTCGTCGACGTTGTCAACATCGGGCCCGTCGGCCTCACCTCCCCGGCCGGCAGCACCGTTTCGCTCGACCCCGACAAGATCAGCTCGGTCGAAAACGGCGACAAGCTCAATTGGTGCCCCGGCGTCAACCCCTACGGGCTCGGCGATCTTGGGACCCCGGGACAGCCCAACCCACAATGCCCATGACTCCGGCGCTTGCGACATGGTTCGCCTGCGGCCCGATCTTCGGGCCGGACACGTCGTACTTGGTTCCCGGTGACACGGCGGCCGGTACGCTGGACACGGACATCTCCGCATGCCTGGTCTCGGACTCGCCCACGCTCGAGATCGGCGCCGGTGAGGTCCGTTTCGACACGTGGCCCTCGGGCGGGCTGAGCGCCGTGTCCGGTTCTCAGGGCGGCCAGCACGTATTTCTCGCGCTCCGCGTCACGGGTATCGACCTGACGTCCCGATCCGTGGCAATCATCAACACCGTCGTCAGCGGAGCCACCCAGGCCACCCAAGGCGTTCAGGTCGCATTCGACTGCCAAGCAGACGGAACTGCGGTTGCGCTCGGCATTCTGGTTCCTGTCCTGGCCACTTGGTCCGATGCGCCAACCCGGTTCGAGGTGGAACTCACCGACCCTTTGGGCACCGTTCTTTCGATCGACGCATCAACCGCGCTCGTGATCTAGAGCGGCGGCGCTTGGCGGCGGCCGCTAGGTCAGGTTCCCGGGCGCCAACATCCCCCTTGGATCGGCCGCCCGGCGCAGGGCACGGAAGTCCGAGAGCACGTTTTCGCCGACCATCGCAGCAAACAGCTGGCGTTTGACCTTGCCGATGCCGTGCTCTCCCGAGACGGTCCCACCCAGAGCGACCGCCTGGGCCGCCAGGTCGGCGTGGATCTGTAGGGCTCGCAGGCGCTCGGCCTCATCCGAGGCGAACAAGTTGAGGTGGAGGTGCTCGTCGCCGATGTGGCCGAAGAGCACCGAGGGCATCGGGACCGCCCGGTAGGCCGTCCGCATTTCGGGCCCCGCGCCTCGCGGAACTGCGAGGTCCGTGCCCACTTTGCGCATTCCAGTTCGCGCCAGCCGCTCCGCCACGGCCAACGGAACCCGCGCCCGCCAATTGGCGAATCGCCTCAGCCCGGTGACATCGCTGGCCACAGCCACCTCACGGGCCCCGCCCGCATGAGCCGCGAGCCACTCCAGCGCAGCCTCGTCTTCGAACTCCGCAAACACGGCGGCCTTCGCCGCGGGTGGGCCTTCCGGTCCTTCCGCCGCCATGGCCAGCGAGGTCGCGTCGAACCACTCGATGCATCGGGGCGACGCCCCGCCGTCGCGAAGGGCGTCCACGAACGCCTCGCCGGCCGCGACGTCGTCGAAGAAGGCCATCGCACCCACGACTTGGGGCGGCGATGGCCGAAGCCGGAGGGTGACCAAGGTGACCACCCCAAGCGTCCCTTCGCTGCCGACGACAAGGTCGAGGAAGGTGCCTCCGGAACGGTAGCCCGCAGCCGTTTTCACCTGAGGCTCAGCCCAGATCGGCACCGGCCAGTCGTCGGGGGGCGCCTGGCCAACCCCAACGTCGAAGGCCTGGCCGTCGGCCAACACGACCCTCGCCGACGCCACCCAGGCGCGCGTCGACCCAAATCGATACGAACGCGCCCCGCTCGCGTTCGTTGCGACCGCGGCACCCACGGTCGCTTCGTCCCGACTCGTGGGGTCGGGCGGCAAGTGCCAACCGCGGTCGGCGGCGAAGCGCGCCACGTCTCCGAGGCGCTCGCCCGCGGCCGCAACCACCTGGTCCCCCAACATGGCACAACCGCGAAGCCGCTCGGTGGCTAGAATCAGGCCGCCCCGAGGCACCGAGCTTCCTGTCGTCGACGTCCGCGCGCCAACCACCGTCACTGGCCAGCCGCGGCCCGTCGCAAGGGCCAAGGCCTCGGCCACTTCGTCATCATTCTGGGGCCGAATCACCGCGTCCGCCCAGCCCTCGATGCGACTGGCGTCGCCGACATAGGCCTGCACCATTCGAGGATCGGTCACGAGGCCCTGCACCGGAAGCTCCGCGGCCGGTGTAAGCTCTCGGGCACCCACCCGTTGGAGGGGCACGGATGGAGCGAGGCCCTCGCGGTCACGGCGACCTTGCCCCGCTGGAGGAGGAACGGGCTGTGATCCAGAGACTCCAAGCCGGCGATCGCGCTGCCATCGGGGTTCTCTATGGCTGGTACGGCGACACGTTGTACCGCCAGGCCATCCTGCCCCGCTTGCCCGACCGCGCCTTGGCCGAGGACTGCCTCCGCGACACCTTCCGCACCGCGATCGAGAAGATCGCCAGCTTTCAGCTCGTCGATCGCTCCATTTTCTTTTGGCTTCGGCGCATCGCCATCCATCGCGCCATGGACGTCCACCGCCTCCGCGCGCGCGAAGCTCCGCTTGAGGCCGCCGGTCCTGAACCTCGCGGCGAAACAGCGACGCCCGACCGCCCCGGCCGACAACGGGAGTTGGAAGACGCCCGACGCGCCGTCGAGGCCGCCCTGACCCGCATCCACGAACGCTATGCCACGGCCCTCCGGCTGAGGCTGTTGGAAGACCGCACCCGCGAGGATTGCGCCTCGGTCCTCGGCGTCAACGTCGGAACCTTCGACGTATTGCTCCATCGCGCTTGCGCGGCCTTCCGCAAGGTCTACGCCTCATGAGCGAAACCACTTCCGCCGATGCGCTGGCGCGCTGGCTGGCCGACCCCTCCCGGCCGCCGCCCGAGGACCTGGACGAAGACGTGTTGGCCGCCGTCATCGCCCTCCGCCCCGATCTGGCGCCGCCCCCGCGGGTCACGGTCGACGACATCCTCAACGGCCCGGCCCCGGCCATGACGGCCCCGCGCGCCTCGGGCGGCGAGGTCGTCCCGCTCTTCCGTCGCGCCATCGCCGCCGCCGGCGGGCTCGCCGGCTTGGGCCTGTTGACGGCTACCGCAGCCACGCTCTTCCTCGTCGCGCGGCCCCTACTCGAAGAGGCCCAGGCCCCGGCGCCGTCGGCCTCCTGGGTCGAGGACGCCGTCGCCCAGCCTGGCACAGCGGCCGAACCTCCCGCCCAAGAGGCGCCCAAGGCTCAGGCCGAAGAGGCGGTCGCGCCACCTGCCCCCACGCTCGAGAAGAAGCAGGATGCCAGCCCACAGCGCGACGACCGGCTCGCCGACGACAGCTACGCGGGTGCGGCGGAACGGTCGGCGATGCCAGCCCCCGAGGACCTCGATGCGATCGCCGCAGCGCCATCGGCGGCGGGAAGTTCGTACGGCGAGGGCGCTGGCGCCTCCCCGCTTGAAACGCTGCGTGCCGCCGCCGTCCCCTCGGAGGGCCCGCTCGTCGCCAGCTCGCCCGCCAAGGACGAACTGCAGTCGACGTTGGAGGGGTCGCGCAAGTCGAATCGAGCCGAGTCCGCCAAATCCGTCGAGACCGAAGCTCCACCCGCAGCCGCTCCCGTGGACGCCGGCGCCGCTGAGGCGACGGCCCGCAACCACCTCGCGGCGGGGAGGCCCCAGGACGCGCTCGAAGTCCTGGCCATCGCGCTGCAGGTTCACACCAGCAACACGCCCTGGCGCAGCCAACTCCTCGTCACCCAGGGCGACGCGTGGCTCGCCGCCGGCGACGAAGCGCGCGCCATCGCGTCGTGGGAGGAGGCCGCCCGGCTCAATGCGTCCCGGTAGCGGCCCGCTTCTGCGCGACCAGGAGCCCGTTGGCCTTTTTGCGGCAGCCTGCTAGCGCTGGCACCCATGCCATTGCATCCCGCCCTCGCCCGTGCCGTGGCCGCCGCCCTCTCAGGCGACGAGGCGCTCGAACGCAGCGATCGCCTGCACTTCACCGACGCCGGCCATGGCTGGGATCGCTTCGGTCTGCACCCCGACTACGTCGCTCTCGGCAACGCCGTCGCCGGGCCGCTATACGATCATTGGTTTCGGGTCCGAAGCGAGGGTCACGAACACATCCCCACGACGGGTGCCGCCGTGTTGGCCGGCAACCACAGTGGCACCTTGCCGCTCGACGGCGCGATGGTCTGGATGGACGTCGTCCGCCACACCGAACCGCCCCGCGTTCCGCGCCCCGTCGCCGACTACTTCGTCTCGACGTTGCCCTTTCTCTCGACCTTGTTCGCCAGGTGCGGGGTCGTAGGCGGCAGCCGGGGAAACGCGCGTGCGTTGCTCGACGCCGGCGAACTGCTGCTCATCTTCCCCGAAGGCGTCCCGGGCATCGGAAAGCGATTCTCTGAACGGTACCAATTGCAAAATTGGCGCGTTGGCCATGTGGAATTGGCGATTCGCCACGGCGCGCCCGTCATTCCGTTCGGCCTGGTGGGTGCTGAGGAGCAGATGCCCCAGATCGCGCGGATTCCAAGCCCCGTGGGCGCCTTGCCGTACATTCCGATTCCGGCGACCCTCCTGCCACTACCGGTGCGCTACCACCTCGCCTACGGCGAGCCGATCCACTTCGACGCGACTCCCGACCAGGCCGACGATCCCGTGGTCGTTCGCGAGGGCGCCCGTCGCGTCCGGGACGCCGTCGCCCGACTGCTCGTCCGCGGCCTCTCGCGGCGCGAGGGCATCTTCACATGATGTCCGTGCTCGTGACCGGGGCTACCCACCCCGTCGGACGCCAACTCGTTCACCAACTCCTCTCCGATGCGCGCGTCGGCCACGTGTTGGCATCCGGCCGCCACGGCGACCCCGCCCCACTGCCCAATCACGCCCGCCTTTCCCACCTTCCCCTCGACTTGACCAAGTCGCGGGAAGTCCACGACGTGCTCTTTGGCCCCGCGCGCGACTTGGGCGTCGAAGTCGTCGTACACCTCGGTCGAACCCCAGACCCGTGGCGCCGCGGCCGCAGCGCCCACGCCGGCGACGTCGAGGCCGTACGCAGCATTCTCGACCTCTCCGACCGACACCCGACCATCCGACGGGTCGTCATCCTCAGCCACGCCGTCGTGTACCGGGTCGGACTCGACCTCCCGATTCTCGTCACGGAAGACCACCCCCTCAACCTCGACCCGCGGTCTCCCCAGGTCGTCCGCGACCGCGTCGAGGCCGATCTCACCGCCTGCGCCCGAATGGGCCTCGCCGACTGCGAAATCGTCGTCCTACGCTGCGCGGAAGCGCTCGAGGTCGGCACCGGGGGGCAACTCGTCGACTATCTTTCGGCCCCATTGGCCCTTCGACCCCTCGGCTTCGACCCGATGATCAACGTGGCCACCGTCCAGGACCTCGTCGCCTCGATCGACCTCGCCACGTTCGGCCACGGCGAAGGGGTGTTCAACATCCCTGGCTACGACACGTTGCCGCTCACAGCCGCCGCGGACCTATGGGGGACCCCCACGATTCCCGCCCCTGGTCGCTGGATTGAGGCCGCCTATGCTTGGCGCCATCGCCTGACGGGCAGCCGCTTCTCCTGGGGGCTCAATCGTCAGCGCCTTCATTTCGGCCTCGTCCTCGACGGCACGCGCGCCCGCGACGCTTTCGGCTACGTCCCGCGCAACCCGGTCGCCTGGCCCCGCGGATCCCAGAGGGCCGGATAAAGCGCCAACATTCCCCAAGGGAACAGCCCCAGGTCAAGCGTCGCCGCTATGCCCAAATGAAAGACGACGCCGAGGGCCACCCAAGCGCGCTCCGGCCTCCACCGGGCGAGCCATCGTCCCCAGGGCGTAGGCTGCCGGGCCAGCGCGGGAGCCACGAGGACGACGGGGTAGGTCCACTGCCAAATCAGGGTCGACGCCGTCCCCAACTGCAGGACGAAGAAGCCAACCGGATTGTGGGCCCACGTTGGGATCGCCCGGGTGACACCCCAATCGTGCAAAATCACGTAGAGGGCGGCGAAGTCGCCCATTGGCATCCACAGCAACCCGAACTTCTGGACGCCGGCCGTAAAGTACATCACGACGAGTTGGAGGACGAGAAGACGGCGCGGCCACGCGGGTACCTCAACCGCGGGCATCCATGTTCCTGAACGAAGGCGCGCCGACAACGACAACGTCGCCCCACAACCTGACGCGGCGAGAATCCAAATCGCGTTGCGAAGGAGCATGTCGATGGCGCGGTCGCCCATCGGGTAGTGAAGGGCCGACTGCGCCGACGCGAGTCCGAACACGACGAGGGCGGCTCGCGACCCCCACCCGACCGTGAACGCCAGGGCCGACGCAACCATCGTGCCCCACAAAAGGAGCGCCGGATCGGAGGCCATGGCCACGAGCGGCAGGTCTTTGCGCGTAGCATCGACGATTCCGCCCGACGTCGTCAGAGACCAGGCGGGTCCCAGCGCTCCTACCCAAGCCATCGTCGCCAGGTCGGAGAGCACCGCGAGCCCAACAAGCACCCGCACAAGCGCCAAGGACTGGGCGGGCTCGTCACCGCTCCACCATCGCAACCACGTCTTCATGGCGTCGGCCGGTCCTTACCGATCTCGACCACACGCCCTTCGGCTGGAAGCTCGTGTCCCGGGACCTGGGTCCGCGTGGGTACGATGCGTACAACGACTCGGACGGCGTCAGGATCTTCGGCAAAGCGTGTTGCGGCCACAACCTCCGTGAATCGTCGAAACACGGATGCCACGCGGCCGACGTCCTGGTCGTAGGCGGCGCGCATCCGCCGATAGGCCCAACGTTCCGCCCGCCAGGTCCGATCCGGATCGAGCCGACGATACACGACCTCGCTTGCGCCGCCAGCGGCGAACACCTCGATTTCAAGGCGGCCCGGAACGTCGTCCGCCTGGGCAAACAGGCCCCATCCCTGACCGACACCGAGCAACTCCGCGACGGGATCCAGAGGGTCAAACACACGGTGAACCCGATGCATGGCGTCGCCAAAGCCGCGAGCGAGGCTGACCAACTCCTGGCGTTGAACTTCGATGCCAAGCTGGCCAAAGGCGGCTTGCCAACGGGACAACTCCAACTGCGCCTCGGGGCGGCGCAGCATCTCCGGCGAGATCGTGGGAATCGCCGGAAGGGACTCCACGAGTTGCCAGGCGATGACGCAGGCCAGCAACCCGCCTCGTACCACCTCCCATCGCATCCGCGACCCCCTGGCCGGAATCCGGCCGCCGCCCTCAGGGTTGCCATATCGACGCCGCCGGTACCTCCCCGTTAGCACCGGCGCCGCTCGGGGGACCGCATGACATCGCTGTTGGCCTTGCTGGCATCATTTGCCACCGCCGCGGATTGTGAATCGATCGCGCGGCGCGCTCAGACCACCACCGGAACCGCCGCCGTTTCGGCATGGGCGGCCCTGTCCAAGTGCGATGCGGCGATGGCGGAGGCGCGCTTTCCCGACTTCATGCGAGCGACCAAGGACGTCGACAGCCTCGTGGCGCTTTCGTTCACGGCCATGGACGCAGGCCAACACCGCCCGCTCTTCCCCATGCTCGAGCAGATCTCCGACTACGCCGCCCGTGAGGAGACCGCGCGCACTGCGGGAGAAAGCTGCGAAGGGCACAAGGTCGTCGACTACCTGACAGCCGCCTACGCGGACGCCAAGGACCGCCAGTTCACGAGCTGGCAGTCGCTGATGACCCGTTGTCCTAGCGCCGACGTCGCCGCCTGGGTGGCGGCAACGGCGGCCAAGCCCCCCCCGCAGATGATCTCCGACAAGTACGCGGCCGTGCTCGATACCTACCGCCGCCAGGCCAAGGTCGAGGCACTTCCGACCCTGCAGGCCGCGGCCATTCAAGCGGCAAAGGCCGGTCCGTTCGGCGCCATCGTCGCGGCCATGGCCGAAGCCGTTCGGCCGGAGGGCCTGGGTGGAACCGTCGCGCCCGACGACCACAAGCGCCTCGTGGAAGCTCTTGTCGCCGTGGCCAAGGCCGTCGACCCCGCACATGCGCGCGAAGTGGCGGAGCGCCTCTACCAGGCCAACGCCATCGATTCGGCCGTGTCGCTCCTGCCGTCCGTCTACCCGGACCGCGTCGCCCAAGGGGGCGGCTTCCTCTACGGCGTAGCCGCCCTAGAGACGTGCGACGGTGCCGCCATCGCGCACTACGCGCTGGTGCGCGAGCCGGGCACCCGGTGGGCCATCCAAACCGACGTCGAGGCGCCCGCGCGCGCCTTCAAGCCCAAGCTCAAGTGTGACTCTGGCACCTGGGCAGTGGCCGCCTCTACGGAGCCCCTGACGGGCGGATCCTCGAGCCTGACCCCATGGGTCGAGGCCCTCGCCGCCAAGTGGGGCCAGGAAAAGAGCGTAGAAGTCGAGCTCAAGGCCGAGAAGGACGTCGTCCTTCCCTGACCGCGCCAGGTCTCCTGCCCCTTTCCGGGAGAGGCCGACGTCTACTTGGTGACCGACACCTGCTTGGAGGCCTTCGCGCCTCCAGCCATCCCACCGATCTCGAATTTCTCGACTGCGCCGCCCTCGGGCGCCGGCACGACAACCTCGTGGTCGAGCGAGAGCTTCTGATCCTGGTGCTTGAAGCCACCCGTGCCGCGCACGAGCGTGCTCGCCGGCACGCTCGTCTTCCATCGAATCGTCACCTTCTGGGCGCCGTTCCGGGTGACCGTCGGCGTCAGAATGTCGAGACGGGGTGCCGCTGCCGGCGCGTCGCCTGCCGCGACCGCCGCCGCCGCCGATTCATCGCCGCCGCGCGGCCCACGCCCAGCCTGCCGGCCGCCGGCTACGGCACGTTCGGCGTCGACCATTCCGGCCCCGTAAACCGTGTCCGCACCTCGGTCACCAAGGTCCGTGGAGGACGAAAGCAGCCGCTCGCGCACATCGTCGGGCGCAATGACGCCGGTCGCGACCACCAACGCGGCCACACCGGCCACATGGGGTGTCGCCATCGACGTGCCCTGGAAGAACAGGTAGCTCCACGCGCCGTTCTCGAAGGTCTCCTGAATGACGCCGTCCGGGAATCCGTCGCCATTCTTGTCGGCGGACGTGTCCCCACCCGGGCCCACGATGTCGATCGGGGGGCCCTGGTTGCTGTAGAAGCTGACCACATTGGCGAAATCGACCGCGCCGACCGCAATCGGGGTGTCCAGCGCTGCTGGGTAGCCGACGCCGTCGGTGTACCCGTCATTCCCCGTTGCCGCGACGACGGTGACGCCGCGCTCGTACGCGTAGGCCACCGCGTCGGCCACGGCCTGTGAATTCGACGCGCTTCCAAGGCTGAGGTTGATCACCTGGGCGCCTTGGTCGACAGCCCAGACTATGCCGGCCGAAACGCCTTCGTTCGTGCCGCTTCCGTCCGCCCCGAGCACGCGCACCGGAAGGATGCTCGCCTCGGGCGCGACGCCTGCGACGCCGATTCCGTTGTTGGTCCGCTGCGCAATCGTGCCCGCCACGTGCGTACCGTGGCCGTTCTCGTCGCTGGCGTCGTCGTCCATGTCCACGAAGTCCTTGCCAGGCAGCAGGTGCAGCAGGCCGTCCTCGTTCACGCTCACGCCTGTGTCGACCACGGCCACCACGACGCCCTTGCCCTTCGTCGTCGCCCACGCCGCCTCTGCCTTCACCGCGGCGAGGTGCCACTGGTAGTTGTAGTGCGGATCGTTGGGCGCCTTGGCGGCGCTCGCGGCGCGCATGCGAATGACGGGCTCGACCCACTCAACATCTGCGTCGTCACCAAGCTGGGCCACGATCTGTTGAAGCGACTTGCCGTCTGCGGCAAACGCCATCGTTCGATCGATGCCAAGCTTGCCCGACACCGTCGTGTCCTTTGCGCCAGCACCGTGCAGCGGCCGCGACCCGAAGCCCTTGAGGACGCTTGGAACCGGACCGTCGGTGCCCGCGGCCTCCGTCTTCGCTCCGCCGCGCACCTTCACGATGAACCGGCCTTCGATATGTTCCGATGCGAATGCCGCTGCCGTGGGCGACCCGCCCTTGCCTGAGCCGATGGAAGAGGCCCCCACCCCGATGTTGGTGGGCTTTCCGCTCCCGGCCGCTCCCTTTGCCGAACCCGACAGCCCGGGGACCTCGGGGAGGCCCGAGCAGCCGAGCACGATCGCCAGGACGCCGGAACCGCAGACCAATCGAGCCAACATGGGACCTCCGCGCCGGACTCCTCGCGCGTCGCACGCCCCCGCGCAAGCGCCGCCAGAGGTGCACAACCGTCGGCTAGCCCAAAAACCAGCGCGTTCCGCGCGTCCGGCCCGTCCGATACACGATGCCGAGCTCCTCCAGACCGATCAGCTCGTTGCGAACGATCAGCGGGTCGAGTTGCAGGAGTTCAGACAATTCCGTCGACTTCGCCCCGTCATTTTGGGCAAGGGCATCGACGATCATCTCCACCGGGTCGACCTCCTCGACCGGTTGAGGCGCTTCGGGCACGGCCTTGGGCGCGCTGAGATCCTCCTTCGGCGTCACGTCCCGGCGACGCGTGAAGAGCATTCGGCGACGGCGATTGTCACCCGTCGTCGGTTCAGCCATCAGCACGGCCGTCGCACGGTCCGCCCCTGCGGCGTAGAGCGGCTGAACAGCTCGTTGTAGGTCGAGCCCGCCGGGAGCCGGCCCCAAGGCGAGGAGCCCCGACGTTGGCGATCCGGCTTCTACGACGAACTGCAAGGGCGCCATGGGCACCGGATGATGATCCCAGTCGTCCCAGTCCGGTGGAGGTTCTTCGTCCGCGTGCTCAGCGGACTCCCCCGCGGAAGGATCCCCCCAGTGTTTGCGCAGGCCTGCGAGCACCTGATCCATCGTGCGACCCCGGAGGGTCAACAGCAGGAACGGGTCTCCGTCCAGCGCGTCAGCGAGAACGTAGTGAACGGCCACCATGTGGGCGCACGGCAGCAGGAAGTCCCCACAATCGCAGTCGCCGTCGAGGTCGTCGCGTTTGGGCAACAGGCTTCGGCCCTTGGACTCCAAGAGACGGACGAGATCCTGCGCCAGCTTTCCTTCCAACAGCTCGGCGACGCGAGCGAGATCCTGCGCGAGCACCTCAATCACACGGTCCCACGCCTTGGGATCGTAGACGGGTACGCGAACCGTGACCCGGTACCCTTGGCTGGCGATGCACTCGGCCACCGCCTGGCCGGGGTCCACCGACAACGCGCGCACCCGGCCGGCGCGGGCAAAGCCTCGCCCACGCGCCACGCGCGACGCGTGGTCGCCCGTGTAGGCCTCGACGAGGCGTCGCCACGCTTCCCCGACCCAACCCAAGGGCCGCTGGCTTGCGACGATGCCGTCTTCCGGCACGGGCAGAACCCGCGAATCCGCGGACGGCTGGTAGTCCCAAGGTACCTTTCCGACCATGGTCTCCCTCAGTCCAACACGGCGTCTTCGCCGAGGGCGACGAGCTGACGCAGCGCGTCGTCGTCGAGTTCCGTGATCCACTTCTCGCCGGATCCGATGACGGATTCCGCAAGCACCCGCTTTTCCATCAACATCACGGAGATGCGTTCTTCCAACGTCTCCTGACACACCAACTTGTGGACTTGGACCGTTTGGTCCTGGCCAATGCGGTGGGCGCGGTCGGTCGCCTGGTCTTCGACCGCCGGATTCCACCACCGGTCATAGTGGATGACATGGGTGGCGCGCGTGAGGTTGAGGCCCGTGCCTCCCGCGCGCACCGAGATGATGAGCACGGGCGGAGCGTCCTGATCTTCCTGAAAGGTGCGGACCATTTCGTCGCGTTGGTGGGGCAGACTCCCGCCATGGAGGAAGGGAACCTCGCCCCCGTACTGCTCGGACAACTGACGCTGGAGCAGCGACCCCATCTCCCGGAATTGGGTGAAGATCAGCGCACGCTCTCCATTGTCGAAGATCTCGTCGAGCAATTCCGTCAGGCGCTCCAGCTTGCCGGACCGACCGACGAGCGCGGACGCGTCCTCGTCCAGGTACTGCGCGGGATGATTGCAGACCTGTTTGAGGCTTGTGAGCATGCCGAGCACGAGACCGCGCCGCTCAATGTCACCCGAGTCCGAAATCCGCTCCATGTAGTCGTCGACGACGCGCTGGTAGAGCTTGGCCTGTTCGCGGGTGAGCGGGACGTACTCCTCGCGCTCAATCTTGTCGGGCAGATCCGGCGCCACGTCTGGATCGGTCTTGAGACGCCGCATCAGGAACGGCGACACGCCGCGCTTGAGTTGCTGGGCGACCGAGGTGTCGCCAAAGCGCTCGATCGGGACCGAGACGTTGCGCCGGAACACGGAGCGCAGCCCAAGCAGGCCCGGCAACATGAAGTTGAAGATGGACCAGAGCTCGTCCAGCCGGTTCTCCACCGGCGTACCCGACATCGCCACCCGATGGCGTCCCTTGAGTTGACCCGCCGAACGGGCGCGCTGGGATTCTGGGTT
Source organism: Pseudomonadota bacterium (assembly GCA_005776945.1). Classification (GTDB taxonomy): domain Bacteria; phylum Myxococcota_A; class UBA796; order UBA796; genus SXOB01. Next base: position 13,224 of record SXOB01000052.1, read on the forward strand.
CTTGATGGCTTGGGCCTCGTCGAGAACGATCACGTCGAATTGCATCGCCGACAGGGCTTCCACATCGCGGCCAAGGAGGCCGTAGGTCGTCAACACGACGTCGACGCCCTTGGCGCTCGTGAGCAGTCGTTGGGCGCCGTGATGGCGATGGACCCGCAGGGTCGGGGCGAAGCGCGCCAACTCGCGCTGCCAGTTGCCAAGGACGCTCGTCGGGCAGACGACCAGGCAGGGGGGAACGCCCCGACGACGACGTTGCAGAATGTGCACGATGACCTGGATGGTCTTGCCGAGGCCCATGTCATCCGCGAGGCACGCGCCCAGTCCGAGGCGCCCAAGCGTCTGCAACCAGGCAAAACCGCGGTGCTGATAGGGCCGAAGCTCCCCTTCGAAGCCGGGGGGCACTTCGACCGGCGCCGGATTGCGAAGGGCATCGACCAACTGGAAGAGTCGGTCGTCCGCCACGACGGGGATGCCGTCCTTTTCCCCGACGAGGACCGCGCGCAGGGCTTCGGCGGCGTCCATCTGGCCTTCCGAACGCAGCGCATCCGGCAGGCGGCTGACCTCGAACGGGTCGAGGAGCACCCATTCGCCACGGAATCGGACGAGCGGTTCTCCACGCCGAACCAAACCAGCGAACTCTTCCCCTGTGAGAACTTGGTCGCCGAGCACGACTTCCCAGCGGAAGCGCAACATGCCGTCGAGTTCAAAGTGGTCGTCGTCGGGGGCGTCGACCCGGATCCGGGCCCGGATTCGCCGATTGCCCTCCTGGCGGAAAACCTCCGGAATGTCGACGTCGAAGCCCGCTTCACGGAGGGCCGGGTAGCCGCGGTCAAGAAAGGTCCACGCGGTCCGAACGTCCCAGACGAGGTTCGACGGTCGTCCGCCCACCAGCGTTGCCCGCAACGCCTCGAAGAACCGAGCCGCGCGGGCCAGCCCGCGCACGATCGATGCGGCCGGATGGGGCCACCCGGGACCGAACGGGGCCTCACCCTTTGCGCCTTGGTCCCAGACCTCCCCCACGTCCCGTCCCAACTCGGGGGCGCCAGGCGGGTGAACAAGGACGTCCAACCCGAATCTCGCCCCTTCCTCTTCGTCGTCTCCCGGAGGGGTGAGTCGAAATCCGACGCGCAGACCGGGCCGGTCCGCCTCTCCTGCCCAAGCAGCAATCTGGAGGGGGACAGCCTGGCTGCGGGCGTCGCGGGGCGTAAACGCGCAATCTTCGCCGCGAAGTGCCTCGCTATATTCGAGCACCCAACCCCGAGCGGCGCCCGGGTACGCCAGCGATCGGTAGATGATGTCCACAACGTCGTCGAGGAACGTCCTCACGGCGGCGTCGGCCGTCCGAATTCGCGGCTCGCCCTTTCCGCCATCCGGAAGCAGCGACGCGCGCGCGTTCAGCGGCAGGGCGTCGACCAAGGCCTTGAAGCGCATCTCATCGCGCCGCCCGCCCAAAAGCGCCCGCCAACGCGCCTCGTTGCGCACGACCGTGGGGACGACGCGCTGCCGAGAGGCCAACTCCAGCGCGAGTTTGGTCGCCCCCGACCAACAGGCCACCGAATCGCTCACCCGCGCGCCGCTTGGAAGGGAAGCGAGAACGGGGATGGCGTCGGCCAGGCTGTAAGCGAGGCCGTCCGCGCGCCGCCGTTTACCGCCCGCCACGGCCAACGCCAGCGTCGTCGGCTCGCCGGCGCCCACGGTGAGGCCCGGCAACTCGGTGTCAATGGCGGCGTCGGGCTCCCCCTCCGCTTGCCAAAGAAACCACCGACCGTCCTGTGTAAGCGTCGCCTGAAGCCCGGACACGCGCCCCTCGAAACGCACGACTATCGCGCCTCGAGTTTATCCGGTGCGCTTTTGACGATTCTTGACGGGATTTGAAAGAGGGCTGTAAGACCCCCCCGGAGGCGCCTCAGAAGTCCTCTTCGACCTCTTCAGACTCGTCGTCATCGTCGTCATCGTCGTCGTCTCCGCCATCCCATTCGATGTCGCAGACGCGTTCGAGAAGCGAAACCACTTCTTCGCCAGTGTATTCGAACTCGTCATTGGAGGACATCTCGGTTTCCAGGGCATCCTGGAGCGAGCCGTCCAGCGCACCACCCTCTTCGAGGCTGGGCACGATGTCGTCGAGACCCTCTTCATCGGCGAAGGTCTCCAGAAGCTCGATCACATAGGCGGCCACCGCCTCAGGATCTGGGTCCGACGCGAACGCCCCCAGATACTCGTCGAGTTCGTCTACCAGCGCGTCACGCATCGAGTTGGGAAGCTTCACGACTCGCCTCCTCGCGAGGCCCCCCCGCTAGCACGCCGCCACAGACCTTCAAGTCATCATCTGCTATGTCGTCACATCGACCTCTTCGCGGCGAGAACGCACTGGGACGCTGGACCCCTACGTTTGGGCGCGTCAACCGCGCCCGGCGCGCTTACGGCACCCGTCACCATGCGTCCGCACGCCACCCCCGCCTTCTTGCGCGCCCTTCCAAAGGCCGACCTTCATTGCCACCTCGACGGCTCGTTGAGGCTGTCCACCTTGCTCGAATTGGCCGATGAACAGGGCGTCGCGTTGCCAAGTCATACGGAGGCAGGCCTCCGCGAGACCGTCTTCAAGGCCCGCTACCGCGACCTCTCCGAGTACTTGGTCGGCTTCGCCTTCACGACCGCGGTCTTACGCGATCGGGAGGCGCTCGAACGGGTCTCCTATGAACTCGGACAGGACTGTCTCGCCGACGGCGTGACCTACCTCGAAGTCCGCTTCGCGCCTCAACTCCTCGTCACGGACAGGCTGACCGTCCCCGACATCTTCGCGGCGGTCACGGCTGGCCTGGATCGCACGCGCCGAGAGCACGAGGCCAGCGCCGAGGTGGCCGCTGGCCACCCCCCTTTCCGCTTTGGAATCATCGCCACAGCCATGCGTATGTTCACCGCGGCGTACTCCCCCTTTTACGCCGATTTGTTCCGGGTTCACGGCCTCGCCCCGCCCGGAGAGGTGCACGCTGCTGCCGCACTCGCCCTGGCCCGTGACGCCGTCGACGCCCGCGATCGCCTTGGACTGCCCATCGTCGGCTTCGATCTTGCCGGTGCCGAGGCCGGCCATCCCGCATCGGGGTACGTCGCCGCCTACGCGTTCGCCCACCGCCACTTCCTCAAGCGCACAGTCCACGCCGGTGAGGCCTACGGCGCCGAGTCGATCTACCAGGCCATCACGCGCCTACACGCCGACCGAATCGGACACGGAACACACCTCTTCGACGTCTCCCAGGTCGATGTTCCCAACCCCGAGCGCTACGTCCAGAGCCTGTCGCAGTACGTCGCCGACCGCCGGATCCTGCTCGAGGTCTGCATCACGTCGAACCTTCAGACGCTGCCGGGGATCCGGAGCGTCGCCGAACACCCCGTCGGCCGGATGATCCGGGAGCGCCTCTCCGTCGCCTTTTGTACGGACAATCGGCTCATGTCGGACACGACCGTTACCCAGGAGCTGGGCCTCGCGGTCGACGCTTTCGGCCTGCGGCCCGACGAAGTCCGCAACGCCGTGCTGCACGGCTTCAAGCGAAGCTTTTTCCCTGGCACCTACCTGGAGAAGCGGGCCTACGTCCGAAAGGTCATCGACGCGACGGCCGCCGTCGAGCGCTCCTACGGGGTCTCTTCGCCGTCCCCGCCCTCGCCGGGCGATCGCTCCGCGCCTGGCACCACGTAGGTCTCCGCAAACCACCCACCGAGATCGATGTCGCGGCATCGGGGAGAACAAAAGGGGTGGTGGCGCGCGGGCTCCGACCATGCGACCGGACCCCGGCAGCGCGGGCAGGGCAAGTCCATGCGCGCCGCTAACGGGGCCGTCCGCCTCCGCCCGCCCGACGGGTCGGGCGGAAGGTCGACGGGCGAGGTACGCCAACCGCAGGTACGTCACCATAGACGCCGGGCGCTTGCTCGACAGGGCATGCCTTTCTTCGGAGTGTTCCCGTGATCAACAAAGTCATCCTCGTCGGCAACCTCGGCGCCGACCCCGAAACCCGCACGACCGCAGGCGGCACCGCCGTCGGCAACCTGCGCATCGCCACGACCGAGCGCCGCAAGGACAAAGACGGCAACTGGACCGACCACACGGAGTGGCACCGCGTCACCCTGTGGGGGCGCGATGCCGAAAACGCCTCGAAATACCTCAAGAAGGGCCGCCAGGTCTACGTCGAGGGCCGGCTCCAGACGCGCAAGTACCAGGACAAAGACGGTCAGGACAAGTACGCGACCGAGATCGTGGCCGACATCCTCAAGTTCCTCGGTGGGGGGGAGCGCGAGGGCGGCGGTGGCGGCGGTGGTGGTAGTGGTGGTGGTGGTCGCTCCTACGGCGGCTCTGGCTCGGGTGGTTCGTCCGGTGGCCCTCCTGCCTCGGGCGGCGGCGGGTTCTCCGACGACGACATCCCGTTCTGAGCCCGGAGGCGTGCCAAGGACCTACGACCTGGTCCTGTTCGGTGCCTCGGGCTTCACCGGGCGACGGGCCGCAGCGCGGCTCGCCGAACGGATGCCCGCAGGCGTCCGATGGGCGATTGCCGGACGGCGGCGGCAGCCGCTTGAGGACCTCGCCGCAACGCTGAGCCCAACGCCCGACGTCCTCGTCGCTGACGCGCTCGACGCCGAAGCGACAGCGGCGCTCGCCAAGGACACCCGCGTGCTCGTCTCGACTGCGGGTCCCTACGCCGTCCTTGGAAACGCGCTCGTCGCGGGCTGCGCTGCCTCCGGCACCCATTGGTGCGACATCACCGGCGAGGTGCCCTGGATTCGGGACATCGTCGCCCGGCACCACGGGCAAGCGCGCGAAACGGGGGCCCGCATCGTTCCCGCCTGCGGTTTCGACTCGATTCCGAGCGACTTGGGCGCCTTGTTGACCGCACGTGCCCTACCCCAAGGGCAACCGATCGACGTCATAGGTGGGTTCCGCCTCAAGGGCGGGCTCAACGGCGGCACCTTCGCCACAGCCCTGCACCACGCGAACCACCGTTGGCCGGGTCCCGCCGCGCTGGACGCCGTTCCCGGCGCCATCCATCCCCCCGACCGGCGCACCGTCACCTTCGACGACCGTCTCGCGAGTTGGACCGCCCCGTTCGTCATGGCCCCCACCAACACTCGCGTCGTGAGGCGCAGCGCATCGCTGTGCGCAGAAGACGGCGCCCCCTGGGGTCATCCATTTACCTACGACGAGGTCGCCCTCGCCAAGGGTCGGGGGCGTGCCCTCGCTCTCCAGTGGGGCCTGGCCGCCGCACACTGGGCGAGCGCACGCATCCCCGCCCTCGTCCGGCCATGGGGACCCGCACCGGGAGACGGGCCGTCCGAATCGACCATCATGGGCGGCCACTTTGCAGGAATCTTCGTTGGCACGGCCGCCAACGGCGCGTCTGCCCGCACCGTATTTCAACGTTCGGGGGACCCCGGCAACGAGGGAACGACCCGGATGCTGGCGGCCGCCGCCATCGCCCTGCTCCAAGGCCGTGGTCCCGGCGGCGTGCGCACCCCCGCCAACGCGTTTGGGCCCGCCTTGGCCGACGACCTCCGTGCCGATGGCTTTCACATCGTCACCGAGGTCGCGTGATTCGGCACCCTGCCTTTGCTTTCGTGTTGGGGGCCTTCGCCTTTTGCGTCCTCGCCGGGGTCGGCATCTGGCGGGCGGCACGGGTCGACACCTGCCCCACGCTACGCAAGGTCGATCTCGACCTGGCCGCGCTCGGTGGACTCCGCCGCCGACTCGATCGCCACGGCTCCATGCCCGCCGTTCCCATCGTGCTTGACGAGGCCGAAGTGAACTTCGCCGTCGGCACCTGGTTCGGTCTGCCCGTATGGATTGCCCCCCAGGGAGACGCCGTCGCCGTCGACATCCAATTCCAAGGCTTGGGCGGTTGTTATCCCTTGCATTTCGTAGGCAACTTAGAGGCTGAAGATGGGGCGCTTTTCGCGACGCCTACCCGGCTGACGGTCGGCGACCTCGACCTGACCCAGCTGACGTCTTGGCGCACGTGGCAGCTGCCGGCGCGTTTGATGCCGGATGGGCCCGGGGCCAAGATGCTTTCCCACGTCCGGTCCGCGCACATGTCCAACGGATTTCTCCACGCCAGCCTCGACAACCCCCAAGAGCTCTACTGAGCCACCCGACGGGTCTCGCGTCGGGCAACCCGCAAGTGAATGACCATTCACCGCCTTCGTGACAGGTGAAGCCCGCCCGGAGAGCGGCTAGCAGGCGGCCTTACGGAGTCGACATGCGCGGACAGATCTGGGTCCTCCTGCCGCCGACGGCCAGCCATCTGGCCGGGCTCGTTCGCGCTGCAGGGGCGGTCCCCGTCGTCGACGCAACGGGTTCCCGGGTCCCCGAAGTGCCTGCGGGCGCGTGGGTCCGAACGCGCCCTGGGCGTCCCGCTCCCGGCTCGGGTCCCGTCGTCCTGGCGGAATTGGGCGCACCCATTCCCGACCGGGAGACCTGGCTCGAGACCTCCGCGCCGCGCGACGTGCCTCAGGGCTTTGCCGGCCTCGTCCTCAAAGGCCGAGAGGCCGGAGGCTTTGCCGGCGACGAAGACGGCTTGATGGCCCTCGACCGATGCCCAGACCCAGGCCGTGTCATCCTCGACGCGGGATGTGGACCCCGAACTGCCGCCGCGGCGCTGGCGCTCGGCGCCGCGGGCGTCTGGTTGCACGACGTCCTACTGGCGCTGCCCGAATTCGACCTGCCGCCGGGGCTCGCGCGCCGCTTCCAAGCGCCCGAAGACGAGCGTACCCGCCTGGTCGCCGGCGTTCGTGCCGCCGCCGCCGCGACCGCCCCCGTCCTCCGCAGCCTGGCCGACGGCGCCGACCCTTGGGCCCTCGCAGAGGGTGCTTGGGAAAGCGGCGACTGCCACCAGCGACTGTGGATGGTCGGTCACGGCCTCGCACTCGCGCCGGGCCTCGCCGAACGGCACGGAACCCTGGCCCGGCTCCTCGCCGTCTACGCCGACGCCATCGCCAACGGGGGGCCTGCCCCCTCGCTCGCGCGTCCCGGTCAGGTGGTCGGATCGGCCGCCGCCCTGGCCCATCCCGACGCCATGGCGGGACATGGCGGAACGTTGGGAAGCGCCGTTCTCTGGGAGCTCGCGACCTGGATGGGTCGCGCCGTCGCCGGGGAACCAAGCGCCGCCGCGCTCGCCATTGGGGGCCCCACCGGCGTCGCTGCAGCCGAAGTGGCCGCCGCACAAGAACTGCGCGCCCGCCGCGCACCCGCTCATCAGGCGGCGCCCGAACCCGTCACGCCGCCCGCCGTCGCCATCATCGGCATCGGGGCTCGCGTTCCAGGCGCCACCAGCGCGGCTGGCTTCTGGGAGAACATCATCGCGGGACGCAATGCGATTCGCGAAGTGCCATCGCATCGCTGGAACCCCGACCTGTTTTGGGACGCCGATCCGTCGGCCGTCGACAAGTCGTACTCCAAGATCGGCGGCTTCCTCGACGATTGGGATTTCGACGCCCGCCGTTTTCGCATCCCGCCCAAGGTCGTTCGCCAGGTGGACCCCGTTCAGCAGCTCACGTTGGCTACCGTCGCCGACGCCCTGGAAGACGCGGGTCTGCAAGCCGACGCCAAAGGTCCAGGCCGCCAATTCGACCGTAGCCGATGCGCCGTCATCCTCGGCAACAGCCTTGGAGGCGAGGTCTCCGATGGCTACGCGATCCGGGTCTACTGGGCCCGCATCGACGAAAAGCTGCGCGCTCTGCCTGCCATCCAGGCGCTGACGTCGTCGGTTCAGGCCCGCGTCCAAGAGGAACTGCGCACCGCGTACCTCGCGGACTTGCCCGAAATCGACGAAGACAGCATGCCGGGCGAGCTTGCGAACGTCATCGCAGGGCGAATCGCCAACGCCTTCGACCTTGGCGGTGCGAATTTCACGGTCGACGCCGCCTGTGCGAGTTCGATGGCGGCGATTCAGTCCTCGGTCAAGGGCCTCCAGGACGGCGACTTCGACCTCGTGCTGACGGGCGGGGCCGACCGGTCCATGAACGTCAAGACCTATGTCGAGTTCTGCAAGATCGGAGCGCTGAGCGCCGATCACTCGGCACCCTTCGACGCCTCCGCCAACGGGTTCGTCATGGGCGAAGGGTGCGGAATTCTCGTTCTGAAGCGCGCCGAGGACGCCGTCCGCGACGGCGACCGCATCTACGCCATCATCCGCGGCATCGGCGCATCGTCCGACGGCCGCGGAAAGGGCATCACCGCACCCAACATCGCCGGGCAGGTCCGCGCGTTGGAGCGCGCCTACGGCTCGGCCGGAATCGACCCCGCCTCTGTCGACCTCTTCGAGTGCCACGGCACGAGCACCGTCGTCGGCGACAAGGTCGAGGTTGAGGCCCTGAACAGCGTGATCGGCTCCGGGCGGCGAGCCGAGCGGGGGCCCATCCGCATCGGCTCCGTCAAGTCGATGATTGGGCACCTCAAGAGTGCGGCCGGCGCTGCGTCGACGATCAAGATGGCGCTCGCGTTGCACCACGGCACGTTGCCGCCGTCGATCAACTTCAAGAAGGCCCGCGAAGACGTTCCCATGGACGTCATCCCCGTCCAGGTCCAGACGAAGGCCGAGCCCTGGCCCGCGACCCCCGACGGCATCCGACGCGCCGGCGTGAGCGCGTTCGGGTTCGGCGGCACCAACTTCCACCTCGTACTCGAATCCTGGGCAGGCCAGGCCCTGGCTACGACACCGCGGATGTTGCCAGCCGGTGTGCCTGTTCGCACGGCCGGGATTCCCGAGATGGCGGCCCAACCCGCCCCGCCACCTCCGGCCGCCCCGCCACCTCCTGCAACGCCGACCGCCGCACCCATCGTCCGCGATGCGCCCCATCTACCGCCTGGCATCTGGGCCGTGTGTGGCGACAGTCCGGCCGAATTGATCGAGGCGCTTGAAGATCTGCGCGCCGGCCGGCCACGCGAGTTCTCGGCCAGCCGCCCCCTGCGCGTCGCTGCTGGTTTTGCGAACGAGGCCGAACAAGCTGACCAAGTCGGCCGAACCCTCGCCAGCCTACGCAAAGGCGCAAGTCCCGACCTGCTGCGCGCCCGCGGAATCCACTTCGAGGACACGCCCGTCAACGGCAAGCTGGCCTTCCTGTTCACAGGCCAAGGCAGCCAGTACCTCGACATGGGCCTCGATCTCGCCAGCGCCTTCCCCGAAGTGGCCGAAGTCTTCGCAGAGGCCGATGCCGTTCTGCGCCCCGAGCTCGGGCGTACGGTCACCGAGTTGATTCACCTCGCGCCGGGCCAAGACGAAGAGGCCCGTTCCGAAGAACTCCGCCGCACCGAGTTCTCCCAACCCGCAACGCTGACGATCGACATCGCCCTCGCCCGCCTGCTCGGCGCTTGGGGTGTCTTCCCCGACCTCGTCGCGGGTCACTCTCTTGGCGAGTACGGCGCCGCCGTCGGCGCCGGCGTCATGACCTTCCGGGAATCGCTGATTGCGGTGACGGCGCGCGGTCGCGAGATGGCGAACATCCGGATCGACGACCCCGGCCGGATGGCCGGCATCGCAGCCTCCACCGAGGTCGTCGAGGCCATCCTCGCCGAAATCGACGGCTACGTCATCGCAGCCAACAAGAATTGCTCGACCCAGACCGTCATCGCCGGGTCCTCGGATGCCGTCGAAGAGGCGGCCGAGCGCTTCCGGGCCCGCGGCATCACGGTCTACCCATTGCCCGTCAGTCACGCGTTCCACAGCCAGATCGTCGCCCCCGCCTCCGAGCCCCTTCGCGGTGTGCTGACGCGGATGGACCTGCGGGCACCCGTGCGCCCGATCACGACGAACGTGACTGGCCAGTACTACCCCACGGGCCCCGACGCCGTGCCCCAGATCATCGACCTGCTCGCGCGCCAGATCACGGCCCCCGTCGAGTGGATCAGCCAGATGGAGCGAATGTACGCCGATGGCGCCCGCCTCTTCGTCGAGGTGGGGCCCAAGCGCGCCTTGTCTGGGTTCACCGCCAGCATCTTTAAGCGGCGCCCCCATCGCGCGCTGTACACGAACCACCCCAAGCGCGGCGGCGTCGCATCCATCCGGGACACGCTGGCCGGCCTGCTCGCCTTGGGCTTCCCGGTCGCCGCCGCACCTCGGGTAGGCCCCATCGATCTGCTGACGCCTCCCGGGGAGCGGCGCGCGACGACCCAGTCCATCGAGCTGGCCACGGCGCAGCGCGCAACGACGTCCACGACACCGACCGACGTCACCCGCGAAATCCTCGGAATCGTCGCCAAGGCCACCGGCTACGGCGAGGCCGAACTCGATCTCGACTACGAGCTGGAAGCGGACCTCGGCATCGATACCGTCAAGCAGGCCGAGGTGTTCGCCGCCGTTCGCACCCACTACGCGCTGCCGGCCGACGAGCGCTTCGACTTCTCCAAGTACCGCACGCTTCGCAGCATCGCAGGATGGGTCTCCGACAAGATCGGAACGACGGCGATCGCAGTCGATGCCCCCGCCCGACCGCAGCCCGCCTCGCCCCCGCAGGCCGGCGACGACGCTGCGACCCGATTCCTGCTCGAAGCTGCCCGCCTCGGCGCCGATCGCCTCGACGCCAGCGCCTTCGCCGCCGCCCTCCTGCCCGCCGTCCAGGCCCTCGTTCAAGCCACGTTGTCCGCGGCCGAACAGACCCGTCGACCCGAACCGGTACCCCAACCGGCGCCGCCGCCACCCGCCCCGCTGCCTGCGCCCCCGACGCCGTCCCTGCGCAGCGCCACACCGCCGATCGCCACCCCCGGGCCCACACGCATCTTCCCCGGCGCCGTCGCCCCCGCCGACCTCCATCGCGTGGTCGTCTGCACTGGCGCGTCGCTTGGCCTCCCGGGAGCGGGCGGACCCGTTTTCGACGACGGCCACATCCAGTCCATGCTGCGCGGCCGCCAGGGCATCACGCATATCGGCGATCGGACCCAAGCCTTCCTCGACAAGGGCCTCGTCCGCCTCGTCAAGGACCCGGCCACCGGCCAGGGCTCGTTCCTGCCCGTAGAGACGGAGGACCAGGTCATCCGCCTCGCGGGCCTCCGCGGGGAGTTCGATCTCGCCGATTGGGACGTTTCGCGGGAATCGATCGCTGCGTACGACATCTCGACCCAACTCGCCATCGCCGCGGCGTACGAGGCCCTGCGCGATGCCGGCATCCCGCTGGTCCGCCGCTGGCGTCGCACGACGGGCGGCAAACGCGTCCCCGCCGGCTGGATGTTGCCCGAATCGTTGGCCGACACGACCGGCATCGTCTTCGGGTCGGCCTTCTCCGGCTACGACCGATTCGTCGAGCGCATGGAGATGGACGGTCGCGACGCCGAGGGGCGATTCGATCGGCGCTTCCTCTTCCAGATTCTCACGATGGGCCACAGCCAGCTCGCGCAGATCATCGGCGCTCGCGGCCCGAACACCGCAGTCAATGCGGCGTGTGCCTCCACCACCCAGGCCATCGCCATCGCCGAGGATTGGATTCGCCTCGGCCGCGCCGAACGCGTCATCGTCGTCGGGGCCGACGATGTCACAAGCGAACGCCTGTTGCCTTGGATCGGCACCGGTTTCATGGCGGCAGGCGCCGCGAGCACGCACGACGTCCTCGAAGAGACGGCCCTGCCCTTCGACCGCCGCCGCCATGGCCTCATCCTTGGCATGGGCGCCGCCGGTCTCGTTCTCGAGTCGGAAACCAGTGCGGCAGCACGCGGCGTCCGCCCCGTCGCGACCCTGCTCGGCGCGAGCACCGTCAACAGCGCCTTCCACGGCACGCGCCTCGACCAGGAGCACATCCGAGGCGCCGTCCGCAATCTCGTTCAGCTCGTCGCGGAGCGCGAAGGGCTTTCCCCCGCCGACATGGCGCCGGACACACTGTTCGTCAGCCACGAGACCTACACGCCCGCCCGAGGCGGCAGTGCAGGTGCCGAAATCGACGGCCTACGCGAGGCCTTTGGGCCGGCGTGGTCCACCGTCGAGGTCACCAATGTCAAGGGCTACACCGGTCATCCCATGGGCGCCGGACTCGAGGACACCATCGCCGTCAAGGCGCTGCAGTACGGCATGGCCCCCCCGGTTCCCCACCTGCGCGAGCCCGATCCCGACCTCGGACCCCTGCGATTGTGTGACGGGACGCCTCGCCCCTACAAGTGGGCGCTTCGTTTGGCGGCCGGATTCGGCTCGCAACTCTCTTTGGTCGCATGGCGGCGCGCCGGCACCGGCGACGACCGGGTCTCCGACCCCGCCGCGCGCCAAGCCTGGCTGGCCTCCCTTGTGGGCGAACCGACCTTCGACCTCGTCGTCGCACACCGCACCCTGCGCCTCGTTCCTCTCGAGCCCGGGACACCGTCCGAGTCTGTCGAAACGCCGACGGCCCTCTCCGCCGAGCCCGAAGTTGCGCTCGTGGTTCCGGCCGACCCACCCGCGCACGCCACCGGGCCGCTTGGCGACAGCGCCCCCGCAACCCCCTCCGCAGCGGCCGCCAAGGCAGGCGCCGCGGAGGTTCTGCCCGACCTCCTCGCCGTGATCGCCGAGCGGACCGGCTACGGCGTCGAAGAGCTGGATCCGGAGTACGCGCTCGAGGCCGACCTAGGCATCGACACCGTCAAACAGGCCGAGATCCTCGCCGAAGTGCGAGGTCGCTTCGGCCTTGTGCGCGACGACAGCTTCCGCCTCACCGACCACCCGACCATTGTCGCACTGGCCGCGTACGTGTCGTCGCGTTTGCCCGATCCACCGGCTGGCGCCTTCGAGCCAGACCGTGCACCGAACGCAGAGGATGTGCCCGAATTGCCGCTGGAAGCCTACGTCGTCGTCGACGAAGACGAGGACCTGGATGAAAGTGCCGGCGCCGCCGAAAGCCAAGCCAACGACGCGTCGATGGAAACCGAAGCGCCGGCCGCGGATGAAGCTGAGCCGGCCAGCGATCCCCTAGCGATTCAAGACGGCGGGGCGCCTCCGGGAACGGCGGTCCGCGAGGACGCACCGACCGCCGACGTGTCCCAGGCGATCGACGACGCGGCCCTGTTCGACGCGCCCCCGCCTTCGCTGCTCATGGCAACGCCGATTCCATCGTCGCGCCTTGGCGACCCCCTCCCCGCCGAGCCTGTCACCGGTCTGGTCGAGGCCAACCCTCCGCTCGACGACGGGACGGCGCCGGACGAAGCTCCCAACGATCCTGATGAAGCCTCGTTGATGCCAATGGACACAGGCATTCCCGAACCAGCGGAAGTTGCGTCCGCCAACGCGATCGTCGAGGAGCCCGACCCCCTCCTGGACGGAATGGTCGAACTCGACCTCGACCTCGCGGACCTGCGCCCTGCTCCCATGGTTCGACGCATCGAAGCACCCAACCGGCCGGCCACCCGTCCGCCGCCACGCCCATCGACGACGACCGCCGCCGAACCGACTGCCGCCCCCATCTTTGAGACGCCGACTGTCTCGCCCCAACGGGGAAAGCTGCCGGAGGTGAGCGCGCCGCCGCCGTTGCCGACGTCATTCGAGTCCGCCAAGGCTCCGGCGGCACCTCCCGACCCTACCGAGGACATGACCCCGACCGGCCCCGCGGCGCCAGGCACGAGCGGGATCGAAGCCACCGATCCGTTTGCGGTTCTGGAAGCCCTGGCCGCCGACCTGCGGCCCTCGGCCCTCCCACCGCTCGAACCCGCTAGTGCTGCTCAACCACCCACGCCTGTCCCCGTCGCCGTCCCTGCGCCCGACGCGGCCGCGGCCCTCGACGAGTTGCTCGACGTCGTCTCCGAACAGACCGGCTACGACAAGAGCGAGCTCGACCCCAGCTTCGAACTCGAAGCCGACCTTGGCGTGGATACCGTCAAGCAGGCCGAAATCGTCGGCGCCCTCCGCAAGCGCTACGATTTGCCCGCAGACGCCGGTTTCCGCCTGTCGGACCACAAGACCCTCAGCGCGCTGGCCACGGCGATTCACGCTTGGCGCACCGCCGCGACACCCGCCTCCGCGATCGACGATCGCCCGGGAACCCCGTCGCCTGCACCCGAGGCCGCGACCCCCGCGCCAACGCCCGTCGAGGAACCGGGCAACCAAGCGACCACGGACCGGCCCTTTCACGCCGAACAATTCGACCTCCGACCTGGGCTGACAGACGCCGAGGTGGCCCACGCCGAGAGCATTCCTTTACCTGAGGTGTTCCGCCTCCGGCGCCCCATTCTGGTGGATCGCCGCGCCTCCGCGCTTTCGGCATCGTGGACAGCCCGCAAGGTGACCATCCTCGGCGATGGGCCGGTGGCGACGGCCCTGGCCGACGAATGTGTGGCCCGCGGCGCCATCGTCACTCCGTCGGCACCCGATGTCGTCATCGACGTCGCCTCCGATGTCCTGGCCTCGTTCGAATTCGCCCGAGGCCTGGGGACCCATCGGCCCACCCATTGGGTCACGGTGACCCGCCTTGGCGACCTCGAGGGCGGCTACCCTGCAGCGCTCGGGGCCAGCGATGGCGCCCGCGCCGGCTTCACCAAGGCCCTCGGCAGGGAGTGGGCAGGCGTTCAATCCCGCGTCATCGATTTGCCCTTCGCGGTGCCGCCCGACGCTCTCGCGACGGCTGTTCTCGATGAGGCGGACCAGACGGACGCGCCGGAGGTCTTCCTTGACGGTCACGACCGGCGAGTCGTCCGCTACGCGATCGCCGAGCGGCCGGCCCCTGCGGCCCTTCCCGCCGGCCAGATCGTCGTCGTGACCGGCGGCGGCCGTGGCATCACCGCGCGCATCGCGCTCGAACTCGCGCGCCGCAGCCGTATCCACCTCGTCATCGTAGGTCGGGGACCCGCGGGGACCCGCCCCTTCGACGAGGCCATCGAAAAGAAGCGTATTTCTCTCGAGATCGAGACGTTGGGGGAGAGAGCGACGCCCGCCCGCGTCCAGAAGGCGCTGCACCCGCTGCGTCAGGCCGACGAGGTCCGTCAGACGTTGACGGCCATCCAGGGACTGGGGGCCACGGCGACCTACCTGCAGGCCGACCTGGGCGAGCCGGGCGCCGCCGAAGCGTTGTTGCAGCGGATTCGTTCAAACGTCGGCGAAGTCGACGTCCTCATTCACGGCGCCGGCGTCGAAGAGAGCCGACGCATCGAGGACAAGGACCTCAGCGCCTTCCACCGTGTCTTTGACGCAAAGGCGATCGGGGGCGCGGCACTCATCGCGGGACTCCGCCCCGAAGCCACCGTGTTGTCGATGGGTTCCGTGGCCGGCCGCTTCGGCAACCCGGGTCAAGTCGACTACGCCGCGGCCAACGACGCCCTCGCCCGCGTGTGCCTCACACGTCCCCGCAGCCTGCACATCGACTGGACAGCGTGGGACGACACCGGAATGGCGGTGCGCGGCGGCATGCGGCACCTCCTGCTCGAGCGCGGCGTGGACCTGTTGCCGGCCGACGTGGGCGCCCAACTCGCCGCCGACCTGATCGCGGCTGGCGAACAGGGAGAACGGGTTGTCGCAGGCAAGCTTGGCGATTTCCTTCCCCCACTTGGCCACCCGCTCGTGGACCGGTACGAACTGGACGGGGGAACCGTCCGGCTTCTCACTCAGCTGACGGTCGCCAGGATTCCCTGGATCGTCGACCACGCGATCGACCGCGTACCGGTGCTCCCGGGCGTCATCGGCCTCGAGCTCCTCATGGTCGCCGCGCGCCTCGCGCTGCCAGAGCAGGAGGCTCACCAACTCGTCGACGTCGCCTTCGATGCTCCGCTCAAGTTGCATGGCGACGAGCACGTCAACGTCGAGGTCGAGGCCACGGTCTCGCGTCCGGGCGCCGTTTTCGTCCGCTTGATCAGCCAGCGGACGCTCAAGACCGGGCGCGAAAAGCGGACCGAGCACTTCCGCGCAACCGTCCGGTTTGGACCCCCGGCGCCACCGGCCCCCATCGAAGCCACCGAGATGCAGCCAGCCCAAATCGGGTCCGCACAGATCTACCGGCGCTTCTTCCATGGGCCGCGCTTCCAGGTCCTGACCAGCGTGCAGCAGTCCGCTTCGAACGGCCTCGTCGCCGAGGGGCTGATCGACGGTGCGAAGCTCGGCGGCGGCCTCGACACCGAGCCGCTGGCCACGGAGGCCGCGTTCCAGGCCGCCGGCCTTCACCGCATGATCGCCGACGGCATCATGGCCTTGCCGTCCCGGATCGGCCAAATCTCACTGCACCGTTTCGCCCACCCCGGCGAACCGGTGACGCTGACCGCCCGCCTCCGGGAGGACGGCTTGTACGACGTCGACGTCGACGGAGTCTCCGGTACGCTCGTGCGGCTGCGCGGCTTCGGACTGTCCGATCTCGGGCCCCTGGACCCCGCCAGCCGATTCGAGACCCCAGGCGCCGCGGTCGGGTGGACCGGCCCCCTCGTCGCGCGTGCGTCCGCCGATGAAGACCCGACGCCTTGGCTGACGGACGCGGAGGTCGCGGGCATCGCCGCCCGCGGCAATGAGCGGCGCCTGCGCGACCGTCTCGCCGGACGAATCGCTGCCAAACGGGCGCTCGCCGAACTCACCGGGCTGCCGCCCCTGCACTTGCGCATCGAGACCGCCCCCAGCGGCGAACCGATCGCGGTCGTCGCGGGACGGCCCGATGTCCGTGTCTCGATCAGCCATGTCGACGGCGCAGCCATCGCGGCTGCCGTCCCCAACGGGCGCGTCGGCATCGACATGGAGCGCGTTGCGCGTCGTCCGCCTTCCTTCGCGGAAACCTGGCTGACGGAAACGGAGCGGGCCTGGACGGCGTCGGATCCCCGAGCCGAGACCCTCTGTTGGGCGGCCAAAGAAGCTGTCCTCAAAGCGCTCGGCACAGGCATGGCCCTGCCACCGCAGGAGATCGAGGTCGTCGGGGTTGGCCTAGGCGACCTGACGCTTGCGCTGCACGGCTCCGTCGCGGCGGCGCGTGACGCGCTCCAAGGAGTGTTTACGGCCACCTGGACCGAACGGGTGCCCGGCGAGATCGTGGTGCTGGTCCGTTCCGCCTGATGGTCCGTTCCGCCTGATGGGCGGATAGGGGCCCTCATGGTCGTGGACACGGTCGAAGGCGGCATCGACATCCGGCTCATCCGGGCCGCCGACGCCACCGATTGGCGCGCCCCTTTCATCGGCGCCTATCAGACCATCTTTTCCGGCTTTCCCTACTTCGAGCGCTGGCTACCCGACGAAGCCGAGGGGGTCTGGCACAAGCTGACGGGCACGGCCGGCAACGTCACCCTGCTCGCGACCCGCGGTGGTGGCGAGGTCCTTGGATTCGGAATCGGAATCCCGCTGGCCGCCAAGCGCGATGTCGCCCGCGAGTTGACGGGCCTCGTGCCCATCCCGCATACGTTCTACCTGGCCGAACTTGGCGTCCTGCCTGAACACCGCAACAAAGAACTGGGACGTACGCTGGTTCGCGAACGGCTGCGCCGCATCGACCCCGAACGCTACACCCATGTCGTGCTTCGCGTGAGCGCACTGCATTCGCCGTCGAGCGAGATGTACAAGGCGATGGGCTTTGAGGACATGGGCGTGCACATGCTCGTGTCGGCCATGCGGACCGATGGGCGGGTCAACACGGATCGCCGCTTCTTCCTCAGTAAAGTCCTCAGCCAAGTGCCGCTGGCGTGACGGCCGCCTTCGCCGGCGCCCTTGCCTGCGTCGGCCTGATGAGACTCGGGGAACTCGCTTGGTCCCGGGCCCGCTTCGCCCAGGCGCTGCCTGAACCCGCCCTGTTCCCGGCCATGGCCACATTGCACCTCGGCCTTGTCACGTTGCCCATCGCCGAGGTTCTGGTCCTTGACCGCGAGCCCCACCTCTGGCGCGGCGCCGTGGCTGCAGCCGTCCTGGCCATCGCACTCGCCCTTCGCGTTTGGACGCTCGGCACCCTCAAGCGCGCCTTCAACGTGCGGGTCGTCACCCCGCCGACCATCGTCACAACCGGCCCCTACCGCTACATCCGGCATCCCAACTACCTTGTCGTCATCCTCGAGATCGCCTCCCTTCCCATGCTGCACGACGCTTACTTCTCGGCCCTTCTGTTGAGCCTCGCCAACCTCGCCGTCCTCACCGTCCGCATCCGCAACGAAGAGGCGATGCTTGGCCAATTGCCGGTATGGCGCGACGCGTTCTCCAACCGCGCCCGGCTGCTGCCAGGCGTCTGGTAGGCGACGGCTCTGCCCTGGCCTTTTTGCGGCAGCCTGCTAGCCACCGTCGCTCGGAGGATGCCCATGTGGACGGTCGCAATTTGGCTCGCTTGCGAGGGCGCACAACCCGCTTCGCCCGACACCGTCGCCTCGACCCCGGAGGCTGCGGCCGCCGCGCCCCAATGGGCCCATAGCGGAGCCGCTTTCCAGCTCACCGACGTGATTCCCGCCAAGCAGGTCATCGCCGATCCGGCCGCATTTGTGGGCAAGACCGTGCGCGTCGAGGGCCGCCTCACCGAGGTCTGCCAGAGCAAGGGTTGCTGGGCCGTCATGGCCGACGACGCCGGCGGCTCTGTACGCGTGATGATGAAGAACCACTCGTTTGGAATCGACACGGGGTCGGCAGGCAAGACATGCCAGGTCGAAGGCACCGTCCTGGCCAAGGCCGTCGACCCTGCCGCCGAAGCCCACTACGCCTCGGAAGGCGCCAAGGCAGCGCCAAGCGCCATCGGCTACGAGTTCATCGCCTTCGGGGCTGCCGTTCTCAATTGACGCGCCACGTGGGCATCGCGCGCATCGGCGCCGCCCATCGGTTCCCCGACCCGCTGGTCGACGACGTCGATGACCTCGTGGGCGTGGGCGGAGACCTTCACCCCGACCGCGTCCTGGTGGCCTATCGGTCGGGAATTTTCCCCTGGTACAGCGAAGGGCGCCCCATCTTGTGGCACTGCCCGGATCCGCGGTTCGTGCTCGACCCGCTGCAGGTCACGGTGCCAAGGAGCCTCGCAAAAGTCGTTCGAAAGGCCACGTTCGAGATTCGGGTTGACACCTCCTTCTCGGCCGTGCTCGACGGTTGCGCCCACACGCCGCGCCCGCGTCAACGCGGAACTTGGCTCACGACCGATCTGCGTCAGGCGATGGTCGCCTTGTTCGACCGAGGTGTCGCACATTCGATCGAGGCGTGGCACGAGGGCGCGCTGGTCGGCGGCCTCTACGGCCTGCACATCGGCGGGGTCTTCTGCGGCGAAAGCATGTTCGCGAAGGTCAGCGACGCCTCCAAGGTCGCCTTCACGCACTTCCTCGGCGTGGCGCCAAGCTGGGGCATTCGACTTGTCGACTGCCAAGTCCACACGGAGCACCTGGCGCGTTTCGGCGCCGTCCACGTCCCTCGAGCGAGCTTTCTTCGCGCCCTCGCCGCCCTTCGGGACCTCCCTGTACCGCCAAACGCTTGGAGGACGAACCCGTTACCGCCCCCGTCATGGCCGATCCCGCCGCATTCCTGAACCGGGTTCGTTGTCGCTCGTGGTCTCAGTACCTCCAACCGCGCGATGAACCAATCGGCCTGGCGCTCGACCGCCGGCTGGACTGGGCCCTGCGCAGCCACTTCGACGCGCGACACCGAACCGAAGCCCTTTGGTTGCTCGAGCATGAAGCCGAGGTTCGAGCCGCCGCCGAAGTCGAAGAGGCGGCCGAGGCCGCAAAGACCCCGGTGACCCAAGGATCGGGCCAACCCGGCATGATCACCCGCCTCCAGGACCTCACGGCGCCGCCTGCCCCCGACCGCGAACCCAAAGTCGGGGTATTCGAAGGACTTCGGCGCGCCTGGGACGCCCTGCGCAAGCCCTAGCAGGCTGCTAGCAGCCTCCGCAAAACGCCGTCGGCCCGCCGGTCAGGACTCCCGCGGTTCCCAATCGTCGGGGTCGTCGTCGACCCCTGGCCCGCCGTTCATGTCGTCGCTGTCATCGACGTCGTCGCTGTCATCGACGTCGTCGCGATCGTCGCCGTCGTCGCCGTCGGCCGCCTCGTCGCTGTCGTCGACGTCATCGACCTCGTCTACGTCTTCGCCATCGACGTCATCTTCAAGGTCCGTTGAGCCGTCAGCGGTCGCCGCTTCGTCGGCCACATCATCGGCGACGTCAAGTAGGTCGTCAACGCCCTCATCGAGGGCCAGCGCATCCTCGCCCCGCCCACGCCGGCGCCGACGGGACTGGAACCGTGCCTCAGGTGGGGCCGGCGGCACCGGGAAGGGCCCGAGTTCGGCAACCGGCCACACCGCGCGAAGCTCCGACAGAGCTCGGTCCCAACGCGCCAACATAGGGGCGATCCCAAACGGCACATGAAGCGCTCCGGCCGCCTCCGCCAGCCGGCGCAAGATCGCTTCCGCCGCCGGTAATTGCCGCGCGTAAACGCCGAGGGCGACGCCGTGCTTGTCTCGATGAAACAGAAGGACGGCGTCCGACCGATCGAGGATGTCGGGCAGCGCGCCAGGTTGGAATCGACAGGGAGGGCTGTCGAGGCTGCTCGCGCCCACCAGCGGGAACAGGTCATCGAGCAGGCCGTCGAGATCCGTGTCGTCGCGCAGGACACACAGGCCGCGCAGACGTTCCTCTGGCGAGTCGCCGAACAGGTCGACGAGCCCAGCCCGGTCGCGCACGACGCGAGCCCACCGCACGAGCCCCACCGTGACCGCGCCGCCCGCCCGATACCCCTCGTAGGCTTCGATTCCAAAGGCGCCGTCGGGAATGTCCTCTGGGTGGCCGTCTTCGACGAACGCGAGCAAGTCACGCCCGGGAAATAGCTCCAACACGAGATCGGCGAGATCGACGCCAGCGTGTGGCACCCCTCGCCGGGCATCCGCGGCCCCGTCATCCGAGAACGCGGCCCCGGTGACGACCAAACGCGTCAGCAAGCCCGGCCGGATGCCCTCTTCCCACGGCTCGATCCACCGTTCACGGGCACGGCAAAGGCGGCCCGGCTGCGAAGGGTCGAAGCTCTCTACACAATGGCCGAGCGCACGGAACATCGGCGCGGTCGCTAACGCGGCCCTCCCAGCACGCCCCATGATGGGTCGACGGGCTCGAGAACCATCCCTTCCGTCGACAGCCGACGCGCCGCCCAGTCTACGATCTCGGAGACCTCATAGGGGGCGCGCCACTGCTTGATCGCCGAACTGACGGCCTGGGTCATGTGCTTGCGTATGGCCTCATGCATGTCGGCGAAGTGGTAGTGAACCCGAACAAGGTCCAGTTCGACCTCGGTTCCCGTCCATCCTTCGAAGATCTGGTTCGTCCAATCCAGGTGATCCGTTGGCCAGAGCACTTCATGGACCAACTTCCCCGACCAGCTTTCGGACTTGGACGAGGGCCGCGGCAACGTGCGGCGAAGCACACCTGTGGCGACCGAGTTGCGCACGCTGCGCAGCAGCCGGCGTCGCCAGTTCTTGTGGTAGCTGTTGACCAGGCGAAGTTGGGGGCTGTACCGAACCAGGTACGGCGTTGTGCCTCGGGAGCGGTGGTACCACTCGGGGCGATCGACGCGATGGTGCGTCATCCCGTCCCAAAGAGTGATTTCCCGAAAGTGGTATCGACCCACTTCGGACCGGCCGAGCAAGTCCCCTCGCTTGGCCGCAAACCGTGCATCCAGCAGGTCGTCAGAGTTGATGAGCAACACCCACTCGGGCCGTACCTCGTGGACCTTCTCCATCATCCGATCGAGGTCGTGCTCGGGATCCCAAGCCTGACCGGGCGGGTTGCGGAACAGGTGAACGAGGTTGGGGATCGCTGCCAAATGGTCCGCGGAGCCGTCGCTGCTTCCATCGTCGAGCGCAACCACGCCGTCGACCGACGACGACAGACGCGGCGCCACCCAAGGGAGCACCCAGGCATCGTTCTTCGCCGTGATCAGACCCAGTACTTGCACCCTCTCCCCGCGCGGCCATCCCCTACCCGAAGAGCCATCGCCGGGCGACGTCAGGACGTGCCCGTTGTACTGCCCGATCCCTGGTCCATTCTCGTTGACGCGATCGCGGCACATCGGCCTGCCCACGCCGGCGTGGGTCGCACGTTGTGGCTCGGCGAGGGCCCGCCCGTCACCTTGCCTGCGCGCGTTGAGGTCGCCTTTGGCGGCCTCAGTCCCTGGCCCGAGCACGCCCAAGAGACCCTGAGCGTGTTGTCCGGACCTACCGGAATGGCACCCGAAGCGAACGTGCGCATCGCGTCCCCATTCAACGACGGCGTCCATGAACCACAATCGGCCTTGGAGACGGTTCTGCGGGACGTCGGTCCCGACGACGTCGTGCTCATCGAGGTCCAGATCGCGATCGGCGATCGGCTCGATCTGCCGCTGGCCGCAGACGCGTCCTTGTCGCCCCTCCTGGCGGCCCTGCACGAGCGATGCGCCGTTGTCGCGGCCGCCGGCAACGGCGGGCATGGGTTGACAGAACCCGTGCAAGGGAACCTGGTGGGCGCGGTGGATCGCTCGGGCCGACCGCTTGCCTCGTCCAACAACGGCCCGCCGGTGACCCAGTGGATGCCAGGGGACCACGTCCTCTTGCCGGGAACCTCGCGCGTCGCATCTGGAACGAGCGTCGCTGCGGCCATCGCCGCAGGCCTGGCCTTGTGGCCCGCCGCTGCCGGCATCGGCCTGGGCACGTGGCGGCATACGTTGGAACATCAGCTAAACTCAAGCCTACGTTTGAAACCTTGAACACACCGCCCCCAACAGCGCCGATTCCCGACACGCATTGGGTGCCGCACCGGTGCGCCCACCGCCACAACTTTGGATCCCCATCGTGGGGCAGCTCACGCTTGAAGGGGGCGCCGGCAATCTCTTGGGCCGCGTTCACACCTACCAAAACGGCGGCTGTTGGACGGAGCACTGGGTCACGTCCAACGTGTCGGGCTTGATGGCTACGTCGCCTTTGAAGATTGCCTACAACTCCACGGATCCCACGAACGGGAAGAGCTGGGCCGACACCATCGCTTGGTACCAAAACCAGGGCTTCAACGGAAGTCAGGCCCCGCTCGAGTGCGCTTACCGGCTCATTTCGCAGGGCACGCCGGGCAGTTCCGGCTCCGACGGTACCGTCTAGAAGGTATACCGCGGCACGAGTTGGGCCAACCGCGTCCACCAGGGCTCGATGCTGCGCACGTCGCTCGGCAGCGGCCAGTACAACGAGTTGTGGATCCTGTACTCCGGGTACCAGTCCCTTTCGACGACCAACAACTTGTGGTTCGAGCAGGGCTCAGCCTCCACTCGCTCCGCCTTCCTCACGGCCGAGTCCCCGAACTGGGGCGGCGGGCAGTGGGTCGAAGTGGGATACATGTACGCCAACTTCCCGTAGCCGAGGGTCGGTCCCCGGCTCCGGCCGGGGGCCGCCGTGGGCATGGGGGACACACACGGGTCGCGCTTCGCGGCCACTCGCGGGCGGCGCCCCTCTTCGGAGCCGCCTCCAAGGCCGTCTCAAGAGACGTTCCTGCCCACCTGCCGGGCGGATCTCGACGCGCGGGGCTGGGACGCCGTCGACATCGTCATCGTCACCGGCGATGCGTACGTTGATCATCCCGCGTTTGGGCCCATCCTCATCGCCCGCTTCCTCGAAGGGCGAGGCTTTCGCGTGGGCCTGATCGCACAACCAGACTGGCGGAGCGCTGACGCGTTTCGAGCGCTCGGGCGGCCACGGTTGTTCTATGGCGTGAGCGCTGGCAACCTCGACAGCATGCTGAACCGGCTGACGAGCCAAAAGAAGAACCGCCGGGAAGACCCCTACAGCCCGGGTGGCCGAACCGGCGCGCGCCCGGACCGCGCCACGCTCGTCTACGCCCAGCGCTGCCGCGAGGCCTTCGCAGGGGTGCCCGTCATTCTCGGTGGCATCGAGGCGAGCCTCCGGCGCATCGCCCATTACGATTACTGGTCCGACACGGTCCGCCGCAGCGTCGTCATCGACAGCAAGGCCGACATGCTCGTTTTCGGCATGGGTGAACGCCCGATTTGGGAGGTCGCCCAACGCTTGGCGCAAGGCGAACCCATCGGCTCTATCCGCGACGTCCGCGGCACCGCGTTCGCCCTTTCCAAAGTCGAGACGGAGACCGCCCTCGCGACCCCGAGCCGGTACACCACCGACGGCCGCGTCGTCGTCCTGCCCTCCTACGAGGAAGTTCGTGTCGACCCCGTCGCCTACGCGACGATGGCGCGCCTCTTCCAGCACGAAACGAATCCAGGCTCGGCTCGCCCAGTGGCCCAGCGCCACGGCGATCGGGCGGTCTGGTACAACCCGCCCGCCTGGCCGCTGGGGGACGGTGCCAATGTCGACGACGTCGCCATGGACGAATTGTACGACCTGCCGTTCACGAGGCGCCCGCACCCGACCTATACGGAGGGCGTGCCGGCCTGGGAGACCGTCAAACACAGCATCGTAACGATGCGAGGGTGTTTCGGTGGTTGCACGTTCTGCAGCATCACCGAACACGAAGGGCGAATCATCCAGAATCGCAGCGCAGAGAGCGTCCTTCGAGAGGTGCGCGCATTGCGCCGAATGGATGATTTCAGAGGTACGATCACCGATTTGGGCGGACCCACCGCCAACATGTACAAGATGAAGTGCAAGAGCCCTACGATCGAGCGGGCCTGCCGTAAACTCTCGTGCATCCATCCGTCTGTCTGCCCGAATCTCAACGTCGACCACGGTCCCACGATCGATCTGATGCGCAAGGTTCGAAACGAACCGGGCGTCCAGCACGTGTTCATTGCCTCGGGCGTGAGAACGGACCTCGCCGTGCGTTCACCCGAGTACATCGAGGAACTTGCTACCCACCACGTCGGCGGCCACCTTTCCGTCGCACCTGAACATGTGACGCCGCGCGTGCTCGAAAAGATGAAGAAGCCCGGAATCGAACTCTACGAGCAGTTTCAGCGCATGTTTCAATGCGCGTCGAATGACGCCGGCAAAGAGCAGTACGAGATACCGTATTTCATTTCTGGCCATCCGGGCTGCGATCTGGGCGACATGATCGAACTCAGCCTATGGCTAAAACAACATGGCTACCGCCCTCGGCAGGTCCAGGACTTCATCCCGACCCCCATGTCCATCGCATCGGCGATGTACCACACGGGAATTGACCCTCTGACGGGCGAGCCCATCCACGTTGCCAAGGGCCTCAAGGAAAAGCGTCTTCAAAAAGCGCTGTTGCTCTACTGGGATCCTTCCTGGCACGACGATGTTCGCGAGGCGTTGACACTGGCCCATCGCACCGACCTCATCGGCCGCGGAGCGGGTTGCCTCGTACCGCCGGCATCGGGATCGCGCGCCGGCTGATCACGCTCAGTCGCCGACACACGTCCGAGGGTCGGGCAAGTCGAGGCAGCCGTCAATCCAGGCATGACGGGCCGCCAGCCAGTCCTTGAGCGTGGTCACTTCCGAGGCGAAGTCGCCGCCGCGAGGCGGGTACGACGACCAAACCTGGAAGTTGCGCACAGCCGCCTCGTCCAGCTCCGCGGCACGCCGGTCGATGATCTCGTGCATGGCCTCGACGGAGAGCGCCCCGTCAAGCAGCTCCCGCCACCGGGCCCAGACCCGATCGCGGAAGGCCGAATCGTCGAACAGGCCACCATAGAAGCCGTGGTCGAAGAAGAAGGTGCAATCTGGCGTAATGTTGCTCGCGTCCCAAAATTCGGGATCCTCCGCGCGCGAGTCGCTCGAACAGCCCATCGTCCGGTCAAAGTCCCACACCGGACCAGCCGCCAAAGGGGCCAGCCGATCCTGGTGGAAGTAGCCGGACAACCGGAAAGCGTCCGGATTCTTCGTCAGCACATTGATGACATGGTGGTCGATGAAGGAATCCACGTCGATGATCTCGTCGTAGTGCCTACCCGTGATCGGGTGCGTGAATCCCGGCGACGTCAGCGCGACCCCCAACTCGTCGAGCTCCGCCTCCAGCCAATCCCATTGTTGAGGGACAATTTCCGCCTCGTTCGGATCTACGAGAACAAAGGGCTGCTGAAAGTAAAGCCCCCCATCGGAGCCAGCCCAAAACCCCACCTCACCGGGGCCAGTGCGGTCCTCCTTGAACAGGTACCCGCCGGTGATCTCAGGGTAGGAGACATTGGTCTCCGACATTTCCGTGATGGGTACTCGATCCTCGCCTCGCTCGATTCGCTCCGCGACCTGGTAGACGCCGACATAATCGTCCAGCCCAACTGCCTCGCCGTTTTCCGCGACGAACAACTCGATCGCCGCCGTGCGCGGAGCGTATCGCCCTATCGCATTGCTCAACTCGAACGCGAGGGGATCCCGCATCAGGGCCCGGTCGAAGTCCAATGGCGCGCCGAAGATCCAGTCCCCATCCGCAGGCATCCCCAGCAGGGGGATGTCGAGGTCCTCGTCGTCCAGCGCGCCCCACGCCTCTACTCGGTACGGATGTTTGGGGTAGCCCGACGAAGAGCTGCCGCGGATCTTGAAACCCGCCCGATGGCTCATCGACGCGTTGGCCGGGAACGTGACTCGTCCGCCCGCGTCGGGGTTGAACACGGACAACGTGGCCGACGTGTAGACCTCTGTCTTCCACGCGGGCGCCCCGTCCAGCGTCCAAAGTACGACCTGCGGCAAGTTGCTTGAATGGCCCGACAACGCGGGGTCGAGGGCGAGGTACACCGCCGCCGTTTCGAGTGAGCCCCAAGTTCCAAGCGCAAGCGCGCGAACGGGGGTAGATCGATCGATGGTAACGGGACCCACCCACACCGGCGTCAGTGGGGTGGGAACCGTGCCGTCGAGGGTCACATGCAGCGTCGCGGTCGGGTCGGAAACCGCCACATTCACCGTGATCGAGTCCTCGAACAGGCCGGGAGGGGGATCGAGCGTCAGGACCGCCATGTCGGGCACCCATTCCGTGGTGACGACGGGCATGTCGGGCGTCGGTTCTGGCGGCGTCGTTGGGGTCGTTGGCGATGTCAATGGGGGGGGGACAGGCGGCGTCGTAGGCTCGGACGGGCCGTAGGGCTCGGTCGGCAACACCGGTTCCCAGACCGGGTCCAGCGTCCCCGAAGGCGTACACGCGACCAAGATCCAGAAGGCCATACACGCTCCTAACCAGGGCCCCCCGCGATAGTGCCCGGCGGGGGTCCCTTGAAGCGTATACTACTCGCCGCCGTGGCCCTTGTGATCATCGGCGCGACCGCATGGTGGGTGAGCCGAGGTCCATCTGAGGCGCCCCCCCTGGCCTCCCCTTGGACCGATCCGCCCCCGCCCCGTCGGACGGTCAGCCGGACGCCCAACGTCCTATGGGTCGTGTGGGACACCGCTCGCGCCGATCGCGCCTCGCTCCACGGGCACGACGCACCCACCACACCGGGCATGGACGCCCTCGCTGAGAGCAGCGTCGTTTTTGACCGCGCCATCGCCACATCGTTCTGGACGCTTCCGACCCACGCCAGCCTGTTCACCGGCCTCCCGACCTCCAGCCATGGCGCCAACGCGAAGAACCCGTGGCTCGAGAGCCACCATGTCACGGCCGCCGAACATTTCCGAGACAACGGCTACGACACCTACGCCTGGTCGAGCAATCCCAATATTCATAGCAGCAAGAACACGGTTCAAGGCTTCAACGCCTTCCAGCAGCCCTTTGGGCGCAACGAATTTCGCGAGAAAGTCGAGACCTATAGCAAGACCCTTATCCGAGACGACGACTACTCGACGCGGCATCACCCCGACCGGTGGCAGTCGATCAGCCATCACAAACACGGACCCATCGCCGTCGACGCGACCCTCGCCTGGATCGACCAACGCGGCGAGCCCGCAAAGCCCTTCTTTGCCTTCGTCAACCTGATGGAGCCACACGCCTACCGGCTTCCGACCGAGGAAAGTCGCCGGGCCATCATGCCCGACGACGCCAGGTACCACAAAGCGCTGGTGACGAGCCAGTTGCTCAAGCGGATGACCAACGTCATGTTCGGCCGCTGGAAGGCTTATTTTCCCAAGGAGCGGGCCGCGCTTCTGGACGCTTACGACGCCTCTATTCGCGACGTGGACATGCACACGACGCGCTTGTTCGATGGCCTTAAGGAGCGCGGGGTCCTCGACGACACCATCGTGGTCGTCGTCGGAGACCACGGCGAGCAGTTCGGTGAACATGGCCTCTGGCTGCACAACTTCAGCATCTACGACACCCTCGTCCACGTGCCCCTGCTCGTGCGCTACCCGCCCGCCCTTGCGCCCCGACGGGAGTCCCGCCCCGTCAGCGTGGCGAGCCTGTTCGCCACGACCGTCGACCTCGCCGGCTTGCCATGGCCCGGGGCGCCCATCGAGCCCCACAGCCTCGCGGCGGACGTGAACTACCCGGTCGTCTCCGAACTCGACGTACCTTGCGCCCACCCCGAAAATCGGCGCCTGGATTTCGACATCCGGGATTGGACGGCGACTTACGAAGCGATCTACCACGACGGCTACAAATACGTGGCGTCCAGCAACGGGCGCGATGAGCTCTTCGACATGATCAACGACCCCCGCGAGACGAAGAATCTGTGGGCCGACGAGCCGGATCGGCTCGCCAAGATGTCGAAGATGCTC
Source organism: Pseudomonadota bacterium (assembly GCA_005776945.1). GTDB lineage: Bacteria > Myxococcota_A > UBA796 > UBA796 > SXOB01. The sequence continues at coordinate 41,642 of SXOB01000052.1, forward strand.
GACACTTGGCGTGCCACGCGTCCAGTCCTTGAAATCACCGAGGAAGCGCGCGAGCGGACGAAGGCCGAACAGGCCGAAAACGCCGACGAAGACCTCATGGATCAACTCGAAGAGCTCGGCTACGTCAACGATCTCTGACGACGAAACGGGGCCGTTGGCGTCCGGCCTCCGCCCATCCCCCCCGGCAGGATGCTAGGACATCGGCCCCAGCATATCCTCAGCGCGGACCCAGGCGTCGAATTGTTCCCCGGTCACGTAGCCGGAAGCAAGGGCCGCCTCGCGAAGGGTGGTTCCTTCCTTGTGCGCTTTCTTGGCGAGGTAGGCGGCCTTGTCGTATCCGATATGCGGGTTGAGGGCGGTCACCAACATGAGCGAGCGTCCCAGGTTCTCCGCAATCCGAGCCCGATTCGCCTCAATCCCGCGAGCACAATTCGTGTCGAAACTGCGGCAGCCGTCGGCCAGCAAGCGACAGCTCTGCAGGAACGCATCGATCATCAGCGGCTTGAACACGTTGAGTTCGAAATTGCCCGATGCCCCTCCGATCCCGACCGCAACGTCATTTCCCATCACCCTTGCACAGGCCATGGTCAGCGACTCGCTCTGAGTCGGATTCACCTTGCCGGGCATGATCGAGGATCCCGGTTCGTTTTCAGGAATGGAGATCTCCCCGAGACCGCTTCGGGGACCCGAGGACAGCCATCTCACATCATTCGCCACCTTGAACAGCGCTGCCGCAAGCGACTTGAGCGCACCGTGGGCGGAGACGAGCGCGTCATTCGCAGCCAACGCCTCGAACTTGTTGGGCGCGGTGCGGAACGGAAGCCCCGTCAGGCCGGCAATCTCGGCGGCGACGGCAATGTCGTAGCCCACCTTCGAATTCAGCCCCGTCCCGACCGCCGTGCCCCCCAACGCCAATTCGAAGAGGTGCGGGAGCGAGGCCGACACCGCCGCGTCCGCATGGTCGAGTTGCGCCACCCAACCCGAGATCTCCTGGCCCAAAGTGATGGGAGTCGCGTCTTGAAGGTGGGTTCGCCCGATCTTGACGACGTCCGCCAGGTCCGTTGCCTTGCCATGCAGCGTGGCCCGCAGTTCGCGAACGGCAGGCAGCACGTCGCGGGTCAGCGCGGTTGCGGACGCGACACTCATGGCCGTCGGGAAGACGTCGTTCGAGGACTGGCCACGGTTGACGTCGTCATTGGGATGGACGCGTCGACCTTCGCCACGCTCCCCGCCCATGACCTCGCTCGCTCGGTTGGCGAGCACCTCGTTGACGTTCATATTCGTCTGAGTGCCAGACCCCGTCTGCCACACGGACAGCGGAAACTGGTCGGCATGGCCGCCGGCGAGCACCTCGTCCGCCGCCGCCTCGATCGCCCGCGCCTTGTCGGCGGCCAGCGCGCCCATCCTCGCGTTCACCCGAGCCGCCGCCTTCTTGACGAGGGTCAGGGCCTCGACCAAGGCGCGGGGCATCTTCTCGGTAGAAACGGCGAAATTCTGCAGCGAGCGCTGGGTCTGGGCGCCCCACAGGGCCTCATCCTGGACGGCAATAGGGCCAAAGGTGTCCTTTTCCAGGCGTGGCATCCTTCCTCCGGGAGGCCGCACTACCCTGGCCGAAGGGGCCCCGCCGCACCTGGATCCGTGGCGATCGCCGGACGGCCGGCTAGGCTGGCGGAAGGGGGAGAGCGCATGTGGGCGGTACTTTGGATCGCCTGTTCCGATGCCACTACGCCCGACGCCACGGGCACCGACGCACCCGACCCCCCGGGACCCACGGACACGGACCCAGGCACGGACACGCCGAGCACCACCGGTACGCCGCCAACGGACCCCCCGTTTGACCCCGGTCTCCCCGCCGCGCTCGCCATGGCGGGGCCCATCACATGCCCGGATCCCAGCGCCCGCGCGACGGCGTACTACGACCTCAAGGTTGCGCCGGGCATTCGGGAGGACCTCGCGCTCCTCGAGCACGGCGGCGCCGTCGTCGCGGATTTCGACGGCGATGGCCTGCAGGATGTCTTCCTTGCGAAGACGGTGCCCGAGCTGCGCATCCAACAGCCCGGGCAGGTCTTCGCCGACGAGGCCGCGACCTGGTTCGAGGGCGTCGACCCCCATTTCGACATGTCCCACACTGTAGGTGGAGCGGCCGCCGACATCGACGGCGACGGCGACCTCGACCTCGCGGTGACGCGATTTGGGGAGCCCAATCGTCTCTTCCGCAACGACGGTGCCCGCTTCACGGACATCACCAACACCGCGCTGCCGCCCCGCACCTGCCTCGACGAGACTGGCAGTACCAAGCGCTGCAAGACGCAATCCGCAAGCTTCGGCGACGTCGACCTCGACGGCGACCTGGACCTCGCCTTCGGCAACTACGGCGACACCCCCGACGATCACCTCGATCAGGGAATGGCCCCGGGGGGCGCCGACGAGTTGTACCTCAACGACGGTACAGGATTCTACACCGACATTTCCCACCTTCTTCCCGCGTCCGTCCACGACGGCTACAACTTCCATCTCGCCTGGTGGAATCTGGACGCGGACCCCGAGCCCGAGCTGTGGTCGGTCCACGACTTCGGTTTCGTCCGCCCCTCACAGCTCGTCGACTTCAGCGGCGTCAATTTCCAAGGCTCAACGCCTGCTCTCGTCGTGTCCAACGGCCTCAACAGCGCAGCCGAGGACATGGGCATCGCGGCCGGGGACTGGAATGGCGACGGAATCGTCGATTTCGGAACATCCTCTTGGCGGACCTATTACGTGCGCGAGTCCTCCGCTTTCGGCTACCTCCAGATTCTCGACGGGCGTGGGATCGTTCCCGAATGGCCCCCCCCTAAGGAGCAGGAATTCGGTTGGGGAACCGAAGCGGGCGACCTCGACAACGACATGGATCTCGACGTCGTTTGCAACTTCGGCAAATGGTCGACGTACGAAGGGTCGGCTCTCAACGAAGACGACGAGGTTTGGGAAAATCAGGGCACCCACCTCGGCGCCAACTTCGTTCCCGTCGCGGACCAGAGCGTTTGGAGCAGCATCAACGACGAACAAGCCACGCGCGGCTTGGTCCTCGCGGACATATCCGGAGATGGGTGGCTGGACGTCGTCAAGGGTTCGCTGCACGGCGACACGCCACTCTACCTTTCGAATTGCGGTGAGGACCGATTCGTCATCGTCCGCCCAAGAATGGCGACGGGGAATACCCACGCGATCGGTGCCGTCGTGACGGCCACCGTCGGAGCCATTTCCCAGAAACGCTGGATCGGCAGCGGCAACACGGGCCTGTACGGTTCGGGCCCGGCCGAGGCCCACATGGGTTGGGGAGCCGCGGACACGATCGACCTGCTCGAAGTGACATGGCCCGACGGACAGGTTAGTCGTTTCGAGGATGTTCCTACCAACCACGTGATAACAGTGACTCGATGATCGTCCTCCTCGCTTTCTTCGGCTGCCAGTCCGACGGCCAGCCCACCGACGCCACCCCGGGCACCTCCTCCACCACAGCTACGCCAACGGGCACGGACACGGACGACACCCCCAGTCCCACGGAACCACCTCCGCCGCCCCCGCCAAGCGGAACCACTCCATGGACGACCGGTACGGCCTTGCCGCGCGAGTCGGCTGAAGTCATCGTCGTCGGGGCGGGCCTCGCGGGTCTTGCCGCCGCGGGCGACCTCGAGATCGCGGGCGCCCAGGTCGTCGTCCTTGAGGCGCGCGACCGCGTTGGCGGCCGTGTCCACACGGATCGCACGACCTTTCCCCTGCCCGTCGAATTGTGCGCCCAGTGGATCGAGGGCGCCAGCGGCGACAATCCGATTGTGCTGCTGGCCAACAACGGCGGGGTGAGTCGCTTCACCGCCGACTACGACGCCGAGGTCTTCTACGACCCCGCTGGCATCAAGATTCCTACGCGCGACGTGGACAAGGCCTGGGGCCGTATGGGCGACCAGATCGACACGCTGTTCGACCTGAAGGCCACGCTCACCGATGACATCGACCTCGCCCAGGCGCTGCAAGACATCGGTTGGCTCGACGGCCTGGACCCTTCCGAAATCAATGCCACCGAAGGTGTGTGGTGGTGGGAGAATGACGCCGCCTACGGTGCCGACAAATCGGACCTTTCCTTCCAAGCGTGGTGGGAGGAAGGGGACGTCGCCGGCGATTACGAAATGTTCACCAGCGGCGCCGATGCAATGATGGAAAAGGCGGCTAGCTACCTCGATGTTCGACTGGAGCAGCCGGTTTCTGTCATCCGTTGGTCGTCCGACGGCGTCGAAGTCGTGACCCCGACCGCCGTCTACGAAGCCGATCAGGTCATCGTCACCGTCCCGCTTGGCGTCCTGCAGTGGGGGGGCGTCCAGTTTGTCCCCACCTTGCCGTCGGGCCACACGACCGCGATCGACCGCCTCGGATTCGGTCGCCTCGCCAAGATCATCCTGCAATTCGACGTCCGTTTCTGGGATACTGGCGATCAATACATCCTATTCGAGGGTGAGGAAGGACGCAGCTTCGAGGCGACGAATCTTGCCATCTTCCAGACCGTCCCCATCCTGAGCCTCATTGCGGGTGGGTCGTTCGCCGAGGAATTGGAAGCCATGGACGAAGCGACGGCCGTGGAGACGGCCATGGAGGCCATCCGAAAGGCCTACCCCGACGCTGGCGACCCTGTCGTGAGCTTGGTCACTCACCAGGGCGACGACATCTACCAACGCGGCTCCTACACCTACGTGCCGGTGGGAGCCTCGCTCGACGACCTCGACGCCCTTGCTGCGCCGGTCGAGGACGTTCTCTTCTTTGCGGGCGAACATACGAATCGCGAGTACTACGGCTGGATGCACGGGGCTTGGTGGTCGGGGGAGCGCGCTGCGGCTGAGGTCGTTGCAGTTCGTGGACTCTAGCAGGCTGCTGCAACGCGCCGTCCTGCTGCGCCCGCGAGGGCATCCCGCTCCACGGGCCGTGACGACCCATCCGGCCGCTGAGTCCGGTGTGAGCCCGGCTCACAGGCCTCGCGCAGGCGCCGCGGCCATGGTCCTGGCCAGCGTCGCCTTTGCCTTGATGGCCGCGCTGGCCCGCCACGTGTCGGTCGAAGCGGACCCCTCGCTCGTCGTCCTCGTCCGTAGCGCCATCGTTGGCGCCGTGGCGGTCGCCCTGCTCGCTGTACGCGGCACGCCCCTTCGTTTCACCCATCATCGGCACCTCCTCGTCCGCGCCGTCGCCGGGTGCCTCGCCATGGCCGCCTATTTTTCAGCCCTCTCGATGGCGCCGCTGACCGAGGTCCTCACGCTGCAGCACAGCAGCCCCCTGTTCGTCGCCGCCGCCTCTCGCATTTCAATCGGCGAGCGCGTCTCACGTTCGTCTGTGGCCTGGCTCATCTTCGGATTTCTGGGTGTCCTGGCCGTCCTTGGTCCACCGACCCACATCAGCCTTGGCAGCGCGCTGGCGGTGGCGTCCGCGGCCTCCGCGGCGTGGGCCTACCTCATCATTCGCCGCCTCAGCGGCGCCGTAGATCCCGATGCCATTGTGGTCCATTTCTCCGCCGTGGCGCTCATGTTTTCGCTGCCGTGGGCCCTGAATTCACAGCCCTCCTGGGACCTGACGGCCCCCGCGTGGCTCGCCCTGACGGGGATGGGCCTCTGTGCCGCTGTGGGGCAGGTTGCGATGACCCGGGCCTACGCCCTGGCGCCGGCCGCCCTGGTTTCGGGCGTGAGCATGACGGCCGTCCCCATCGGCGCCGCCATCGGCATCTTCGCCTTCGGCGAACGCCCCGGCCTCGGAATGGCCCTGGGAGCCGTCGCCATCGCGGCCTCGAGTTGGGCCCTTACGCGCGAAGGCATCCGCACGCCTCGCCCCGCGGCGTCGGGATAGCCGAACACACCATCGCCGGATCGGCCGTGCTTCCCTCACTTCTCCGTCGGAGACGCCGTGCGCCGTCGTGATCTGATGCTGAGCGGCGCGGCAGGCGCGGCCCTTCTGACCCATGCCCGTCCCGCTTGGAGCGCCTGGGGAGACGCCCCCGAAGAGGCCAAATCGCTCTTGCTGCCGACGGGCGTCAAAGCCGAGCGCTGCCTCGAGATTTTCCTCTACGGCGGACTCTCCCCCTTCGAGTCCTTTTACTGTGTGCCGGAATACGGCACCTCAAGCGATAGGGAATACTCCAACCAGCAATGGCATTGCTTCGCCGAAGACCACGCAAACGTGTTTGGCGGACGCAGCGGCGTCGACCCTGACGCCTATTTGTCGCCGTGGCGCGCCGATGCTGCAGGCATGACGGTCAACCTCGGGCCCCTCGTCATGCCGTTCAGGAATCGGCCCGACATTCTCGACCGGATGCGGGTCGTCGTCCTGTCTCACGATTTAGAGCGCCACGAGACGGCCATCCCCTATTCGTTGGCGGGTACGCGACTCGGAAATCCGCGGATGGCTGGGACTGGCGCACATATCATGCGCTATTTCCAGGAACGGGACACCACCGGGCGCGTCATTCCCTACAGCGTGGTGCTGACGCCAGACGGCGCCTTTTTCACCGACAACCTTCAGGCGGCCGACGCTGCGGGCCTGCACCCCGGCTGCGCCCGGCCCCTTCGCATCCAAGTCGGCGACACCTTTGCGCTGCGCGACCGGCTCGCGCGCAGCCCCGTCGGCGATTCACGAGGGGACATCGACGCCCTGGCTGAGGCCTTCAAGCCCGATGGGCTCGCACCCTCTTTCGGCAGCGCTCTTGGCGAATCCACGTCGGATGTGACGGGCATGTCGATCCAGGCAGCTGTCCAACTACTGAAGCACGCGATTGCACCCGCGCGCTACGTCCAGGTCGTCGACGGAGGTCTCATTTCGGCCGACGGCGGCGGCGCTTTCGACAGCCACCTCAGTCACCTCGCCACCCAAGCGCGGAATTGTACGCACACGCTCGCGCAGTTGGCCGACAGAATCAACGCGCCCGGAGAGGGCGACCCCGCGAAGCTCGACCTGGACGACACGGTCATCTACCTCGCATCGGAATTCGGCCGGACCCCGTACCGTCAAGGCCCCGAGGGGACGGGCCACCACCCCTACGGCTACGTGGGTGTCCTCATCGGTGGTCCGATTGGCCCCGATCAAGCCGGCATCGTCGGTGCAATCGGACCCGACGGGAGGGCCATCGCTTCCGTGAACCCCGCAGAAATGCGTGTCGCCCTGCTCGCGGCGATGGGCATTTACCCCTTCGCCCATGAGAGTTTCGCGGTTGGCGACGTCCGAGGCGCGACGTCGGAAGCCGAGGCGCTGGCCTGGGCGACGGAGGCCATCTTGGGGCGTGCCTCGTGACTCCCCACCTTGGGCTCGCTTGATCCGCAACAACGACGACGCCAGCCCACTCCTCGTGACCGATCAGATGGACCCGTCGCCTACGCCGGGATGGCAGCCCTGGCCGGCGCGTCATCGGCTTCTTCTGCGCCGTAGGGGATGTCCAGAGGCTCGCCCCGCTGGGGCCAGCCCATATGCCACCATTCGGTCGTGGAAGGCACGAAACCCGCCCGCTCGAACTCCGCCGCCAGTCGCTGACGAAGGGCCCGTCCGGACCCAGAGGCCCCCAAGGGGTGCGCCGTCGGTCCGAAGTCGTCGAAGGCCCCGCCATGGTCGAGCAGCGCACGCGTCTGAAGGTCACAAAGGGCGACGTCCACGGCTGCGGCGGCGTTGTGCTCACTACGGCGAGCCAGAAGGCCTCTCGCGACGAGGTCGCCCCGGCCCGTCGCCTCGGCCCATCGGACGAGGGCCAGGGTCGCCCGGTAGGGCCGGTAGGCGTCGAAGACGGTCACGCCCCAACCGTCCGCCGCGAGCGACTGCGTCACGCGCGCCAGCGCCGTAGCCGCATCCGCCCGCAACCACGCGCCCGCGGCGCCATAGCCAGGCAGGGGCCGCCCCGTGACGTTGTCGTTCGAGGCGTAGCGCAGGTCGAAGCGGAGGCCAGGAACCTCTAGGAGGTCGACCCAACCCGCGGGGGGCAATCGGAGATCCACAGCGAGAGCTATCCGTCGGCCCGCGCGGCGTCGGGCTGCCAGTCCGTAGCGCTTGGACCTGTTTCGGCGTAGGGTACGATCGTGGCCGACGAGGGGACGGAAGACCGCGACCAGGAAATCGCCGCGGAGCTCTGCGCGCGCGTCGAGGCCAGGAATCTCCACAGCTACCTCGGTCTGTCGACCTCGGCAGGCGTCGAGGAGCTTGCCGACGCCCTCGCTGCGAGACGCACGCGCTTGCAGTCACAACAGGCGAACACCAAGTTCCGCGACCTCGCGATGTTCGTCATCAAGAACCACGCGGCCATTTCGCGGGCGCTCAAGGATCCGGCCGCCCATCTGCGCCACATGGAGCGCGTGCTCGAGGCCGACAAGCTGCCCTTGCTCGAGTTGGCCCTCGACAGCGTCTTCGCGGATGGCGTGTTGTCCGCCAACGAAGAGGCGTTTGTCCGCGGACGTGCCCTCGCCCTGGGCGTGTCCAAGGAGACCTACGAGCGCGTCCTGAGCGAACGTGCTTCCGCCCGCGGCATTCCCATTGAAGTCGCGCTTCAACCCCCGGCTGACGCGACGATCAGCGGCATTCTGCCCGTGGGCGACGCGGTGACCCCGCCTTGGTGGAGCCCACTGTTCACGCGGCTCCTGCTCGACCACATCCCCGCTGCGCCCGGCGAAATGGTGGACCTGTACTGCCGCGATGCGATTTCAGCGCGCACCCTTCTTCCAAGTCGCCGGCAGCTTCGCTGGCTGGGCCTGGACACGAACTCCGAACGGCTCGCGGAGACTCGCCGTCAGACGCCGCCAAGTGGCCGCATTCGGTTCGCGGAGGCCAGCGCCGAGCGCGTTCCGGTCATCGACGGGGCCATGGATGTCGTTCTCTGTGTACGCGGCATGGGTCATTTCGATCCCACGCACGTGATCAAGGAAGCGGCCCGGGTCCTCGCGCCCGGAGGCCGGATCTTGATGGTGGAGGCGGACGGTTTGGCCGAGACCTTCGTCTTCGACGGGCACCTCGTTGGCTACAACACCGCCTTTAGGGCCCTCCTTCACCAGGTGGAGAATATTCTGGGAATCCTCGCACTTGGGCCACGCCTGGGCCGTCTCATCGAGGACGTCGGCTTCCGCGACGTGAGGGCCACGGTCCACGCTGCTAGCCAAATCGACGAAATCCCTTTTTCCAAACTGGCGCGAAAACTCCGCAGGTACCCGGTCGCCATCGCCCGGCAATCGGGCATGGACGCCAGCGCCCTGCTGGCCGACATCGAGCGGGAAGTGTCCGCGCTTGAGCGTTCGATCCCCCACAACGCCGTCGGCATCGGGGGAACGACCCAACCGCTCTACCTGTGGTCGGCCACAAGACCGTAAGAGTGCGGCGCCATTCGCGCCCCAACCCCTACCGCTTGTTGCGCTCTTCCTGGTACTTCTTGATCAGTTCCTGAGAAATGCCTTCAGGAGCGCGGGAGTACCGAGCGAATTCCATGGCGAACTCGGCCTTGCCTTGTGTCGCCGACCGCAGCGCCGTGCTGTAGCCGAACATCTCCGCGAGCGGAACCTCGGATTCGACCCGGGCAAATCCATCTTCCTCGGTCGAGGAGATGATAATGCCGCGACGTCCCATCAGCGTGCTGACCATCGAGCCCGTGAATTCAGCGGGACCCTCGAGGTCGACCTTCATCAGTGGCTCGAGGATGACGGGCTTGGCCTTGGGGTAGGCTTCGCGCCAGGCGCCGCGAGACGCTTCTTGGAACGCGATGTCGGACGAGTCGACGGCGTGGTAGGCGCCGTCGTTGATCGTGACGCGCACGCCGGTGACGGGCTGCCCAATCAGCATGCCCTTGTGGACCATGGACTTGAAGCCCTTCTCGCAGCTCGAGATGAACTCGCGCGGGATGACGCCGCCGACCACGTCGTCCACGAACTCGAAATCGCCCTCCTCGCGAGGCTCCATGAAGCCACCGACGCGGCCGTATTGGCCCGAACCGCCCGTCTGCTTCTTGTGCAGGTAGTTGAATTCGGCGCGCTGGGTGACGGTCTCGCGGTACGCGACGCGGGGCGGGCTGGGCTCAACGGCGACCTTGTACTCGCGCCGCATGCGCTCCATGTAGACGTCGAGGTGGAGCTCGCCCATGCCGCTGATGATCGTCTCGCCCGTCTCCGGATCCGACGACACGCGGAAGGTGGGGTCTTCCTTGCTGAAGCGCTGGAGCGCCTTCTGCAGGTTGTTCGCGTCCTTGCTGGGGCAGTTGATCGTGTAGTGGATGACGGCGTTCGGGACGTGGATCGGGCTCATCGCCAGATCGACCGAGCCATCCGTGAAGCTGTCACCCGAATTGCAGTCGACGCCGAACAGCGCGACGATATCGCCACACTGCGTCTCCTCGATGTCTTCCATCTGGTCGGCGTGCATGCGCACCAAGCGGCCAACCTTGACCTTCTGCCGGTTGCGGCTGTTGTGGATGAACTCGCCCTTCTTGAGCTTGCCGGCGTAAACGCGCAAGTAGGTGAGCTGGCCGTACTTGCCCTCTTCCAACTTGAACGCGAGTCCGCAGAACGCGTAGTCGGGCTTGCAGGGGATGACGACGGACTTGCTTTCTTCCTCGACCGTATACCCAGTGTTTTCGACCTGGGTCGGGTCCGGAAGGTAGTCGTTGACGCCGTTGAGGAGCAGCTGAACGCCCTTGTTGCGGTAGGCCGAGCCGCAGAAGACCGGCACGAGCTTCCGCGAAATCGTCGCCTTGCGGATGGCCGCTTTGACGACCGGAACCGTCACAGCCTCCTCGAGCATGGCCTCCATGAGCTCGTCGGAGAACATGCTGGCCGCGTCGAGCATGATTTCCCGGTACTCCTGCGCCTGGGCCGTGTAGTCGTCAGGAATCGGAGCTGCGCGCAGCGTTTCGCCGTTGTCCCCGTCGAAGTACCAAGCCTGCATCTCGACGAGGTCGATGATGCCTGCGAGACGGTCTTCGGCGCCGATCGGGATCTGGACCATGACGGCGTTGAGCCGGAGCTTCGACTTGAGCTGGTCCTTGACCTTGATGGGGTTGGCGCCCTGCCGGTCGAGCTTGTTGACGAAGGCGAGGCGCGGGACGTTGTAGCGGCGCATCTGCCGGTCGACGGTGATCGACTGGCTCTGCACACCGGCCACGCCGCAAAGGACGAGGATGGCACCGTCGAGCACCCGCAGCGAACGCTCGACTGCCATCGTGAAGTCCACGTGTCCGGGGGTGTCGAGGTTGTTGATGTGGTGATCGGCCCACCCACAGTAGGTCGCTGCGGACTGGATCGTGATGCCGCGCTCGCGCTCGAGGTCCAACGAGTCCATCGTGGCGCCGACACCGTCCTTGCCCTTGACCTCATGGATCGCATGAATCTTCTTCGTATAGAAGAGGATGCGCTCCGTGAGCGTGGTCTTGCCCGAATCGATGTGGGCCGAGATCCCGATGTTGCGCACCCTGGAGAGATCGCTGATCACGTGACACTCCTCTACGGATCGGCGCACGGCCGAACCACGATTCCCGGGGCAGCCGACCTGGGCGACCCCCGCGGGGCCGCCCGTCTAGCGCCGGCCCCGCCGCGCCGCAACGTCGCCAGGTACCGCGATAGGCACGGTTGATGACCCGTCCAGCCCAGCTTGCGGACCTCGACACGGAACGCGCCTTGACGCTCGCGCCGCCGGGGCCCGCTCCGACGACCGCCGAAGGCTGGATGCATCTTGAGCGCGAGCTCGTCGCCGCCCACGTGGCCGACCTTGCCCGCCGCGGCGCCTGTTTCGTCGATCCCGACCGGACCTGGGTGGGCCTCCGCGCCACCGTGGCCCCTGGCGGCCGAGTCTGGCCGGACGTCGTCCTCCGCGGGGCCTCGACCGTCCGCGCCGCCGCCGAAATCCAGTCCGGATGCTGGCTGGAGGACACGGATGTCGGCGAAGGCGCCCTCGTCCGGCCCCATACCGTCGCGCAGGGCGCCATCATTGGGCCCCGCTGCAAGGTTGGCCCCATGGCCCACTTGCGCCCCGGCACGATTCTGCACGACGACGTCCACGTCGGAAACTTCGTCGAGACGAAGAACACGACCATGCACGCCGGCGCCAAGGCGAACCACCTGACCTACCTCGGGGACGCGACCGTGGGTTCGGCCGCCAACGTCGGGGCCGGGACGATCACCTGCAACTCCGACGGCGCGGGCAAGTACCACACCGCGATCGGCGCGGGCGCGTTCATCGGCAGCAACAGCAGCCTCGTTGCCCCCGTGGTGGTAGGCGACGGGGCCATCATCGGCGCTGGTTCCGTGATCACGTCCGATGTCCCGGCCGAGGCCGTCGCACTCGAGCGCGCAGAACTGCGCATTCTCGCCGGGCGCGCCCCGGGCCTCCGCCAGCGGAACGCGGAGCGCGCGCGCCGTGGATGACCATCTCGCTCGCCTCAACAGCGAGCAGCTGCGGGCGGTGACCGCCGTCGATGGGCCCGTCCTCGTGCTCGCCGGCGCGGGTTCGGGCAAGACCCGAGTGCTCACCCGCCGCATCGCCCACTTGCTCCATCTCGGCGTCGACCCGCGCAACGTGTTGGCCGTGACGTTCACGAACAAGGCGGCAGAGGAAATGCGCGGCCGCGTCGCCGAACTCGTTGGCGAAGGAGCCCGACACCTCTGGGTGAGCACCTTTCACAGCACGTGTTGCCGCATCCTGAGAAAGGACGCCGAACGCCTCGGCTACACGCGACGGTTCTCGATCTATGACGACGACGACCAGAAACGGCTCATGCGCGGCCTCGTTCAAGAGGCGGGCCTCGACGTCGACCGCGTCGCCATCGACGACGTCCTTCGCACCATCGACCGCTACAAGAACCGCCTCACCACGCCAGACGAAGCGCTCGCCCAACGCCGCGCCCACGTGGGCGACCGGACACTGCGCCTGTGGCGCGCCTACGAGGATGCGCTCAAAGCGGCCGACGCCATGGACTTCAACGACCTCATCGCCCAGGCTGCCCGGCTGTTCAAGGAGGACTCCGAGGCGCTCCAAACCTGGCAGGAGAAATTCCACTACGTACTGGTCGACGAATACCAGGATACGAATCTCGCTCAGTACGATCTGCTTCGCAGGCTGACCTCCGCTCGCAGAAATCTCGCCGTCGTAGGCGACGACGATCAGTCCATCTACGGTTTTCGTGGCGCCGACGTCACGAACATTCTTAATTTCGAGCGCGATTTTCCGGACGCAACCATCGTTCGTCTGGAGCAGAATTACCGCAGCACAGGCCACATATTGTCTACGGCGAATGCGGTGGTCCAACCCAACAGCGGCCGCCTCGAGAAGTCGCTGTGGACCGACGCCGAACCTGGCGCCCGCGTCCAGCACGTCCTCGCCCAAGACCCCCGCGACGAGGCTGAGCGCGTCGCCGCGATGATCGACGAGGTCCGTCGGCGCGACGACATGACTTGGGGCGACTTCGCGGTGATCTACCGAACCAACATGTTGTCGCGCCCCGTCGAGCAGGCGCTCCGCCGTCGACGAATCCCCTACCGTGTCGTCGGCGGCAGACGATTCTGGGAACGGCGCGAAGTGCGCGACATTCTCGGCTGGCTGCGCCTCGTCGCCAATCCCGCCGACGACGCTGCGTTTCTTCGCGCCGTGGGTGCCCCGCCCCGCGGCGTCGGTGCGAAGACGCTTCACAGCCTCCGCGCAACGGCCGCCCAGGCCGGCGTCCCCCTGCTGGCCGCCGCCCGCCGAACCGCGCCCACGGGTGCGCCCGAAAAGGCACTGGCGGCCTTCACTCTGCTCGTCAGCCAATTGACGGATCTGGCCACCGAGCTGCCCCTTCACGAGCTGATCGCGCGCGTCATCGATGCGACCGGCTACCATACGTGGATTCAATCGGACGCCGACCGCGAGGAACGGGAGGAACACCTCACGTCACTCGTCCAGGCTGGCATCCTGGAGGAGGACGACCGATCCCCCATGGAGCGTCTGACGGCCTGGCTCGACACGACGTCGCTGGCCTCGGACACGGACGACATCCCCAAGGGTGGCGAGGTCGCCCTCATGACCGTCCACAGCGCCAAAGGTCTGGAGTACCCCGTCGTCTTCGTCCTCCAGATGAATGAGGACAAGTTTCCGCACAGCCGCGCGGGCGACGAGGGAATCGAAGAGGAGCGGCGCCTCGCCTACGTCGCGTTCACCCGGGCCCGCCGGCGCCTGTTTCTCTGCCGAACCCGACTGACGGGAGACGAGCCGGGCACCACGCGCGGACCCGCGCGGCCCTCACGATTCCTGTTCGGCCTCCCGGGTTCGTCTGTCGTCGGCGACGTCCCCGACGGCGAACCGGACGCCGCGCGCCGGCGTGGGGCGTCGCTCCCCGACGAAAATCGCGAGCGCCTCGCGAGCCTGATGCGCAATCACCACGCGAGGCCGGCTGCGGACGAGCGGGAGATCGAAGACGAGGACGAACTCGTGCCCGGGGTCCGGCTCCGTCACGTGCGCCACGGCCCGGGAACGGTCGTGCGACGCACCCCCTACGCGCTCGTCGTCCGCTTCGACCGGGGTGGCCAACGCGAACTTCGGGACGGCCAGGGACTCGTCCGCCTCCTGGAGCGCTGACGGGCCACCCAGCCCCGCGCGAGGTATGAGGACCGACCGAGGACGGTCCGACGCCATGATCGCTTCCTGCCCGAGTTGTCACGCCCGGTACAAAGTGGCCGACAGCAAGATCAAGGGTCGCGGCGCCAAGATCTCCTGTCCGAAGTGCTCTCACAAGTTCACGGTCTACAAAGAGCCGGCCAACGAACCCGTCCCGGATGTTGGCGCGCTGGACTTCCGCCGTGTGAGCATCGTCTTCAAGGCGCAGCGCGGAATCGGCATCACGATCGAGTTCAACACCCTCGATCAGCTGCGCGAACACTTGTCCAACGGTCGCCTGGATGCGGGCAGCCGCATCACCTACGATCAGCGCATCTGGACGCCGATCGATGCGATCGTCGACCTCGATGCTTGGTTCCACGACGTCTACAAGCGCGCTGAACGCGGGGAAATCCAGCTCCGCGCACCGGCTCCGGAACGTGACGAGGACGCTGCCGACGCCCCGACCACCATCGTCGGTCGCGGGTCCTCACTCGCGTCCGAAATTCGCATGGCCGTCAGCGCCGAAGCGACGCCGCCGCCCGCCGTCGCCCGTGGCAACCGCCCTCCGCCGATTCCAAGCGACCCGGGCCCGCTGTCCATGGGATCGGAACCGTCCGAGCCACCCCCGCCGCCCCGCGAGGAGGAGCCAAGCGCTGCGCCGTCTGCCCCCTCGCAGCCTGTGGTGCCAGATCTGCCGCCTCCCGCGCCGATCCAGGCGACGCCCGCCCTGGTACAGCCGGAACGCCTCCCGCCTCCACGCCCCCCGCCCGTGGTCCCGCCGGCGCCCGAGGCCCGCTCCAATGCGGCGCTCTGGGTGGCGGCCGCCGTCATCCTGGCCCTGGGTGCCCTCGCCGTTGTCTACAGTTAGCGGCGGGCGGACCAAGCTGTGAAGATTCGCTGCGAGAACTGTGGCGTCCAGCACGATCTCGACCCCCCCGCGTGGGTCGTGTCGTCGGGCCGCGCGTTCCGGTTCCGCTGCGCGTCGTGTGGCCACAGCCAGAGCGTCACCCCTGTGGGCTCTCAGACGCCGTCGCCCGCACCCTCGAGCGAGGACCACTCCGACGCGTTTTCGGCTCCTCGCGCCACGCTGACCCCTCTTCCGGCGCCAAGCTCGGGCACGACGACCGTGGACGACGTCGAGGCGCTAGGCGACCCGGTCGGCCAGCAGCCCTACCTCAAGCAATCGGGCCAGGTCTACGTCGTCCAGGACTGGGACACGTTGCGCCGCTGGATTCGAGAAGGACGCGTCGACCGCGACGACCTCGTCTCGCGTGGGGGCGTCCGCTGGTCACCCGTCCACACCTGGGCCGACCTTGCGACCGCGTTCGCCCCCCAAACCCAGGCCGCGACCCGCCGCCCTTCCCAAGAGGTGTGGGGGGACGAAGATACCGACGGCGTGCCGCTTGGCCTACCGCCCTTCGACGCTGCGCCGGTTGGATTGGGCCTCGTACCTCCGAGCACCCTGACGCCACCGCCCTCACCGCGGGTCGGTACGCCACCGGCGCCCAACCCCGCGCTGGACGCCACACTCGACTCGCCAAGCCTGGACTCCCCCGGCGGCCCCGACCCGGCCGAGCTGGAGACGGTTCCCATCCCGACGCTTCCGCCAGCCCCCACGCGCGCTGCGCCGACGCCCGAACCCGCGCTCCGGATCCCCTCGGCGCCTCCCCCGCCAACGCCGAACACGCTGGACGAACCCGAGGATGACGACGACAGCGTCAGCCCCGACCACCTCACGATTCCGCCGCCGAATTTCCCCAGCCGCGTGGCGCCCCCTACGCTCAGCCCCGACGTAGGCCTCGAAGAGGCCACCAAGCGCGCCGAGTCGTGGGGCGACCAGGTCTTTGGCTCCGAAGCCCCGCTCCATGAGCGCGGCATCACCCCCTCCCGCGAGGCCGACGACTTCGAAGGGGACTGGTTTGGCCCGAAAAACGGGCGCCGTTCCGTCGGCAGCGTCGTTGTCCTCGGCCTCATCGGCCTGCTCGTCGTCGGTGGCGTCTGGTGGTCGCGCCAACCAAGCGCGACGCCCACGGCTCCGACCGTCGTTCAAGCGGCACCACCGCCCGCCGCGCGGCCGGTCGCGGCTAGCAGCACCGAGCTGCTCCTGTTGTGGTAGTTACACAGAGGTTGAGCTGCCAGATAGCGTATCTGTGTGGTATGTACCGCAGTGGATCGGCCTCGAGGCTCGCCACCAGGCAGCCCATCACAAAGCAGCCCCATAAAAGGGCGTGCAGGGAGGCAAAGGCCGGAAAGCCAGAGTAGTCTGCGAGGGATTGGGAAAGGATGGGGATGAAGGTTAGGCGCCGACATGCACTCAAGAATTGGGCCTCGAACTGTGCTGGCTAAATCTTACACTAGCCACGCCAAGATAAAACTAAAACCCTCCTCTGTTTCAGCCGATTTCAC